>JAGUYG010000039.1 GCA_020061465.1 Ignavibacteriales bacterium
ATTATCCCAAAGGGATGCCTTTGGCAGAGAGAGTTCAAAAGTACCGTATATAGAGCAACAAAAATGTTTGCTGAAAAAACAAACTTTTTTAACGTAGTAGCACAGAGAATTCCACAGAGATTTTTACTCTGTGGAACTCGGCGTAGACTCAGTGTCGCTCGGTGTAACAAATAAAATAAAAAGAACTATTAGCTGCAAACAACTCAAGAGCATAATCGATTTAGCTAAATCCGGTGCATCCCAATATTTCATATATAAAAAATTCTGCGTTTGGGTAACAATAAATTTTGTAATTTAGAAAGCTAAATTTATTTCATGCCGGATATTGGTACTTTTATGAAAAATAATCCCAAAACTGAAAAGAAAATAATAGTACGAGGAGCCAAAGAGCATAATCTTAAAAATTTAAGCTTTGAGATTCCCCGCAACAAGCTGATAGTATTTACCGGAGTAAGCGGAAGCGGTAAGTCTTCTTTAGTATTCGATACGATATATGCCGAAGGGCAGCGAAGATATGTGGAAAGTTTATCTGCCTATGCACGCCAATTCCTTGAACGAATGAATAAACCTGATGTGGAGTTTATTCAAGGCATTAGTCCTGCCGTTGCAATCGAACAAAAAACCGGTGCACGTAATACGCGGTCAACCGTTGGAACAACCACTGAAGTATATGATTATTTAAGACTACTCTTCGCTCGTATAGGAAAAACAATTTGTTTCACTTGCGGTAACGAAGTAAAAAAAGCAACCACAGCTACTGTTACCGATTGGCTTGAGCAGCAGCCTGAGAGTACAAAATTTTATCTATGCTTTCCTATCCATGAGCATCCCGGAAAAACAATAAAGCAAGAAGTTGACTTGTTAAAAAAGCGAGGATACTTCAGAATATTTTTCAACAACCGTTTGGTTGATTTGAATGAAGAAGAGGTATACCCTGATAAGAAGGAAGATGTCAGGGTAATTGTAGAAAGATTCAAGCTTATGAAAGGAAAAGCTAGAGAACGCTTATTTGATGCTATTGAAGTTACGTTTAAAGAAGGCGACAACAGACTAATTTTAATTAATGCCGACAGTGCTGAAGAAAAAGAATTCAATAAATTTTATGAATGCTGCGGAATAAGATATGAAGAACCCGAACCGAGATTCTTTTCATTCAATAATCCGTTTGGTGCTTGTCCTGTTTGTCAAGGCTTCAGCAAGACGATAGGCATAGATATGAATCTCGTTGTGCCCAATCCCTCCTTAACAATTGCAGAAGGTGCAATTGCACCCTGGCGCTCGGCAAAATACGGCTCTCATTTACGAGATCTAATTAGAAATGCAAAGCAGTACGGTATTCCATTAAATGTACCCTATAAGGATTTAACACCTGAGCAAGTATCATTAATCCAAAAAGGATTCGGAGATTTCAAAGGAACAGATAAATTTTTTGAGAAGCTTGAAAGTAAAACTTATAAAATACACGTTCGTGTAATGCTTAGCCGTTACAGAGGATATTCTACCTGCAGGGCATGCAAAGGTTCAAGGCTGCGTAGAGAAGCATTGCAAGTAAAAGTAGGAGGTAAATCGATTTATGATTTGGTAAAAATTCCTATCGAACACTCGCTAAAGTTTTTTGAAAATCTGCAGCTATCGGATTATGATTCGCTGGTAGGTGAAAGAATTCTAAAAGAAATTATTAAAAGACTTACCTTTCTTAACAATGTCGGTATAGGTTATTTAACTTTGGATAGATTAAGCAGCACTTTATCCGGAGGTGAAACGCAAAGGATTAATCTTGCAACATCTTTAGGTTCATCGTTGGTAGGAACTCTTTATGTTCTTGACGAACCTAGTATCGGTCTTCATCCCAGAGATAATGCACGGCTGATAGGGTTGTTAAAGAATCTTCGTGATATAGGGAATTCCGTTCTTGTGGTAGAGCACGATCCCGAAATGATAAGAGAAGCAGATTTGCTGATAGATATGGGACCAAAAGCAGGGAAGGACGGCGGTGAAATTGTTGCAATGGGAACGTTCAAAGATATTGTTAATAACAAGGCTTCACTTACAGGGAAATATTTATCGGGTGCTTTAAAAATTCCCTTACCGATGAGAAGAAGAACAAAAAAAACGAAATCGATTATGATAAAGGGCGCTCAAGAAAATAATTTAAAGAAGATTGATGTTGAAATTCCTTTGAACAAATTTGTAGTAATAACCGGTGTGAGCGGTTCAGGCAAAAGCACATTAATTCACGATATCCTCTACGGAGGTATATCGAAGAGATTAGGATTTAATCCACATAAAGTAGGCAGGTTCGACGATATTTCGGGTCACGAATTTATTGACGAAATAGAAATTGTAGATCAATCTCCTATTGGTAAAACACCACGGTCTAATCCTATCAGTTATGTAAAAGCATTTGAACACATACGCGAACTTTTCGCATCCACACATCAGGCAAAGGCGAGGAGTTACAAACCGGGTTATTTTTCGTTCAACGTTCCCGGCGGCAGATGCGAAACTTGTACCGGCGACGGACTGATAAAAGTTGAAATGCAATTTCTTGCAGATATTTATTTAGTGTGCGAAGAATGCGGCGGCACCCGATTCAAAAAAGAAATAAGAGAAATCACTTACCGCGGAAAAAATTTAATTGATGTTCTTGAAATGACTGTCGATGAGGCTATTCCATACTTCAAAGGTAACGACAAAATTTTAAAACCTCTTAAAATACTTTCGGATGTTGGTTTGGGTTACATTAAATTAGGACAGCCATCTAACACCTTATCTGGCGGCGAAGCACAAAGAGTAAAGCTTGCTGCTCATCTAACTTCTCAAAGCGAAAGGAAACATACTCTTTTTATTTTTGATGAACCTACTACCGGACTTCACTTTGACGATATTTCAAAACTGCTTAATTGTTTCAATTTATTAATCGAGAGAAATAACTCGGTTGTGATTATAGAACATAATTTAGAAGTAATAAAAAGTGCCGATTATGTTATCGATCTTGGTCCGGAAGCCGGAGAAAGAGGCGGAGAAGTGGTTGCTGTCGGCACGCCGGAAGAAATCTCGCTTAATAAAAACTCGTGGACGGGCAAATATCTTAAAACAGTCTTAAATGGAACTATCAATTAAGCTGCCCATCCTGAATTAATTTTTAAAGTTAATAATTGCTTAAGTTTGTACTGCTTTGATAGGGGAGGTATTCATTTCGATATGAGCCTCTCTTTCATTTAATTCTTAAAGATTTAATTTATTTTTTTCTATAGGTGAGTTATGAAAAAAAATATTTTATGGTTATTCGTTTTTATCCTATTCTCCTTTAATGTTATAAGCTACGGATATGACTATCTGCGTGTCCTCGATCCTCAAAATTCCTGGAGAAGCGGACAGGGAACAATTGAAAATGCGGTCATCTCGGTAAGACCCCAAGGTATGTACATGGAAATAGGGTTATATCTTACTTTCTCAGCTAAAGGTTTGTATTTCAACGTTAATGATACCCTTGAAGTAGAATTTTATTTTGACCTGCCTCAAAATTCCATTATTCACGATTTATGGTTGTGGGTTGAAGACGATATCATAAGAGGTGAAATATTAGATATATGGAAAGCTTCCGCAATTTATGAGGACATTGTAAAAAGAAGGCGGGATCCTGCCATCTTATTTAAGCGAAGTAAAACGCAATATGAATTACGTATTTTCCCAATGGCGGGAAACCAATCGAGAAAAGTAAAGCTTACATACTTAGTTCCGGCACAATTGACTTCCAATTCTATTTCTGCGATGCTGCCGATGAACTTGTTGAGAACCTCAAGATATACACTCAATAATTTTAACGTACTCTTTTGGCCTTCAGCTCAATGGTCAAATCCGGCAATACCTCAAGATCCATTGATTAACTTTGAATCGAAATCAGATGTTATTGCCGGTCATTATTACGATGCATGGGTACCCGGCGATAAAGTATATTCTTCCCTTGCAATTTCCCTTGCTTCTCCTTTACATGATGGAATATACTTAAGCACGATGTCAAAAGGAGGGGAAGGATTTTATCAGTTAGCTTTTCTGCCTTCAAAAGCCCTCTCGCTCAACTATGATAGGAAGATTGCTGTACTTCTGGATTACGATGTTACGAAAACTACGCTTTCACAAGACGAGATTATTAATTCTCTTAAGTATTATCTGGTATCCAATCTTACCGAAAAGGATTCATTCAATCTTATTCTTTCCGGAACTACCATCAAAAGAGTTAGAAGCGGTTGGGTTAGTGCAGATTCTTCGGCAATAGTAGAATTATTTTCAGGTTTGGCTTCAAATCCTCTTCCGAATTACAGCACTCTACCTGCACTTATTCAAAACGGAGTAGAATTTATCAAAGAAACCGGAATGGATGGCAGTATATTGTTATTAACAAGCGCAGATCAGCTTGGAGATTATAGAGCTGCAAATGATTTACTAGATCAGCTAAAAAATACAGTTAATCCGCTTCCGCCGGTGTTTGTAGGAGATTTAGCAAATACTAATTACTCCTATTCTTATTTTAACAATCGATATTATTATGGCAACGAATATTTTTATTTGAATATTACACGAACATCCAAGGGAAGCTATAGTCACATGCGTTCAGGGCAATCGCTAAGCCAAATTTTAAGCGAGCTTATCCAATCGCTTGACGGATTCATTAGCTCTTTCGATCTCCACACAACTATGGAAGATGGTTTCTGTTTTGGAAGATTTAATTTGGGAACGCAGTCAACAATATATCTCAACACTCCTGTAATACAAATTGGAAAATTTATTGGTTCTTCCAGCTTCAAGATACAGACAGCAGGAGTATTCAGAGGAAATACTTTTTCACAATCGTTATCATTCAATTTGAGTGAATTGGAAGCTAATGACAGCTTAACAAATAAAATATGGGCAGGAAATTATATCAGTACACTTGAAGCACAGCCCTTAACAAATCCTTTGATTGATGAAATAGTTGATGAGAGCCTTTCTAACCGTGTACTTTCTACTTATTCCGCATTTTTATGTCTTGAACCTAACGATACAATTCTTGCTTGTATGACTTGTCTTGACGAAACCAAATTTGTCTCAGTTGAAGATGAATTCGAAGATGAGAAGGACATTGACAGCTTATCAATTCAAGCGTTTCCGAATCCATTTAATTTACAGACCAAAATAATGATTGAACTGCCAAAGAACTTTGACGCTTCCAACGTTTCATTTAGAATTTACAACATGCTTGGACAGGTGGTAAAAACATTTGAGTTAAACGGCGGTATTCATCGGAACAGTATTCAATTAGTTTGGGATGGTAAGACCGACAATGGCGAAGCTGTTTCAAGCGGAGTTTATATCTTTCTTGCCACAGGAAATAATTTTAATAAATCACTTAAGCTCATGCTGATGAAGTAATTTTGTTGAATTTATGGTATCGATAAAAAAGGCGTTGTTAAGACGCCTTTTTCTTTTAAAGTGTTTTAAAGAATGATTATTTTAAAGTAAGGTAATTCATTCTGATCAAAACTAATTTTATAACATCTCAATTCACTTAGTATAACCGGATATCTTATGGATGCACTATTCGAAAAAATTAAGGAAGCAAGAGAAAGATTAAAAAATACGGTTCACAGAACCCCGGTATTAACCTCCGGTTCTTTAAATAAAATTTTCGGTGCCGAAATATTTTTCAAGTGTGAAAATTTTCAGCGGGCAGGTGCGTTCAAATTCAGAGGTGCTTATAATGCAGTAGTGCAATTAACGGATTATGAAAAATCAAAGGGGATAATAACTTATTCTTCCGGTAATCACGCTCAGGCAATTGCTCTTGTAGGAAAATTGCTTAACATAAATACAACTGTCGTAATGCCGGTGAATGCTCCAAAAACTAAACGAGCCGCAGCCGAAGCTTATGGTGCAAAAGTGATTGATTACGATTCCAAAACAGAAATAAGGGAAGAAGTTGCGCAAGCGCTTATCGCAAAAAATGGTTATACTTTAATTCCGCCTTTCGATCACTTGAATATAGTATGCGGACAGGGCACAGTCGCTTTAGAATTTTTTGAAGAAGCAAAGAACCTCGATATTTTATTAGTTCCGTGTGGAGGCGGCGGGCTTTTGAGCGGTTCGGCAATATCCGCAAAGAATATTTATCCTAAATGCAAAGTCATCGGTGTGGAACCGGAACTTGCCGATGATGCAACCAAGTCGTTCAACACAAAAGTACTGCACACTGTTAAAAATCCTCTCACAATTGCCGACGGAACAAGAACTGCCTCATTAGGGCAAATAACTTTTCCGCTGGTGTTGAAGTACGTTGATGAAATGACAACTGTATCCGAAGAAAATATTATTGAAGCAGTAAAGCTTATATTATTCAGGCTCAAAATTATTGTTGAACCATCCGGTGCGCTCGGTTTAGCCGCACTCTTAAGCCGCAAGCAAAATCTTAGCGGAAGGATAGGTATCATCCTTAGCGGTGGAAATATTGATGCGGAAACATTGATTTCTATTCTTGATCACAATACATCTAATTAAACTATAAATAATTTAATTGCAGGAGAATTATAATGCAGAATAGAATATTCATCTTAATAATCATATTGGTTTCAAATTTATTGTTGGCGCAAAATGCCGGTAAAGAAATTAGGTGCGAAATTATTATCGATGCACCGGCAGAAAAGGTATGGCTTGCATGGGCTACCGAAGAAGGTGTTAAATCATTTTTTGCACCCGACTGTAAGATAGAATTGGAAGTTGACGGCGCTTATGAGATGTATTTTATTCCCGAAGCAGAATATGGATCAAAGGGCGGTGAAAATAATACCATACTAGCCTTCCAGGAAAATAAGATGCTTTCCTTTACCTGGAATGCACCGCCGGTACTCTCGCAAGTGCGGGGGCAAAAAACTCACGTACTCATAAGTCTAACAGAATTAAATCAAAACAAGACGCAAGTTGTTTTAACACACGACGGCTGGGGTGAAGGCGATGAATGGGATAAAGCATTTGAATATTTTTCAAGTGCGTGGGAGTTTGTTGTGCTGCCAAGATTAAAATATTCTCTGGAAGTAGCACCGATAGATTGGAAAAATCCACCAAAGTTTGAAACGGAGTGACTTCTATTTCTTTAAATCAAAATTTTATTTTAAGCTGTGTTGCTAAGTCATGTTACACAAATTGCCAAACCTCCGAGGTTTCAATGAATGATTTTACGAAAATATTTTTGATTATGAAAAAAAAAGTTTAAGAATACACTGATTGACAAAACCTCGGAGGTTTTACACTTACTTACATAAGTTGAGTTACTAACTAACATTAAACAAAGAAAGTAATAGCGATTATTATGGCATGGTTGTATCTATTTATCGCAGGACTTCTAGAAATAGCCTGGGCAATCGGACTAAAATACTCCGACGGTTTCACAAAACTTACCCCTTCAATCTTCACAATAATTTCGATGATTGCAAGCATGGGGCTGTTGGCATTAGCGGTTAAAACGATTCCTGTGGGAACAGCTTATGCGGTATGGACAGGCATAGGCGCAATAGGCACGGCTATTCTAGGAATTATGATTTTTGATGAATCTAAAGAATTAGTGCGGTTGTTTTTTATTTTTCTAATCGTGGTAGGAATAGCGGGGCTAAAAATATTTTCGGGGGAGGGATGAAGTGTCTATTGAGCTAACGCCTACTCGTTTAAATTTTTCAATCGTTGAATTTCGGATTTGATTTCTTCGGTAACTTCTTTATTTACAATTTCCTTTTTACCATTTATTCTGGTTGAAAAAAATAATAAAAACTCTTCCGCCAAAGGTTTTAGTAAATTTATTGTGTTTTTTTTGTTGAACCGCTATTACTTTATAAGATTGAGAACGTTGTATCCCATCTAGTGAATATTCAATCTTTAATCCGATATATCGATCATTTATATTAATAAAAAAATCAACATTATATAGTCCTTCCCATTTATCAGGGACAGGCTCAAGTTTAACTTTTAAAATTTTTTCGAGCTTTCCGTAGATAGTTGGTAATTCCCTTCCGAATATGCTTAATGTTCGAGTATTAATCGCAATGGTTAGATAATCAATACAATCTTGTTCGGTAAAATTATAAATTCCTTCCCGATCAATTTCTGTTATTTTAGCATATAATTTTTTGCCTAGATCAGTTAAGAGGTCTTGGTTAGTTAGGCATATATTATGAATTTGTTCGTTTTTCATTAGTCTAAGTATTTAAAATTTAAATTCATCCGGCTTTTTTTAATTGTAAGATCTAAGCTAAAAATATTGTTAACTTCAATACCCAATGGAGTAAGAATAATTTGATCATAATCGCTTGAAGATTTTATTTTTTCTACTAATCCTAATTCTGTACAATAATTATAACACCAATTTAAAAATTCCCTCATGGTTCTACCTTTATAAGTAACTTTGAATAATCCTTTCGCAATTTCCAACTTTTCAAAATCAAAATTATCCTTTTTGGGTAACCATGATCCGCCAGTTACTTCTAAAAATCTTAGAAACCAGTAAATATTCACTTTATGAACTTTGTTTTCCCAATTTCCGTTTGTAAGTATGGATAATAATAATCTCTTTTGTTCATTTGTCAAATTTATCGATGAAACATTTCTAGACGTGAAAAGATAGGGACTAAAATTTTTAATATATGCTTTACCCAAATTCGTTATGTGATAATTTCTATCACTTAATTCAATTAATTCAAAATCTGATGCTAGTTGAACATGACAATTAAAGTTAGTGCGACTATTGGTGCGACTTCTAAAGGGATAAAAAATTTCATTAAATGTAAGTGAATCCTTTTGTCGATCGATAAAGGTTTTCATTACTTTGTTTAACCAACGAAGATAACAAATCGTATAATTCTTAGGACTAGGTAATGCTAAACCTACATTGAGAGATAACTTTTCAATTGCATTAGAGTAGAGCTTTTGGGCATCGTTGAGTGAGTAGGTCTTTACTATTATCTTGTTTTCAACACCAAATTTTTCAACCAACAACCTATTGGTTTTATTTGTTTCTTCTGCATATAAAATACAATACTCTGTATTTTCTGTGAACCTTACATTTTTATAATTTACAATTTGATTGAAACAGTAGTTTAATTTGTTCTTAGTATTCAATAAAGTTTCGAGTTCTACTATCAAATGTTTTCCTGATGAATTAGCTACTATAAAATCAATTCTTCCAAAATCAGTAGTGATTTCTTGTCCTACAGTTTTAGAAATATCGAATCCCAACATAGTAGAGAGATGATCTAAGTTATAAAGTAAAGCCCATTGAACAAGCGATTCTGTCATTGATTTTTATTCAATTTTTTTTCTATTGATTATCCATAAAATACCAAATGTCATGGACAAAGTCTTGAATTTTCATTAAATGCTATGTTCTTTTACTCTCTCACATAAACCACCCGTCCAATATCTTCCGCTTCTCTGAATAACTGTTCGGCGAGAACTATCTGCTTATGAATTTTTATTCCTCCTTCGGCTAAACACTCAGCCATCCACGTGTTGCATGTGTTGAAAATGTGGTATTTACCGTTAGCTCTATAGAACTTTATGTTTCCGGCAAACCTCGAACTTAAAATCTCAAAATTTTCGTCTTCATCGTGATGGTAAGTATTTTGAATGAACTTACAAATTTTTCGAAATCCTTCTTCACTCACCTTCAACTCAAGTGCAACATCGCACATTTCAAGATACTCTCTAACCGGGAAATTAAATCCCTCTATCCTTAATGCTGAAGGAGTAGGGAAGAACAATGCTTTAATGGCAAGCTCAACATCGAAATCGGGATACTGATAAAAGGCCGCATCACCCCATCCAACGTCAATATGTCTGGAGTGTTGAAAATCTTTTATATCGTGCCAAAGAGTTGTGTCTACTCTTGATGTCTCTATAACCAATCCCGTGTGCCATCGCTGCTTAACAAGATATAATGTAATTTGACTATCATCGATCTCATTCTCAGTGGATGCAGCAATGTGCGCAGGTGATGTATTCAGAAATAAAACCGCTATTGGAAATATTATGTTCATTTTATTTTAAACTATTACTTTACAATTTAATAATTAAGAAATTATATTGACACATAAAATTTAAGGCTTATTAGTTATGAACGGCAGTATAAGCGCAGGTTTGTTGATGTACAGAATAAATGAAGGGGAACTTCAAATTTTTCTAGTTCATCCGGGCGGTCCTTATTTTAAGAAAAAGGATTATGGGTTTTGGAGTATTCCCAAGGGGCTTGTCGAAGAAGGAGAAAAAATGTTAGAGACAGCGAAAAGAGAATTTATTGAAGAAACCGGCTTAACTCCCGCGGGCAACTATATCGACCTCGGCTGGGTTGTACAAAAAAGCGGTAAGATTGTATATGCGTGGGCTTTTGAAAGCCGTTATTTCGATCCTGCCGATATGAAGAGCAACCATTTCGATATGGAATGGCCTCCAAAGTCCGGCAGGGTTACATCGTTTCCCGAAATAGATAAGTGGGGATTCTTCGATTTCTCCGAAGCATCGAAGAAAATAAATTCTGCGCAGAAAGAATTTTTAATTCGTTTAAAAGAAAAGTTAGATTATAATTTCAACAAGGATGTAAAATGAAAAGTATAATTTTAGTTTTAGCTACATTATTGATCTTTATCCTTACTCAAATAATAAATCTTCCAAGCCGTGAGACAAAAAGCAGCAGCTCAGAGCAATACACAATCGTAATTCATGCAGGCGCAGGAACTATTAGCAAAGACTTACCTGACTCAGTAAAAGAAGATTATTTTACTTCACTTGAAACTGCACTGCGCCTGGGTAGAGATCTTTTAGAACAAGGTACGGCAAGTATTGATGTGGTCGAAAAAGTTGTGAATTATCTTGAAGATGATCCCCGGTTCAATGCAGGTAAAGGAGCGGTTTATACTTCCGCCGGCACACATGAATTGGATGCTTCTATAATGGATGGTAAAAATTTAGCAGCAGGAGCTGTTTCGGCGGTAAAGCTAATAAAAAATCCTGTTTCGCTTGCAAGACTTGTAATGGAAAATACTCCGCATATTTTATTAACTGCCGAGGGCGCCGAAGCGTTTGGTAAGAAGATGAACGTTAAGTTTGAAGATGCCGAATATTTCAACACTGAGAAAAGATATCTGCAATGGCAGAAAGAGCTTGAGAAAAGTAAACAGGGAACTGTTGGTTGTGTCGCATTGGATAAGCACGGAAATTTAGCTGCGGCTACTTCCACCGGAGGGCTTACAAATAAATTACCCGGCAGAGTTGGCGATACTCCAATTATCGGAGCCGGCAATTATGCAAATAATAATACATGTGCCGTATCGGGTACCGGCAAAGGTGAACAGTTTATCCGCCACATGGCTGCATTTAACATTTCTGCATTGATGGAGTACAAAAATTATTCTCTTGAGCAAGCAGCAAATGAAGTTGTGCATGAACTATTTAATCCGGGCGACGGCGGAGTAATTGCTGTTGATAAAAACGGAAGCTCTGCAATGGTGTTTAATACGCCCGGAATGTTTAGAGGTGTAGCAAACTCTGAGGGATTATTTGAAGTAAAAATTTGGGAGTGAAGAAAAGGAGATAAGACGAAAAAACCCGAAAAAGGAACTTACCCATCGTATTACGAAAATTATTTAGTACATATTGTAGACGATGATCCAATTAAGCAGCTTGAAGCGCAAACTCTCGAATTACAAAATGTGATTAAGCACTTTGATGAAGAAACTGCAAATTATGCTTATGCTGAAGAAAAATGGACTGTGAAGGAAGTAATTGGTCATTTATTAGATACTGAAAGAGTTTTAGCATATCGTGCGATGTGTATTGCAAGAGGAGAAACAAAAAATCTTCCCGGTTTCGATGAAAACAAATATGTGAAAGCGGCAAATTTTAACAGACGAAATCTTTCCGATTTGATGAATGAGTATATAAATCAAAGAAATTCTACCATTTCACTTTTCAGAAGTTTTAACGATGAAATAATCGATAGGATAGGAATTGCAAATGATCATGAGATAACAGTAAGAGCGATAATATTTATTGTTACTGCTCATGAAAAACACCACATTGAAATATTAGAGAAAAGATATTTACCTTTGGTAAAGTGATTCTTACGTAAATTATTTGCTAAATATTCCTTTAACAAAATGATGTTTGGTAAAGCAAAATTAAGAGGAATTTTAAATTACTTTATTAATTTCCAGTAAAATCTTTTTCGTAGCCCCTAAATTTTCCTTCACATAGTTAGAAGCAATTTTACCTTTAGCTTTTCTTAATTCATCATTACTGAAAATTGTTCTGAATTGTCTGTATGCTTCTTTTTTATTCCGTATTAAAATTCCTCCGCCTAATTTTAGCAAATGCTGTGACTCTTGTGAATTTTCAATCTTTGGTCCAAAAAGAACAGGTATTCCGTAAACCGCAGCTTCTAAAACATTGTGGATACTTTGCTTAAAGCTTCCTCCGATGAATGCTGCATCTGCATAAGTGTACAAAGTTAAAAGAATACCGATTGAATCGACTATTATAACTCTTTCCCCGTTATAATTATTTAGAAATGAGAAGCGGATGGTTTTTAACGAACCGGCAAACTCGTGTTCAATTTTTTCAAGATGGATTATTGTAGGTTCATGGGGTGCAATTATTAGAATAACATTTTTGTCGTACTTAGCAAGCTTTGAAAATGCGGGAAGAATCACTTCCTCATCAAGCTCCCAGGTGCTGCCTGCGACAAGCACTTTTTTACCTTTCAACAAATCGTCTTTTATTAATTTATGTTCTTTAGCTCCGCTGCTTCGCTGATAAACTCTATCGAATCTTGTGTCGCCTACAGATAGAAGCTGCTCATCGGTACAGCCGAATTCTTTAAACCTATTTGCATCCGCTTCAGAAACGGTTAAAATTCGGGTAATATTTTTATACAAGCTTCGGTGAAAGTTTTTAATGACAGGAAACATGCGGGGAGAATTGCTTTTCATTGTGGCATCGACAAGATAAATCGGGATACCGGCTTTTTTTAGTGCCCAAATATGATTAGGCCAAATATCGTATCTCATAAATACCGCAAGCGACGGTCGAACGATGGCAATGAAACGCTCAGCATTAAATTTTGTGTCGAATGGCAGATAACAAACTAAATCGGCATAAGGATACTTTCTGGAATTTTCGTATCCGGATGGAGAAAAAAATGTAACTAAGATATTTATGCGTTTATCCCTTTTAAGCTCTTCGATGATGGGTTTTGCCTGCTCAAATTCACCTAATGAAGAAGAATGAAACCAGATTAACTTTTTAGTTTTATCTAATACTGCGGCATCAAGAATTAAATTCTCAAAAATTCTTTTTCGTCCGGCAATTCCCCTTCGTATTTTGGGATTGAATAAACCTCCGAATGAAATTATAGAGAATAAAAAAGGAATAATTATGACGTTATAAAATATTTGCCACAGCTTCTTCATCAAGAATTTATCAACTGTTTTAATTTTTCAAAAACTAATTCGGGAGTTATTTCCATCATACACTTAAAATGTTTCTTCGGACATTTATCCTTACCGATGTGAGAACACGGTCTGCAAGTTAAAGAATTGTTTTCTAAGATTAAATTTTTGTTCTTATACGGAATGAATCCAAATTCTTTCACTGTTGAACCGAAAATGGCAGCTACCGGCACCTTTACCGCACATGCCGTATGCATTAAACCGGAATCATTACAAACCACGGCTATACACTTTTTCATATCCGCAGCAGTTTGCAGCAAATTATTTCCATAGCAAAGGTTTATTGAGATCGGTGTGTTCTCAAATATTAATTTACATATTCCCTCATCCTCTGCACCCCCGAATACGGCTATCTTATATCCTTCTTCGTTCAATTTATATCCCAATTGGATAAAATAATCAGCCAGCCATTTCTTTGTGAAATGCTTTGAGCCGGGACAGAAGCCAATCCATTTATCGCTGCTGCTGAATAATGGAGAAGATTGATTTGTTGAGATGAGATCCAATCCCTCATCATCTAAAACAAAATCGGGAATTGTTTCTGCATACCTATGTGGTATGGGCGGAAGGTGCTTCAAACGGTTAATTTTAAGATAAACTAAAAACAATTTTTTAATAGTTTGCTTTTTAAATCTTAATTTTTTTGCGCGGATACCCAAATAAATTTTTCTGCTTCTGAAATTATTTTGAAGGTCGATAACTAAATCGTACGACCGGGATTTCAACTCTTCCGACAATCGCTTATTTTGATTATCATTTCTTTCAAAATAAAATAGTTTGGTTAAGTAAGGATTATTAATTAGCACATCTTTGAAGTCTCTTCTAACAATAAAATCAATTTCCAAAGAAGGATAATTTTTTTTTATGGAACGAATTAGCGGGGTGGTTAATAAAACATCACCAAGTGAGCTGAGTCGTATGATAAGTATTTTTTTGCAGGATTCAAACATAAAATAATTCTATTTCTATATGGAAATATAAATAAGCAAGATGAAAATTCACTGCATGTAGATCCCATCACTCTATTTACAACAAAGGATTTTACACCGGTTCATTCTATTAGTAATCAAATCTTCTACAAATTATAAAAGAAATGTAATGAATGATTATTACCCTATAATCATTGTTTTGTCATTCAGTAGTCATTCAATTGTTTAATTACAATAAATGACAGCGAAGCGAATGACTATGAATGACGGCAATCCTAATGACCAATGAATGAAATTTTCTCTTTTTGGTTCGGGCTTTGCCGAATTAGGGTATTATATATGCCGGTTAATCGTACTGTGAATTGAGGTTGCACTTTAGATTATTCTCCATTAACTTTTGAATCAAAAATTGAGGGCTTAATGACAACATTACCGCCGCCGGCAACAAAGTTCTTCCCGGATGATTCGCTTGAGAAAAAAATTTACAACATTGTTGAAAATCTTAGTGACTATCTGCCCATCGTAAACGATAGGAACAGGCTAGCATTTTCTCTTTATAAATTTATGCAGGGAGAAGGTGATCATCCGAATATTTTAATAAAATCAACCAAAATTAAGATTGAAGGAATAACTCCCGAAGAGTTAGCCGCCAAGATTTTACAAGAAATTGAGTCAATTAAATCAGGCGATTGATTTTTGTTTGAACAATTCAGAGAGACAGGGGAACACGGACTGCCTCTAAAACTTAATCATTTGTTGTTATTAATTGTTAGCTTCCTAATTTCTCGGAATGTATAAAATTTTCAACTAATTTAACATCTTCTGCGCTGCCGATGAAAATCGGTACCCTCTGATGCAGCTTTTCAGGTTTAATCTCCAAAATTCTTTGCTTTCCGTCCGATGCTCTTCCGCCTGCGGCTTCAACAATAAAAGACATTGGGTTACACTCATACATTAGTCTAAGTTTGCCGTTCGGATTTCTCGAGTCAGCCGGATACATAAAAATACCGCCGTATAATAAATTACGATGAATATCGGCTACCATTGAACCTATATATCTCGAGGAATATGGTCTGCCTGAATCCTCATCTTCTTCTTGTAAATATTTAATGTATTTCTTCAGTCCGGGGTGCCAGTATTTATAGTTTCCCTCGTTAATACTGTAAATTCTACCCTTCTTAGGAATTTTAATATTCTCATGAGATAGTAAAAATTCACCAAATGCCGGATCTAAAGTAAAACCATGAACACCGTGACCTGCAGTGTAAACTAAAATAGTGCTTGAACCATAAACGATATAACCCGCGGCAACCTGATTAATGCCAAGCTGCAAACAATCTTCCATAGTGCCGGGTGTACCGTCCGGAGTAATTCTCTTGTAAATTGAAAAGATAGTTCCAATGCTTATGTTAGCGTCGATATTGGAAGAACCGTCAAGCGGATCGAAAAGGAGAACGTATTTGCCTAATTTAAAATGCGAGGGAATATGAATCAGATTTTCTTCTTCTTCCGATGCCATTACACAAAGATGCCCCCCGTGGTCCATGGCTGTAAACATCATATCGTGTGCAAAGACATCCAGCTTTTTTACTTCTTCGCCATGAATGTTGTGACTGCCGGTAAAACCAAGTATATCCGCAAGTCCCGCTTTATTAACTTCAAGCGAAATAACTTTTGCGGCTAAGGAAAGATCGGATAGAAGTTTTGAGAGTTCTCCGGTGGCTTCCGGATGCATCTTCTCTCCCTCAATTATATGGCGGGCTAAGGTCATGAAACGGAGTTTGAGCATAAGCTACCTCCTCTTTTATTTTCGTTTAAGGAAAATACGATCAAACTGCTCGCGCGATCTCCTGATCTTTATATTGAAGCTGGTACAATTTATAATAAATTCCTCTTTTAGCAAGCAGTTCTTGATGATTTCCTATCTCTCTTATTTCTCCCTTATGAAGCACTATTATTTTACTTGCATTTTGAATTGTAGATAATCTATGCGCAATAACAATAGCAGTTCTGCCTACTAACAGTTTTTCTATAGCCTTTTGAATTAAAATTTCGGATTCCGTATCGATGCTTGATGTAGCCTCATCCAAAATTAAAATTTTTGGCTGGAAGGCTAATGCGCGTGCAAACGATATAAGCTGCTTTTGTCCTACGCTTAAAGTAGCTCCTCTTTCTTTAACCTCTTCGTAATATTTTTCGGGAAGATTGTCGATGAATTTATTTGCACCCACGTACTCTGCTGCTTTTATAATTTCTTCATCGCTGATGCTTTCATCCTCCATGCCGATATTTGTCTTAATTGTACCCGAAAAAAGAAAAACATCCTGAAGAACTGTAGATATATGTTTCCGCAAATCTCGCTTATCCAATGTACGGATATCTTTACCATCAAGTAGTATTGCACCTTTTTGGATGTCATAAAATCTAGTGAGAATATTTATTATGCTTGACTTGCCCGCGCCCGTGTGTCCAACGATTGCAATAGTTTCGCCGGGATTAATTTTGAATGAAATATCTCTAAGTACAAATTCCCCGTCATTGTAAGCAAACCATACGTTCTTAAATTCAATTTCTCCTTTTACATCTGAAAGACGAATCGGCAAATCTGGATTCCTGATGAAAGTTTTATCGTCCAAAAGTTTAAATATTCTTTCGGACGATGCCATAGAGGTTTGCATAATGTTGTACTTTTCTGATAAATCGCGGATCGGTCTGAAAAACATTTCTATGTATTGAATGAATGCAAAAAGCACTCCTAACGTAACGGCATTTTGAATTACTTGTCCGCCTCCGTACCAAATTACTAAGCCGATAGCAATCGAGCTTAAAAATTCAACGGCGGGATAAAATATTGCGTAATAAAAAATCGATTTGATATTTGCGGCTCTATAGTCGCTATTAATCGAAGCGAAACGTTTCAGCTCAACATCTTCTTTGCCGAAGGTTTGAACTACATTCATCCCGGTTACATGTTCCTGCATATAGGAATTTAATCTGGCAAGATGAAGACGTACATCGCGGTAAGATTCTCTTACCTTTCTTCTGAATAAGAACGTTCCGTAAATTAAGATAGGAAGGACAGACAGCGTAACAAGCGAAAGCTGCCAATCCATAAGGAACATGAAAACAAGAATCCAAATAATTATGAATATATCGCTGAACACCATCACGATTCCCGAAGAGAATAATTCGCCCAATGATTCGACGTCGTTTGTGGTTCGTGTTACTATTCTTCCGATTGGTGTGCGGTCAAAAAATCTTAAAGCCAATTTCTGAACGTGTTCGAAAATTTGAAGCCTTAAATCGTATAAGGTTTTTTGCCCGAGATATTGAGTGAAGTACGTTAAAAGATATTGGATGACAGCCTGTAAAAGCAATGAGCCGAAAAGCAAAACACTAATTATCAACAAGCCATTATAATTTGAGTTAACGATATAATCATCGATAGCAACTTTGGTGAGGTACGGTCGCACGGGACCTAATGCCGCTACAATAATATTTAAGAAAATTGCGAAGAAGACATATTTTTTATAGGGATTAACATACTTCAAAAGCCGCCGCATTAATTTTGCGTCGTATGCTTTTCCCAGCACTTCTTCTTCGCTTCTGTAATCGCTTGCCATTTAATTTAATTTAATTGTTGAATTATCAAGTTGTTAGATTGTTTGCTCTTCACTCTGATATCACTGTATTATAAATCGATCTTAAGATTTAATCAAATTGTGTCCCCAACTCAAATAACTTTGTAATAATCTTCATCGTTTAAAAATTTATTTATATTATCTACGGTAGTATCAAGAATTCTTTCGACTGCTTCTACCGAATCAAAAGCCATGTGAGGAGTGATTATCACATTTTCCCGTCTTAGCAAAATATTTCTTTTAAGTATTGCTTCAAGGTGATCAACTGAAACATTTTTTGTAAGCATCTGATTTTCTTCTTCAACCAAATCTTCTCCTTCAAATACATCCAAACCAGCACCTCCGAAAATGTCCGAATCGATTGCATAGTATAATGCCTTTGGTTCTATAATACCGCTTCTTGCCGTATTAATAAATAAAGCGCCTTTCTTAATTAAACTGACATTATCCATGTTGATTAGATGATGTGTAGCAGTATTATAGGGACAATGCAGCGTTATTATATCCGATGTTTTTAATAACTCATTAAGACTTACATATTTAAAATCGAGAAGCTCTTCAAGAATATGTTTAGGATTTGGATCCGAAGCAATTATCCGCATTCCGAAACCTTTAGCAATTTTTATTACATGAACGCCTATGTTTCCTGCGCCGATTACTCCTAATGTTTTTCCGCGCAGATCAAAGCCTTGCAAACCTTTTAGAGAAAAGTCGTTTCTGATTGTTCTTACATAAGCTTTGTGTAAGTTTCTCGACAGCGCTAAGATTAAAGCAAATGTATGTTCGGCAATGGTGTTTTCGCCGTAGTAAGGTACGTTGCTTACAGAAACTTTTCTCTTCTTCGCTTCTTTTATATCGATATGATTGTATCCTGTACTTCGGGTTGCAATAAGTTTTAGTTTCGTCGCTTTCTTGAGTACTGTGCTACTTAGCTTCGAATAAATAAATGGAGAAATAATAACCGCATCCGATATCAAAGCCGCATTACCTTCATTCAGTTTTTCTTTATAAAAATGCAGTTCAAAATTCTTTCCCAATTTTTTCTTTAGATAATTTTTCTCTCTGAAAGTTATTTCAAAAAAAACGATGGTTATTTTTTTAGCCATAATTCATTATTCCTTTGGAAAAAAATGTCATCTCTTTATTTAATTCAAAGTAAATTAATTTAGCTCTTCCAATTCTTTTTCAAGGAGCTGTTTGTAATGCAGATCTGCATATATTCCGCCTTTGGCAACAAGCTCCTCATGAGTTCCTTCTTCTGCAATCATTCCTTCCGAGATAACGATTATCTTGTCAGCATCTTTAACTGTTGAAATTCTATGACTGATAATTATGCTTGTCCTATCTCTCATAAACTGCTTCAGGTTCATTAATATTTCCTCTTCGGTATGAGTATCAATTGCTGAGAAAGAATCATCCAATATCAGTATTTTCGGATCAATGGCTAATGCTCTTGCTAATGCAGCGCGCTGTTTTTGACCGCCGGAGAAAGTAATTCCGCGCTCTCCGACCATAGTTTCATAACCTTTCGGGAACGACTTAACATCCTCTTCGAATTGGGCAATCTTTACCGCTTCAAAAACTTTTTCTTTATTTCCATTCCTTAAACCATAAGAAATATTATTAAGTACGGTATCAGAAAAAAGAAAAGCTTCCTGGTGAACCAAGCCGATATTTTTCCTGAGTATTTCTATTGGGATTTGTCGAACATCTATTCCGTCAATTAATAACTCTCCGTCGGTTACATCATAGAATCTGGGAATCAGGTTAATAATAGTTGTTTTACCGTTGCCGGTATATCCCATAATTGCAAGCGTAGTTCCTTCAGGAATATTTAAGTTAATGTTTTTAAGAACGTAAGGGAAAACCTCTCCGTAGCGAAAAGAAACATTTCTAAATTCGATTGAACCCTTAATGTTCTTAATCGAATGATCAGTCAACTCTGAATCGTCAATCTCATAAGGCTCATGTAAAATTTTATTCAGTCTTTTCATGCTTGCTTCAGCCTGCTGCACGATATTTATTACCCATCCGAATGCGATCATGGGCCAAATTAAAATGCCGAGATAGATAATGAAGGAAGCAATATCGCCTAACATCAGTTCGCCGCCGATCACTTTAGAACCGCCTAACCATATTACTATGATTACCGAAAGCCCTGTTATCATAAACAAAACCGGGTGAATGAATGCCTGAATCTTCACCATGTTCATATTACGCTTTAAGTACTCGCGGCTCAGCAGCATCCAATTTTGTTTTTCTTTTTCTTCACGCACATAAGATTTAATAACGCGTATGCCCGAAAAAGTTTCCTGTGCTTTGGTTGTTAAATCGGCAAATTTTTCCTGAATCAAAGTATACTTTTCATGTATCATCTTACCGATCTTGTAAACTACAATCGATAAAAGCGGAAGAGGAAGCAGCGAATAAAACGTTAAGCTTAAGTTGATAGAAATCATTATCGCTACAACAATTATTAATCTAATTCCGGTATCCATAGAGTACATAACAGCCGGACCAAGAAACGACCGAACTGCATTTATATCATTGGTAGCGTGTGCCATAATGCTTCCGGTAGAATTATTTTGAAAGAACCTTAAAGGAAGCTTTTGAATGTGTCCCCAGAAATCATAACGAAGATCGTATTCAATCTCACGGGATACTACTATTATCGTTTGCCGGATCAAAAATCTGAATACGCCGGATATAAGCGAAATAACTATAATTAGTGCGGCGTATTGAAGAAGCCTTTCGCTTGATATCTCAATTAGAAGTTCGTTTATCGCTTGACCCATGAGCAAAGGAATGTAGACCGTTCCGGCATTCGACAGCAGAATAAAAACAATGCCCCACAACAGTTTTGTTTTATATCTTACAAAATATTTTTTTAATGAAAGGAGATTTCTCATATACTTGCGCCCAAATTCTGCCAAAGGATTAAAATGAATTAGCCTGGATGTTATTAATCTTCTAGCGGAGTTTATAATTAAAAATTCTTAATCATAACCTGGTATAACCAAAACCAAAAAGGTTAAATAGGTTTTGATTTTTTTATGATTACAAATAAGCAATGTGGCTAAAGCCATTTACAGTTGGTATTGATTGATCCGTTCACTAAAGTGAACGGAAAATGATTTCAACAAATAAAATTCTCATAATAATAAGTTTTCAATTACCGTCAGATTTATCTGACGGAAAACGGAAATATTAAAATCATCTGGCTTTATCCATTTTCGCTCGATCAATATATAACTAATTTTATACTTAAAATTAAATTATAAGAATTACAGAAATTTTTCTTGCCATTTTGCATAGAATTTTCAGAACGATCCATTTGATATTAGTAAGAAATTATTTTTAATCTTATTCTCAACATTAATTGTAATTTACCGTTACCCTATTACCTCAAAGCCCGTATACTTTTGAAGAACTTTCGGAACAATCACTTTACCTTCGGGAGTTTGATAGTTTTCTAGCAGTGAAACCATTAATCTGCTTGTAGCTAAACCGGAACCGTTAAGAGTGTGAACAAACTCCGGTTTCTTAGTTGTTTCATTTCTATAACGAATGTTTGCACGCCGCGCCTGAAAATTTTCGAAGTTGCTGCACGAAGATGCTTCAAGCCATTTATTTTCTGCCGGCGACCATGTTTCAATATCGTAACACTTTGATGCGGCAAAGCTTAAATCGCCGGTGCATAACATCAGTATGCGGTAAGGAATTTTTAATTCCTTGAGAATGTCTTCGGCATCCGAAACTAATAATTCTAATTCCTCATAAGAGCTTTCTGGTTTAACAAATTTAACCATCTCAACTTTGTTGAATTGGTGCACCCGTAAAAATCCTTTCGATTCCTTTCCGTAAGAGCCTGCTTCTCTTCTGAAACAGGCTGAGTAACCGACGTAGTTAATAGGTAAATCGCTTTCAGCAAGGATTTCATCCCGGTAAATATTAGTTATTGGCACCTCTGCAGTTGGAATAGGGAAGAGATTATCCTTCTCTATTAAGTACATATCATCTTCCATTTTGGGAAGCTGTCCGGTCCCCTTCATCGATTCGCGGTTTACAAGGAACGGCGGAAAAATTTCTTTATAGTTATGATTACGTAAGTGATAATCTAACATGAAATTAACCAACGCTCGTTCAAGCGTAGCGCCTTTACCGATATATAATGGAAACCCTGAGCCTGAGACTTTTGCACCTCTTTCGAAATCCAATATCTTTAACTTTTTTCCAAGCTCAATGTGATCTAATACTTTTTCATTCTGTTCGAATGAAAATCCTTCAGGCAGCCATCTTCTTACTTCAACATTATCCTCAGCGCTTTTTCCAACCGGTACAGATGGATGAGGTATATTCGGAACATACATTAAAATTTCTTTTATCTCATCTTCTATCTTCCGAAGCTGCGTATCTATTTCAGTTATTTGGTCAGATACACGTTTCATTTCGGTGAAGACAGCGGTAACATCCTGTCCAGCTTTTTTCATTGCCGGTACTTGAGAGGAAACTTGATTTCGTTTAGCCTTTAATTCATCGCCTTCTATGATTAATTCTCTTCTCTTCCTGTCAAGCTCAAGAATTTCATCAACTCTGTTTATTTCATTCTTATTTTCGATACCCTGTTTAACAAATTCAGGATTTTCGCGTATTAATTTTATATCTAACATTATTTCTCCAAAATTTTAAACCGGTCAGTTGACTGGATAGACTTATGATTTACAAAAATTTTTCTTTCAATATTTTTGGTTCTAACACTCTTTCCCAATGGACTTCCATGTCATTATGAGGATTTCTAAAAAGTCCTTAGTGGAATTTTGTGTCCTCGTGCCTTTGTGGTTTATGATATTATTTTAGGCGATTACGAGACTGCTTTTTGCCACTAAAACACTAAGACGCTAAGTAGCACAGAGTGCCACAGCGTAACAGTCAGACTGATCCTTCGGAAAAGCTGCAAACAAACAGTAGAACTCATCCCTCAAATGAGTCCTTTGGACAACCCTTCTCTTAAGAAGAGAAGGGCTTATTAATAGTGATGTCTTCTTATTCGCAGTTCTGACAGAAATACAAATACAAAGTTAGCACTGATAATCTGAAGATCCTTTGGATAAGTCTCTCTCTTTGCCTGTCTAAAGCCAGGTAAATAAGAGAGAGATTATCCCGAAGGGATGCCTTCGGCAGAGAGAGTTCAAGTACAGCGAAAATTATCAGATTGATCCTTAGGAAAAGTAACAAATCAGACTGATCCTTCGGAAAAGTTACCTAAAAAAACAAACTTTTTATATGTAGTATCACAAAAAATCACATTTTAATCTCCTTTCCTTCTTTCAAAAGGTTTGAATAGAATGGAATAACATCACGGTATATGTTAAAGTTTACTTCGCTGATGATGATTATTGAAACAACGACATCATATTTCATAGAGAGTTCAAATGTAATCGTTCCCAGTGCATTATCATACTTGCCAAATTCTGCTAACGAAGCATCGGCTATAGAGGCAAAATCAACATCCGAGTCTTTTTCATAATTGCCTCTTGCATACGAGCCGTACAAAATAACTTTCTTTAGCTTATCGCCAAGCAGAATTTTTACGGCAGTTTCAAAGTCCTTTTTAAGGTCTTCTATTTGTTCGATTTTCATGATGCTCTTCCTGACTCAATTAGATCACAATGTAAATTCACGATAAGCACAGGATTACTTGACTACAATATTGTAAATCTTATTCGGAACATAAATCTCTTTCACAATCCGCTTGCCGTCAATGTGAACTTTAACTTTTCTATCTTCATATACGGTTTTCTTCACATCCGCTTCGGGTGTATCAACCGGCAATTCAATTTTTGCACGAACCTTACCGTTTATTTGAACAACTACTAATGTATTATCTTTAACTAATGCTGCCGGATCGACTTCAAACCAAACCGGCTCTTCAAATATTGATTTCTCTTTACCAATCAGTGCCCAGCACTCTTCACCCAAATGCGGTGCTATTGGAGACAACAGAACGGCATATCTTTCAAGTGAATATGATTGAATTTCTTTAGAGCAAGAATCAAGATTTTTCGATAATTCATTCAACAGCTCCATCAGCGAAGCAATTGCCGTATTAAACCGGAAATGATTTAACTCCTCATCAAACTTTTTTATCGTCTGATTTACTTTTCTGTAAATTATCTTTTCGCTTTCATTAAGCTCGTTCAACTCATAAATTTTTTTAGAAACGGATTTCTTAATCGCATCCTTATGTTTATTAAATAGCTCGTAAGAACGCTGCACAAATCTATCGGTACCGGCAATTCCTTTATCGCTCCAATCTCCGCCAAGCTCATAAGGTCCCATGAACATAAGATAAAGCCGAAACACATCGGAGCCATACTGCGAAGTGAAAGTATCGGGATTAACAACGTTTTCTTTTGATTTGGACATCTTAGCACCGAGGTTTGTTATAGTTCCTTGATGAACAAGATTTATAAAAGGCTCATCTGATTTTGTCAGTCCGATATCGCGTAAAAATTTATGAATGAATCTTGCATACAACAGATGCATGGTAGCATGCTCGGCACCGCCCACGTACATATCTACCGGCACCCAATTATCTGCACGCTCTTTATCATAAATTTTGTCTTCAATCTTTGGGTTCAGAAATCTAAAGTAGTACCATGAAGAGTCAACAAAAGTATCCATTGTATCTGGATCTCTTTTAGCATCATGCCCGCATTTAGGACACATCGTATTCATGAAATCCGGATTTGTAACGAGCGGTGATTGTCCGGTTGTTTTAAATTCAACATCGTAAGGAAGTTCAACAGGCAGATTTTTTTCTTCAACAGGTACTTCACCGCAGTTAGAGCAATGAATAATCGGAATAGGTGTACCCCAAAAACGCTGACGGGATATCAGCCAATCTCGCAGCTTATAATTAATTGTACTTTTACCTATGCCTTTCTCTTCAAGCCACTCTGTAATTTTTTTCTTTGCATCGTCAACAAATAAACCGTTAAGAAAATCGCTGTTGATTGCGGGACCATCTCCCAAATAAGCTTTTCCGCTAAAATCTTCCGGCGGGTTAACGGTTCTGATGATTGGTAAATTAAATTTTTCCGCAAATTCCCAATCTCTCTCATCTTGTCCTGGCACAGCCATGATTGCGCCGGTTCCGTAAGTCATCAAAACATAATCCGCAATCCAAATAGGAATTTCTTTCCCTGTTACAGGATTTATTGCAAAAGCTCCTGTCGATACTCCGGTTTTTTCTTTTACCGTAGAAGTGCGGTCGATTTCGGACAAAGATTGAATCGATTCTTTATATTGTTGAACAGCGGGTTTAAATTCATCTGTAACAATTTTTTCAACCAGCGGATGCTCGGGTGAAAGCACCATATAAGTTGCCCCAAACAACGTATCAGGTCTGGTAGTGAATATTTTAATTTTTTCTTCTCTTCCGGCAATTTGAAAATCTACTTCTGCTCCGATGCTCTTGCCGATCCAGTTTCGCTGCATAAGTTTAGTTTTTTCGGGCCAGTTTATTTCTTCAAGTCCGGCTAAAAGTTCTTCGGCATAATCGGTTATTTTAAAGAACCATTGAGTTAATTGTTTTTGAATTACTATAGTTCCGCATCTTTCGCATGTCCCGTCGGATTTAACCTGTTCATTTGCCAGCACTGTTTGACATGACGGACACCAATTAACCGGCGCATTCTTTCTATATGCTAATCCTTTTTTATACAACTGAAGAAAAAGCCATTGATTCCATTTATAATACTCAGGCTCACATGTAAGCAGTTCGGCATTCCAATCGTACATGCAGCCGATGTGCTTAAGCTGTTCGCGAATATCTTCAATGTTCTGCATTGTACTATCATAGGGATGAACGCCTGTCTTGATTGCATAATTTTCTGCAGGCAAGCCGAAAGCGTCGTAACCCATCGGTTCAAAGACATTGAACCCTTTCAATCTTTTATATCTTGCCCAGGAATCAGTTGGACCGTAATTATACCAATGACCGATATGCAGCTTAGCACCGGAGGGATAGATGAACATTACCAAACAATAAAGCTTTTTATTTAGGTTGGAAAAATCTGTTTTATAGATTTGATTTTCTTCCCAATATTTCTGCCATTTACGTTCAATATCTGAATGAGGATAACGCATATTTATTCACACTGTTTGAAAAATTGAAACCAAATTTATTTAAAATCGAAGCGAATTCAAATTTGAATTGCGCTCCAATTTCATCTGCGAAGCTAATGATATATATTTGAATCCATCTTTAATCATTTCATAGAGGAATTATTAATGTCACAGTTCTTGTACCGCAGCAGGGAAATGTATTGTGAAAATGTACCGATATCCGAAATAGTAAATAAAGTCGGTTCCCCCGTTTATATCTACAGTAAAAAGATGATACTGGAAGCATACAAGGAATTTGATTCTGCTTTTTCAGGAATAGATCACTTAGTTTGCTATTCGATGAAAGCAAACTCAAACATGAACATTTGCAAGCTTCTTGTGAACGAAGGAAGCGGAATCGATTGTAATTCGGGCGGTGAGTTTTACAAGGCGTTAAAAGCAGGAGCCGATCCGTCAAAAATTATTTTTACGGGAGTAGGAAAGACAGAAGAAGAAATAAAATATGTAATTCGGTATGATATTTTAATGTTCAAAGCGGAGTCACGTAGCGAGATGAGAACAATAAACGCCATTGCCGGTGAGATGGGAAAGAAGGCGCCAATTGGAATCAGAATAAATCCCGATGTTAATCCGAAAACCCATCCATATATTTCTACCGGATTAGCTGAGAATAAATTCGGTATCGATTCCTCTATGGCATTCGAAGCATTTGATTTGGCGCGTTCACTTCCGAATTTGCGAGTCGTTGGTTTAGATACACACATCGGATCGCAAATAACAAGTCTTGAACCGTTTGTTGAAACTGCCGCTAAAATGTCAAAGTTAGCGCTTGAGTTGAAACGTGAAGGGCACAATATTGAGCACTTCGATATTGGCGGAGGAGTTGGTATAAAGTACAACGATGAGGAACCAATAACTCCCGCCGAACTTGCCGCGGCAATTATTCCTAAACTAAAAACGACGGGCTGTAAAATTATTCTTGAACCGGGACGATTTATTGCCGGTAGTGCAGGAATACTGGTTACAAAAGTTCTTTATACAAAAAAACATAAAAACAAAAATTTTCTGATTGTTGATGCCGGGATGAATGATTTGATTAGACCGAGCTTATACGATGCTTATCATAAAATAAAATGTGTTTCATTAAAGAAGGAAGAAACAATAACTGCTGATATAGTAGGACCTGTCTGTGAATCGGGAGATTTTTTTGCACGCAATAGGGAAATATGCAAGTGTAAGCAGGGAGACCTGTTAGCAATTATGTCTGCCGGAGCCTATGGATTTGTAATGAGTTCCAATTATAACAGCCGGTTACGCGTGCCGGAAGTTTTTGTCGATAGAGATAAATTTTATATTGCGCGCGAAAGAGAAACCTACGAAGACTTAATTGCAAAGGAAAAGATAATTGAAGAATTAACGCTGGAATTGTAAAATCTGAATCTTGCTGTGCAATTCAAATGTTAGTATGGTGGCAAATAATAAACCATTGCTCTATATTTAAGCGAGAAATGAGAAAATTCTCAATGAATAAGATTGAATTAAAAACAAATTTATGTTTAGAAAAAATTTTTTGTAATTATTCAAAATTATTATTCTTAAGATGCCTTAGCGGAAGCGCTATGAGTTACCCAATTAAATGAGGCATAAAATATGGCTTACTCATATTTAGATTTCGCAGAAGAGATTCTTTCGAAATCCGAAAAACCTTTGACTCATCAAGAGATATGGCAAAAGGGATTTGAATTGAATTTGGTTCACAAACTTGCCACGTGGGGAAAAACACCATGGGCTTCTTTGGGTGCTCGTCTATTTGTGGATGTTAGAGATAATCCGGATTCTAGATTCATTAAAGTTGGAAAGAATCCAGCTCGATTTTTCTTAATAGCAAGACGTAACGAAATTCCTCAAGATATAATTCAAATAATTGAAATAGCTGAACGTAAATCAAAAACAGAAGAAGTAATTTTTAGTGAAAGAGATCTTCACCCGCTTCTTACATATTTTGTTTATGCAAATCCTTCGTTTGGTCGTGGAAAAAATATTTTTACGAAAACTATCTATCACGAAGTCTCAAAAAAGAAGGGTTATAGCGAATGACTACACCCGGATATGGTTGGCTTTTATATTCCGCTTGACGATTGGAATACGAATCTAATTGAGTTTAACCGTTTGTCTGACAACAATGTTTTAAAACTATTTTCATTTGAAATTAAAAAAACTCTCAATAAGTCAAATTATAGAGAATCGTATTTCCAGGCTGTATCAAATTCATCATGGGCAAATGAAGGATACTTAGTTTCTGCTGTAATCATTCAAGACGATGACTTGTTAGCCGAACTTGAGAGATTGACTGCTTCCTTCGGTATTGGAATTATTCAGTTGGAATTGAAAGACATTGATTCGTCCAATGTATTGTTCCCTGCAAAAATAAAGACAAATCTTGATTGGGAAACAATGAATAAACTTTGCGAACAGAATCCAGATTTTGATAAATTTATACAGGATGTAAAGATAGACTTTGAATCCAAACGTATACACAAATCAGAGTATGATGATATTATTCCTTTTGAATATGCCAATGGGAATCCATCCCTTTGGGACAAGATTATTTTCAGCATCACTTTAGGATCGTATGCAGGGCGACCGGTTTCATCATTTTTTAGTTTTTTCTCGAAAGCATCTATTCTTACTCTTTCCTCTACTAACTTATGGATTGCATATTCCAATGTGCCAGGAAGGATTTGCTTTTCAAGGTCAATTGGTATCAGTGTGGTTTGGGAATAATTGTAGTTTTTATAACGGGGCATTTGTCTTTTCCTTAATAACTATTAATCAAATTGTTTTCAGGAAAATATTAATTATTCCTCTACCATACAAACTTTTTCCCCCGTTTCGATACTTTTTCGACAGTCTCGTTAGGTGCGTTTATAACTAAGCTTATTTTTTTAAACTCTTTTTATTGGAATATTCTATTAGCTAATTAAATAATCTATCTAATAATTTCCTTTTAACTTCAGGTTTTAATTTATCTATCTGATATTTTTCATCAGCACCAGTTACTAAACCAATAACACCTCCAACGACGCCCCCTATTACAGCTCCTAAAGCTATAGATAGACCTTTTCCTATTCCAGAAAATAAACCATCTGAAACCGATGATGTAGTAGCTCCAAATATACCACCAGCTACAGCCCCAAATAAAAATCCCAATCCGAAATTAGAATCTCTTTTTTTAATTAAATATTCAATTGAATCTTGATGAAATATAAACAACTGATTCATAGATTTTATATACAAAGAATCTGATGTATATTTTTCCACAATTACATTTACATATGGTTGATTTGAAGTAGAGTATATTTCCCAAAGTTGAGGCTGAGCAAATGATTCATTTTGTAAAAGTATTGTTAAAAAAAGAAAGTATAGGACAATATTATATTTCATTTTATTATAACCTCCCCGAATATTTAATTAAGCACCTAACGCGAGCATCAGTGGTTGAAACCGCATAAGATAAATTAGAGTAAGCGCACTGAATTTTAAACCACAACCAAACTTTTTTAGACGAATCGGCGGTTTCAATCCACTGAATGCAATTGTTATGTGCAGAGTGGAACATTTTAGTTAGGAAGTAGTTTGTGGTTTATCCGTCCAAATTTCCAGATTTTGAAGACGACTTCCATTTTGCTGACCAACTGCCTCGCTGAAGTAAGTTAGGATAATCAACCTCTCTTAAATCATATTTTCCCTCGGCGTTAGAAGAAGATTTGAATTCACCAGTGACAGTTCCAGTGTGTCCAGATGGACTCTTTACTTCAAAAGAATTGTTTTTTATGGTTGCTACTGGTACAGAGCCATAAGATATAGTGCCGCCTATCCTTGGAGTTATACGAAAATAAGTAATCTTCGTCCCGTTTCCATCAACAACAAATTTAATCACACCCGTTTTTACACTCCCTTCCCATGTACCGTCTTTTGGTATCTGATTATCTGGTTCAAATATACCACAAGAAGGAGATAGGAGGGATAGGGCTAAAAATACAATTGCAAATTTAGTAGCCATTTTAGTTCCTCTGTATTTGGATTTGTATACCTTCAAAAACACTGATAGATCTAATATTCACTAAATACGGATTCAGATACTTACCACATAACGCACGTTTCAGTGATTGAAACCGCATAAGACAACCTTGAGTAGAGCGTAGAACTCTAAAATTCCCACAAAAACTGATAAAAGCATAGGCGGTTTCAATCCACTGGAAACGATTGTTATACAAAATTACATAAACAGTGTAGAATTAAATCTATTGTGAAATTTGGCTGATGGTGCAATATGGTTTTCCAATAATTAATATTGCTCCTCCAAAATCAACACAGTTAGAAACAAGATAATAAGGAAATCCTTGATGGTAACCAGCAGAATCTTTCACTTTGAGAATAAGCATACCATCTGTAGTAACATTGCTAAATGATGTTATAATTATTTTTGTATCAGTTTCGTATTCTTTTTTTAATTTATTTAATTAAACTTCCTTGAAATCCATTAAATTCGCAACAACTTCTTCTTCTTTAATTTTAATGTAAAAGGTTGTGGTTTGAGTTTCCCTATAACTTCCCCCCATCATATATCCGGCACTAGAATAATACCGAAGAGCAAATCTTGGATTAAATATTGTGTATATTTTATCGAATGGTTTATTTAAATGAAGTTGCCAGGGTATAATTGGTTTTACCTCAGATAGAGATTCACTTTTTTTAGGTGTACTAACTATAATAATTTTATTCGCAGTACGTAAATCATATTTTTTGTCATCTTCACCAATTATGGTGCAAACTAATTTCCCTTTTACTTGCGATTGATTTTTAAATGTAACAACATGTAAATTACCAACTAATTCTGCTTGTTGAAATATTTCTATGGGTATACCAATATAAACATCTTCGGCGATGCTTAGTAGAAGTTTCTTATCATCCCAAGCATTAACTAAATCGTCCAAAATATAGTCATCAGTTGAAATATTAGATAATACTACATTAGTTTCAACGCCAAGCTTAGTTTGTATTTTAAGTACAATTTTACTATTAGTAGCTAATAAAGTGGGAACATTTGCTAAAAATCCAATCAATAATAATACCCTAAAAGTTGTACTCCATATAAACAGATTACTAGATAATTTTACTTTCATTTCGTTTCCTCCTAACTTTATTTTTGTTGTATAACGGCGTTGCTTTTCACCCGTCCGCCAAGAACAGCAATGATGAAATGAAAAGCTAACGCCAATAATTTTTAACAATTTTATTTAATAGAACAATCTTACTTGCAATGCTTACTTTTTTCATCAAACCCAAAAATTTGAACGATGCCGCACTGAAATGGCGGTCGGGTGGAAAAGCGGGTTATGTTCAATTACTCCTATTTTAAATAAACCATCTTTTTTTGATCAACGTATTTATTCACTTTTATTTTATAGATATATAATCCACTTGCTAAATTTTTGGGTGTAAAATTAAGCTTGTATTTACCTTTTGGCTGGTATCCATTAAATAGTTTTTCTATCTCGTTTCCAATTATATCATAAACAGCAGCGAATACAATTCCCCCTTCAGGTATTTGATAGCTAATAAAAGTTGTTGAGTTAAATGGATTAGGATAATTTTGAGAAACAGTAAAATCAGTAGCAATAGTTTTTCCATTCTCTTCTTCAGCATATGTTGCATTATCTGCTGGAATCTCAATAAAAGATTCGACACTAGTTCCCCAACGTATTCCGGCAACACCATTTTGTGGCATTGACACCAATAAAAGTTTTACTTCTTCTCCAGCTTTTGCTGTTACCATTGTATCACTTATGAAATTGAATGGTGAGGGATAGTATTTATAGGAATTTTCGCTTACAAAAAATACTTTTTCGAATACATTTCTACCACCGATTTGAATGTAAGCATATACGCTCCACTGTGTGAAAGGTGTGGTTTCAGCCATATAAAGATGAATGCTGAAATTGTTTCCAGATATATCACTTTGTAGAATGTAACCGTCCCAGTACATTGCTGAATGGCCCCAATATAGAAGATATTCATAATTGCTACCAGTCGATTCTGGTAATGTGGAAAGATCAGGTGTTATTCCAACTCCAGTGGGATTACATAAATATAATCGTAAATTCGTCTGTGCAAAAACAGAATTGACTAATAATCCATTAATAAAAAAGAAAAGAATTATGAGAACTAAATGAAAATAAAACCGTTTCATAGTAGCCTCCATCGTATTTGGTTAAACATAACGATTTCTATCTTACGCTTAGTTAAATAAAAAATAAAATTGTGCCTTTCTGCTTTCAAGTGTAATTTTTGTATGCTCGTAGAAAGTAGTTAAA
>JAGUYG010000018.1 GCA_020061465.1 Ignavibacteriales bacterium
ATTATCCCAAAGGGATGCCTTTGGCAGAGAGAGTTCAAAAGTACCGTATATAGAGCAACAAAAATGTTTGCTGAAAAAACAAACTTTTTTAACGTAGTAACACTGAGATTTTTGCATAACTTGAATTAATATGAAATTTATGGATTTCCGATCCACAAATTTTCCAAAATTTATGGATTTTGATTCCACAAATTTATAAGTTTGGTAAAAATCCGGTGGTAAAATGTTAAAAAGATTCTATTCTTTAGAAAATTACATCAAAGCAGGAAAAGTAACGATAATTTACGGAGCACGAAGAACTGGAAAAACAACCTTGCTCGAAAATTATCTGGTAAATCTAAAAGAAAAATATAAACTGGATTCGGGTGATAATATCAGAGTTCAGCAAATATTCAATTCTCGAGACCCCGAGGTCATTCTTGGTTATGCAGAGGGTTATAAATTAATTGCAATAGATGAAGCTCAACAAATCAGCGATATCGGGATGGGATTGAAGATTTTGATAGACCATCGACATGATTTAAAAGTAATTGCTACCGGCTCTTCATCTTTTGAATTATCGCAGCAAACCGGTGAACCTCTTACAGGAAGAAAAAGAACATTAATTCTTTATCCGTTGGCTCAATTAGAATTATTAAACAAACAAAATGAATTTGAGTTAAGAGAAAGGTTAGAAGATTTTTTAATCTTTGGTTCTTACCCGGAAGTCTTAACCGCAGGTACAGAAAAAGAAAAAAAAGAAATTCTGAATGAATTAGTTGGTTCATATTTATTTAAGGACATTTTTTCATTAGAAAAAATAAAAGGGACTCACCAAATTTTTAATCTTACAAAACTTTTAGCTCATCAAATTGGGAAAGAAGTTTCACTCAATGAATTAGCAGCTCAGGTTAAATTAGATATAAAAACTGTCGATAAATATTTATGGCTGTTAGAGAAAGCTTTTATTCTTAAAAAAGTAACCGGATTTAGCCGCAACCTCAGGAAAGAGGTTGTCTCAAAAGCCAAATATTATTTTTGTGATACCGGAATTAGGAATGCGGTCATATCTCAATATAATAAACTGAATGATAGAAATGATGCAGGGGAATTGTTTGAAAATTTTTTATTTATAGAAAGACTGAAGAGGAATGACTATTATGAAATTTACTGCAATTCATATTTTTGGAGAACCTACGATCAGAAAGAAATCGATTTAATTGAAGAACGCGAAGGAAAACTATTTGCATTCGAGTTTAAATGGAAAGATAGAAAAATTAAAGTGCCAAAAGACTGGGCAGAGAATTACCCTAACTCTGAGTTTAACATCATAGATAAGCAAAATTATTTTCCTTTTATCACCAAACCTTGAGGATTACTTATCTTAATACTAAAGCAACCTTCGGGATTTTTAAATTGCAACCCCGAGGGTTTGTCGGGATATCTTTAACTACTTTTCCTCAATCTCCGATACCGAACGAAGCAGCTTTTCTCTCATTTTATTTAGTTCAGCTTTTTCTTTTTCATCCAATTGCACCCTTCTGAAATTCAAGCCGCTTTTGCTGATACTATAAGAAACAGGCGCGGCAGGAGAAGCGCCAACAATTGCTTCAGGCGAATAAAAGGTGTCCGTTCCGCTTCCAAGTATTAATTCAGAATCGGAATAATTTTGAAATGCCAAATTTTCAGAAGAGCGGCTTTCAACGGCAGGTTTATCTGCTTCAGATTTTTCAGTGGACTTTTGGGATAGAGGCATTTCATCTGCTTTCTTTTCAGCGGGCTTAAGATCTTCATCGGAATAATTTACAATCATATCCTCCCGTACTTTTGGCTCGACTGAGAAAGGATTCTCCTGTTCTTCGGAATTAACATTTATTACAAAAAGAATTATCACTGCAGCGGCTGCAAGCCCTGCCGATGAAGCCCAACGCAAAGGAATAAAGAATACTTTTCGGCTTTTCTCTTTTTCCGGTACATCGCCATAATTTATTTTTCTAAACAGCCCGGTTTCAAAATTTTCCGGCGCTTGAACTTTTCTTAGCTCTTTAAGAGTTTTTATTACCGGTTCGAATTTCTTCTCATCATCTTGTCCGAAGGATCGTTTCGATAACATCATTTTTTCACCTTATTCTTTATATATATGCTTCAGCATTTTTTGAAGTTGTGCTCTTCCTCTGTTAATTCTCGATTTCACTGTTCCGACATTGACGCCTATTATTTCGGCAATTTCTTCGTAGGACAAATCCTGTACGTCTCTAAGTATCACTGCCTCTCTATAAGCGGCAGAAACTTTTTGAAGCGCTTTTTGAATTATCTCGTCCTTTATACCGCTGTCGGTTATAATGTCGGGTCGATACTGTTCATCCGGAATATCGTAGGTCTCATGTTCTTCGCCGTAAGAGCTAATCGAAAAAAAACGTCTTCTTTTTCTTCGTTGATATTCAGTCTTTGCTAAATTCCCCGCAATAGTATAAATCCATGTTGAGAATTTTGCAACAGAAGAATAATTATCCTTATATCTGAACACTTTAACCATTGTATCTTGAACTACATCGACACATGCTTCATAATCGCCAAGAAACCGGAACACAAAATTAATAAGAGGATTTTTATATCTCTGAACTAATATCTCGAATGCTTTTTCCGTGTTATTTTTTTGAAATTCGAGTATTAATTCTTCGTCTGTTAATTCGTTCAGATTTTCCGATGTCAACTTTGCTTATACGTCTAGGGTTAAGAAATGTTTCCTTTATTATACAATAAATTAGTTAAAAATATTTAAATACAGAAAGGAATGACTATTCCCTGCGGTTGTGTGTAAAATTTGTCTATTTTTTTAGGCGGTTCTTAATTCAGTATTTCGGTAATGAGAATAGTAAGAATTGTCTTGTGGTCGGCAGAGGTAGTTTTGACAGAAAAATCTGCTTTGAGCAGCGCTTGTGCGGCACGATAAATTTTTTCATCGGAAAAAATTTTTCTTGCCTCTCGATATTGTCTATAATAATAAGGGTGTGTGCCGACAAACTTTGCCGCGGCAGCATCGGGTAATTTCTTCTCGTTCATCTCGTTAACTCTTAGCAGTCCTGTAAAAAACCGTGTAAGCATGTGGACGATATAAGTCATCTCAGAGCCGTTATCGAGAAGGTTAAATGCTATTTTAAGCGCCTCGGCTTTGTTTTGAACGGCAAGTGAATTTTGCAAATCAAAAATCGTATATTCTTTGAGGGCAGTTGACAATTCCTTAATAATATCGTAAGTAATTTCGTTTTTACTGCCGATAAAAGTAAAAATTTTTTCAAGCTGACTTTCAAGCATACTTCTATTTTCACCCGATATTTCTGCCAATAGCTGAGCATTTTCTGCGGAGAGCAGCTTGTTATTTGATTCCGCATAATCTATAAGCCATTTTATTAAGCTTTCACCTTTCAATTCCTTTGCTTCAAATATGAAATTATTTTTTTGGAGCAATGCGTATGGTTCTGCCGTTAAGTTAGAAATCTTTCCCTGGTGCAGCAGTGCAACAACCGAAAATTCCGCAGGAGACTCTATGTAGGGAATTAAAGCTTGTTTGTCCTTTACCTTTTCAAATTCTTTACAAACAATCAGCTTTTTTTCCGAACCAAACGGAAAAGAAGATGCGAATTGAACTATCTGTGAAGCGCTTGTATCTTCACCGTAAAATGTTTCGTTGTCAAACTCGGATACTAAAAACGGCTTTACCGCATTTTGAAGCACAGTTAGAGCATGATTCATGCTGTAAGAATCTTCCCCGAAGAAATAATAGATTGGAAGCAGCTTTCCCTGCCGTATTTTTTTAATTGCTTCGGTAACGGATGAAATATGTGGTTTACTCTTCGCCATTCATCAACTTCTTTTTCTCATACTTAAGTGCTCTGATAAGAAAAAATACAAGCCCTCCCCAAACTAAACCGAGTACAAATGCGGCGGTTATTATTATTGTAATATTCATATCAATTTCTTAGAGTATTATCCACAATTTTTTTATTTAACAAAATAAATACGAAAATCGCTATTCCCCATTGCAACAGACATGTGCCCAAATTCTCAGCATGAAAAGGATTCCACCACTCAGGGTCCCATGATATCGAAGATATCAGCCACCATGAAATTAAAAATACTGCTTGTATGGGCACCAACACTCCGATTACGTAATTATACCACTTCCCGATTTTCACATCGCTGCCATAGCCATTAATTATTTCAGTCCGGAATTTATTCACACCAAATTTGATGATGGAAAAGGAAATGAATGCACCGCTTAAAATTAGTCCAACCCCCCAAACCCAATCCTGGTTAGAGAAAAAGTTCATATTGAGTGCAGATGGAATTCCGAACACAAAGCCTGCAGCGGCTACAATAATAATAGCTTTTCTTCTTTTTAATCCAAAATCAATTAATGTTCTTGTAGATAATTCGACCATCGATAAAAGAGACGTAGTTGCGGCAAAGAAAAGAGCTAAAAAGAATATTGAAGCGAAGAAGCCGTTAACAAGGCTGCTCGTTGATAACTTTGCAAACAGCAGCGGCAGGTAGATGAAAGTCAACCCCGTATTTGCCGGACCCGACTGTGATATTTGCTGCATCGCATCGACAGAACTAAGTGCGAAGACGGTTGAGAAAATCGTTATCCCGGCAATAATTGAAACACTGTTATTACCAAATCCTATTAAAGCGGCATTCAAAGAAATATCTTCTTTTTGACGCATGTAAGTAGCGTAAGTTAAAATTAAGCCCCAGCCTGCACCGGTATCCCAGGCGTTTTGAGTTAGTGCATTAAGCCATACTTTATAATCAAGAATTATTTCAAGCTTGGGAGTAAAAAAATATTTTATTCCTTCTATTGCATCGGGCAGGGTAATAGCTCTTACAAACAATATCAATAAAATTATTAGAAGAGAAGGTACAAGTAACCGTGTTACCTTTTCTATTCCTTGTGTTACACCCCGATAGATTACTATCGATACAAGCGCTATCGAGATAAAATGAAAGAGCAAAGGAAGATAGCCGGAAGAAAAACTCTGCCAGTACTCAAAATGCTGCTGTGTGTCGAACAAGCCTCCTGATACAGCGGAGAAAAAATAACGCAGGCACCAGCCTGTTACCACCGAGTAATAGAACATAATTGCAGTAGATACCAGCACAACAAAAGCACCCATCCAGCCAAACTTATTTCCGGCTGTTTTAGAAATAGCTCCAACAGGTCCATACCGGGTTGACTTTCCGATAGCAAACTCGGCAATGATAAGCGGCACAGACCAGATGAGCAGAAAGATTACCCAAGGTATTAAAAAAGAACCGCCGCCGTTCTGAGCAACAACTCTTGAGAAGCGCCAAATATTTCCAGTGCCAACGGCAATACCTATTGTGGCAATAATCAAGGCCCATCTTGATGAGAAAAATTCTTGTTTACCTTCAGGTTTACCTTCAGGCTGTTTCATTTTATTGATTTCATCGATACTGATTGACACATTGTTTGAACGACGGCATTAAAATTTTGTTTTGTTTAAGAAATATTTTTGTTTATAAATTTAATCCTGCTGAAATACTATCATAATTCTTTTTTAAGCAGATCGATAGAATCATTTTACCCGTTTCTCAATCAGCACTTCTTCCATCACTACATCGTTCACGGGTCTATCCATTTGGTTTCGTGGTACCTTACCGATAGCATAAACAACATCCATCCCGCTGATTACTTTTCCGAAGACAGTATGTTTGCCGTCAAGCCAGGGAGTAGCCGCATGAGTAATGAAGAACTGACTTCCGTTTGTATTAGGACCCGCATTAGCCATTGAAAGAATTCCCGGGCTGTCATGTCTTAAAGCCGGAACTATTTCATCTTCAAATTTTCCTCCCCACAAACTTTCGCCTCCTCTGCCGGTGCCTGTCGGATCTCCGCCTTGAATCATAAATCCGTCAATCACTCTATGAAAAATAACTCCGTTGTAATAACCTTTTTTTGCCAAGCCGGCAAAGTTTTCAACAGTTTTAGGTGTTTGCTTTTCGAATAGCTCTAATTCAATTGTCCCCACATTAGTACGAATAATGGCAACTAAGATAGAATCGCTGCTTGTAGGTGAATCTGTCATTTCATTACTTTCTGTTTTTGTGATTGGTTGTTGACTGCTAATCTTTTGATCGCTTGACGAGTTGCAGCCTGCAGCAAGAAATAGAAACAAAAGTGATGCAAAGTATAACTTCATATTTTACCTCCTATGGATTTATTACGTTAAATGTTAAAAGAATAATAATTAAAATTCCGATTCCTATTCTATAATAAATAAAAAGAAAGGTTGAATTATTGCGTAAGTACTTAAGCAAAAAGTCTATTGCTATGTATCCGCTTATTGCGGAAAATATTGTTGAGACGGTTAAAATTATAATCATTTCATTATTAATATATTCCAATGCTTCGTATAATTGAAGCATACCGCTTGCAAATATAGCCGGGATGCTGAGCAAAAAAGAAAATCTTGCCGCTGCCTCTCTTTTCAATCCGCAAAATAAGCCTCCGGTAATTGTCGTTCCAGATCGAGATGAACCGGGGATAAGCGCAAATGCTTGTGCGATACCGATGATTAAAGCATCAACGGCAGAAATGTTTTCGATATCTTTTTTGAATTTTGCAGTTTTCTCTGCAAATGCAAGAATGATTGCCAAAATAATTAAGCTGCCTGAAATTACATATAAATCTTTTGTAAGAGAACCTTCAATTATATCTTTAAACAGCAAACCAATTATAACCACCGGTACGGTACCAAGAATAATAAGCCATCCGGTTTTTGTGTGTTGACCGTGCGTAGAAATTTTAAAAGGCGCTTTAAGGTTGTCACGAATAAAATCAATCGAAATATGAAAAATATCTTTACGAAAATAAATTAGAATTGCAGCTAAGGTTCCAAGCTGTATAACCGCAATAAAAGATGTCCATCTCTCCGGCTTGGTATCCGAAATCAGATCCATTAATTTTCCCGCAACGGTTAAATGCCCTGTACTGCTGATGGGCAAAAATTCAGTAAAGCCTTGAATGATACCGAGAATGACGGCTTCGAACAAACTCAAAAGAACCTCCTAAAAGAAATAAGTAACGCCAAGTCTGATTCCGAAAGAAAGTGAATTAAAATTTACTGTTTCTCCTATAGCTTTATTATTAATCTTAATGCCGCCGGAATCGGGTTCGCCGTTAAAATCGTACCGAATGTCAGCGCCGATGTTCGCATAAATATTCCCGCCTAATAAAGTATTGCCGTCACCTCTTAGTACAATACCGAAGCCGGTGGACTTATAGACAGCCGAACTCCTTAAAGGAGGAAGCGTTTCATCAACGGTTAAAAATCTCAACCCAAAACCTGTTCCGAATTTGAATTCAAATCCCGGTCCTGCTATAACATAATAACCAACTATTGTCGGCATGATAATATTATAAATTAACTCGTATTGACCTATATCGTAGTTATAAGTAAAAGATGATAATTGATACGCAGTTTCGATTCCGATTTGATATTTATGCGTTAACGAATAATCAACCTCACCGGAGAAAATAATTGCCGAATGAAAGCTTCCCAACTGATTTGAGAATGGAGCATAATTTTGATTGAGATAATCTTTAAGCGAAGGCATAGTAGAAAAATTTATTCCCATTCCGGCTCTCGCCTGAAACTGCGGTAGAGCGGTATCGGCACACAAAAATAAGAGTACGGCACAAAGAATATTTTTCATAATTCATCCACTTCTGTATCTAACACTTTTAATAAATTATCGTGCTGCTTATTCAATATAAAAAATGAAATTAGCGCTGTGATTATAAAAAGAAAGTATGAAATGATATGAGTTAAAAAAGCATACGATAGACTAATCACCTCGTCGAACCCAAATAAAAGAACCAATGCCGACTTTGTAAGCGTATGATAAGATCCTGTTCCGCCCGGGGTTGGAATTACCACACCGATCGCACTTATACTCATCAGTATCCAGCCCATTTGAAATGTTACCGGTTTTATGTTTTCCATTCCAACTGTGAAGAAGCCGACGTATGAAGTAAAAGCATAAATGAGCATAAGGAATATGCTTAACATAATTGTAATTGAATAATTACGGATACCTTTGAGACTTGCGAATCCTTCAATCAGCATCTCGAAAATATGTGCGGTTTTATATGCTGCTTTTTCCGATATCTTCTTCACTAGATTTACAATTAGACCATAAAACTTTTCTCTTAATCTGATAGTTAGAACTAAAAACAGAATGCTGCCGAATATTGCAGCAGCGACAAAGAAAAGTGTTGAGCGCAGCCAGGGTAGGCTGTCGTAAAGATTTCCGCTCCAAATCAAAACCGAAACAAAGATTGCTAACAATAGAAAGATTAAATCGATAACGCGTTCAACTATCACTGCGCCAAACATTGCCGATCTCGATAAACCTTCCCACTTGCCTATGAGCACAGCCCGGGAAATTTCACCGAATCGGGGTACAACACAATTCACACCGTATCCCACCATCAGAGCACCGAATAAATTTTTTAAAGATGCATCGGGTTTTACCGAATGTAATATGTACTTCCAGCGTATGGCACGAACGAGATGTGAGATGAGCAAAATAATGATGAAGAAAATTATCCAATAAATTGAAGCCTCAGAAACTACCGACAGCACCTGTTTAAAATTAACGTCATAAAATGCTACGTATAAAAAAACTGCGCTCAGTAAAAATGGTAAAGAGTAATTCAATACTCTTTTTAAGATATGTTTTTTATGATTATTACCGGAGATCAATAACAGTGCTTCCTTCCGGAGGAGTTATTCTGAATATTGACTCGGACAGCTTTTGATTTATCTTATAATTCGAAAATTCAACTTCGATTATACCGGTTCCGGGATCGTCCATTACAGCTTTCGAAACGAGATTATCAGAATTAATCCAGAGCTTTATGCTGTTGAAATTCAATCCTGATTTTTCTTTAGGCTTTAATAATAAAACCCTGGCGCCATTTTCAAATACCATGTTTACCGAGCATTGAGAAGGGTAATCATAAACCAATCTCTTTAGCGATATTATGTTCGGATCGGATTCATTATAATCGCTTACGATTATTCTGTTCTGTGGTTTGTTATAATTCCACGAGGTTTCGCCGTCGGTTGCAATTATTATGTTCTTTAATTCGAGGCGAAGCAAATTTTCTTTTTTGAAAAAGAATTTTCCGGAAAGATTAGTCTTGCCCGAGGACGATTGTTTAAACTCTGCAGACAAATCCGTTATTGAATCGAATTTTTTTTGAAGGTTATTTAATAATTTTTCTGCTTCAAGGTCCTCGGCATGAATCAGAATTGAACAAAGATATAGAATAAAAATTACTGTGAATGATTTCATTTTAATCCGTTTCAAATTGTAGTCTAACGCCTGCTAAAATGGAACACTCTATGTAAGCAGCCATGTATTAAAGTTCCCGTTCAAATTTAATAATTATAGCAGTTATATAAAATTGAACAATAAATACCGGCTTATTTACTTCGGGAGATATTTTACCCCAAAAAAGAAGAGGAAGAGATGAAAATCTGAGCTGAGATTTTATTATCTTAACATAAAAGTTTTGGGGTGCAAGGCAATGAATAAGGGTCAATCGCTAACAACAAATCTTATTAGTACTATCGAGGAGTTAAACAGTTTCCGGGATTTGAAACAAGCTGTGAATTTTTTGATTAAAAATATTTGCTTGTTAACGTCTTGGACTTACGGCGAAGCCTGGATGCGAGACATAAAAATAAATCAAATGACATGGTTGACTTATTGGGGAACTTCGAAAGATATTTACAAAAGATTCATCAAACTTAGTGCTTTATGTAAGTTCGGTAAGGGTGTTGGTCTAATCGGCAGGGTTTGGGAACAACAAAAACTTTTATGGATAAACGATTTAAAATCCGATTATAACTTTCTTCGCACCGAGGCAGCCGAATTAATCGGTTTCAATTCGGCATTTGGAGTTCCAATTTTTTATAAAGACGATGTAATTCTTGTGCTTACATTTTTTTTAAGCAATGTTAAGAATGAGGATGTGGAGATTTCAAACATCTTATTTAATCATTCCAAAAAGATAGGGGATAAGCTGAGTAAGTTGGGTGTTATACTGAAGGATGATGCAAAATAACCATTCTTTCTCATAACGATCTTAAAATAGTTTCAAGCTGTTCTTCGTTTTCTACTAATACAGCTCTTGCCTTGCTGCCGTCATTTGGACCTACTATACCGGCTTCTTCAAGCTGATCGACAATTCTTGCGGCACGCGAATAACCAAGCTTAAGTCTTCGCTGCAATAAAGAAACCGACCCCTGCTGATGACGAACGATTACTCTTGCGGCATCTTCGAACATCGGATCTAAATCGGCAAGGAATCCCCCGGCAGCATCCCGCTTTTTTTCATATAAAGAAGGTAAGAAATACGGTTTCGAATAACCCGGCTGTGCATAGATGTAATTTGTAATTCTTTCCACTTCATCGGTTGATATAAATGCATTTTGGATACGAATAGGCTTCGGCGAACCGGTTGGAAGAAACAACATGTCGCCCTTCCCTAAAAGCTGTTCTGCGCCGTTCATGTCTAAAATCGTGCGAGAATCAATTTTAGTAGCTACTTGATATGCAATGCGAGCACTAAAGTTCGCTTTGATAACTCCCGTTATTACATTAACCGAGGGACGCTGAGTGGCTAATACAAGATGAATTCCGACGGCGCGGGCAAGCTGAGCTAAACGTGCAATCGGCTCTTCCACTTCTTTACCTGCGGTTATCATCAAATCTGCTAACTCATCGATGATGACAATAAGATACGGGAGATGATGATGCTTTATCTCGTCTGTATCTTTCGGTCGCCTTGCCGGATCGGCAAGCTTAGCATTATAGTCAACAATGCTTCTCACTCCTGCTTTTGCCAGCTTATCGTATCTCTTTTCCATTTCATATTCAACCGATTTAAGAAGAATGACAGCATTTTGAGGAGTGGTAATAATTTCTTCTTCAAGATCGGGGGATACTGCAAGAAAATGCCGACGTAATTTTTTATAGAATGATAGCTCAATTTTCTTTGGATCGATCATTATCAGCTTAACATCTAACGGATGCTTCGAATACAAAAGGCTGGAGATGATCATATTGATTCCGACACTTTTCCCTGAACCAGTGGAGCCGGCGATTAAGAGGTGAGGCATCTTTGCAAGGTCGGTAATGTAAACATCGCCATTGATTGTTTTTCCAAAAGCCATCGGCAGTTCAAACTTTGTTTCGCCTATATTGCCTAACACCGATCTTGCATTAACCAATGATGCTTCTGCATTGGGTATTTCAACTCCTATTGCACTCTTGCCCGGTATAGGTGCTATTATTCTTATTCCTTTAGCTGCAAGTGCAAGTGCAATATCGTGCTCAAGCCCAACTATTCTGCTTATCTTTACACCCGGCGATGGAACTATTTCATATAGTGTTACAACCGGACCGGGTGTTACGGAGATATCTTCTATTGCAATATCGAACAGCTTTAATTTTTCTTCCAATAACTCTGCGTTGCGTTTTAATTCTTCTTCGGCAACTTTAAAATCTTCTTCAGGCTCCGGCTCAAGAAGCTCCAATCGTGGCGGGACATATTTAATTGTTTCATTCCACTGATCGGGTAAAATAGTTTCTGTTTCCCTGTCAATCTTGCCGTGAGCAATTTCACCGGTTTTTTCGGGATCTACTTTTTTTCTCTCTTCTTTAACTACTACGTTTTCTTCTTGTTGGATTGGCGATGCACTTTTTCTAATGATTCTGATATTTGTCTGCTCTTTTGCTTCTTCTTCCATCAGCTCTTCGGCTGTTTGTGTTTTTTGAATTTCAGTTTCTTTCTTCTTCTTTTCAGCGCGGAGCTTTTTTATCTTCTCAATATTTTCATCAGTTTCTGATTTTGCTTTACTCTTCCGCCACTCATCTTTCACCGAATCGACAGAACCTGAAAAAGTGCGGCTCAATAATGCAAACAGACTTTCTATTCTAATATTGAAGGCAACAATCATCAACACAAGAAGCGAGCCCATTAAAAATATCAAGCTGCCTATGCCGCCAAAGAGACGGCTTAATACTCCGCCAAGATAATCGCCTACCGAACCTGACATTTCGTATAACGGTGTAAATAAATCGTAATGAGTTCTTAATACTCCGAAGAATGAGGAAAAGATCAATCCGATGATGATTAGAAAGTTAGAAGCATATATAAGTGTCCGGAAATTAATTTTTTGAATCAGAGACCATCCCCATATAATCAGCATCAGCGGAAAGATGATAGAAAAAATTCCGAGAGTGGAATTAATAAAGAAATCGGAAATGTATGCGCCAAAAATGCCGAGCCAGTTATTAGCAGAATTTGCAGAGTTTGTACCGGATATCTTAAAGATATCTGAAATATCATAGCGAAGTATTGCTTTATCAAATCTCGAATACGAAAGTATGCTTAAGATAACAAGAAGCGAAAAAATGATTAGAATTATGCCTAAAATCTTTTTTTTCTTTTCGACCGGAACCGAAAAGTTATTACCCGATTTTTGCTGCAGTGTTGATTCTTTCTTTTTTCTTTTCCGTAGTGCCATTTTTTATTTGAACTCACAATTCGGGTTTATCTGAACTTTTTTCATCAGTTTCAGGCATTAATTTAAGAACATTTCCTTGATTAATCGGTACTGCCGAAGTAACGTCAATTTGGCTGCAATATTTTATGTCTTTCTCAAAACCATTTTCAACAAGAATTTTACCGTGCTCACTTTCTTTCATCATTTTATAAATATTATTTCCGAGTTTTTCATTAAGTGCAATGCTTGCCAATGCCGAGTCCATTAGTTCAATATTTTTATTTTGTTTTGAAATTTCGCTAACTAATTTTCCGGAACAAATTACATCCTCAAGGGAAAAAACATTCGATCTTCCCGAACATAATATTTCAACGTCGTTGTTTAATTCAATCAACTTCTTAGCAACTGCCGATACATTCAGAAATGAACATATCAAAATTGTTTCGGAAAATTTTGCTTTTACAATAGCTTTAGTTCCGTTGGTTGTATAAAATATTATAGATTTTCCTGAAACAATTTCACTTGTATATTCAAACGGAGAGTTACCCAAAGCAAAGCCTTCAATTTTTTTCGTATTTCGTTCGCCGCCTAAAAGAGTAAGCCCTCCGAACATTCCACCCGAAACTTTTACTGCGAACTCTACTGTTGCTACTGGAATAATTTCCCTCGCACCGTTTTGAAGCGCCGTAATAATAGTTGAGGTAGCTCTTAATACATCTATAACTACAGTAGTTTTTCCGGCAAAATATAATTCATCGACGTTAGCAGGCGAAAAGAGTACATTTATTTTCATACAAGATTTTTACTTCTTTTGATTGACAACTTATTTTAGTTACAAAATTCTAAATTTAACTAACCAAATTCCATCTAATAATAAAGCCTCATAACACAATACAGCTTCAATGATTAAATCGATTGCCGATCGAATTCGATTTAAAGGAGTTGGTTAAACACTCGAACAGATCTCATTTTTTAATAAAGGGAAGAGTAACAACTTCCGCGGGAAATTCTTTACCCCTGATTGATATATCAACTTTATTTCCCGGAAATGCGTACTCTACTTCAAGATAGCCAAGTGCAATCGGTTTTTCCAATATCGGACTTACGGTTCCGCTTGTTATATAACCGATATTTTTTCCACTAAACATTAAGGCATAACCATGACGGGGGAAAATTTTTTCATTTGAGGTAAACCCAACTAATTTTCTTCTTAAACCCTCTTCTTTAACTTTTATTAATTCATCTTTCCCGATAAATGAATCTTTGTTCAATTTAGTAATCCATCCGAGACCTGCTTCAAGAGGATTAGTAGATTTATCAATATCGTTTCCATAAAGGCAGTAACCCATCTCAAGCCGGAGCGAATCTCTTGCACCCAAACCGACAGGTTGAATGTTATAATCTTTCCCGGCATTAAAAACAGCATCCCAAATTTTAGCTGCGGTTGATTCATCCCCCCGGAAATAAATTTCGTATCCCAGTTCACCAGTGTAACCTGTGCGTGAGATTAGCACATCGGTATCAGCAATGCAATCGTATTTGAAATAATAGTATTCCATCTCAAGAGGGGATTGACAAACTTTTGTAAGCACCTCTTTTGAATTAGGACCCTGAACTGCAAGCAGAGAATAATCATCGCTGGCATTAATCAATTCAACGCCAAACAAATTATTCTCAACCATCCAGTTAAAATCTTTTTCCATGTTTGAAGCATTGACTACTAACATGTATTCACCGTCTGATATTTTGTAGACAAGGAGATCATCCACAATTCCTCCATCCGGATAACACATGGCTGAATACTGCACTTTGCCCGGAAATAATTTTGAAGCATCATTTATGGTGATATTCTGAACAAACTTGAGAGCATTTTCACCTCTGATAAAAATTTCACCCATGTGCGATACATCGAAAACACCGACGGAATTACGTACTGCTTTATGTTCTGCAATTATGGAAGAGTATTGAACGGGCATTAAGTATCCGGCAAACTCAACAATTTTTGCGCCTATTTTTTGATGAATCGGATAGAAAGCAGTTTTTTTCATAAGAGCAATTTTAGAAGATTAGCAACAATTATTTTTGTATAAACTTAATTAACTATTTGCTTTGAAGCTTCTTCCAATCCTTTAGAAATTTATCTAATCCAATATCTGTTAATGGATGATTAAATAGTTTATTAATAACATCAAAAGGCATTGTTGCTACATCTGCACCCATAAGAGCGGCTTCAACTAAATGCAGCGGATGTCTGATGCTTGCCACTAAAACCTGTGTATTGAAGCCATAGTTTGCATAGATCTGAATTATCTGGCTAATTAATTCCATTCCCGATGTGCTTATATCATCCAACCTGCCAACGAAGGGACTAATGTATGTTGCACCTGCCTTAGCTGCTAACAAAGCCTGCGAAGGTGAAAAGCAAAGTGTAACATTAGTCTTTATATTTTCTCCGGATAATGTTTTAACTGCTTTTAAACCTTCTTTTATTAATGGAACTTTTACAACAATGTTATTATGTAATTCGGCAAGCTGACGGGCTTCATTCACAATACCGTCATAATCGGTTGATATTACTTCGGCGCTTACAGGTCCGTTTACAATTGATAAAATTTCTTTCAATAATTCATTAAAATCTTTTCCTTCCTTCGAAACCAGCGAAGGATTTGTGGTAACTCCGTCTAATATGCCCAAAGAAGCGGCTTCTTTAATTTCATTTATGTTTGCGGTGTCTATGAAAAATTTCAATAGGTTTACTCCTAAATTTTTAATTGAATGATTAAAACATTTCTTCGGTTAATTCTTTGTTTGACTTCTTAGAGAAAAACCTGAATTGACCGATTGGAACCGATTCATCCTCAATTAAAATGATACGGATAAAATATTTTAGCTGAAGCTTAGTGAGCGGTTTTATTTTCCCTTCTTTAAGCTTAACAGCTACTGTTGGATGACATTTAACAATAAGCGATTTCTCACGGGAATAACGTTTAAATTTCTTAATCCAATCTTCGAGATCATATACAAGATGCGACTGCTTTGTTAACAATCCGGTTCCCAGGCAGTAGGGACAAACTTCTTTTAATGCCTGCATTATATTTTGTCTGATTCTTTGTCTGGTAATTTGCACCAATCCAAAGTCCGACATCGGAAGCACCGAAACTTTCGCTCTATCTTTTCTGAATTCTTTTCTTAACTCGTCATAAATCTTTTTACGGTTTTTTTCTTCTTCCAAATCGATAAAATCTACTACTATTATTCCGCCGATATCCCTTAGCCTTAGCTGTCTCGCAATTTCTCTGGCTGCTTCCAGATCAGTGCGGAGTGAGTTTAATTCCTGCTCTTTGCTTTTAGCATATCTTCCGCTGTTTACATCGATTACTACCATTGCTTCGGTGTGCTCGATTATAATATAACCGCCGCTGGGAAGCGGAACTTTTCTACCCATAAGCGTTTTTATCTGCTCTTCAATTTTGAATGAATCGAAAATTGAATGATTCGATTTAAATAGCTCTATCTTATCGGCAAGTGCAGGATGAACAACATTTACGTAATTTTTTATTTGCTTATACAGCTTCTTCGAATCGATAAAGACTTTAGACACATCCGAAGAAAAAAGATCTCTAATAACGCTTGAAGTGGTATTGAGATCTTGATAAATAAGCGCAGGAGGTTTTTCCGATTTTATCGTTTCCTCAATTTCTTCCCATGTTTTTATAAGATTATTAAGGTCTTCCTGAAGAGCATCTTCGGTTTGATTTCGGGCAACAGTTCTAATAATTAATCCGTAATTTTTTGGGAGTATGCTTCTGGCGATGTTCCTCAGCCTTCTTCGTTCTCTGAAATCGAATATCTTTTTTGAAACCCCAATTTTTCCGTCGAAAGGAAGCAAAACGCAAAAACGCCCGGGTAATGAAACCGAAGAAGAAACTCGAACTCCTTTATTATTGACGGGTTCTTTCGTAATCTGAACGATTATTTCCTGCCCCTTATGAAGTTTCGGAACAGCCGGTTTTTCTTTGTGTTCATTTGCGGGTTTTGTATCTCCGCTGCTGCCGTTTTCCTGTACCTCATCCTCCTCTTCAAGGTCGGCATCTTCTTCGCCAAGCATTTCCTGGAATTGTTTGGTGGTTTCCCCGATATCTGAAAAATGAAGGAAAGCATCGTGCTTCATGCCTATATCTATAAAGGCAGCTTTAATACCCGGAAGGACTCTTGCAACCCTGCCGAGATAAATGTCCCCCACCATTCTCCGGTTTTCAGGATAGTCGACAAAGAAGTCGACTAAATTTCCGTCTTCTGTAATTGCAACACGGGTTTGGTTGGTGGACGAATTGATAATAATTTCTTTTGTCATAAAGAACAAACTCTCTTGATGAAATAAAATATTTCATATAAAAAATGATAAATACCCAAAAGTGCGTTAATTCCGCGCGAGGTTGTTCTTCTATTTCGGCTTTATAGTACACCAATAAATAAAAGTAAAGAAAACGGATATTGAAAACTGCTTGTTTCAAACACGCACCTTTTTAATAATTAAAACGAAAATAGAACCTGTCTCGAGCACTGCAGTTCAACGCATCGATAAACTGGTTAAACAATAACTTCATAAGAAGGTATTCAGGCAGTCAAGACATTCTTGTTGATCTACTTAAAACTATTACTCCTTTGTACCTTTAAAATCGCTGACTGATTCTTTTAATAATTCCTTCCGGCTTAAAGAAAACTTGCCGTTTTCAATTTTCAGTAATTTAACGGTAACCTTGTCTCCTTCTTTAAAATAATCGGATACTTTATTCACACGTTTATTGTCAATTTGTGAAATGTGCAGTAATCCTTCTTTGCCGGGTAAGATTTCAACGAAGGCACCGAAATCCATAATCTTAGTAATCACACCGTCATATATTTCACCTACTTCGGGTGTGGCGGTTAATTTCTTTATATACTCTTTGCACTTTGCAGCATTCTCTTTGTTTGGAGATGCAATGTTTACAGTGCCGTCGTCTTCAATTACTATATCAACGCCAAATAGTCTTTGCATACCTTGAATGGTTTTTCCTCCCGGTCCAATAACAAGCCCGATTTGGTCTGTTTCAATCTTCATAGTAATTAATCGCGGTGCCCATTGCGATAGATGTTCGCGAGGCATGTTTATAGATTGATCCATTATTTCAAGAATATGCATTCGTCCTTCTTTTGCCTGTTGAAGTGCAAGCTCCATAATTTCGAAAGAAATGCCTTTGATTTTAATATCCATTTGGAATGCGGTAATACCGTCACTAGTTCCGGCTACTTTAAAATCCATATCGCCTAAGTGATCTTCATTACCCAATATATCGGATAGTATGGCAAATTTATCGTCTTCTTTAACCAAGCCCATCGCAATACCGGCAACCGATTTATTTATAGGAACTCCGCCGTCCATCAGTGCCAACGAGCCTGCACAAACAGTTGCCATTGAGGAAGAACCGTTAGATTCAAGTATATCCGAAATTACACGCATGGTGTAAGGAAATTTATCTTCTGCCGGAAGAACATTCTTCAATGCACGTTCGGCAAGGTTTCCATGTCCTATTTCTCTTCTGCCAACGCCGATCATTCTGCCTACTTCACCAACACTGAACGGCGGGAAGTTATAATGAAGCATGAATTTTTTCGAATATTCTTCTGTTAAGCCATCGATAGACTGTTCGTCGTTTTTTGAGCCAAGCGTTAAAGTGGTTAAGCTTTGAGTTTCGCCCCGTGTGAAAAGAGAAGAACCATGCGTGCGCGGAAGTATCCCAAGTTCAATGCTTACCTGACGAATTTGTTTTGTATTTCTCCCGTCTAACCTTATACCCTCTTCAAGAATTCTTTTACGCATCAGGTCTTTTTCCATATCGTGCAAAATCTCGGAGATTAAACTTTCCTGTTCGGGATATTTTTCTGCTAAGGATGAGATAACAAATTCCTTTAGCTCTTTGTTCTTCTCGCTTCTTTCCTCTTTAGTAAGAATTGAATGGACAATTTCCTTATACTTTTCGTAGGCAATTTCATTAACTTCTTTTAAGAGGGTTTCATCTATTTCTTTTTGAGCAAATGACATCTTTGGTTTGCCTGCTGCTTCTCTCAGTTCATTTTGAAGCTGAACCAGCTTTTTAATTTCATTGTGTGCGAACTTGAGGGTTTCGAGAAGTTCGGTTTCATTTACTTCTTTTGCTTCTCCTTCAACCATCATGATTGAATCAGCCGTACCGCCTACGACAAGCTCAATATCGCTCATCTTCATTTGCTGATAAGTTGGATTGACAATTAATTGTCCCTCAACCCTGCCAACCCTTACTTCCGCCAGAGGTCCCTCGAACGGTATATCGGAAATCATCAGGGCGGCAGAAGCACCCACTGCACCCAATACATCCGATTCGTTTTCACCGTCATAAGAAACAACGAATGCGATTATTTGCGTTTCATTTTTAAATTCCTTCGGGAATAAGGGTCTGATTGGTCTATCAATAAGGCGGGCACTCAAGATTTCTTTTTCTGTCGGGCGTCCTTCTCTTTTTATATATCCGCCCGGAAATTTTCCGGCGGCGGAAGTTTTTTCACGATATTCAACCTGAAGGGGAAAGAAATCCTGGTCTTCTTTGGCTTCGGCAGCGGCAACGGCACTAACCAGCACCATTGTATCTCCGTACCTAACCATAACTGCTCCGCCGGCTTGTCTGGCGTATCTGCCTGTTTCAATCGAAAAAGTTTTTCCGCCTATTTCTACTTCTTTCTTTACTATCATATCAATTCCTTTACTTTCTGATATTTAATGCCTTAATGATCACTCTATATCTTTCTATATCCTTTTTCATTAAATAGGTAAGAAGTCTTCTTCTCTTGCCGACCATTGTCATCAAACCTCTTCTGGAGTGGTGATCTTTTTTATGAACGTCAAAGTGGGAAGTAAGATCATTAATTCTTTTTGTTAATAATGCGATTTGAACTTCGGCTTTTCCGGAGTCCTTATCGTTGTTTCCGTAAGCTCTGATTATTTCGAGCATTTCTTCTTTGGTCATTTTTTTTATTCCTGTTTTTGATTTACAATGTAATCCCAGAAAGTACCGGGATTAATTAATTATTTAATTCCTTGTTCTATGAAAATATTTTCGCTTCCGTATCATTTTTCAATCTGCAGAAGTATAAAGCCGGTTTAAAATTTCGAGTCCGGCTTCTTTATCCTTATTCATTTGTACTATTAGTTCTTCGGCAGAAGAATATTTTTCTTCGCCTCTGATTCTTTCGATGAGTGAAACCGTTATTTCCTCGCCGTAAATATCGTCATCAAAATCATAAATATATACTTCCGGCACAACGCTACCGGACTGATAAAAAGTTGGTCGTTTTCCAACGCTGAGCAGCCCAAAAAATTTTGTATTTCGTACTTTAGCTTCAACTGCATAAATGCCTAAATTAGGCAGAAGCTTTTCGTGGTTATCGGGTCTTATATTTGCAGTCGGAAATCCTAATGCTCGTCCTCGTTTATCGCCTTCAACAACAACACCTTTGAATGAATACGGTCTTCCTAAATACACATTAGCTGTTTTCACGTTTCCACGCTGCAATGCATTTCTAATTTTTGTGCTGCTTACAGCCTCACCGTTTATTTCAAAGGCTTCAACGGTAGTAACGTTAAAGGAGTAGTTTTTACTTAGTTCGAGCAATGTTCTTTCATTACCGGATCTATTTCTTCCAAAGTGATGGTCATGCCCTATCACTATTTCTTTCAAGCCAATTCGATCAACTATATATTGCTTAAAAAAATCTTCTGAAGAGAGCCTTGAGAATTCCTTTGAAAAATTGATTATCAAAACGTTTTCAACGTTTAACTGTTCAAATAATTGAAGTTTTTCATCTAATCCGGTTAAAATTTTGATATCATAATTGCTTGATACGACAGTTTTGGGGTGGGGATTGAAAGTAATTATTAAACTTCTTCCACCGTGAAGCAAAGCCTTTTGCTTAACCGTTTCTAATATCTTCCTGTGACCTAAATGAACGCCGTCAAAAGTTCCGATTGTTAAGGTAGTTTTGTCGTTCTTTACTATTTTAGATAAATCATCAAATATTTCCATGTATAACAATATTCAAACAATAACGTTCAAATATAACCCATTTAAACTATAAATAAAATTTAGCATTTGTTGCACTTTAACAATCGCTAACCAACTTAACTTGAACTAAATTTTAACTTAAATTCATCAGGTGATAAGGCATTAGCAACGCTGTAACTGCCGATTTGCGTGCGTCTTAACGTACCCAATAAACCGCCGCAGCCAAGTTTTTTACCCAAATCGTGAGCAATTACTCGTATGTATGTTCCTTTAGAACACGTGATTACGAAATGAATTTCGGGTGGACTGATTTTATTTAACTTAAAATCAAATACCGTAACTTCTCTGGCTGCCCTTTCAATTATCCTTCCTTTTCTTGCAAATTTGTAAAGAGATTTGCCTCCTGCTTTTAGAGCCGAAAACATTGGCGGAACTTGCATTATTTTTCCTTTGAAACTTTCTGCTGCCTGGATTATTTGTCCCGGAGCTATCATTTTCCATGAGTCGTTATAAATCGGTTCGGTTTCAAGGTCCATTGAAGGAGATTCTTTCCCGAGGATAATTATGCCTTCGTAAGTTTTGGGCATATCCTGAAACTGTGATATTTGCTTTGTCATCCTTCCTGTGCATACTATCAGCAAGCCGGAAGCAAGCGGATCGAGAGTACCGGCATGACCAACCTTCTTTACTTTAATTGCTTTTCGGATTTTATATACTACGTTGAATGAAGTTATCCCGCGCGGTTTATCTATCAGGATTGATGCACCGGACTCAAAATCTATTCCGGCTATATCAGCCGTTTCCTTTGTTATCATCCTCATGAATTTTCTTTATCAGGCTCTCTATCTTCTCAACGTAATCGAGAGTATCGTCCACAAAGAATTTAAGTTCGGGAACAAACCTGATTCTAATTCGATGGGCAAGTTCGGTTCTGATTGCTCCTTTTACCAATTCGATTTTGGCGCTTACGAAATCTCTTTTATCTTTTTCAAATACGGAGAAGTAGATTTTTGCTATTTTCAAATCGGGACTGATTTTTACATTGGTGATAGTGATTAGACCAAATGCTGGGTCCTTAAACTTATTTAAAAAAATCAAGCTGATTTCTTCTTTTATCAAATTTTCAATTCTATCGACTCTGTAAGACATGATATTCCACTCCTTTCGTTATCAGAAGAATCAGGCTAATCCTTAGTTAGATTTATTCCCGGAGAGCTTAAAATTAAAATGATTCAAATGAACTCTCACTGTATCCCGTGCATCTTTTTAAATTTATGCTAATTTCTTTTTCGTCTCAACAATTTTATATGCTTCAATTATATCGCCTACTTTAATATCGTTAAAGTTAGCGATGTTTAAACCGCATTCGTAACCGTTGTCAACTTCTCGTACATCGTCTTTAAATCTTTTTAGTGAAGCTATTTCTCCTTCGTGGATTACTATACCTTCCCTGATTAATCTAACCTTGCTATTGCGCATAATTTTTCCTTCTTGAACATAGCAGCCGGCAACCGTACCCACTTTAGGCACCTTGAATGTTTCCCTAATTTCAACCGTAGCCGTAACCTCCTCGGAAAGTACCGGTGAGAGCAGACCTTCTAAGGCTGCCTTTACTTCATTTATGGCGTTGTAAATTACGCTGTATAAACGAATGTCAACCTTTTGAGTTTCGGCAAGCTTTCGTGCGTTCATATTTGGTCTTACATGAAAGCCGATAATAATGGCATTGGATGCTGCCGCTAACAGCACATCGCTTTCAGAAATACCGCCTACGCCCTTGTGAATAACCTTAACAATTACTTCTTCGTTTGAAAGCTTCATTAAAGAATCCGATAGGGCTTCCACCGATCCGTCAACATCGCCTTTAACTATAAGAGGAAGTTCTTTAACTCCGCCAATGCTTATCTGCTTCCCGATTTCTTCAAGGGTAAGATGATGAACCTGCTTTTGATCTTGTTCGCGTTTTAGCTGCTGCCTTTTTATTCCGATTTCTCTCGCCATTCTTTCAGATTCAACAACCACAAAAGTATCGCCGGCTTGTGGTGCACCTTCAAAGCCAAGCACTTGTACCGGAGTGGAAGGCGGGGCTTCGGCTACTTTATTTCCTCTTTCATCGAACATGGCTCTTACTTTTCCCTGATAAATACCGGCTACAAAGGGATCACCTATCTGCAGTGTTCCTTTTTGAACTAATATAGTTGCGGTTACACCTCTTCCTTTATCTAATTCCGATTCAACTACAACACCGCGTGATTCGCGATTAGGATTTGCTTTCAAATCTAATAACTCGGCTTCGAGAAGAATTTTTTCGAGGAGTAAGTCAACATTCAATCCTGTTTTTGCAGATATTTCAACCGACTGAAATTTACCACCCCACTCCTCAACAAGGATGTTTCTATCGGCTAACTGCTGTTTAATCTTTTCAGAATTTGCCCCGGGTTTATCGATTTTGTTTACAGCAATAATTATAGGCACTGAAGCCGCCTGCGCATGGTTTATCGCTTCGACTGTTTGGGGCATTACGGCATCGTCGGCTGCTACGATAAGTACAACTATATCGGTAAGCTGTGCGCCGCGTGCTCTCATGGCAGTAAATGCTTCATGTCCCGGCGTATCTAAAAATGTAATGTATTTTCCACTGCCAACATCTACTTTATATGCACCGATGTGTTGGGTTATACCTCCCGATTCGCCTGCAACAACATTTGTTCTGCGGATGTAATCTAACAAAGATGTTTTACCATGGTCAACGTGTCCCATAATTGTAACCACCGGCGAACGGAATTCAAGCGATTCGGTCGGGTCGGATTTATCTTCAAGCTTTTCGGACGTATATTCTTTTTGAAATTCAACCTCAAAACCAAATTCATCCGCCACAAATGTAATTGTTTCTACATCGAGCCGTTGATTTATTGAAACCATCAACCCTAATTCAATACATTTGGAAATTACATCGCTTACTGGCACATTCATCAAGTTTGCCAATTCATTTACCGCAATGAATTCGGTAACTAAAATTTTATTTTGATCACGGAATTTCTCTTCCAAACGTTTCTCCGCTTCGGCTTCTCTTTCCTTTCTTTTCTTTTTTCTGACACTTGCTCTTCCTGCAATTACCGAATCCTCCATGCTGAGAAGAGTTTTTCGGATAGCCGCTTTAACTTCTTTTTGATCTATTTCAAAACGCTTTATTCTCTTTTTCTTTTTAACTAAAGGAATCTCATCTACGGGGGTTACGGCAGCCTTCTTCCGGGCTTTTGGTTTCTTTTTCTTTTTTACTACCTCAGCTTGTTCGGGCTGCGCCTCGGTAACCTTTTTAGCTTCTACCTTTTTTGCTTTTTCTTCTTTTTCTTCCTTCTTTTTCTCTTTCTTTTTCGTTTCCAGATCGATCTTTCCTACAACTTTAAGACCTATTTTCTTTCTGGCTTCAGCTTGTTTGGGTGAAATAAATTTTTCGGTTTTTTCTTCTGCTTGTTTGGAAGTTTCGACTATCTGGATTTCTTCCTCGGCAGTTACCGCCCCCGCCTTTACTTCTACTTCTCCGGCTGCTATTTCTTTCCCGGGTTCGTGTGTTTCGAAAACTTTTTCTATTATAATTTCCGGTTCTGGTTTTGCCGGTTCTTCAGGAATTTTTACGGCAACTTCACCTTTTTCCTTTTCTAATTTTTCTTCGCGCTTTTTTTGAAATTCGGCTATTTTTTTGTAATGCTTTTCAGCTTTTTCAATATCCTTCTTAAAATGATTGGTTATATCGGTAATCATCTCATCGGTAAGCATAGTCATGTGTGACTTCACATCGTGTCCTTTTTTCTGTAAGAACTCAACGAGATAATCTGCAGCTAAATTGTATTCCGATGCAAGCTTATAGATTCGTATTTTCTTTGATTTAGTTTCAGCCATAATTTCCTTAATTTCTGTAGAAGCTATTCTTCCTCTTCAAATTGAGATTTAATGATTTCAAATATTTCTTCGACTTTTGCTTCATCAAGTCCCTCTATTTCTCTTAGCTTTTCGGGTCCGGCTTTCAGCACTTCAATTGCAGTATCGTACCGATGATTTATTAGCAGTTCATATATATCTGTACCCAATTCTTCTTTCAGATCAATCAATTCAATATCTTCTTCGTATTCTTCGAATGCCTTTTCTTCTCTTAAGATTTCTATATCGTAACCGGTCAGCTTCATTGCAAGGCGGATGTTTACACCGTTTCTGCCGACTATTAAAGAAACCTGATTGGTATCGGCAGTAACGACGGCTTTTCTATCGGTCTCATCAAGTTCAATTTGTTTCAGCTTAGCCGGTGCAAGCGCCCGCTGTATAAATATAATCGGATCGTCGGAGTAATTTATTACATCGATATTTTCATTGTTAAGTTCTCTTACAATCGCATGGATACGAACACCTTTCATACCTACGCAGGCTCCTACTGCATCTATCCGTTTGTCCTGAGATTCAACGGCAATCTTAGCCCGCTCGCCGGGTTCACGTGCAATTGCTTTTATCTCGATTATGCCGTCATATATTTCGGGTATTTCAATTTCAAAAAGTCTGCGTAAGAACATATTATCCGATCGGGAAATTAGAATTACAGGACCGCTGTTTCCTTTTTTAACTTCCTTTACGATAGCTCTTATAGTTTCTCCTTTTTTGTAGCGTTCATAAGGAATCTGTTCATGGCGCGGAAGAAGAAGTTCATTCTTATTATGGTTTACAAGTATGTCATTCTTCCTTATTTGATAAATGTCCCCAACTACTATTTCGCCTAGCAGTTCTTTGTATTCGTTATAAATAATTTCTTTTTCTATTTCTCTTATTTTCTGATTAAGATTCTGTTTTGCAAGAGTAATAAGTCTTCTACCTAAAGAGGACATATCAACTTTTTCAACATAATCTTCACCTACTTCCAATTCATCTTCATTCCCTCGCTTATTTACTTCGTCAATGCTAATCTGTGTGTTGGGGTTTTCAACCACTTCAACTATTTCTCGTTCGAGAAAAATTTCTATATCTCCTCTATCCATATTAACCACAACATCATACTTTGCTTCCTCGCCGTATTTCTTTATTACCAGCAAACCGAAAATCTCTTCGAGGATATTTGCAAGCACATCTTTATCGATACCTTTATCTCTTACCATTTGGGCAAAAGATTCAACAATGTCATAGTTCATTTTATTTAGTCCTCCGTTAAGAAAAACTTACTAATACTTTAGCTGATTTAATTTTATTAAAGTTTAATAATTGCTCGGTGCTATTATCCATTTTGAATAGGAGATCTTCTCCATTAATGTTTAACAGAACACCGTTAAATTTTTTTATGGTTTCGTCATCTTCCAGATATAATATTTCGAATTTTCTGTTAAGATGTTTGGGAAACTGCTGTAAGAATTTCAGCGGTCTATAAACACCGGGGGTAGAGACATCCAATCTATAAGAAGAATCGATCAATGAATGTTCGTCAATTTTATTGCCTAATAATCTGCTGAGTGCAGCCAGGTCTTCGGCTGAAACATTTTTTTCGCCGTCGACAAAAATTTCGATAACCTTGTTTCTTTGGCTTCCTCTTATTACGAGATCGATAAGGAAGAAGCCCTGCTCTTCGATTATGCCACGAATAAATTCGTTGATTTTAGTATTTAAATATTGCATACAAATAAAAATCGCCCTAAAAAGGGCGAAAAAGACGACGAAACTTACTATTATTTTACGCAATAAGCAAGGTTACTGCAAATTCAAAATTTCCCCGCATTGTGTGATTGAAGGTGAAAAGAGAATAGATGAAAATCCGCGTTTTTATTAACCGATGCATCGATATATTTTAATTACTATCTCATGTTACACAGAAAGCCAAACCTACGAGGTTTCAATGCATGGTTTTATGAAAATATTTGTAGCTATGAACTCAAAAATAAGTTTGAGAATATACTAAATGACTAAACCTCGCAGGATTTATACTCGGTTGCAAAAAGTGAGTAATTAAAAAGGCGTATCTAAAAAGGTCTTATTTGGAATTTTTGTATTTGAATATTCTTTCCAAAGGATCCTCCGGAAATAATCGAAATATTTCCTTGATGAAAATACCTTTTTAGAGAAGACTCATTAATTAAACACTACATCCAATTTGCGATTAGCCAAACTGTATTCAATTAACTTATCAATCTCACCTTCAAGCTTTACAAGCACAAGTTCATTTTTATCGAAATTAATTACAAACATTGCAGTAAGCGGATTAAAATTGTCGTCTTTGATATAAACGCCTGTTATTTCACCGCTGTCTATATTTTTAATAATGTTTTTCCATCCACTTTTTCGCAGCTTACCATCTAATTTTTTGAGATAAGCGAATCCGCCTTTTGTTCTTTCTCTATTTTTGTTTTTATATATGCCTACTTGCACTCCCGAGATTGCACTTAACATTTCCGTAACTTCTTCGGTATCATCGGCTAAAGAAACCATGCTGCCTGCTAAGGACAGTCCTACAGAGCCAATTGAGAATTCAAGATCGGTATAAAGCCGATTTGCAAATTGCGATAAAATGCTGTCCCTAACCAAACAGAACTCGCGGTCAACTCCGAAGCATCCTGTTAACAGAGCAGACGATAAAAAAAGTATAATTGGAATCATTATTAATTTAGCTTTCATCGCAAAGCTCCTTACTTTTGATTTACTTTATCAAGCGAAGGAATGTTAAACTTTTCGGTAAGCTTGCCGATTTTATCCAAATCGATTCTGCCTACTATATTTACAAATACTGCTTCACCTTTTGGATCGAATGTTGTAATTGTCAAGCCTTCAAAACCGGAAGCCGACGTTTTAACATAAATGTTCACCACTTCATTTTTATCCCGCACCTTTACTATCCGTTCCCATTTTTTTGCAATTAATTCTTTATCGATTTTTTCTATTCTTGAACGGACATCCTTTCCGGCTCTGTTATCTGGTTTAAAGATGTTTACTTTAACCAGCTTAAGATCATTAAGCATGTTAGAAAGCTGGGGATCATCCGATTTTGAGAGATTTGCAACCATCTTTATCAAACCTTCTTCAATAAATACTTCGGTTACATTATCGCCCTGTTCAAATTCGGTAAGGTCTCCGAAGTCGGCATAACCCGGATGCTTTGTTATATCGCTTTGTGCAAGCAATAAAGCCGGAAAGAAAAAAATTAAAAACAAGTAATTTTTTAATTGTAACATGTTGTTATCCTCCTAAGAGTAAGTCGTTAAGTTTATTAATGCTTTTTAATATCGGCTGCCCCACCTGTTTGGGCAGTACCTCTTCTTCTATCACACTCCTTGTTTTCTTAAACACCAATCCGATGCGTTCAAAAGAATATCTTAATTGTTTTTCGGCGGTTTCAATCTCCTGCTGCGAATAAGTTTGTTCGATAACCGGCGATCTAAAAATCAAAAATCCAATTATCCCGATTACTGCTGCCAGCGCTGCTAAAGAAGCGAATGCAGGTTTCCCGCTAAAGAGTCTTTCGGTAATGCTGTGTTTTGCGGTTATTGATTTAAGCTGTTCAATGCTCTTGTGAACTTTCAAGATTACCTCATCCGGGCATTCCACTTTAGGAAGAGATTTTACTGCCGCTGCAGTTTCTTTATATTCTTTGTAAACTGCTCTTACTTCGGAATTAAAAAGAGAATCTATGCAAATCTTGATTTTGTCAAACAAGTCTGCACTGCCATAAGCCGCAGAAATTATTTTCTCCTCTCGATCAAAGTTTTCAGAAGAAAAGTGTTCGGGATCGTTCCGAAAATATTTTTCATTTATGTTAATATGCTTTTTCATACACTAACTGTCTTAATTCGTCCTGTAATTTTTTTCTTGCCCTGAACAGATAAACTTTTACCGAATTTATCGGCAAAGAAAGTATCTCGCTAATATCTTTATAACGTAATCCATTTATTTCATATAGAACAAAAACGCTCTTTAATGATTCGGGCAAATTGTTGATTGCTATATTTAATTTTTCTTTCAATAACTTTCTTTGCAACTCAATATCTGGGTATATACTCCCGTCCTCTGCCGGAATTAGATCGGCAGTTTCTTCATCTAAATCAACACCGCGCTGTTGTGCTGTTTTTCTTCTTCTAAGATAATCCAAGCATAAGTTGTGAGTAGTTTTCATAACCCAAGCCCTCATAGCTGTTAAATTAAAATTACCCATGTTTTGCCACAAACGTATCAGAACTTCCTGCGTTACATCGTCCGCATCCATTTTATTGCCGAGCATAAAAAAAGAATAGCTGTAAATTCTGTTCTTATGCTGTTTTACTGCCAGGCTGTATCCAATGTCTTTTAACATATACAGTATAGAGACGAATCGAATAAATAAATTGTTACAAAAATTATATTAAAAATTTTTAAGAATATAATTTGGCAAGAGATAACATCTTTCGAAGCAAAAAAGCATCCAAAAGATGTCATCTCTAAATTTGGTGTGGGATAAGTTAATCCTCTGTGATGATTGAAAATTTCGGGTTTATTCAATTATACCTGACATTCCTTTTGCGGCGACTTATCTTTTTTCTTTGATCACAACACCTGCAATCCGGTTGGATAAGAATCTAAAAGAAAATATATTGGCAAACGTTAATTAAACTCTACAAAATTTTATCATATATATTGCAGCATGATAAAATTCTTGCCTTTGGGCGGTGCAGGAGAAATCGGGGCAAACTGCTTTTACATTAACCTGGAAGGATGCGGAATAATATTAGACTGCGGTATGCATCCACAAAAAACCGGTGTAAATGCGCTGCCCGATTTCAATCTAATTGAAAATCTTCCGGTTGATTATGTGTTGATTTCTCATGCGCATCAAGACCATCTTAGTGCACTCCCTTTCTTAGTGCAAAAGTTTCCTTACATAAAAATTATTTCTACTCCCCAAACAAGAGCATTGGCTGAGTTAACGCTTCATAATTCTATATCCATACTAAAAGAACAAGTAAATGAGAACGATGGTTTAAAAATTTATTCCCACGAAGAAATTGATTTATTAATTCAATCCATCGATTATCGTGCATACGAAGAAAAATTCTATTTACGCGGATATCACCACAGAGAAGAAGATGTTTCTGAAGTTACATTTCACGATGCCGGTCATATTATCGGTTCGGCATCAATTCTAATTAAAAAGAACGGAATAAAAATATTTTATACCGGAGATATAAACCTTCAAGACCAAATGATTCTTAAACGAGCTTTACTTCCTGCCGGCAAAGTTGACGCTCTGATTTTAGAAACAACTTACGGAAGCACCGATTCAAACTTCATTCCCGGTTGGAAAGATGAGGCAATGAATTTCGCACAACATGCAAACAAAATTTTATCCGGAGGCGGTTCAATTTTAATTCCTGTTTTTTCATTAGGCAAAATGCAGGAAATTCTTGCAGCAATCTGGAAGTTGATGGAAACGGGTACTTTATCGAAGACCGATATTTATACAGGCGGCATTGCATCAAAAATAAGCCGCGTTTATGATTACAATCGTTATGTAATAAATCAGATTGATCCTGAAATCGAATTAAAATCAATCGTTCAAAAAGATTTATATGGAGTAGAAAATCCGGATGACTTTTTTAAGCATCCATGCATTGCGCTTGCACCAAGCGGAATGATGATAAAAAACACCGCATCATATCTTTTGGCAAGAAGATGGATAAAGCAAAATAAGTCAGCAATCTTTACGGTTGGATTTATGGAAGAGAGCACTCCCGGTTATTTAATAGCAAATTCCAAAAAGGGTGATAAAATTAATTTCGGCGGAGACGGGGAAGAAGTTAAATGCACTATTAAGCAATTCAGATTTCCGTCGCATTCAAAAAGAGAGGATTTATTGGAAATAGTAAAAAGGTTGAAGCCTGAAAAAGTAATCTTAGTTCACGGCGATGCGGATGCAATCGATTGGATAGGTGCTGAGATTCTGAAATTTTATCGGGGAATAAAACTTTACGCAGCAGAGAAAGGAAAGGAAATTCAATTGTGAAGGATGAAGCGGTAAATCCCAATTAAAATCTAACCAAAAATATTTGTCCTACCTAAAGCGTTCTCCGAATGATCGAAACTACGTAAAAAGTGCTTTTGTCATTTCGATCCCGAATACTTTTCCAAAGGAACCTACGGTCGGAGGAGAAATTTTTTTTTAACACCTATATAGTAAGATTTCTCGGTCGAAGACTCCCTCGAAATGACATTTTTCCTAAGGATGCTATGGATTAGTTTTTACACTGACCCGATCCTACGGATAGGGGCGAAATTTAATTTCGCCCTACATTTTGGTCAGCTTCACGAGTGGTTGAATTCAAGTTTATTGCGTTAGCCATGTTAATAACTTTTAAACATACGATGTGATCTCTTTTTAAACATCAATAATAAATATGCGCATGAATTAAAAAAGAGTCATTTTTCACTTTAGGTTGTTCCATTTGAATTCTGTATTGGGGTCGAATTTCTAAGAAGCTGTACGGAAAAAATTCTAAACCAATTATTAGTCGTGACACATCATCCTTCTCAGCATCTTTATTCGGATCGAATCTGTCATATCTTACAATTGCATCTAATCCTTTAACAATTCTGTATGATGCTTCAATCATAAGAGCATTTGCGGTAGAGTCTGTCTTTACTAAATCTTTGGCAATATCGTATTGCGCCAAAAGAACAAAACGCCCAAAGCTTATGCCGGCATAACCTCCGTACATATTAATGTTTTGGAACAGTTGTGAAAAAGTAACCGGATGAAATCCCCGCGGGTCTTTGAAATTTGCAAAAGAGCCGCCTGCCATAAAATTAAAAACATCCGATATCGAATGAACAATTTGCAAGTTTGCTGTATAAGATGGGTCTGCGGCAAACAATCTTCTTCCGGGATTTCCAACGCTTGCTGTTAGAAAGGCGAAATCGGATAAATAAGCGCCTAACTCCACTCCCTGTTCAACATAAGTGGGAGAATAAATCAATCCCCTTCTACCGCCTGTTGAGAACAAAACTCCCATATCGCCGCCGCGCGTGTATGCAGTATGATCGTCAATCCTTATACCGTAGTTCGGTGTGAAAGAACCTCCTTTTATGTAACTGTTATTCGGAAGAATATGAGCCGTAACGTATCCTTCCCAAATACTTTGCAGAAAATCGTACCGTGCATAAACATTTATTTCTTCCGATAAATTTATTGATGAATAAAAGGCAGCAGACATTCTGTGGAAATCTGCCTTAGTAGTTGAATCGGTTGTTTGAACCAGTAGCTGCCCTCTAAAATCCAGACCAAGTCCTATATTCTCTGCAATTTTATTATTCATTTCAAATTCTTTTCTAGGTGAAACCAATGGCAGAACATTTTTACCGTAAGACCAGCCGCTGCTGTTTCGCATTCCTCCGCCTGTTGGGTTCACATGGCAGTCGATGCAAGTACCGCCGACGCCTAATGCAAATCTCGGTAATGCAAATCCTTCCCCCGCTGTTAAAAAGAATAAAAGAATTATAAGGAAATTTGCTGCAGCTTTCATAAAAAAATCCTTTTTATTTTAAGTTGAAATGAATTTCGGACGTTTGAACTTATTAAAAGCAGCCGCTATTTACAAAATTTTTTGGGGGGCGTGAGGACTAAAGCACATTTGCAGTATATTCTTATTGAATGAAAAAATGAAGGTAACCAGCCTTGCAAGGGTTGTTCATATAGGGGATGGTGCTGAACCCACCAGCTCCTTATTATTTATTGAATTGTTTTTGGGTAGTTATTTCCCTCCTTATTTTAATATTCCATGATAAACTAGACTTAAGCCGGTTTGAGCCTCATAAACTAAAAAGAAAGCATCATTTTCGAAAAGTGCTGCACCATAGATTTGAGTTCGTGGTGTTATGTTAAAATAAAATAAATATTCAATGTCATTTCCATTATAATGAGCAAGACCATCTGTCATTAAAAGAAAAATGTCTTTTGAATTTCTGCCCCAGATGCGCTTATAAAAATTAGGATTATTAACTTGTAAAAAGCTTTGAAATTGATTGTTTCTTCGCTTAGCTATTTCATTGCCTAATATGAAATATACTTCATTGCTAATTAGGCTTATATCTGATTGTAAGCCTTTAACCTCCAAACTGCTATAAATTCTTTTGTAGTTACCCTGAGTATATTCATAAATAATTGTACTATCGATATGCACAATTCCACCTATTTTAGTAAGGCGAAAATAAATTTTATTATCCGGTTCGTTTTTATAGAGATGTACAACATCACCTTTAAGTGAGTCTGTATTTAGAATAGTCCACATATTATTGGTATAATGTGCAATAATGCTTGAATTAAAATAACCATCATCATCAGGGCCACTTCCTACAGCATAAAAATCATCTGGCGATTTCCCCCAAATATTTTCAAATAGGAAATAATCTATTTCTTCCTTCCTTAGTTCTGCAAATAAGCCCCAATTGTTTCCAACGAACCTCCAGATTTTCCCATTTTCATCACCTAAAAAAATATTAGTGCTTGAAAAACCAAATATTGCATTAGGTTGAATAATTCCCGGAACACCATAGGAAGTCCACCTGCTGCCATTAAAATGAGAAATTGATACATCCCAATTACTCGTAGTTGTAGTCCAAATATCTGTTGGAGAACTGCCCCACATTCTGAATCTAGGGCTGTTTAATCCATCTAGAGTATCCACAGTCCAAACATAATCTCTTCTTCCCGGCTGCAGTTCCGGCTCTGTTGGGCTGCTGCATGTTAGGGATATAAATAATAAACATATACTTACAACCGCTATTATTAATTTTATTCTTGTATTC
>JAGUYG010000002.1 GCA_020061465.1 Ignavibacteriales bacterium
AATTTGAACGCAAAAATTAATTGGCAGTTTACAACGAAGAATGCAAGAATTAAACTAAAAAGGCTTTACCCGACACTACAATGTTGACGAGACACTAGGATGAAAACCACAGCCACCATCCTTTTTTTTGTGTGTTATTCTGTTCGCAATTTCAAAATTTACTTTTGCCGGAGGATTCCAAATAAATGAACATAGCGCCAGGGCTATGGGAATGGCGGGCGCCTTTACCGGTCTGGCAAATGATGCTTCAGCAGTTTATTTCAATCCTGCCGGTATAACCCAATTAAGCGGAACAAATTTTTTAGCGGGTGTAACATAAATCGCTCCTAGCGCTAAATTTACCGGGTCTTCTGCTTCGATTGTTGAAAGCGAAATGGAGAGTCAGTTATTCACACCTTTCAATTTTTACGTTACCCATCAATTTTCGAAAAGTTTTCATGCCGGTCTTGGTATAAATAACCAATATGGGCTTGGTACAAAATGGAAAGAAGATTGGCCGGGTCGCTATCTTGCAGTTGTACAGAAATCAGGTCGTTTTTCTTTACTCCAGTAATCGCTTATGCATTTAGCGATCAGTTTTCAATTAGTGTTGGTGCTTTAATCTCTATTGCCGATGTTAAAATAATACGTATGACACAACTTCAAGATCCGGTTACTGGTCAACCCAAACCGGATGCAGAAGTAAATATGGAGGGGGATGGAAATGCCTTTGGTTTTACTGCCGGTATACTATTTAAACCTTCCAATAATTTTTCTGTCGGGGCAAGTTATAGAAGCGAGGTAAAATTTGATTTCGAAGGTACTCTCACCCACACGCCAGCAACTTTTGGAACTACAACTCTGCCTGCCGGTGATGTAAAAGCTCCATTAACTGCACCACAAAATTTATCAGTCGGTGTAGCATTTATGCCTTCTAATGAATTAACCATTACTGCAGATTTTCAATGGAACTTATAATAACTTAGTTTATTTATTTGGAGTTAATTTAGCTTATGGGTTATAACATTTAAAGAGGCGGAATAAAGACAAAATCTTTTTCTAAGTGATAAAAGAAAGATAAAATTTCATTCCGGGTTAAAATCTTAAGTTGATTTAATAGTTGAGGGGGATAAGTCCCCTCAACTTCTATTATATATCCTTCTAATATAACCACCCTTCAATTAGTTGTTGGTAATTTTAATAGAATTTAAAATACTTCATGTGTTTTAAAGATTGAGGTTGGAATGAATTTACTTTAAGGTAGAATAAACTTGGATTGGGAAATAAGCTTTATTAAAGTTGGCGGAGAGGGAGGGATTCGAACCCTCGGTACCGGTTTACCCAGTACGACGGTTTAGCAAACCGTTGCCTTCAGCCACTCGGCCACCTCTCCGGATTCAAAATGTCGAATTATTATATACTCAAAATCGGTTGCAAATATAGGAATATTAATCTTAAAGAGAAAACTTCCAACCAATTACAAACTATCAAAATTAAAAGAATAATTTATATGTAATCCTAAAGTTTCTTCCGGCTTCAGGTAGAATAACTTTCACTCTGGACAAATGGTTTCTGTATTCCTTATTGAAAATATTATCAACAGATATTGAAGCATTGTGAACTAAATTTCCAGTAATAAATGAATATTGTATGAATCCATTAAGTACTGCATAACCGGCAGTAGATTCTTCAAACATATCAACTTTCGTTTGCTTTGCTGCATATTCTACACTTAAACCGAATAAGTAATCATAGAAACTCAATCTTATTCCTCCATTACCTTTTAACGGCGGAATTTGCGGTAAAGAATTTTCGCTTTTTTTAATTTTTCCTCGCGTAAATGAGAGGTTTGAAAAAAGAGTAATATAACTTAAAGGTTTCCATTCAATTTGATTTTCTAATCCATATAGAAGTGCCGGAATCCCAGTAGTGGCGTATATAGGCAAAAAAGTTGAATAGTTTATTTCACCTGTGTTTCGAGGGATGATGAAATTATCAAATTGATTTCTGAAAAAAGTTAAATTGAAGTATAATCCGTTAAATTTATGATAGACAAAAAACTCGGCACCAAAGCCGTTTTCTGCAGGAAGATTTGGGTTACCAACTTCGTAAGAGTATGCAGCAAGATGTGGTCCTTCGGAATACAATTCCTCAATAGTAGGAACTCGGGATGATTTGCTGATATTTAAACCGAAGTAAACAATATTTGAAACTTCATACAGCGAGGAAAATGAAAGCGAAAATGTGTTGAATTCTCGTTTCTTAACTAAACCGATATTCGCATTCGCGCTTTCTTTTTGGGGTAAAAGTTTGTCGTAATTAATTCTACCCGCTAATTCAAAACTAAATCTCTGAAGCGAAAGGTTTTCATAAAGATAAACCGAAAAATTGAATGACTTTGTAGGTGATGTAAATACGAATCCTCCAATATCAAAATCCCGGTGTTCAACAGATAAACCAATCATACCTTCAGAGAATAGAGCAATACTTTTATGATTTAGATGTATACTCCCAAGATTATTTATAATACTGAATTCTGCTCCAAGTCTTCCGCTTGCTTCAAATTCCTTATGCCGGTACTTTGATGTGCTATAAATAATTTCAAGGTTTTCCAAATATTGTGAGTTGATTAAATAGTTCGATTTAAAATTAAATTGATGCCGTTTCATTTCAATTCGGACACCATTGGGATGAGCTCCGACGAAACCTCCAGGCACTCCGTAATTCAATTCAAAGGACCTAAATGAAGCACCAAGAAAACCATATGTATGAAAATATGATGCACCACCACTATAATTTAGATTTTCTGCATAAGAATTTCGAAGTTTTTGTATGGGAGTAGAAACATCAGCAGCTTTGCGTCTGCTAAGTTCGAACTTAATGCTTAACGGCTCGAAAGGAATTTGGATAGTTGACGAACCCAAGTAACCCTCATTTACCGTCTCACCGAATAAACCAAAAACACCATGAATCTCATGATGAAGTTCTTCAGGTATTTCTTCTCTCACTACGTTTACTACTCCGCCTAAAGTGGATGAAGTATACAATAAAACTTTTGGTCCCCGCAATACTTCAATTCTGTTAACAGTAAATGGTTCAAGGGTAACAGCATGGTCGGGCGAAGTAGCAGATAAATCGGTGGTTGCCTGACCGTCTTCACTTATATGAACACGATTACCACCCAACCCTCTTATAACCGGTCTAGCAGGTGCCGGACCCATCGACCGAATAGCTAATCCGGTTTCATTTTTTAATGTTGCAGCAAGGTTGAATCCCATCTCACGTTGAAGCTTTTTTCCTTCAAGTACTCCTGCTGCCTCATTTATTTCTTCAAACTTTGATCTGTAACCTCTATCAATTACCACAACCGGACTAATTTCTATCGATTTTGGTATTAAATAAATTTTTATGTTTTTAGGAGTATTCTCAGCTAATTCCAAATCCAATAAATTTTCTTGATAAGCCAAATGAGTTACTTTAATTTGATATTTACCTTCTTTGATTTCATCAAGAAAAAATGAACCGTCAATTTTTGTGGTTATATATATTTCTGTGTTCAATAGATGTAGAACAGCATTTGGAATTGGAGCAGACGATTCACGATCCAAAACAACTCCGGATATTCTGGTAAATGTGTTAAACGAAAAAAGTTCTGGTGTCATTAAAAAAAGAAGCAGAATAGCGATCATCAGCTTTAAAGGATTTGAATTAAAAGAATTTAAAAAAGAAATCTTGTTTTTTAAGCTTATCTTGTTCATATAAATTAAATGAAATATAAAATTTATTACGAAATTATTATATCGACACAGTGGTCGGTATTTCGGTGTAATAACTCTTTAGAAATGTCAGTATGTAAAACACAATAGAAATGTCAGGGTATAAGTTAATAAATTGCTTGAGGTAACGGAAGGAGGGCGTAGCCCGACTGGAGTTACCTCAAGCTGCGAAAATTTTATTGCAGACTTACCTGCTGGCATATCTTGCCTTACCAAATGGATACCTCTTCCAAGGATGATCACTCTTCGGTGGATAGTATCTTTCTTTCTTCTTCTGCGGCTTGCCTTTCAACTCTCTAAATTTCAATTCTTCTTCTCTACTAAAAATGTGCAGACTCCCGTCTAAATATTTTCTTACTGTTACATATTGACCTGGTATTGGTAAGATTGCCTCTGATTTTTCAAGTTGAAGGTAGTTGCCGTTTAGTGTTATTGTATAATCATTTCTTACCTGCCTCTTTGTTTCATAACAAAATACATTATCCAGATTCATTCCTTCAGTTGTTCTATGAATGTCGGCTAAATCTTCAACTTGGGCAAATCTCTTGTTATATTCATCTATAAAATACTCATCTAAGAATTTATTGGCTTCATTAATATTTGATATTCCCCTGAGTCTCATTTCCTTTACTAACCGATCCTGAAGCGTTCTGTTGCCTCTTTCTACTCTGCCCTTTGCTTCTGGTGATTTGGCATAGATCGTTTCTACTGATAGTTTCTCCATTGCCAATTGAAAGTCTGTTTTTTGCTTCTCTGCATAATAGACTCCATATCTGTCTGTGTAAATAGAATTAGGTATTCCGTTTTGCTGACAGTATTCTTTCAGCACTCTTAAGACTGATTCTGTGTCCTCTGATTTAGAAAATCTTATGAATACTTTGCTGCTGGCATCATCTATTGCGTGTAATAGACAACAAACGGGTCCTCTTGATTCAAACCAATCGTGATGACTTCCATCAAACTGCAGCATTTCTCCTATGGCTTTTCTTCTTTCCCTTTTCTTCCTGTGTGGTCGTTTCTTCCGCTCCGATGTTATTATTCCGCTTGATCGCATCCATCTACGTAGTGTCTCGTGATTTATTTCTATCTTTTCATACTCTTTTAACTTCTCCGCAAATAATGTCGGACCAAAATCCCGATATCTCTTCCAGTATATTTCTATTACCTTCTGCTTCATCTGCTTCGGATATCCTCTGTTAGAGTGCTTTCCTCTGAGCCTATGAATGATTCCTTTGTCCCCTTCAGCTTTGTACCTGCTGAGCAGTCTGTAGCTCTGACGCTCGCTTATCCCCAGTATCCCGGATGCTTCCTTTACAGTCAGCTTCTCCTCTATTTTCTGTTCTAATACCTTTATTCGTTTTCTTTCTTTTTGACTCATTGTCAGTAACTCCTGCATTGTCAGTACCTCTTATTTTTGAGTACTAACTTGCTGTTTTATACTGACATTTCTATCGAGTCATATACCTGACATTTCTTATGTGCTATTACAGTGGTCGGTATTTCGGAATGAACAGTTAATTTTTTTTCAAATTATTTAGATTACAATATGCTTTATTCGACTTTAACAGGAATTTTGCCGGAACGAAAATCGGCATGTTCTTCGTGCATTATGAAAAATTCGATCTTGGTAATACCAATAGTTAATCCTTTTAGATGAAATTCAAATCCACCTTCTTCACCCGGATGCTGCCACACCTCAACAATAGAAGGGTCTTCAATTTCCCATGCTAATTTTTGGTGCTCTCTTTTAGGCGTATCAATTAGATTTTCATCTTTGTCATAAAATTGGATTTCAATACCCTCACCGATTTTGCCTAACGGTGCGTTTAATGTATCGGAAGTTTCACCGCGTAAAATAGAGGCAACTCTGATTCCGGATGAAGTAAAGTACATTCCGATAGCCTCAAAATGTTCTTCTTGCGGAGCTAATGATTCATCTTTTGCACATCCTGCAAGTATCGAAACTGAAGTTAAAGTTAAAAAAATATTTAAGATGAAATTCTTTCTTGTCATTATAGTTCCTTTCATTAAAAGAATTTTAAATATTCTCAAATAAAACTCATTTGAGAAAAGATTATTGTTTGAAGAATTATATAAAAAGATAGGGGCTTAGACTATTGGAGGAGCTCTTAAATAAAAAGGAACGGATTCTTCTGTTAAGTAAGGAATTTCAAATTTGGATAATGATAGGATTAAATATTCATCAATTTTTTGATTACTCTTATATAAAATAATTGTAATTGTATGAACCGAAGAAAAATTTGTATGAATCAAACAGTTGGAGTTGATGTTATAATAGGCAGCAGTTGATGTATCCGGTAATTTATTAGTATCTTGTTGTTTTACCGAATATCCAAATCTCACATCTATATAATGATAGTGAGTTATGAAAGCTAAGAATAGATATAGATAACCAAATAAAAGTGATAGGGAAATAGTCGCACGATATTTTTGAATAAATTTTAGCATTAGCTTAGTGTAAATATTCGAAAATTCAGCTAACTAAACAAGGGTATAATCAATAATTCATTCCACTTGAACTATTATAGTTTAGCTGGTCACAATATTTCTTGTCGGTAATAACTAAATGTATCTTGTTTGATTATAAAATACCGATTTAATAGATTTACGCATCATTTTTGTAAACCATGGAGAATTAATGAATAAATTTACTGGAGTAGACTATTATAACATAGATTCGCTGTTTTCAGAAGAAGAATTGATGATTAGAGATACTGTAAGAGAGTTCGTATCCGATGAAATCATTCCAATCATTGAAAAACACGCCCGTGAAGCAACTTTTCCTATTCATTTAATTTCCAAGATGGCTGAGTTAGGTTTGTTTGGATCGACACTGCCCCAAAAATATGGTGGTTCCGAAATGAACAATGTTGCGTATGGTTTGGTAATGCAAGAATTAGAAAGAGGGGATAGCGGCATTAGGAGTTTTGTATCTGTTCAAAGCGCATTGGTAATGTATCCAATTTTTGCATTTGGCAGTGAAGAGCAAAAGGAGTTTTGGCTTCCGAAGCTTGCAAACGGAGCAAAAATAGGATGTTTTGGATTAACAGAACCGGATTATGGTTCTAATCCTGGTGGAATGATCACTAAAGCTGAAAAAGTTGCCGGCGGCTATCTGTTAAATGGAGCAAAGATGTGGATAACTAACGGAACAATTGCAGATGCTGCGATTGTTTGGGCTAAATTAGATGGAATTATCCAAGGATTTATTGTTGAGAAGGGCACTAAAGGATTTTCCGCTCCGGAAATGAAAGGAAAACATTCACTCCGGGCATCTGTAACTTCGGAATTAATTTTTGATAATGTCAGAATTCCGGAAGATAATATTCTTCCTAAAACTGAAGGATTAAAAAATGCTTTGATGTGTCTAAATCAAGCGAGATACGGAATTGCGTGGGGAGTAGTTGGAGCAATGATGGTGTGTTATGATACTGCTCTGAACTACTCAAAATCACGGATACAATTTGGAAAACCAATTGCGGCTTACCAGATGACTCAGGAAAAGCTGGTTTATATGCTAACAGAGATCACAAAAGCACAATTGCTAAACACTCAACTTGGCAGAATGAAAGACGACGGAACTCTGAAACACACACATGTATCTATGGCGAAACGAAATAATTGTGAAAAAGCTTTAGAAATAGCAAGAATCGCGAGAGAAATTCTTGGAGCAAACGGAATTTTGGATGAATATCCTATTATGCGGCACTCTGCTAATCTTGAATCCGTTAAAACCTACGAAGGGACTCATGAAATGCACACGCTAATAATAGGTGAAGATATAACGGGTTATCCAGCTTTTGAATAAATACTTGGAGAGATCACTTAAAGTGGTCTTTTTCATATTAATAAAGGGATGCTCATGTCACAAAAATTATTGAATATTCGCGAAGGATTAACTTTCGATGATATACTATTAATTCCCGGTAAGTCGAATGTACTCCCAAGAGATGTAGATGTTACAACTAATCTAACTACAGAGATTAAATTGAAGATACCGCTCATTTCTGCTGCAATGGATACTGTTACCGAAGCAAATATGGCAATCGCAATTGCCCGCGAGGGTGGTATAGGAATTCTTCACAAAAATATGGAGATTGAGGAACAATGCGAAGAAGTAGATAAAGTTAAAAGGTCCGAAAGCGGAATGATCAGAGATCCGGTTACCTTAACTCCTAATGCCTCAGTAGGAAATGCTTTGGATTTAATGAAAAAATATAGCATTTCAGGTATACCTGTAATTGATGAACATAGTAAATTAGTTGGTATTTTGACAAATCGAGATCTGCGCTTTGAACCAAATCGAAAGATTAAAGTTCATGAGTTAATGACCAAAGAAAATCTCATAACTGCTCCGGTTGGCACCACATTAGAAAAAGCAGAAAAAATTCTTCAACGTTATAAAATAGAAAAACTGCCAGTTGTTGATAAAAATGGAAAACTTAAAGGATTAATTACTTTTAAGGATATCCAGAAGAAGAAGAAACATCCTAATGCTTGTAAAGATGAACACGGGAGATTACGTGTGGGAGCAGCCGTTGGAATTACTACCGATACCATTGAAAGAGTTTCTCTTCTATCAAGTACCGGTGCCGATGTGATTGTGATTGATACAGCACATGGACATTCTTTCGGAGTATTGAAAACAATACATGATGTAAGAAAAAAATTCAATAATGTGCAACTAATTGTTGGTAATGTTGGAACTTATGAAGCGGCAATTGATTTATTAGATTGTAAAGTTAATGCAATAAAGGTTGGTATCGGTCCAGGTTCTATTTGTACAACTCGTGTAATAGCCGGTGTAGGCATACCTCAAATTACTGCAATATCAGATGTTTATCGAGCTTCAAAAAAAACCGGTATACCGATTATTGCCGATGGAGGTATTAAACAAACCGGCGATGTTCCAAAAGCTATTGCTGCGGGAGCAGACTCTGTGATGATCGGTGGGCTCTTTGCCGGAGTAGATGAAAGTCCCGGAGAAAAAATTTTATATGAAGGAAGAAGTTTTAAATTGTATAGGGGAATGGGGTCGCTATATGCAATGCATAGAGGAAGTAAAGACAGATATTTCCAGGACGTAGAAGATGATATTGCTAAATTAGTTCCAGAAGGAATAGAGGGCAGGGTTCCCTTCAAGGGACCTTTAGCCGACACAATTTACCAATTAGTGGGGGGTTTACGTGCTGCAATGGGATATTGCGGAGTAAGAAATATTAACGAGCTTAAAAATAAAGCCAAATTCATGAAAATTACTGTAGCCGGACTAAAAGAGAGCCACCCGCATGATGTTATCATCACAAAAGAGGCACCAAATTACCATACTTAATAATTTTTCAAATTTGTTTCGTAAAACTGTTAAAAGATTGTCAATCATTTATGTTTAAAGTTTTAGTTATAGCATATTATTTCCCGCCGATGGGATTAAGTGGTGTACAGCGCACACTTAAATTTGTCAAGTATATGCAAAAATTTAATTGGGAGCCCACCGTTATCACCACTGGAATGACTGCTTATTTTGCACACGATGAATCGTTGCTAAAGGAAGCCGAAGCAGCTTCAATTCGTATAATAAGAACTTCTGCAGCAGACCCAAACTCTCTATTAGCTAATTTAGGAACCATTAAACCACCCGGTGAATTAATACGAAAAATTTTAAAGAGGATTAGTCAAACCTTTTTTATTCCTGATAATAAAGTATCATGGTCCAAGAAGGCTTTTAAGATAGCGAGTAAGATATTAGAGGAAGAAAAATTCAATATCATATTCGTTACCATGCCGCCGTTTTCTGCTTTTAATACTGCTGCAAAACTTAAAAAAAAATTTAACATTCCTTTAATAGCAGATTATAGGGACCTCTGGTACAACAGTCACCTTAGTTTTTATCCTACTCCTCTGCATTCTTACTTGCATAAAAAAATGGAATACAACTCTTTAAAGGCGGCAGATAAAGTAACGGTTACCAATCGGCGTATTAAAGAAAATCTTTTGGATACATATAAATTTCTTACATTTGATGATGTTGCAATTATTCCTCATGGATTTGATTATGCGGATTTTGAATCGGTTAAAGCAAACACCAAACATAATTTAAAAATGATACTAACCTATTCCGGCATCTTCTATGAACACAACACTCCACAATATTTTCTAAAAGCATTTAAACAATTGTCAATTGAACAGCCTGATATTACTTCTAATATTGAATTGCATTTTGTCGGCTATCTGGGCAAAGAGAGCAAAAAATTGATCCGTAAATTAAAACTTGAAGAATTTGTGAAAGACCACGGTTATTTAGATCATAAAGATGCAGTAAGAAAAATAGTATCAAGTGATGTTCTATGGATGATGTTAGGCAGATGGAGGCATAATGAATCAATCCTTCCCGGAAAAATATATGAGTATGTCGGTTCAAGGAAACCTATTATAGCTTGTGTTCCCGACGGTGCAGCTAAAACAGCCGCACAAGAATATGGGGCATCATTCATCGCTGAGCCTGATGATATTAAAGGAATTAAAAATACAATTGTAAAAGTATTTTTGTTGTATCAGCAAAAAGCCCTTCCCGTTCCCAACGAAGAATATGTTGAAAAATTCAGAAGAGATTATTTAACGGAACAATTAACACAACTTATGCAGTTTCTTATCAAAGAGGAAATCGTATGAATGTCCTATTGATCGGGTCAGGAGGAAGAGAACATGCACTTGCATACAAGATAGCCGAAAGCCACATGCTCGGCAAATTATTTATTTTACCTGGAAATCCTGGAACTGCCCAACTTGGAAGTAATGTTAGCTTATTACTAGATGATTATGACGGAATAGCAAAATTTTGTTCGAACAACGACATTACTCTAGTTGTAATTGGGCCTGAAAAACCTCTTGTTGATGGCATGAGCAACTATCTCCGAACGAACGGAATAAAAGTTTTTGGTCCGAATGCTAAAGCAGCAAACATTGAAGGACAAAAATCCTTTGCAAAAGACTTAATGAAAAAATATAACGTCCCAAGTGCCGCTTATAAAATTTTCGAAATGGATGAGTACGAGCAAGCAATATCGTACTTAAAGGAATCTGAGTATCCGTTAGTATTGAAAGCTGATGGATTAGCTGCCGGTAAGGGAGTTGTTATTTGTCAAAATTTTTTCGAAGCACAAGATGCACTAACCAAAGTTTTTGTAGGTAAAGTATTCGGTGATGCCGGTAATCAAGTTGTAATTGAAGAATTTATGTCGGGTGAAGAAGCTACAGTATTTGCTATTACCGACGGCGAAAACTTTTTTTGCCTTCCTCCTGCGCAAGACCATAAAAGAGCAGGGGATAATGATACAGGAAGAAATACAGGGGGGATGGGTGCATATTCTCCCGCACCGGTAGTTACTCAATCCATGATGGAAGAAATTGAGGAAAAGATTATTAAACCGGTTTTGAAAGGATTAATTCTCGAAGACAGAAAATTTATAGGGTGCCTTTATTGTGGATTGATGATAACCGACAGCGGTATTAAAGTAGTTGAATTTAATTGCCGTTTCGGCGATCCTGAAACACAGGCTGTTTTACCGGTAATTGAAGGCGATTTCTTACAGTTATTATATAGTGCCGCTGAAGGGAATTTAGATATGGATGCGGTTAAATACAATGGCGGTTGTGCCGTCTGTGTAGTTGCTGCTTCGAAAGGGTATCCCGATTCTTATAAAAAAGGTTTCGAAATATCCGGTCTTGACCAAACGGATGAGGGTATATTAGTTTTTCATGCAGGGACAAAAAATATATCCGGGAAAATTTATACCGACGGTGGTAGGGTATTAGGAGTAACTTCGTATCTGCCGAATTCAGATTTAAGAACTGCAAAACTAAATGCTTATAATACCCTCAAAAGGATTAATTTTAACGGAATGTATTATCGATCGGACATAGCCGATAAAGCATTAGCAAAAATCTCTTCTTAGTAAATATTCCTCTTCTATGCTTTCTTTATTTTTGAGGCGTTATTATTAACCTACCCTAAAAGATAATCGGGATTCTCAAATCATGATTTGCCCATAATCATGAACTTTAGACAATTGAATCCCAATAATTTTACTGTTTATTAAAAGAACAATTTATATTTTTAATGAAGCAATCAAATTTCGAACGACAATTAAATGATACCATTAGAAATACATTCCAATTATTCCATGTTGCGGGGTACGATTCGAATCGATGATCTTATAGAAAAAGCTAAGGAGTACAAATATCATTCTGTACCTCTAACCGATTTAAATGGAATGTATGGTTCTGTCCACTTCGCCAAAAAAGCACTTGAAGCCGGAATCAATCCAATCATCGGAACGGTGCTGGATGATCCCAGCAATGATAGCATATATGCCGTATTGTTAGCTAAAAATAATTATGGTTATTCAAGAATTTGTCACTTGATTACTCAAAGGAAATTAAACAATGACTTCTCACTTGTAAAAGCTCTGAGTTACGAAACTAAAGATTTCTTTATCATTACTCCATCTTTCGAGTTGCTCTCAAAATTACCTACTACTCCGAACCTTTATGCCGGTTTAATTCCAACCAAGAAAAAAAGCATTAACACGCGAAAAGTTTATGAATATGCGATTCAAAGAGGAATCAAATTTACGGCTCTTCACCCGGCATACTTTCTCTGTACTGAAGATTATAAACTGCATAAGGTTCTTACTGCCATAAGATTGAATACTAATATTCATTCGATTCCGAAAAACGCATTAGTTGATGAGGGGTTTATTTTCAAGCCCGTTGATGAATTAAAAAGAGTATGGAACAAAAAACCGGAGGCATTACAGACAGCAAAATATATTTCCGATAATTGCCGCGTAGATTTATCATTAAATAAATATAAGCTGGCACATTTCCCGGTGCCTGCAGAGGAATCTTCATTTTCATTCCTTTGGAAAACTGTGAATGAAGGTTTTAGAGAACGATACAATTCTGCCAACGAAGAAGCAAGGAAAAGATTAGATAAAGAACTTTTTGTAATTGAAGAGCTTAACTTAATAGATTACTTCCTAATTGTTTGGGATATAGTTCGAGAAGCAAAAAAAAGGGGGATGATGATAATCGGCAGGGGATCTGCTGCCAACAGCATCGTAGCATACTGTTTGGGTATAACCAACGTGGAGCCGATTAAATATAAGCTTTACTTTGAGCGATTTTTAAATAGAGGAAGAAGCAGCCCTCCGGATATTGATATAGATTTTTCATGGAAAGAAAGGGATGAAATAATACGATATGTATTTGAAAAATATGGTTATGACAACGTGGCGATGATTTCCACACATGTAACCTTTCGGGCACGATCTGCATTTCGCGAAGTTGCAAAAGCATTTGGCATAACCGATGCTGAAATTTCGAAAATATCCAAATATATTCCATGGACTAACGCCTCAAACCTGCCTAATATTTCTGAAATGTTCCCGGAATCAAAAAACATTAATTTGAAAATAGAACCATGGAAAACCATCATTAACTTTGCAGCAAAGATTGCCAATTACCCAAGATATCTAAGCATTCATCCGGGAGGCATTGTTATAACACCAACAAAAGTAACCGACTATACTGCGCTCGAATATACTAAAAACAAAGGACTCGGTTTAATCATTACACAACCGGATATGTACGGTATTGAAGATTTAGGATTGATTAAAATAGACCTTTTAAGTCAAAGGTCATTGGGTGTACTTCGAGATACGATGAGGAGGATAAAAGCACCTTAATGCTTTATCATTTATTTCTGATTTATGATTTGAATCTGTTGGAAAGTCAATATTCGAATTACAAGTTGAATACGTTTTATTAATTAATTCTCTGGTGAGAATAACTATGATCGCACAAATAAATTGATGTAAAATTAATTCGAGCTTCGATTTTTTTATATTTTTATGGCACTTAATAAACCAATTCTATAATATTTAGTTAGAAATTTCCTTCTTCTGAATCGTTGCGTTGATCTTTGAACCTTCATTTAAAACATTCTCTCAGTAATGAGGTACTTAAAAAAATGGTAGATATTCCAAACAGCAATTACAAAAAAATAATGCGCATTATTTTTATTATTCAACAATTCAAACTAGGACCCAAAACAATGTGCAATATATTTATGGGTAGAGTGTTCGTTAAATTAGCTGCAAACGATAAACTTGCATTTGGTCTCTCAAAAACTTCAACAAGTGGTACGATTCTTCCAATTTATAGCGATTCAATTTACACTACAGTTACCACCTATCTGTTAATTCTTATTGACTTTCACAAAACTATTTGAGACTACCAATGAACAATCAATCCTTTCTTTTTTCCATTGAATCCTTGCTCGATATACATCCTTTGGAAAACTTCAGAGTATCATTTAGCAACCTGAATGACAATCACCTTAATAAAGAATATGCTACCGGAAGATAACCTTTTGACCGTAGAACACTCTTTAAAGTAATTATTTTTAGGAATCTTAAAAGTATCCCAACACTAAGTGAGTTATGCCATGCTCTAAGAGATAATCCCGGCGCTACTTTTCGTTATGGTTTTGATATTACAAAACCTACTCCGAAGGGACAACGCCCGTTCTTTGAGATAGTAACAGATCACTTGAAAAATTAAAACATAGTATTAATGATTTAACCGAATATCTGCAAAAAAAATTCTTCAAAAAAAGAGTACTGACCCCTCTTGGGAGGGGCGAGGGATGGGTTAATGTTTTTCAATTAGAGTAATTTTAATATTAAACTTGACCAAAAAAATAGGGCTTGCGACATCCCACTCAGCGACACAAAAATTTTATTAAGGATATCATTCATCCATTCCGTTGGTTAGTAAGTGCGCAGTGTTAAGGTATTGCACTCACCCGAAAGTTAACGCAATGTAATCAGCTAAAATGTGTCCTGATTCATTCAATAAAGCATCCTGCGTATGATCATTTGCAGCGGGAGTTTCACCTTTGTCCAAAAGTTTTAAGCCGAGTTTTTTTCTTCTTTCATTTTCACGCTGAAATCTTTTTTCTTCAAGCTCTTCCTTTTCTTTTTTTCTTACTCCCTCATTAAGTGAAACTGTGTTTTTACTTCTGGCAGCTTTTTGCTCTTCAATCAGTTCAAGAAGATAATCGAATTCAGGATCGCTCTGTATTCGATTTTCATGCCTGTTCGTTAATTTAGGTATAAGATTTTTTATAGAACCAAACTGCTCATATTCTGTCGGCGGAATTTGATCCCACGGCAATGCACTTAAATAAGCACTCTCACCAAACTCATTCGGATCGATAGGAGAGGGGAATAAAATATCAGGCACAACTCCTAAATTTTGTGTGCTTCCGCCATTGATTCTATAATACTTTGCAATGGTAAGTTTTACCTGTCCCATTTTCTTTCCGCTTATCGACATGATTCTATTCAGATCAATTAGATTCTGAACCGTTCCTTTTCCAAACGTTTGTTCACCTAATACTATCCCTCGTTCATAATCTTGTATTGCACCCGAAAAGATTTCCGACGCTGACGCACTAAATCGACTGACAAGGATTGCAAGAGGACCATCGTAAACAATACCGGGGTCCGGATCCTTACCAACATCAACTGCACCATCGGAGTTTCTTACTTGAACAACGGGACCATCTTTGATGAATAAACCGGTTAATTTTATTGCTTCTTCTAAAGAACCGCCGCCGTTATTTCGTAAGTCAACTATCACGCCGTCTACTTGCTCTCTTTTAAGTGTGTCTAAAATTTTCTTTACATCACCGGTAGTACTTTTATAATCGGCAATACCTTTACGCTGCTCTTCAAAGTCGATATAGAATGAAGGAATAGAAACAACACCGATCCGGTAGGCTGTGCCTTCATTTTCAATTTCAAGGATTTGTTTTTTAGCCGATTGCTCTTCCAATTTAACCTTCTCGCGCACAATAGTAATTATCTTTGCAACAGCATTAAACCCGTCTGCGGCTGAAATTATTTGCAGCCTTACTTTAGTTGATTTTGGACCTCTTATAAGCTGCACAACGTCGTTTATTCTCCAGCCTACGACATCAACTATTTCACCGTCTTCACCTTGCCCTACGCCGATAATTTTATCTTCTGCTTTTAACAATCCGCTTTTAAAAGCAGGACCACCCGGAATTACTTCAACTACTTTGGTATATTCATCTTCA
>JAGUYG010000006.1 GCA_020061465.1 Ignavibacteriales bacterium
AATATTCCTCACTGCTGCCTCCCGTAGGAGTCTGGACCGTGTCTCAGTTCCAGTGTGGCTGATCATCCTCTCAGACCAGCTACTGATCGTTGCCTTGGTGGGCCGTTACCTCACCAACTAGCTAATCAGACGCAAGCTCATCTTTAAACTTCCGATCCCGACAAAGTCGGGAGGAATTTAACAACATCACCATGCGGTGCCGCTGCATCATACGGTATTAGCCCCACTTTCGCGGGATTATTCCGAATCTAAAGGTAGATTGCTTACGTGTTACTCACCCGTGCGCCACTTTACTAAAGATATTGCTACCTCGTTCTCGTAGACTTGCATGTGTTAAGCACGCCGCCAGCGTTCGTCCTGAGCCAGGATCAAACTCTCCGTTGTAGAGTTTAATTTTTTTGTAATCTTGGCGTTAGACGCTTTAGTTGAAACCATTTAACTGACTGGTTAAATGCACTCACTCTTTCAAAGAACTTTTCTCTTCTTCTTGTAAGAAGGGCTTTAAATTTACCTTCTCTAATAAAGAATGTCAAGAGAAATGGTCATAAATTCAATTAGTAAATCCATATTAAATTATATATCTAATCAAATCAGAAACATATTCAAAAATAGCCGTGCTAAAATAAGGTTAATTAATTAAATGTCAAGTTTTTTGCAAAATTATTTACTTAGTTGAGTTATCAATAAAGCAATTGTTGCAACTGCACCAATAATACTTGTTGCTTGTCCAATTTGTTCTAGGTAAAACCAAAATGTTCGCGGAGTTTTTTTAGGAATCCAAATGTAATCACCTGCTTCGATATTCACTTCCTTTTTTGTAGCATTTATCCACTCCCTTGTTTTACCTTTTATTAAATAAACTTCTTCGCGTGCTTCCTCGCCTAAACCTCCTGCCTGGGTAATATAATGATTGTATCCTTTCCCTTCTTCGAAGGGTAAATAACCGGCTTTACTTACCTGACCAAAAACATAAACCAAATTTCTCTTATCTGGAACTATGATTATATCGTTATCCCTTACAATAGTTTTACTTTCAAGAGTAGTATCAGAATATAGCATACTGAAATCTACGTGAATATCAGCACGCCGGGTTCTTATCATATTATCAACCATAAAGTAAACCGTATCCTCCTCGATCAAGTGTGACATTCTTTCCATCATCAGATCTCTTGGGTTTTGGGTTAATTCATAAGCTGCATATAGGATATTTTCATAATCTACTCTATTATCAAATGCTTTATCAATTATATCTTTTTGAACATAAGCAAAAATATTTGTTCCTCTTAATAAGTCGGCTCTATTTAAGTCGGCATTTTCTGTAAATCCACCTGCGTTGCGAATTACTTCGAACAAGGTTGTATTAGCTTTAGTGATATAAACATACCCAGGCTGCTTTACCTCTCCAATTACCAATACCTTAAAGTCTCTCTTTTGAGTTTCATCTGCAATGATCTTGATTCTATCTCCTCGTTGAATTGGAACATCTCGTTGATCAATCGAATAGGTCAATTCTTCTAAATCTTTTCCATCATACGATAGTCTTGTAACTTTAATTTCTTCTAAGTTTTCGTAGGCTGGATCTAAACCCATTGCTAATTCTATTGCATCGGAAATTTTGTCGCCCTCAACAAACAAATACTTGCCCCGTTTTTTAACTGCTCCATCTATCACAAAAAAGTTTCTTTCGATATCATAGGGAGGAAAAATTAATACATCATCATTTTTTAAATAAGGATTATTGACAAAATCCCCACTGTTTCTGAATTTGATCAAATCAAGTGTTAGTTCTTCTCCAAAACTTCTTTTCAGCTTTATTCCTCGCAAAGCATAATTATCTAATTTTTTCTTCATTCGTTCTGCCGTTTGTTCATCTTGAACGAAACTCAAAGCATTTTCTCTTGCTTGATTATAAATTCGTGTAACAAATTGATCTACTCTTTCGGTGATCAATGCGGGAAATGTTCCTGCAACGATGAAGCTTCCACCTATTGTGACGCTTAGAGTTGTAATGCCTAATAAATTTTCGTTAGAAGTCTTCTTTTCTGTTTGTGCTATAATGTTAAAGGCTAATACTAAAAATAAAAGAATGATCGTTACTTGTTTCATGTATTTTACCACCTATAAATTTTTAATGATCAAAGTTGATATTGTTTAGAATAATAATTTTGATACTCTCCCGAAATAATATTTTCCCACCAATTTCTATTGGCAAGATACCACTCGATTGTTTGAATAATCGCATCTTCAAAAGTATAAGCGGAAGTCCATCCCAATTCGTTTTTAATTTTTGATGAATCGATGGCATATCGTCTATCGTGCCCCGGTCGATCTTTTACATATTGAATTAGCTCCTCTGATTTACCAAGATAATTAAGAATTAATTTCACTATTTGGATGTTCGGCATTTCAGTATTAGCACCAGTATTATATACTTCTCCGTCTCTTCCATTTTCCAGAACTAATTGAATTGCTTTATTATGATCTAAAACATATATCCAATCTCTAACATTCAGTCCGTCACCGTAAACGGGAAGTTTTTTATCGTTTAATGCGTTAATAATCATTAAAGGAATTAATTTTTCAGGAAATTGATATGGTCCATAATTATTAGAACATCTAGTTATTGTAACGGGAACGCCGTAAGTGTGGTGAAATGCAAGTGCCATCAAATCGGCTGCTGCTTTGCTTGCCGAATATGGACTGTTAGGTGCCAAGGGAGTTGTTTCTTCGAAGTATCCGGATGGACCCAAGCTGCCGTAAACTTCATCAGTTGATATTTGAATAAACTTCTCAATCTCATATCGCCTTGATGCTTCTAATAAAACATTTGTTCCTATTACATTTGATCGAAAAAAAACTTCCGAGCCGAGAATGCTTCTATCAACATGAGATTCTGCTGCAAAATTTATAACATATTTAATTTTATATTTTTCAAAGATGTAGTTAATCAGTTCGGTATTAGTTATGTCTCCTTTAATAAAAGTATAATTTGGATTGTTTTCGGAAGGAGAGAGATTTTCAAGATTACCTGCATAAGTTAGTTTATCTATATTGATGATATTATAGTTTTCTCTTTCATTCAAAATGAAGTTTATATAATTGCTTCCAATAAATCCGGCACCGCCGGTAACTAAAATATTTTTCATTAAATCCTCAAAAAGAAAAGAAACCGAAGAAAATACCTGATTGTAAAAAGAAGCCTTTAGCGTTTAATTTTTCGGGTACATTTACTAAAGAGCGATCATTATCAACCGTCCAGTTTTCGCCGAATGTTAATTGATATCCGCCGCCTAACCTCAACACAATAAATCTATTAATCGGAATATCAATGTTCAACATAGGTGAAAAAATCCAAAAATTATTCTGAATTTCTCTATGAAAATTTGCTGAATTATTGGATGAAAATTCATCCCATAAATTTTCCCATGTAAAATTACCCGAATTCTTGTAAAGATCTATTTTTAACTGTCCGCCGCCTAATAATACACCTAACGAAATTCCAACGTCACTTATTATATTCAGAGAATATTCAACGGTTAAACCGCCGCCGCTTAAATTATAAACCGATTCATATCGCTCATTACCGATAAGCTTATCATTGGAAGCCGATCCGCCAAAACCCATTCCTCCAATTCTTAGATGCGGAATGAAGCCGATATAAATGAAACCACCCCCGCCGGTAGTAAATATACCGGAGGAACTTAATTTGTCCAATCCTATGGTAGTTAAGCGGTTATTCAATTCATCGGCATTCGAAAAGAACCATCCCGGTATGAAACCACCCCCGCCGCCGAACGGAGCATCGAAATACTTTGTTTCCTGAGAATAAGAAATATTGCTTATGACAATAGCAAATAAAATAAAGAATGAAACTTTTTTCATGACGTCTCTTTTTATTTAATCATTTAAAGAAAATTTAGTAAAGGCAATCAGAAAAACAAAATGTAAATTAATTTTGAGAGAATTAACTGCTGCACTAACTCAGTTTAACGGCACTTAGGTTAATATTTCTCGTTCGATTTTAATGAAGAATTAATTTGACGGTATAGAATATTCAACCTCCATATTATAATCCCATTTGTCGAAGTAAAGATTTCCGCCGCGCCATTCCGCTTCACCTCTTTGGAAATCGACTGTTTCGCTCCGCGGATACATTTTGGCAGGAAACAATGGCTGTGAATAATCGTCATTTACTATTAACCTGTATGAATCGATGCCGTTTGTATAAAAATACTTTATTTCGGGATTATCCGAATTTTGAATCCCAAAGTCAGGATCAACCGGTACCCAGCCGTATCCTTCAAAATAAACTTCAGCCCAATCATGAAGATTTACTTTATTAGGATGCATCATCCATCCGCTTTGCCATTTTGCAGGAATACCGTTAAATCTTGCAAGCGTAATTAGCAGAAGCGCTTTTATGCCGCAATCACCGTGCATATTGGTAATACAATACTGAGGAATGTTTTCAAGTGTGGAATATTCTCTTGCGCTTGCCCAAGGAATGTTATTGTAAATCCATTCGAAAATTCTTTTTAATTTGTTATAGGGATTAACTTCATCGCCGATTATCTTTTTTGACAATTGCATTATCTCATCTGTAAATACAATATGCGGAGCTCTTTCTCGTGTGTAATTTTTATAAACGGAAGAATTAATATCATAAGCTTTAATATCATCGGGATTAATATTATGCCATTCCGAATGCGAGATATATTCAACGCTCAACTGGAATGTCGTTGGTTTTCCTTGCTCGGCTATTTTTTCCAAATATAAAGTTCTCTGAAGATGCCGATTATCAGCAATAATATATTCATCACTGTTTACACTTAACAATTTAATTTCTGTTTGTCTCTCATGCCCTTCCCTCGGAAAAGGCAGCCAGCATCTTATAATTTCACCTGCGGGTACTGACTCGGTATCTACGGTAAGTGTGTAATTGAATTTAATTTTTACGGGATTACCGATTTTCTTGCCTTCAGCTTTTATTTTTTGAATCGATATTGGCAGATGTTCCTGCAAAAAAGTTTTTAGTTCGTCTTGTCTGACTCCGTCAACTTCCAATTTTCTTTTCTTAGCTTCTTTATCAATCCGGAAAAGATTTGCAGCAGCATTATTGAAGTATTTTTTTTCACCGTCAATAATTAAATACTCAAGTGATTTTTCTTTTTCCCACTTTTGTATCATATCATCATTAACGTCGGGAAAATATTTTCGGATTACCGGCAAAATATCATCCAACGATTTTTTGAAATCTTTTTTAATTCTTTCCAATTTCTCTGCTTCGAAACTTAATGCCAGCCGTTCCTTATCATCCAATTGATTCGAATAAATCAGCTTTGTAATAAACTCCTTTGCTAAAGAATAATTTCCACCGGTTATAAACGTATTTAATTCCGGGAAATTTGTCTGAGCAAAACTGATATTCATCATAATCACTGACAAAAAAAATGTTTTAATAGTTTTCATTGTATGAATCCTGTTGAGTATTCCCTGCAATAATGGGCTGAAATATACAAAACTTAGATTAGAACTTAAGTTTATTCCTCAGATTTACACATTAGATATTGATTAAAGCATATCTATTTAAAATAATTTTATCAGAAAAAATAAGGTAATTAGGTGAATAGTTTACGAGGATAGTTATTATTACTAAGGTTTTCAGAAATATAAAGAGTATTTCTGTTGAACTTTTTATCCGGTAATATATTATCGCGGTTGTCTGATAACTCATAAGGAGAATCAAAAACCTTAGTTACAAAAAGCAGCAATAAAATCACTTAAACCTTATAGCATTCTTTAAAGTTAAAAGGAAGTTGATTCCATATTAAACAGAGGGATTGAATTCAGTTAAGAAAAAAACTTATAGAATGATAGATTTAAAGAGAACCTTTTTCACTATTTTAAAATTGTATTGGACGGCAATGGGTTGAAGAGCAGATCATATCGTTTTTTTCTTTTCATGAAATAAATGATCTTGATTAGCTATGCTTATCCTTATAATGCTGAATCGTTTTGAATTTAATTATATCCAATTGACAATTGTTAATTAAATTTGTTAATGAATTTAATCTTATAAATCGTAAATTTGAACGGGTTAATTCAATTAAAAGGATAGAATCATGCGGCTATTAGTCTTTATTGTTCTACTCACCTGGTTCAACCAAAATTATGTTTGGTCACAGTGGCAGCAAATTTGGTCATCTTCTTCTTTTCCTTACACAACAGGTTCGGGATGGATCAATTTTGAAAAAAATGGTGATGGCTGGAAAATGAGGCTTTATACAATCGACTCGCTTAAATTTCAAATAATGACCGATACCTACAGCCAAACTCCCGAATTTACTTACACGTTCAACGAAAGCGAAAAGCTTGCAGGTTTGCAAATATATTCGCTTCAAGCAGATTTGGACGGCGATAACATTGCCGAATTTTATATCCTTTCCTATTACGGAACTGCTACGCCATACAGGCAATCATTCAAAATCTTTAACATTACTAATAATAATATTTTGTTGGAAAAGAACGATCCCCTGCTATACTATTCATATCCCATTATTTGGGATCTTGACGGAGATGACAAATTAGAGTGCTTAGTGGTAAAGTATGATTATCCGCTGTTCCTCAATTACTCATACGAAATATATAGTACCGGTACAACCGGTGTTATGACGAAAGAATTTCCAAAAGATTTTTTATTAAAACAAAATTTTCCAAATCCGTTTAATCCTTCAACTAAAATAGTCTATTCAATAAAAGAGCAGGGATTTGTTCAATTGAAAATTTACGACATAAAAGGTGAGCTGATAAAAACATTAGTTAATGAGATAAAGGAAGCCGGAACGCACGAAGTTTTATGGGACGGCACAAACGATAAAAGTATAAAACAAGCAACCGGAATTTACTTTTATGAGTTAACTAACAATTCTTTACGAGATACTAAAAAAATGGTTTTACTCAGATAATAATTGGAGAAACTAAATGACAAAGTTTGAAATACCCGGCAATGTAGCCGTCAGCGATTCCGGGTTTTTATTCATGCCCACTACCGGCGAAACCTTCACAATGAATGAAATGGGAATATTTATTTTTAAGATGCTTCAGCAAAAATATACACGGAATGAAATTTTCGAAAAAGCTCTCGATGAATTTGACATCGACAAAACAACTTTCGAGAAGGATTTTGAAGATTTTATCGCTCAGCTTAAAAATTATTCCCTCATTAAAATATCATGAATATAGCAGTAACCAGCTTAAACGCAACCGATAATCCCGGACCGGGCATACCCGTAATAAGAAGCATAAAAGAAGCCGAAGATTTTAAAGGAAATATAATCGGATTAATTTATGATTCGCTTGAACCCGGAATATATATGAAAGATATGGCGAAAAAATGTTACGTCATTCCTTATCCTTCAAGCGGACTAACTCATCTTTACGACAGACTTGCATTCATACATGAAAAGGAAAAGCTTGATTTGATTATCCCCTGCCTCGATTCGGAATTATATGGTTTTGTTAAGCTGCAGGATAAGTTAGCATCTATAGGAATTAAAACTTATTTGCCCACCATTGAACAATTGAATATAAGAGCTAAAGATAAACTGTTCGACTTTTGCGAAGAGAATGGAATTAAAGCTCCGAAAAATTTTATGCTAACTTCCCTTCGGGATATTTATTCCATTCCAAAAGAGTTCGAATATCCGCTTGTGGTGAAAGGCATTTTTTACGATGCTTATATCGTTAACAACTTTGAAGAGGCATTGTCCGCATTCAATAAAATAAAAACAAGGTGGGGATTTCCCGTAATCGTTCAGGAATATCTCAAAGGCGATGAGTTCAATGTTGTTGCCCTTGGCGATGGAACAGGTGAAACGATCGGTGCGGTTGCTATGCGAAAATTATACATTACTGAAAAAGGAAAGGGCTGGGCAGGTACAACAATCGATGACAATATTCTTATGGAGCTTTCGCATAAAGTAATCGAAAAGCTAAAATGGAAAAGCGGAATGGAATTGGAATATATTAAATCATTAAAGACCGGCGAGTATTATTTATTAGAAATAAATCCGCGCTTTCCGGCTTGGGTGTACCTTGCACCAAGTGCAGGACAAAACTTGCCCTTTGCGCTTGTAAAATTAGCAATGGGTGAAAAAGTTGAACCATTTACAAATTATAATATCGGCACAATCTTCGTCCGAAGTTCGTGGGATTTAATTACCGATATGAGCAAGTTTGAAAAAATTGCAACAATGGGAGAAATTTGATTATGGCAGAAAAGAAAAAATATGAACGTCCGATTATCACAAAACATTACTCGGGTTTGATGAACAAATTCGGAAGCAGAGCAGCGGCTTCTCCTAAATCCGAAATTGACGGTGTACCGATTAAAAAATTAATTTCGGAATTCGGTTCCCCATTATTCGTTTTTTCTGAAAGACAAATTCGAAGCAACCAACGGAATGCACTTCGCATTTTCAAGACAAGATATCCTAAAGTTCAATTTGCATGGTCATACAAAACAAATTACTTGAATGCAATTTGTTCGGTATTTCATCAAGAAGGTTCATGGGCTGAAGTAGTTTCCGAGTTTGAATATGATAAGGCAAGAAGACTGGGAGTTAAAGGAGAAAATATAATCTTTAACGGACCACATAAAAGCAAAGAGGCTTTATTGAAAGCTATTAATGAAAAAGCAAAAATTCATATAGATCACTTTGACGAGTTATACGAAATCATCGAGATAACTACAGAGATGAATCTTAAAGCTAACGTTGCAATAAGAGTTAACATGGACACCGGAATTTATCCTAAGTGGGATAGATTCGGATTTAATTATGAAAACGGCGAAGCATGGCAAGCAATCAAAAGAATTTTATCTAACAAAAATTTGAAGCTGATTGGCTTACACACGCACATCGGCACATACATGATGTCTGCCGATGCCTATAAAATTGCGGCATCAAAGCTTGTAAACCTTGCACGCGGGATAAAAGATGAATTCGATCTTCTATTGGAATATATTGACATGGGCGGAGGTTTTGCTTCTCACAATACTTTGTTGGGTCAGTATCTTCCCGCTGAAGAAGTAGTTCCTTCTATTGAACAATTCGCAGATGCAATCTCAACCGGATTGTTTGAACTCCCGCTGAAAATCGACGAGATGCCATTGCTTATTCTTGAAACAGGCAGAGCTTTGATTGACGATGCCGGCTATCTGCTTACTACAGTTCTTGCAAATAAAAGATTATCAACCGGTCAACGTGCTATTATTGTTGATGCCGGAGTTAATTTATTATTCACAAGCTTTTGGTACAAACATCGAATTAGTCCGGCTCAGGAAAGCGGAATTCATGTGGAAGATGCCGCACTATTCGGTCCGCTTTGTATGAACATCGACTGCCTGAGCGACGGAATATTACTACCCGCTCTCAAAAAAGGAGAGCATCTGGTTATTGAATATGTTGGTGCTTACGATACAACACAATGGATGCAGTTTATCATGATGCGTCCCAATGTTGTAATGGTAATGGAAGACGGAACTGTAGAACTAATCAGGAAGTCGGAAGATTTAGATTACCTTTTAGACCGCGAAGTAATTCCCGATAACCTTAAATCCGTTAAATGATGAAATACTTTATTGATTCCATTCTTTATTCGTATTCTCAAATCTTCTTTTGCAACAGAAGATGGTTCGGCGTTACGGCGCTGGCAGCTACTTTTTTAGCCCCTAAGATAGGTGCAATGGCGTTATGCGGAGTTGTTATTTCAAATCTGACTGCTCATGTTCTGCGCTTCGATAAAGAAAAAATTAAAAGCGGCTTTTACGGCTTTAACGGAATTTTATTCGGTGCAGCAACCACATTTTATTTTGAGCTAGATCTTTTTCTGATATTCATTGCATTAATCTTTATGGTAATAACTTTTATTGTAGCAGCAGTGCTGGAAAATTACCTTGCAACGGCGTTTAACCTGCCCGGCTTAAGTTTACCGTTTATAATAACTTTGTACATCTTTGTAATTTTCCTTACAAACTACAACCATATAGTTCCTGCTTTAACAACTGCTTCCGATTTAAAATTTTATGAATATCTTCCGCAGTCAATTAAATATTACTTTCAATCCTTTGCTTTAATTTTATTTCAACCTAATATAACCTCAGGAATATTAATAGCTTTAGGAATATTATTTTTCTCAAGAGTTCTCTTTCTTCTCAGTGTCGCTGCATTCGCTCTTAATTATTTTTTTCTTCATTTCATTCTTCCCGATCAGGCTGAAACCTTAATTATAATTTCAGGATTTAATTCTATCTTAACCGCATTTGCTTTAGGCGGCAGCTTAATTATTCCATCAAGAAAAAGTTTTGTATTGGTTATAATTTCAATTTTGATGGTGGTGATTATTACTGGATTTTTCTACCGCATTTTATTGACATGGTACTTACCGATACTTGTTTTGCCCTTTAATTTTGTAGTATTGTTTACAATCTACAGTTTAAAATTCAGAAGTGAATATACCGATTTGGTTCTTCTTTATTTTAAGCCAGGTTCACCGGAAGAAAATTACTATTACCACCACATGAGAACTTCCAGGTTTGAAAGGTTTAAGCACACATTCGCCGAGCTTCCATTTTTCGGCGAATGGTTTGTCTCACAGGGATTCGACGGCAAGTACACTCATAAAGAAGAATGGAAATATGCGTGGGATTTTGTGGTAACCGATCGCGATCTGAAAGAATATTCAAACGAAGGGACCTCTTTAACCGATTATTATTGCTTCAGGCTTCCTGTTGCTGCACCGATAGAAGGCGAAGTAGTAAAAGTAATAGACGGTATTCCAAGCAACAAAGTTGGCGAAGTAAATATATCGCAAAATTGGGGCAATACGGTAATCCTAAAACATAACGAAGAATTATATAGTACGTTATCTCATCTCGAAGCTAATTCAATTAAAGTAAAAGAAGGTAATAAGATTAAAAGAGGTGAAATAATCGGCGCATGCGGCAACAGCGGCAGATCACCTTATCCGCATTTGCATTTTCAATTTCAATTGACGGATAAGCTCGGCGATAAAACTTATAAATTTCCGTTTGCACAATTTCTAAAGAAAGAGAATAATCGGTATCATCTTAAAACATTTAATTATCCGGAAGAAAATGATATCGTACAGAATGTAGAAATTCATAAAACCGTTAAAGAGTTTTTCAACTTTAAATTGGGCAGCGAGCTTAAGTTTCAATTTGAACAGGATGGTGAAGTAAGAACTGAAAATTGGGAAGTAAAAATTAATCTCAATAATGAGTTTTATATCGAATCCTCATCCGGCGATATTGCTTATTTTTATATATCCGACAAGATTTTTTATTTCACTTCATACAACGGCAAAAAAAATTCCGCTTTGTATTATTTCTATCTTATTGCTCATCAAGTTCCAATGTGCTATCATCAAAATCTTTATTGGGAAGACGATTATTCTATTGCCCAGCTTCCAGCAGGAGTAATACGATATTTATCAGAAATTTTTCTGATGTATAAAAGTTTAATTAACGCCAAAGGCAGCTTAAATTTCGAAGAGAAATCCGATCATTCAAATGATATAATTTTTTCTAATTCAATTGAAATTAAAGGCGGTTTCCCATTCTCCTTCTATAGAAAAAATTTCTCCGGTAAAGTGATATTGAATGATGAAAGCAAAATATCTGAATTTAATTTTAGCAGAAACGGAAAGGTTATTTTCCGCGCAAAACAATTATAACAAGGAGTTATAAAATGAAACGATTCATCCTGCCAGGTGCATTACTTTTGATATTGGTACTTTCTTTTTTAGCATCCGGTGTAATACCACAAAACCTGAATAATAAAGTCAAAGTATTTCATAATTCATTAAGCTTCGAGGACTCAAATGATTATTCAAAAGCACTTAATGAAATGAAAAAAATTCACGATGAATATAAAGGCGATTACTTAATCAACATGAGAATGGGATGGCTGTATTACAATCTTAAAGATTATAACAGCTCAAAAAAATACTACAACATCGCACTGAGCATTAATAAAAACAGCATAGAAGGATACCTCGGTTTAACGTTGCCTTTGGCGGCATTAAACGAGTGGGATAAAGTAAAAAATGCCTATAACGAAATTTTAAAATTAGATCCGAATAATTACACTGCCAATCTTAGATTAGGACAAATTTATTTGAACTCAAGCGATTTTAATTCTGCGAAAAAATATCTTGAGAAAGTATACAACCTATATCCAGGCTATTATGAACCTAACCTCTCGTTAGGTTACACTTATTATTATTTAGGAGATAACAGCAGAGCAAAAAATCTTCTTACTACAGCTTTAATGCTTAGCCCCGGCGATCAATTAGCTTCGGAAGGATTGAAATTACTGAAATGAAAAATTATTTGTTACTTGCATTAATATTTTTTCAGACAGCATCAGTAGCTCAGTTAAGCCAAACTATTTTAAGTCCATCGATTTACTATACTCATGGTGCATACTCTAATCAGAATTCGTCAAACTCAATTGCACTTTATACTACGCTAAAAACTAATAACGATATTTATTTCATTGCCGGTTACGATAATTTAAATATCAATAATCCGGATTGGACTTATCTACAGCAGATGTTTGCAGCAGGAACAATTTTCGCAATAGAGTCATTTTATATTAAGGCGAATTATGCCCACATTAAAGGTGATTTCGATTATAAGCCATTTTTCTATCGCTATTCCGATTTTTCAAATCTTTACAATGCCGATTTATTCTATTACTTCGATGGAAATTACCTGGGTGCGGGATATACTCACTTAAATCAAATCGGCTTAAAAACTCAGCGTGTAAACCAGATGACTATAAGACTTGAAAGAATTTTTTTGTATGATTTTTTTGTTTCGGTAAAGCCTTCGGTTAGTTTATTAAGCGACAAAGGAGAATTATTTTCAGTTGCACTTAAGGTTCATTACTTAATCTCGCCCCAATGGCTTGCAAAGGCGGGAGGATTTGTCGGTAAGCGGGCTTATTACTTTGATTCCGATTTGCTTACAATCTTTAATCAGGATGATACACAAAAGTTTCAAGCGTTTGCTCAAATTGAATACGTACTGAATTCTACTTTAAGATTAATCGGAAACTATCAGTATTCCAAATTCGCTGCATACTCAATAAACTACTTTGTCATTGGAATTCGAACGAATTTTAATCTTTGATGAACTGGAGACCGATCACTTTTTTAATTGAATTAGCCTCTGACAAATTTTATTCTCTTTACAGCTTCTAAAGGCATCTATTCAGTCTCATCTCCCAGCTTACAGATTAATTGGAGGTGATTATTAACCGAAGTTGATAAATCATTATCTAAAAATTTAGAATTTATTCCTTTCAAATTGTTTTCGTTTCTATAATGCATTATTTTTGCTGCAAAATAGAAATAAAGTCGATGAATTATCTCGAATTCAAAAATAAAATGCTCAACTTGGCTTGCTTCAGCATTGATCAGGTTTATGCCTGGCAGCCGGATTTTGATAGAAATAATCTAAGCAGGTGGACGAAGAAAGGCTTATTGATCAGGTTAAGACAAGGTTATTTTACTTTCCCGGAATATAAAGGTAAAAGGGATTATGTTTATTATTTTGCCAACAGAATTTACCGTCCCTCTTATATCAGTCTCCATACAGCCTTAGCATTCTACGGTATGATACCAGAAACAGTTGTGCAAGTAACAAGTGTTACTTCATTAAAAACAGCTTCGTTTTCAAATGAATTAGGAAATTACATTTACAAATCTGTAAATAATAATCTGATGTTTGGTTATGATTTGAAGCCACTGGATGATGGCAGGGGGATGCAATTTGCAAAACCTGAAAAAGCTTTGCTCGATCTGTTTTATTTATATCCTGAATACAGTTCAGAACAAGATCTTTTGGACTTACGATTAGATGAAGATTTCTTGCAGAATGATCTGAATAAATCTTTGTTACTGGAATATACATCAAAATTTAAAAGTAAAGCTGTAGGGCATAGGGTTAAATTATTTTTAAATGCTTATAGATTATTTTGAAAGATCACTTTAATGATTCAACTTGATGCAATAAAAAATTTCTATCCAAATTATTTGAGTGAAAACGCTGTTTTTCATAAATATATTTTGAAAGAGTATATTTTATTATTAATACTTGATTACTTATCCACTACTCCTTTTATCAGAAAAATTAATTTTATCGGTGGTACAAGCATAAGACTTATAAAAGGTATTGATAGGTTCTCCGAAGATCTTGATTTCGACTGCAAATCATTTTCAAAAGATGAATTTACAGAAATGTCGGATGGGATTATCAAATTTCTTAATAATTACGACTTGGATGTTGAAGTTAAACAGAGAGATGAAAAGAAACTCAAAGCTTTTCGCAGGAATATTAACTTTCCTCAGCTTTTATTTAAAACCGGATTAAGCGGTTATAAAGAAGAAAGGTTCCCTATTAAAATAGAATGCCAGGATCAGTTAGTTGATTATAAACCGGAAATTGCAACTATAAAAGGATGCGGTTTCTTTTTCCCAATGCCGGTGCCGCCTGCGGCAGTGCTGTGTGCTATGAAAATTGCTGCAATGCTGAATAGGCAGAAGGGACGTGATTTTTACGATGCATTGTTTCTACTTTCTCAAACACTTCCTGATTTAAATTTTCTTTCAGCAAAGTGTGGAATTTCAAATCTTAAGGAACTTAAGGAAGCAGCTAAAAAATTATTTTCAACCGTTGATCTGCAAATTAAAATGAAAGATTTCGAACACCTTCTTTTCAATAGAAATAACAGTATAAGGATACTTCAGGCACCTGAGATATTTAAAAATCTATAATTGGAATTTGCATTATAAGCATACATTTATTCCTATTACTAATGACTCTTATCTAAAAAGGTATTTTTATTTCCCGTCCGAAGGATCCTTTGGAACAGCAGTCGGGATCGTTCCGAAAGGAGATGTTTCGATTATTTCCGAAGGATCCGTTGGAAAGAGTATTCGAATACAAAATTTTCAAATTAGACTTCTTTTGGATACGCCTTATGAATTATTCTCTAACAAATTTTATTTTCCTTACAGCTTCTAAAGGCAGCACTACGGTTTCATCTCCAATTTTACAGATTAATTTGTTTTTTACTATATCAAGCTTGGTTTGTTTGCTGCTCATCCACTTAACATTAGCCGTAATAGTAGTGTCTTTAGGCATGCCAAACGTAATCTCGGAAACTTTATTAAAGTGCAAATGAAAAAAACAACCTTTAATTATGGCGGGTAATGTTTTAATCATCTTTCCGTCCGACTTTTCACTTCTTCCAATTTCTTCAAACTGCATTACTTTGCCGTCTCTACGCTCGATTTCAATTAGCTGATTATCGTCTTTTGTTTGATATGAATTAGTTAAAAGCAAGATGAGGGTAATTAGATAAATCATTTCAGTCTCCCTTGATGTTGTTAATTTAAGTTAAATAATTAGTGTTCATTCGTGTCCATTCGTGGCAGAAGAGGGGAGCCACTAATTAACACGAATTTTCACGAATAAAACTTCTGCATTTTTTTTATATTGCAATAAAGATTTAAAGATAAAACTTATTTGCCATGAATATTTCCGATTTGCTTTCCATTCAAAAAAAATCCAAGCGTCTTGTTATAGGCTTGATGTCCGGTACTTCTCTCGACGGAGTTGACACGGTATTATTAGAAATCAAAGGCTGCGGCACTTCTACAAAATTAAAACAATTAGGCTTCATTACTTACCCATTCCCGAAAGGAATGAAGCAGTTAGTATTAAACAACGTGGAATACAAAGGGGGAAATGTAACGGAAATTTGTCGGCTTAATTTTCTCATTGCACTTGTTTATGTAGATGCTATAAAAGCTTTGACAAAAAAATTACGCATCCCTCTTACAAAAATTGATCTGATTGGTTCGCATGGACAAACAGTTCACCATCTGCCGGATAAAACAAATCTGTTCGGATATAAATTCGGATCAACACTTCAAATAGGCGATCCTTCTGTAATAGCAAAGTTAACAGGCATCTTAACTATCGGAGATTTCAGAACAGGCGATGTTGCCTTAGGAGGACAAGGTGCACCACTTGTTCCTTACTTCGATTATATTCTCTTTCACTCAGAAAAGAAAAACAGAGCATTATTAAACGTCGGCGGCATTTCGAACATTACAATTTTAAATAAAAACGGAACCGCAAAAGATGTGATAGCCTTCGACACAGGTCCGGGTAATATGCTGATTGATTATCTCACCAGAAAATTTTTTAATAAAGAATACGACGAAGACGGCAAAATTGCCTTCAGCGGAAAGGTGAATGAAAATTTATTTAACGATTTAATTAAGACAGACAAATTCATTCACAAACGTCCGCCAAAATCAACCGGAAGAGAACATTACGGAAAAGATTTTATAACTAAGCTTATACGTAAACATAAATCAATTCCTCATGCAGATTGGATTACTACTATTACAAAGTTTACTGCATTTGCAGTATTTAACAATTACGATAAATTTATTAATGATGAAACAGTGATTGAAGAATTATTCGTAAGCGGCGGCGGCGCAAGGAATAAATATTTGATAAATGAATTAAAGAATTATTTCGGTAAAGATGTACAAGTGAAAAATGTGAAAAGTCTTGGCATTTCTTCCGATGCAAAGGAAGCAATTTGCTTTGCCGTATTAGCGAATGAAACTCTCAGAGGTAATCCTTCCAATATTCCAGGAGTGACAGGCGCAAAAAAACAAACTATACTTGGAAAGATTTGTTTACCCTAATTTTTTAACCAAAAGTGTGATAAAATGAAAATATTAATTACAGGCGGCAGCGGGCTGCTGGGTCAGTACCTCAATAAGGCATTATCAGAGAATCACTCAATTCTAACTTTATTTCATAATCATATAGGCAATTGCAAAGATTATAGCTCCCGTCAGATTGATATAACTAATTCAAATCAGCTTACAGAAACATTTCAATCGTACAAACCGGAATTAGTTATTCATGCTGCGGCGGTTTCAACCCCTGCTTTAATGAAAAAATTAACGAACAAATATGTCTACGATATTAATGTAAACGCGACACAAAAAATTGCGGGGCTTTGTGATAAGTATAAATCGAGGATGTTTTATTTATCTACCGATCTTGTTTATGCAGGTTACCGCGGCTCGATGTTAAAGGAAGACGCAAAGTTGATTCCAATTTCTCTTTATGCAGAAACAAAATTAATGGGTGAGGTTAAAATTCAACAGACAACCGATAATTATGTTATACTCAGAACCGCGCTTCTCTACGGTTTCGGGTTGAATCATTCCAGATGTCATTTCCATTTTATGTATAACGAATTGAATAGAGGCAGCCAGGTAAAACTTTTCACGGATCAATTCAGAACCCCTCTTTCATTAAAAGAAGCAGCAAGAATGATAAATAGCTTAGTCGGGTTAGACGTTAAAAAAGAAATAATAAATATTGGTGGTAAAGAAAGAGTTTCACGCTTTGAATTGGGCGAGAGATTATGTGAGAACGCAAAGCTTGACAAATCATTATTAATTCCTATTATGATGAAGGACAAGCCTGAGGTTCCCGCAGTCGAAGACGTATCGATGAACACCGATAAGCTTAAATCGTTTGGCATTAATCAACTTTCGATAGAAGAATCCATCTTGGATATAATTCGTGGGAATTATGTGTAGTAATAAAATTATATTTGTAGAAATTATTAATTAAATATTCAATTAATACTGATTTTAAAAATTCGATTGATTTTAATGGAAACTGTAATTTTTTTAGTGACTTACTAATTGTTTGCCAATAAAATTTTTCAGTACTCTCGTAAGATGGTCTAAAATAGGATGGTATTGTGTGTAAAATTTTTCTTTTGATAATGATGTCATCTGCTCTCGCATATAGCCATATAAACTTTGATGTAAATCCCCGTCTTTCAAATCATTTGCAATATCTTTTAAGGCATTTTTAAACTGCTCGGCTTCACTTGGGGCTATTTTTCCTTTAGCTATATAAAATTTATCAATACGGTCATAACATTCTGATAAAGAACGGTTTATAATGGTATCGATAAATAGGTTTTCGGACAAAATAATTTCATTATTAAAATATTCATTTCCCAGATACTTTGGTGTGGTTAAAATTTTAATTTGCTTTATTAGAGCATTTACCGGTATAGCGGGGAAATATACTGTGTTTTCAATAAGGTAAGTATGCAGGTCATTGAGGATTTTCTCGGGTTTGTGCATGAACAAATTTGCGGGGAGATATCTTAATTCTTCAGGTGGAATTAGCAGAACGCTTATCAGTTGCATTTGTTCTTTAACAAGATATTTAGTATTGCGATATGTTGCTTTTTTAAACCCAAGTTTTTTTGAATAATAATTAATGGTTCTATGTATGTAAGTATAGAAAGGATCGGCTTCTTTAAGCAAACTAATTATATGTTGTTCAAGTCTTTTGGAAACTATTATATATAGAAAGTATTCCGCATCAGTTTCCGTCTCAAGCGGATACTGCCAATTATTTATTGAACGCTGTAATCCCAATAAACCTTCGCTGCTTTCAATAAATAGCGGTGTAATAGCATCAATAACAACATCTCTTTGGTTTATGTAGCACTTGGTTGCCTTATTTATAGAGTAGGTTAAATGAGAGATACGACCCAAGCCAATCTTAATACATGTTTCTATTAGTAAATTGTAATTCTCAACCTTATTGTTCCGTTTAATATTTTCAATTTTCTTTAACAACATAATTTATTAATCTAAAAATGCTTAATAAAATACAAAATCATTTATTTTTTTACTACTATTAGCTAATGTAAGCAATTTTGTTAAAATTGTGTTAAACTAGAAATTATTATATATAAACATTGAACATCCAAATTTAAGTTGATCCGAATTGGCTAATTTATTCTAAAATAACCAATGTACATAAAAGAGGGAATTTATCATTTTATGCAAAATTATAGTTTAACTTCTTATGAGAATTCATTTGCAATATAAGTTTATTGCTACTGAAAATCATATTTGTCTGACGAATAACTATTTTTTCAATTCAGATACTAATCCACCTTATATAGAAATGTGCAATTACTCGGGACAACATTCTTATCGGGTAAAAAAATGAAAAATTGTATCACCCGTGCAACCGGCTACAAAAATTGCGTATTTAAAAATATGATCGATTCTCATAAGGATATGGTCATTATTTGGGATAAAAACTACAGGTATATTTATGTTAATAAAACATGTGAGGCTTTTTTTAATTCGCGGGGTTTGTCCTCTAAGAACAGAAAGATTCATGAAGTGTTCCCCCGGCATCCTGAATTGTGTCAAAAATGGGAAAAAAGAATTGATAATGTTATAACCTCAGGCAAAGTAGCAAAATATGAAGATAGTGAACTGTTGTTTAACAAAGAGTTTTTCAGCGAAACAATCCTATTTCCAGTGTTTGATGATTTAAACAATGTTAATGGGGCACTTTGTTTGTCAGAAGATATTGCTGAGAAAAAGTTTAATGAACAAGCCTTAAAATTCAATGAAAGATTGTCCGAACTTGGCAAGATATTGGCCTACTTAGCTCACGAAATAAGAACACCTCTTAATTCGATAGTAATGAATGTTGCTATATTAAAAAATAATCTGACTCTCTCGGAATCTGGAATGAAATCATTCGATATAATTCGACAGGAACTCCAAAGACTAACAAATATGATTCGAGAAATACTAAAATTTTCGCATTACGATAGTTCTGAACAGTCTTTAATTAGCCTTACCGGGGTGTTAGAGAGTGTTAAGGATTTAATTTTTCCTGTGTTAGCAGCAAAGAACATAGTGCTTAAGATTAATATCCCGGATACTTTTATTTTGGGTAATAAAAAAGAAATTCAATCGATTTTCTTTGCTCTTATTGGCAATTCAGCCGATGCTATCAAACAAAATGGATATATAAATATCTACGCAAACGTTAACGAACAGTATAAAAAAATAAGCATATTCATTGAGGATTCCGGATCGGGAATTAAGGAACCCGATAAAATTTTTCTTCCGTTTTATACTACTAAAAAGGATGGTACAGGCATAGGACTTCCAACCGTTCTTAAAAAAATGATTGACATGAATTCTACCATAAGATTGGTTACTTCCAATCCTGGATGCACCGTTTTCGAACTAATCTTTAATTTGGTTGATGATTATGAAGAAAATACTAATAATTGACGATGATAAAGCCACTAGTGATACGCTTAATTTATTCTTCTCAGAACTAAATTATAAAACTATTATTGCAAATGAGGGGGAACAAGGTCTTGAAGCCTTTTACCAAAAGCATCCCGATCTAATTATAAGCGATCTAAAAATGCCGGTTTTATCCGGCCTGGATATTTTAAAACATGTACATGCAATCGACCCGAATATCCCTGTTATTATTATAACTGCATTTGATGATTTATCTTCTACTATCGAAGCCATGCACCTGGGCGCCTACGATTATATAGAAAAACCGCTTGACATCAACAGACTTAAATTCATAGTGCAAAGAGCGTTAAAAACTTCTGAATTAAGTAAAAGACTTGAGATAGTTGTTTCACAAACCGAGAGGGAATATCACCTTAACAATATTGTGCTGGGTAAATCTCAATTTATGAGGGAAATAATAAAAAATGTTGGAAAACTTGCATCAAATAAAGTAAATATTTTAATTGAAGGAGAAAGTGGTACCGGAAAAGAATTAATAAGTAAAATTATACATTATTCGGGGATAACTAAAAACTGTCCCTTTATAGCAGTGAATTCAGCCGCCATTCCGGAAAACTTACTTGAGAGTGAATTATTTGGACACGTTAAAGGTGCTTTTACCGGTGCAATCAGAGATAAGAAAGGTAAATTTGAATTAGCCGGTGGTGGCACAATTTTTTTAGATGAAATTACAGAGATATCAACTCATCTACAAGCCAAGCTTCTTAGAGTAATTCAGGAAAGAGAGTTTGAAAAAGTTGGCGCTGAATCAAGTATTCAAATGAATGCCAGAATAATTGCTGCTACAAATAAAAATTTAGAAAAAATGATTAGAGAAGGATTGTTTAGAGAAGATCTATTTTACAGGTTAAGCGTTTTTAAAATATCTGTTCCACCTTTGCGGGAGAGAAAAGAGGATATTCCTGATTACGTGGTTTATTTTCTTTCAAAGATAAATAAACAATTACATAAAAATGTAACAAAAATTCCGTATGAGGTGATCGAATATCTACAGGATTACGATTGGGTTGGAAATGTACGCGAATTAGAAAATATTTTATTGCAAGCAGTTGTCTTGTCAAAAGGAGAAGTTCTGGAAAAAGAAAATATATTACTGAAGAAAGACCACATGCAGCTAACTCACTATAATAACGATATAGAACTGAGCCTGGCAGAGATGGAAAAACTACATATCAAAAAAACGCTTGATAAAGTTGGCTGGGATAAAAACGAAGCAGCGCGTATATTAAAAATTACCAGACAGACCTTATATAACAAGATAAAAAAATATCTTATCCTGCATCCATGAATTTGTTTCTTATATGAGGGATATAATTCATGCAATTAAGTTGTCTTAACTCTTTATCTTTAAATAGAACTATTAAGATGTCAAATTTTTTTACTTTTCTATGTAAAAAAATTACTAAATGGCTTAACCATTTCTTACCATTTCCTTAAAAAAAGAACATTATTTCTGGCACCATTCTTTCATTAATAATCCTAAAACTATTTTCTTATTTTTTTCTTTTGCAGCAAGAATAATTAAAATATGAATTTTCCCGCGGAAAACTATGGAAATTTTAAAGGAATATTGGCTTTCAAATTAGGAGAAATGGAGTTTTGCTGCGATCTTCAATCAATAATTAACATACTAAAAACTGATGAAATAAGGCGTGGTCAGCAATTCGTTTTCAAAAACAGCAAAACGGTTATATATGACAAAACAAAATTTCGTCTAATTAATCTTAATCGAATTTTGCATGCGGCAGAAGCTCCCTTTGAAGAACTTACGAGACTTATTCTTCTGGAAGCCTATTCTAAAAAAATAGCGTTTTTCGTAGACCAAATACTCGAGATCTATGCCGTTGAAAATATATTACTAGATAAATCAATTGAACTAAAACCGGTAGTAAATATTAAATATGGTAAATACTGCCTGGTGTACCATCAAAAGACTATGATCTGGCCTGATTATGAAAAAATTTGTAAAGATATAGACCGGCTTCCCGGTGTAGATTGGCAAATAATTAAACTAAAATATATTATTCAAGGGAATGTTAAAAAATATGATTAGAACTATCGTATTGATGCTGCTGCTTCATTCTGTTATAAATGCACAAGTAAATCTTGAGGAATATAAACACTTTTATCAGATGGTAACAGTTCTTGCTGAAAGCATTAATAATAAATTGGCTTCAAAAAATATTTTGCAAGAATCGTTAAATAAACTAAGTGAATCGGATTTAAGTACGCTTCCTGAAATTCAAAGTGCATTAAAAGGATTACAAAAAACTTTAGATCGATGGGAAGATAATCAACAATCGACTTCAAACAACGAACCTAAAAAAACTCCAGTTACGAATTTGAATTCAAGCTCAAAGGTGAGAAAAACTGAAATGCCCGACACACTCTATACAGATGAGGGTTTTATCATTAAAGATACTACTGCAAAAAATAACAAACTTACTCTAATCGACTCTATTCAAAAGATCATTATTAAACCAGATTTATTGCAAGATTCATCGGAAACGGATTCCATCAGACAAAAATTTGAACAAGAACAAAGATCGAGCCTGTTCACACACTCCCTTAAGGATGCAGAGCTTGAAATAGATAATTTAATTCTAAATGAGTCCATAACTAAAATCGGTAAGGATTTCTACGATATATTTTATAAAAATTGGGTGCCGCCGGAAAAAGTAGAAAACGTTACAATTATTATTGGAGAAAAACCTCTTCCAACAATAGGAACAAGAGTAACTATAAGGGTTAACGATTATTATGTATTTCAGAGAGTACTGCAGCCAAGATATGAAGTAATAGAGGCAGCAGCTCTGTCTGCTGTTAATACTGTTTTTGATTTTCTTAATAATTATGAACAAATCCAACAAAGCCTTCAAGGAGAGGATATGTTGGGAACCGGTATTTATTAACCGAAAGGATAGTAATATGAAAATTATCAAAATTTTTATTTTTTCTGTTTTCATTTCATTATCTCCAAAGCTGATCGCCCAGGAACTCACCTATACACCTATAAATCCATCTTTTGGAGGCAGCCCGTTTAATGCCTCATGGTTAATGGCTTCTGCACAAGCACAGGACAAATTAACGGGTGATTTTAAGATGGTTAGCACCTTCAGCGCACGCGATGCTTTGGCTGATTTTGAGGAATCCATAAAAAGACAAATTCTGAACCAATTTTCCCGCCAGATAATTACCAATATGTTTGGTGAAACAGAATTAGCTGCAGGGGAATATCAATTAGGAGATTTTTTCATCAGTATTTCTAAAACATTGGATGGAATTAACATTCAAATAATTGATAATTCAACTGGAAGCGAATCAAACATTGTTATACCATATTTGTAAAACTGAAAGAACAGGTATGATAAAATATATTATAGTAATTTTTTCGTCTATCTTAATAGTTTTTACGGGATGCTATCCAAACTACTATTCGACTAAAACCACACCTGCTACACTTGGTCCGCGAACTGCCACTTACAAAGAGCTTAGCTCACTTCCAAGACCGCAGGAAAAAATAGTTGCAGCCGTTTATAAATTTAGAGACCAGAGCGGTCAGTATAAAGCATCTCAGACAGGTACTAGCTGGTCAACGGCAGTAACGCAGGGCGCCACATCAATTTTAATTAAAGCTTTAGAAGAATCGGGTTGGTTTATACCTATTGAGCGTGAGGCATTGTCGGAGCTGTTAAATGAAAGAAAAATTATTCGCTCCAGCAGAGCAAATTTTGAAGCAGAAGGGACGGAGAACCTTCCGGCATTGCCTCCAATGCTGTATGCCGGAGTAATTTTAGAGGGGGGAATAATTTCTTACGAAACAAATATTGTAACAGGCGGAGCCGGTCTCCGGTATTTCAGTGCAGGGGCTTCCACTCAATACCGCGAAGACCAGGTTACTGTCTATTTACGTGCTATTTCCACTTCAAATGGTCGCATTCTTAAAAGCGTGTACACAACAAAAAAAATACTTTCACAATTAGTGGATGTTGGTCTGTTTAGGTATGTAGAATTCAAAAGATTGCTGGAAGTTGAGACCGGTTTCAGCTATAACGAACCGCCGCAATTCGCAGTAACTGCAGCTATCGAAAAAGCCGTCCAAAGCTTAATCATCGAAGGAATTTTCAGCGGTATGTGGCTCCCTGCTAATGAAAGCGATTTAAACTCTGAAGCTATAAATAAATATAAAGAAGAAAAGGCACAGCAAGAGAGTCTCGACGTTTATGGAGATTTAATAAGTGATGCAAGGAATGCCAAAGGGATTGGTTTTACAATAGGAGGACAAAGTTATAGTGGAGAATTTGATAATTCATTAGCAAAATACGGCAGTGAATTATTTATGAAGTATGATTTAAAACCCGGACTATTTTTAGCACCCGGCGTGGGCTTTGGTGAACTTGCAGTGGATAAACTTTTTAGAATTCTGCTTCTTAGCTTGAACCTGAATTTTCAGTATCATCTATTCCCGGAGAATTCCCTATCTCCGTTTTTTAAATTTGGTATAGGCTTAGATAAAAGATCCCCTATTAAACCTATGGTCAACAAACATTTCAGTATGGATGATAAGTGGCTTTTCTCCATTAACACAGGAGCCGGAATAGAATATATGCTTTTTAACAGAATAGGATTCAATCTCATATTCACTTATAAATATTTCTTAACGGATGAACTGGATAATTTTAAAGCGGGCAAGTATAATGATTATTATTTAGGCGCCGGAGCGGGATTAACATTTTATTTCTAAAACTTAGTGTTTCTTTGAGCCTTCGAGGCTTAGTGGCGAAAAAACCGTTAGCCACGAAGACACAAAGTTTCTCTAAGAAAATTAAGATTATAGAGCTTTGCGGTAAAATACAGTAATAACTAACATTATTAATTAACAAAAATTATGAAAGGAGGTTTAAAGGAAGATGAGATTAAAAAAACAGGAAAAAAGAAGGCGATTTATTTTTCCCGGTTATTAACAGGCGGCGCCAGAGGGGTTGGTTCTTAACATAAATTAAGAACCGGACCAAGGCACACTCTGAGCGCCACCTAAAACCGTATACGAAACTAATATATAAGCAGTATTAGTTGCAAGGGTTTTAGGAAAAATCGCCATGTGCATTCTATGCTTAATAACAACTATTTTCTAATTAACATGGAGATCTTAAAATGAAAAAGCTTTTTGCTTTAGTAGCAATTGTTCTTATGTGCAGCTTTGCGCTTGCGCAGAATAATACGGCTACAGCTAATCAGAGTGGCGGCGGAAATAATTCTTCAGTAGTTACACAGAGCAGTGGTGCTACTGTAGATATCATTCAGCAAGGAACAGTCCAAAACAGTGCAACCACAACTCAAAGTGGTGCTACTGGTACTAATAATGAATTGTACATTAAGCAAATCGGTTTTACAAATTCAGCTATTAACCAGGTTGAAGCAATACAAACCGGTGATGCAAACCGTGCGGGTGTCGAGCAGACCGCTGCAGTAAACAACACTATTGTAGGTCCCTCACCTGGTATTATACAGAACGGCATTGGAAACCAGTTGTTACATGCAGTAGGTGATGCATGGGGTACCGCTGTTGCATTTGATCCTCTCAATCCACTTGTACAAACTTCTTCCGCTGGTTCGAATAGTCTTTTTGCAAGACAGGAGGGAGATTATAATAAATTTGGACTATACCAGAATGCAACTGGCAACAATACAGCTAATGCCGAACAATGGGCTGGAAATAATGAATTAGATGTATATCAGGGTGGTCAATCACGTCCCAGTGCCTCAACTTCCAACAGCCTCTCCGCTATGCAGACGGGTGGTGATAACGTTGCAAAATTATCACAAGGAAAAAGCGTGAATTCTGCTACAATAAATCAGTTAGGTGGTAATAACCTATTGGGCGGTGCAGGTACAACCGGCGTTACTCCTGGTAATGCATATCAATATGGAGCTACAAGTGCTACTCTCACTTTGAATCAGGCTGGTGATGACAAGGCAGGAATTTACCAACGAGCCAGTGGTACTGCTAGCGCCACTGTATCCCAGGATGGTGATAACCTTCTTGCTGTTCGACAGGATACTGACTATATACGTAATGGTAGTATTAACGCAACCCAGAGTGGGCACACTAATATCGCACTTCTTGATCAAGACCCAAAATCTGGAAATGATGCTACCGCAAACATTACACAATCTGGTGGAGGTAACATACTTCGTCTTGCAAACGCAGATGGTACTATTCATGGAACAAATCGCGCACGGCAGCATGCTGGTTCCGGAGCAGGTAAATATGTAGAACTTGACCTTAATTCAACTGGAGGTTTAAACCAAGTTGGTCTATATCAGAGTGGGACAGGATATGCTGATGCTGATATCGTTCAGTCGCTCGGTGGCAACACTTTGGGTAGTTATCAGTCAACCACAGCTGGCTTCAATTTTCTGGATGTTGACCAGCTGTCCGGTGGTGCAACTGCTACAGTAATTCAAACCGGTGCTGGCAACAACACCGCTACTGTAACACAATAGGATTGCGAAGTTTATCAAACTAGTGTTAAAGTTCTATTTAAAACTGAACAACTTATCCGGATTAACGGATAAGTTGTTCAGAAATAAAAAATTTTTGCTGTGAAAAAGACATAGTTAACGAGAGAATTTAATGAGCATAAAATTTTACATATTAATATTTATTAGCTTCATAGCACTAAATTTCGCCGTAGCTCAAGATGCAAAAAATATTGTTTATGTTGAACAAGTGGGCAATGTCAATATTTTAGAGGCGGAACAAATTGCTTATGGAAATTTAGAACAATTAGGAGTTGATAATATTAATCAAGCTATTATACAACAAGCTGGCAATGAGAATTACGTTTCTATAAAACAAAGCGGTGAAAGCAAAGTTAAAGTTTCGCAACTCTCAAGAGCTGGAAAAAATAATCTAAATGTTTTGCAAGAAGGCATGATGTATGCTAAGATTAATCAAAATGTTGAACTTGATGGACAGGTTTCCGTTACCCAGGTTAACGGTAGAAACAATTATGTTAACATAGAAATATCCGGAACTTCTACGAAGCTTGATATTTTACAGGTTGGCTCAAATAATTACGCTGATCAGTATTTTATTGTTGACAGAGTAGATGCTTCGATAAGCCAGCATGGGAATAATAATAAAGTGCAGCAAAAAGCAAGTTTAACAGGTGGCAGCATAGAATTAGTAACAGATCAAATTGGGGAAAATAACCTTGCAAGTCAGGATATTAAATTTGCAGCGGACTGTAAATTAATAATACTGCAAAACGGAAATAATAATTCAGCCGTTCAAAATATTAACCAGAGTTTTGGTAAAGTTAGTACAAGCATTATCGGTCAAATAGGCAACAACAATAATGCAATAATTAAATAGAAGCGGGCTTAAAATAAAAAGAGGTATAAAATGAAATTGTTTGTATTAACTGTGTTTATAATGTTAAGTTCATTTTCATTTTGTCAGGATAATAAGGCTGAAGAGTTACTTATGAATAGCTTAAATTTTGTTAAACCGGTTACGCTTCAGCAGCTTAACCAGATTATTGCCGATAAAAACTCAATATCTGAACTTGATCCTTCATTTATAATTAATAACAGAGAGCTTATATATATAGGTCAGATTGGCAATGATAATTATGCCGTAATTGAACAAGAAGGAAATAATAATTCTATAACTATCGGGCAGCAAGGAAATGGAAATAATGCGGCAATTAGTCTGCAAGGATTAAATAATAAAAATGCAGTCGTTCAAATGGGGAATTATAATATTTACTCGCTTGGGCAGAAAGGCAACAACGCTGAAGTTTTAATAGAACAATACGGTTATAACAATAATTTGATGCAAAATTTTTCGGGTGATAAGTTTAAGTTTACTGTTTCTCAAACTGGAAATAATCACGATATTATACAAATAGAAAATAGTGAAACAGCAAAGGAATATTCCATTTACCAGAAAGGTGAAGGAATGAAGCTGATAATAATTTACGGTGCAGTTTACCGGTAATAAATATGAAAAACGGTTTTATATTCATAGTGTTTTGTACCATATCAACATTATACTTTATGTATTTCTTTAATGTGTACGGAGCTATAAAGCCAGAAGATAAGACAATAAAATTGCCGCAAGAATTTTCTCATGATAAAAAGACAAATGAAGAGATTTTGTGTATTGCCAGGATTCCCAAAGTAATTATCTCGGAGCACAGAGCACCGATTATGACTAAGGATGATTATGATAATGCTGAGTTTGAACTTTACTTTAAAGAAGGTGGTTTAAAAGGAATAATATATTTAACTAGAAATGTATTGGCTGGTACTATAGAAGGAAAAACACAAGATGGTACCGCAGTATGCAGTACAGGTTATGTAAAATTGAACAAAAAAAAGCCTGCTGTAATAAATTCACCCGATGAAGCAAAGTTACAAGTTAAAAATAATGAAAAAGATATAGAATCTTATGTTGTAGATGTTCCGGCAGGTGAAATCATCGATGAGAAAAAGATTGCCGGAAATATATCTGCCGAAAAAAAATCAAAATTAATTAATGAGCATGAACGGGAGCTTGTAGAGCTAAAAAATAGAAATGATTTTGCCGGGAAGACCGGAAATAATATCCAGCAGGATATCGCTGCAAATGTAAGCCATGTAGTATTGGACCCGGTAAATTCACAGAATAATAATCTTGCAATTCTCCAGGAGGGTGCGCTTAACCGGATTTATTTACTGATGAAAGGATTTGGTAATACGATTAACCTTAAGCAGTTAGGTGTAAGGAATTCCATGGATATTGAGTTCGACTTTGAACAAAATTTTATCCAGGTTTTACAGCTTGGTAAAGGAAACAGTGTTAAACTTTTCCAAAACGGTTTTAATAATAAAGTCAACATACAGCAAAGCAATTCTAATTAAGAAAATCAATTTCAGGAGTTACAAAGATGTCAAAGAAAATAATAAAACTGCTTTTCACCGTTTCTATCTGTTCAGTTATAATAATTATTTCATCTTGTAAGGAAAGCGTAATAGAACCAACCTTCTATGGATCAATTGAAGGAACTGTAATGGATGCCGAGACAAGCACTCCAATCAGCGAGGCTTCAGTTTCCACAAGTCCGCCTACCAATGCTCTAATAACTGATTCAGAGGGAAAATATTTTATAGAAGATATTCCGGTAGGTGAATATACAATAACCATTAAAAAAACCGGTTACATAAAAAGCACTGTAAGCGTATCTGTAAGAGAAGGCGCGGTTGCAAAAGCATCGACATTTTTGGAAAAGGAAAAAAAGACAAATCTTCCTCCCTTAAAGCCGGATAATCCTGTTCCTGAAAATGGATCCACAAATCAGCCTCTATCAATAACATTAATGTGGCAGGCTTCCGATCCGGATAAAGACGATTCCCTTTTCTTTGATGTTTACTTATATGCTTCAAATTCAATAGAACAAAACTTAATAGCATCAAATCACACAGATACATTTTTAGTTGTCCAGAACTTGAGTTTTAATACTAGCTATTTCTGGCAGGTAATTGCAAAGGATAATTCGGGGGCAGAAACCAGCGGCTATATCTGGAATTTTAGCACAATTGAAATGCCGAAATTTCCAATAGTATTCTCATCAAAACGAGAAGGTAACTACGAGATTTATGCTTCGGACACACAAAATTCATATAATATTAAACTAACAGATGACCCTGCAAGAGATTGGAGTCCACGTTTTAATCCTAAAACAAATCAAATAGCGTTTACTTCTAACCGCGATGGTCAAACACACATATACAGAATTGATACGGACGGATCTAATTTATTTAAAATTACCGGTGTACCGGTCGCTGGATTTCATAATAATGGAGCAGGATTTTGCTGGTCAAATGACGGCAGTAAAATTCTCTATAGTAATTACGATAAGCTTTACACAATAGATTTAAATGGAGGAAATCTAACTCAAATTGCTACAGCACCTTCTGGAAGACATTTTAGAGAGAGTAGTTGGTCCCCTTTAGGCAATATGATCGCGGTATTAACAATAGGACAAAATATTTTTGATTCGGAAATTTATATAATGAATACGGATGGAACAGGTATGGCTTTATTGGTTGATAACTTACCGGGTATTATTGAAAGCCCGGTATTTTCTCATGACGGGAAATCTATTTTGTACACAAGAGATATTTCCGGTTTGGAAGCACAGGAAGGCAGGCAGCTTGATTCACATATCTTCTTGTTAAATATAGATACTAAAGTTCAAACAGATTTATCTCTTGAGAATAAGCCTGATGGAACTAATGATTTGTGGCCTAAATTTTCGCCCGATGGCTCTAAAGTAATTTTTACGAATGTGAATAATACCGGCTTAGGTTTAAAAGATGTTTATACTATTACAGTAAACGTAGATATAAATAATTATCGAAGCAGAACTAAAATTATATCCGATGCAGAAATGGCAGATTGGAGATAACGGATTAATAAATAAGATTTATCATTAAATAATCACTATCATATCAAAACATAAATTGCTTTTTTGCATTTTGGGGTAATCACTAAATAGAATGTAATCCGAAAATAATTACTTAATCAATTAAGAATCTTAAACTACTTTGACCAGCACGTTTCTTGAAGTGCAAAATTTCGTGTAAATAGAAATTCTAATCTCTCCGCAATTAATGTTCAGAGGCTGAGTAAAATTATTTATTCAAAAAAAATCATGAATATGTTTCCCCTAATACCTGCCTGATGTAGACATGTTAAAATCTACTTTTTCGTTTATTTTAAAATATCGATTACGCATTTCCTTCATGTACCAGCCAGCGTGAGAATATTATACGATTCTCATAATTTTGTACAGTATATAAAATCTTTATTAATTTTAATAATACTTAACTTACTCAAGTTGACCGTTTATAATGGGAAACCGTTCCATAGGATCCTTCGGATAAAACGGTTTATTATTTGAGCTTTTATTAAGCAACCCACGACTTAAGTCGTGGGCTGCTTAAAACAAAACCTTGAGAATGAAACCGTTTAAACGGTTTTTGACTCTCAAAAATCTCAAGGGGTCAACTTTAGTAACTTAAATATGTCCTTCAAAATATTCGGGAAAAGTGACTTATTTTTTTAAGTTGTGAATAGTTATGAAAACATATCTAGAATTAAGGATCATCTCTTGAATCATTTACTTGGCGCACATACATCCATCGCCGGTGGTGTTGACAAAGCAGTTGATCTGGCTAATAAACTTGGTTTTGCCGCTATGCAAATCTTCAGTAAAAACAACAACCGCTGGAATACAAAACCTTTGAGTGAAGAAGAAATAAACTCATTTAAAACGAAGCTTGAAAAATCCAAAATAAAATTTGTGGTTGTTCATGATTCTTACCTGATTAACCTTTGCGCTGCGGATAAATCAATACTTAAAAAATCGCGCGAAGCATTCATCGACGAACTATTCCGCTGCGGACAATTAGGTGTAAAATATTTGAACTTTCACCCCGGTGCACATGGCGGTAAAGGTGAAGAGGAAGGGATAAAGGTAATTGCAGAATCGCTGAACATTATCCATGAAAATACACCCAACCTCAATGTAAGCAGCATGCTGGAATTAACCGCCGGACAAGGAACAGCAATTGGATGTAGGTTTGAACAGATTAAAAACATCATCGACTTAGTGGACGATAAACAACGGATGTCTGTTTGCATAGATACCTCCCACATTTTTGCAGCGGGATACGATATAAAAACACGGGCTAATTATAAAAAAGTTATAAAAGAATTCGACGACATAATAGGGCTGGCTAAATTAAAGTGCATCCACATGAACGACAGCAAAAAACCGTTAGGTTCTCGGGTTGACAGACATGAACACATCGGAAAAGGATTTATAGGCAAAGAAGGCTTCTCGAACATAATGAACGACAAAAAGCTTGAACACGTACCCAAAATACTCGAAACACCAAAGGGAAAAAAGCAGTTGGAAGATAAAAAGAATATCAGAACATTAAAGAGTTTGATACAGAAGCGGCAGAATAGAAACTAAATCATATAAAAATTCTTCTGCCGGTTAATGTCGAAAGATATAATTTTTTAGTATCATTCAAATAATTTTACAACATCGAACTCTAAAAATTCTTGCCATGGTAATGAATCGCTGCTAATGAGGATATTCTTATAAGTCTTGTATTTCTCACTGAATATTTGCAATCCTGTGTGGAATTTAGCACGGGATGTTTTTACCTCTAAAGCAATAATTTTCTTCTTCTTCTTTAATACAAAATCTACTTCTTCATTAACATCGCGCCAGTAATAAAGCTCAAAATCGTTAATACGTGCCTGGTTAAGCAGATAAGCACCGACGGCTTGTTCAATACGCCTTCCCCATAAATCTAATTGTTTAACGGATTCAACAAAATTACTTTCAGAATAAACTGACGAAAGTGCGGTGTTGAATACCAACCATTTCGGTATACTGGATTTCACGGAAACATTCGAACCGGAAAATTTTTGGATGCCTGAAATCATCCAGGTTTTATTAAGCAGCTCTTGATAATGTGCAAGAGTAGTGGTATTGCCGGCATCGCGAAGCTGCCCCAACATTTTTGTATAAGAAAGAATTTCTCCCGAATATCTGCACGCTAATTCAAAAAGATTTTTCAGCAAAGCAGGTTTTTGTATGGCTGTAAGCTGTAAGATATCTTTAGAAATTGTAGTTTCAATTATTGAATTGAGAATATAATCTTTCCATCTTCCTTCATCATTTATCAATTCAGCCGCTCCCGGATACGAGCCATAATAGACATATTGTTCCGGTGTAAAGCCGAATGCATCACCCATTTCTTTTAAGGTCCAATGAGGTAACTGAATAATTTCGAATCGTCCGGCGAGAGACTCTGTTAATCCTTTTTGAATTGTTAACGTTGAAGAACCTAACAGAAGTACTTTTATAGGGGTTTTATTCCGGCTGTCAAGGTCCCAATTTTTTTTAATTACCTCACTCCAATTTTGAATTTTTTGAATTTCATCTATGATGAGCAGAATTTCCTTCGATTTTAACGTGCTAAGTTTTATCCGTGCATTTTCCCATTGCTGATCAATCCAAATTGAATTTGAAGGAGGAACTGTATCGGTGGAAACTAAAATGAAAGGAATCGATAGCTGCTCAGATAACTGCTGTGCTAAGGTAGTTTTTCCTACTTGTCTTGGACCTAAAAGCACCTGAATAAATTTTCTCGGTTCTTTCAGTCGCTTTTTTAGATGATATAGCTGCTTACGTTCATACATAATTTTACTCAACCCATTGAGCAATTTTACTCAACCGACTGAGCAAATTTACTCAATTCACTTTTTGAAACCAAGTTATTAACCGAAATTTTCGGAGAGAGACGAGGGAATGATCATGGTATTTGATAGTTGGGGAAGATTAGCGCTGCTTCTGAGTGAGGAACAGTTCAGGTAAGAATTTATTGTCAGATCTGATTGAAATATTCTTTTAAGCGGGGTGTAATTGTATCCTTTGAGAATGAACAGAAATTTGGCTATTAAATCAATGGTACTAATGAAAGAGTTGGGATCATAATTCCTAAGTTGATATCTTTATAATTGGCTCCATCTTTAAACTAAGTGTACAGTTATGTACATTTACACACAGAAATCGGAGACAAGAAATGACAACTATTAAATTCACAGAATTCAGAAATAATGCATCATTTTATCTAACCCGTGCAGAAAAAGGTGAAATTATTAGAATAATCCGGCATGGAAAAGTAATAGCCGAGATTACGCCCCCTTCATCAGAAACTGATAAAACATCAGTCTGGAAGAAAAAAGGGCTGCAGTTAGAGGTTAAAGGGAAAAGTCTATCTTCTGCAATTTTAGAAGAGAGGAAAATTGACTAATGCGTATTTTTCTTGACACTTCCGCTTATGCAAAACGATTTATAAAGGAGGAGGGAAGTGAAAAGATTGACGAAATATTGGCTTCAGCCGATGAATTGAGCCTTAGTATTATATGTGTTCCGGAATTATTATCGGCGATGAATAGAAGATTAAGGGCACCTCTAAAATCTCAAATGACAAGCACCAAAAGACAAATAAATTCCAAATTCAAAAAACGAAATTTCAAATCCGAAGGATCGTTCCGACAAATACAGTTTTTGCTTTGTTTTGGTCATTTGTATTTTGGTTATTGGCTCTTATTTGAGATTTGTTTTTTGTGATTTGAGTTTTTAGAGATTCTCTAAGGCTGCAAAAAAAGTAATTCCGAATGTTAAATTTGTTTAATTGTGCTTTTATCAGAACTACACTAAAAAATTACGGCTCCACCGCTCTCAACACAATTACTCCCGTATGCTTTTTAATTTTTGCTAAATACTCCGGTAATGGTTCTTCACTTATCTGCACCTTTGCCCCAACCAATGGTGCGTGCATAAAATGGATTCTCCCGTTATCCACTTTAACTGCTATTCCTACATGACCAATATCTAAACCTTCGATGTTTGTTGTGATGGCAATTAAATCGCCATTCTGAATTTTACTCTCATACAGATGAACTTTTTGCTTTGGAATGTAATAATACTCCCGTTCATTAATTTCTTTTTCCTGCTGTTCAATGATTGGAATGAACTTCGGATTTTCAGACAGGTGTAAATATTTATCCGGATTTTTTGACATGAAACCAACTTTGAATTGAATCTTCTCTCCCCCTATTTCTTTTGTAACGTCTTCAACTATTCCCTTTTTAACATTATCAAAAATCCAATCGCTAAAGTAATGCAGCCGGGATGGATATTCGTCAATAATGCCGTTACGATATCTTACTTTTATCAATTCACTTTGATAATCTTCAAAAGAGGATTTGTTTTGTTTAATCAATCTGGCAAAGGCAAGTGCATTTTCCAGGAATGTAGTACAATCCAATCCGGTTAAATTGATAATTAACTGTTCGCCGCCGCTTTTTTCTATTCCATGAGCTAAATAATCACCGCCTAAAAAAGTCTTCCCGATTTCTGCAATCACATCGCCAATCGGTTTTTGAGAAAGATTTTTATTGGCAGCAAACTCAAATTTTGATTCGCAAATTTGAACATCTTCAGCGGTATAAAATTGAGCATTTAAATTACTCAAACACGATATGAACAAGAAGATTACTTTAACCATCCGAATTTTCATTAACATCAACTAATTTTTAATCGAATTTACTTTTATCCTTTTACTTTAATCTTTTATCTTAAATTATGTCTTCATCGATCTGTGCAACGGAGTAAGCCTCAATTTGCCTTGCGTGTGCAAGATTTTCAAAACGCGCATACTCCTTAATAAATGCTAATTTAATTTCGCCTGTCGGACCGTTTCTTTGCTTGCCGATAATTACTTCGGCAACGCCTTCTAACGAGTTACCGTTCTCATCTTTTAAGAGACCATAATATTCCGGTCGATTTAAGAAAAGAACAACATCGGCATCCTGTTCAATGGAGCCGGATTCACGGAGATCGGATAATTGAGGGCGTTTAACGGTTCGGGTTTCAACCGCGCGGTTTAATTGGGCTAATGCAATCACGGGAATTTTTAACTCCTTAGCTAATGACTTTAGTGAACGTGAAATATGTGAAATTTCCCGTTCGCGGCTTTCAGCTTTTGCCGGTCCTTGCATCAACTGAAGGTAATCGATAACAATAAGCCCTATATCTCTTTCGGCTTTCAATCTTCTTGCTTTTGCCCTAATTTCAAGCACCGATTGTGCCGGAGTGTCGTCGATATACAGCGGTGCAGCTATTAGCTTATGAGCATTCTTGGATAATTTCACGCCTTCTTCCAAAGGCAGCTTTCCTGTTCGAACCAGATGCGCATCGAGCCTGCCTTCGGCACAGAGCAATCTTATTACCAATTGCATTGTTGCCATTTCAAGACTAAAAATACCGACGGGCACTTTGTGATCAACTGCCGCATTACGTGCAACTGAAAGCGCGAATGCAGTTTTTCCCATGGAGGGCCTAGCAGCAACAATTATCAAATCGGATTTTTGGAATCCGCCTAAAAGTTCATCCAATTCATAAAATCCTGTGGGAACAGAAAACTTTTGCGGAGATTTTGTGTGAATGGCTTCAATATATTCTAACGCTTCCCGCACTGCCCTATCCATACCCGTAAAAGTTCTTTTCAAATGCGTTTCGGTTATATCGAATATTTTTCTCTCTGCCCGGTCTAAAATATCAAAGGCATCTTCAGTTCCTTCATAAGCAGATCTTGCAATATCGTGAGAGTTGGTTATTAAGTTGCGAAGAATTTCTTTTTCCAAAATAATTTTTGCATGATACTCGATATTGGCAGCCGAAGAAATGTTTTGTGAAAGCTTGCTTAGATAAACCGCTCCTCCAACTTCTTCAACTTGCTCTCTCTTTTTTAACTCTTCATAAAGAGTTACCGTATCGATTGGTTCGCCTTGCTGAAAAAGACTTATCATCGCTTCGTAAATTTTTTGGTGTTCGCTAAGATAAAAACTTTCAGGACGCAGAAATTCAAGAGCTTTGGGCACCGCTTCTTTTTCGATCATCATAGCGCCCAACACTGCCGCTTCTATTTCCGGTGCTGCCGGTGGTTTAACATCTGCGGGGATGAGTTTTTCAACGTTGCTGACGGTATTTTTTTTCCGTGCCATCGTAATATTAAAATAAAAATGAATTAATCGTTGTTGAATCTACTAACTTAATTTAACTGAAATTTACTTACGAAAACATTCATTTACAAAAGTATCACTAATTGAATTTAAAGCGGAAATAATTTGAAAGGAACATTTAAAAACTAAATTATATAATTTTTATCAGTTTCCCTTCATCTCATCATACAGCTTTCTAAATTTTTGCACATCCTCCCAGCAGCCGCGTTTCCAATTCGGATTTCTAAGCAAAGCAGCCGGATGATAAGTAACCATCACTTTTACTTTACCAAGTTCAAATATTTTTCCGCGTAAAGCCGAAAGCGAATCTTTCTTTTTTAGCAATCCCTGTGCTGCCGTTAAACCTAAACATAATATTAGTTTTGGCTTGATAAGCTGTATCTGTTTGGTTAAATAAGGAAGACATGTTTCCATTTCTGAAGGCAGGGGTGTGCGGTTGCCCGGCGGGCGGCATTTAACTACATTGCCGATATAAACTTCCTGCCGGGTGAAATGAATTGCTTTTAGAATATCATTTAATAGTTGTCCTGCCCGACCAACGAACGGTTCGCCAAGCCTGTCCTCATCCGCACCGGGTCCTTCACCTATCAGCATTACATCGGCATTCGGGTTTCCTACACCGAAGACAAATTTATTTCGTCCCTTATGTAAAACGCATTTTGTACATTCGTAAATTTTATCATACAGCTCATCTAACGACTCAGCCATTTCCCAGGTTTCAATGGCTTCTAAAGCCGGATTATGTGATGAGTCTGATGATGAGTCTGTTCTCACCTCAGTTTTTCTTAATGATAAAGAAGACGTAAAAAGTTCATCGCCGTAAATTTCTTTCTGTTCTTTTAATGCTTCGATGATTTTTTCTTTTAGTGTGTATTCGGATTTCATGAAAGGCTCAGCAGTAATGAATCATAAAAATAAACCAAGTATTTATGGCACAGATTCCGATACTCGCACGCCACCGTATAATCTGTGCTGCAAAAATTTAACGTTTCGAAAAACGATTTAATAAATTATTTCAACTTCAAAATTTCAGAGAGGATTTTATTTGCAGCCTGGAATTTAGACTGCAGCGGGTAGTCAACTTCTTTACCCGATCGATGAAATATTGTAATCTTATTCGTGTCATATTCAAAGCCGCTGCGTTCATCGCTTAAAGAGTTTAACACAATCATATCCAAATTTTTATCTTTCAGCTTCTTTAATGCATTTGCTTTCTCTTCATCTGTTTCCAGAGCAAAGCCTATTATTTTTTTTCCGCGCTTATTTATCGATGCTAATATGTCAACAGTTTGTTTAAGCTTCAAGTTTTTAAGATGCTCTTCTTTTTTTATCTTTTTAATAGCCGCCGATTCCGGTTGGTAATCAGCAACTGCCGCAGACATTATCAATATTTGGTTATCCTTTAAATATTTTTCGACTGCTTCTTTCATTTCAAAAGTAGAACGAACTTTGACCGTATTTATTTCAGGATAAATTTTTTCATAAACCGGACCTGAAATCAAGGTTACCTCGGCACCGCGTAGATAAGCTGCTTTTACAAGGTTAAATCCCATTTTGCCTGATGACCTATTTCCTATAAATCTAACGGGATCAATGTCTTCGAAAGTAGGACCTGCCGTTATCAAAATTTTTTTGCCCGATAAATCTTTGGTATAACCGCTAAGAATTAGTTCGACTGCGTCGATAATTTTTTCCGGTTCGGGAAAACGCCCAATGCCGCTCAATCCACTTGCAAGGCTTCCAACCTCGGCTTCAATAACGTAATGCCCTAATTCGGACAGCTTGTTCAAATTTTGTCGTGTAATTGGTTTTTCATACATATCGGTATCGGCAGCCGGTGCTATAATTAAAGGGCATCGAAGGGCTAAAGCAAGAATGGTTAAAGCATTATCGGCAAAACCATGTGCAATTTTAGCCGCTGTGTTAACTGTGGCAGGCGCAATAATCATCAGGTCAGCCCAGAGTGCATAATCTATGTGCCATGTTTTAAGACCGGTGCCATCTTGCTGCGATTCAGGGAACACATTAACTATTACTTCATTGCCGGATAGAGAAGAAAACGTTAGTGGTGCTATAAACTGAAGTGCGGAAGGAGTCATTACAACTCTAACTTCCGCACCTCTTTCTCTTAATTCTCGTGTTAGATAACATGCTTTATAAGCTGCGATACATCCGGTAACGCCGAGAATGATTTTTTTACCGGATAATATATCATTAAGCATGTTTAAAAGACTTGAGTTTAATTAAAGAATCAACATAGAGAAAAAATCTATGTATTTTAGTTTACTCCAGTTGACCCCTTGAGTTATTTACGAATCATAAACCGTTAAAACGGTTTCACTCTCAAGGTTTTGTTTTCAGCAGCCCACGACTTAAGTCGTGGGTTGCTTAAGAAAAGCTCAAACAATAAACCGTTTTATCAGAAGAATCCTATGGAACGGTTTCCATTTTAAACTGTCAACTTGAGTTAGTTTACAATAGAGACTACATGTCAAAAAATTTCTTTAGTTTGGTTTTTTGTATTCATATTCAATCTTCGATTCAAGCAGTTCATTCAAAGCTTGAATGTGAGGTTTTTCTCTGGTTTCGAAGTCCAGCGAAATTTTTAATTGAGCCGGATTTTCGATATCCTCGCTTTCATCATCGGTACCTGTAGTTGGTATAGTACTCAACAAAGCGTTGAACTCTATTTTATTCTCATCGTTAATTTGACGTGACCGTTTAGAGGCTACAATTATAGCTTCGTACACATTTGCTGCACGTTCGTCAATCACTCTTAAATCAATCGGATTTATTTCCATCCGTGTTCACTCCTTTTATTATTTTAGAAATTAAAATTTTTGCTTCGTTAATTGCAGTGTTTAAATCTTTGTTGATGATAAAATAATTAAATTTATCTTTTAAGCTCAATTCCATTTTTGCGCGCTCAATCCTTTTGTTAAGGTCTAACGCGCTTTCAGTCATTCGGTTTTTTAGCCTTTTAACCAATTCTTCGAAGCTCGGAGGCAAAATGTAAATAAGCACTGCATTCGGATAGCTTTTCTTAATTGCGAGTGCTCCCTTTACGTCTATTTCAAGTATTACCGACTTTCCTTCGTGAATCGTATCATCAATAAATTTTTTTAATGTGCCGTAATAATATCCGTAAAATTTTTCCCACTCGGCAAATTCATTTTGTTCAATCTTCTTTTTGAATTCTTCTTCGCTAATAAAGTAATAATGAACTCCGTCAATTTCATTTTCTCTTTTTTTTCTTGTAGTAGCCGAAACGGAAAAAACTAATTCTGGAAACTCATTTAAGATGCTTCTTACAATTGTGGTTTTACCCGTACCGCTCGGTGCGGATACCGCTATAATCTCTCCTAACTTACCGCTCAAACAATTACTCGATGTTTTGAATTTGTTCGCGTATTTTTTCTATTTCTTCCTTTATCAGAACAGTGTTATGTGTTATCAAAGTTGAAACGGATTTTGACGAAATCGTGTTCGCTTCTCTGTTCATTTCCTGACAAAGAAAATTTAACTTTCTTCCGGGTTCATCTTCGTTGTATAAACTTTCAAGAAAAAATTTCAAATGACTTCGGAGCCTAACACACTCTTCGGTTGCATCGGCACGGTCGGCAATAAGCGCTAATTCCGCTTGAAGCCTTTCGTTATATGGTGTCAAGTCAGCTATAAGAATCTTAATTCTTTCCTTCAGAGTTTCAAAATATTCGGCAACCGAAACAGCGGCATTTTTTTCAATCACATCAAGTTTTTCTTCAATTATTTTAATTCTGTTTGCTAAGTCGGCGGCTAATTCATGTCCCTCGTTTTTTTTCATCACCAAAAGCTCATCAATTGCAGCAGCCAGAGCTTTTTTAATCAATTCAAATTCGTCTTCCGAATATAGCTGTTCAATTGGTGCAAAAATATCTTTACTTTGAAGCAAATGATCAAGTTTTATTTTATCGGTAAGCTTAGCGGCTTTCTTAATTCCCTTCAGAAGGGAAACGTAAGTTTTTAACTTTTCCCTATCTATAGTAAGTTCTTCGTCTTCCGTACCGTTTCTTTTTAATTGAATGGAGATTGATATTTTTCCTCTTTTTACACTTTTTTTAATTAATTCTCTCAGCTCGTACTCTTTATTTAGTAAAGAAGAGGGCAGGCGAAGAGAAATGTCTAAGTACCTGCTGTTCACGCTTCGAACTTCTATCTCAACACTTATTTTATTGTGGGCTGCGGTGCCTTTCCCGTAGCCTGTCATGCTGTAAATCATCTATAAACCTAAAAAATAGTTGCGAAAAATAACCATTTTCTAAAGGTAAACAAAATGTTATTCTTCTCAATACAAATTCGAGTATGCGGGTTTCACATTGGAATTCATGCGAATTAATGAAGCTGTAAAAAATTTATTTTACCGTGGTTTAGACGAGGGTTGGCTTTAAGAATTATTAAAATGCCTCCCCTATTCCAAAATGAAATTCAAGATTACTCCAAATGCTTTTATCACGATCTTGCCAGATGAATTTTTTAGATGATGGATCGTAAAACTTAAAACCAAAATCGATACGGAATGGAGCAATCGGAGTGTAATATCTGAAACCTATACCGGCAGCCATGGCTAATTCGTCGTACCGAAAATCTTTATAGCCTATCCATGTATTCCCGTAATCATAAAAGAGCACTGTTCCAAGTTCTTCGATAAAACGGTAGCGCAGTTCAAAATTACCTTCCAATAAAAATGTTCCGCCTTTTACATTTTCGCCTATTATACCCCTGACGGTGTCTGCATCTGAAGGTCTCAATTCATTTGAACGCCAGCCGCGAACCGAGTTGCTGCCGCCTGCAAAAAAAGTTCTGTTAAGAGGAATACCGGCATAATCACCATGGTAAGCTTGCAGATGACCGGAACGAATCTTTATTGCAAATATCGAATTTTTTTTCCGGTTCATCGGTATATAAAACGAACCGGTAGCAAGCACCTTATAAAATAACGCCCCCTCAAATTTATAATTCAATATTTTCGATATTAAATGAGGAATGGAATTAGCTTCTTCCATATTGAGTGATAGATTTAATCCCTGTGTAGGAAAAAGGATATCGTCGGCAGTGGTTTTGCCTATATCCACACCTAAAATTGAAAGCAGCTTGTTGGAGAGGCTGTCGTTGCGGGTTCTATAAAGTTCATGGGTTCTTTCAACATTATAAGATGTGCTTAAAAAATTGACGAATGTGTATCGCGGAAGCTCAAATTCGAATGTAGCTTTAGAACCGTAAGTTGTTATGTTAAAATTCCTTTGTTTATTTATAGTTGCATAATTTTCCCATGTACCTAGTATCGGTCTGTTGAAAAGAAACGGCTGCTCAATTTTAAGCCTCGCATCAATGTAGCCTAACAGAGTAGTATCGCGAAATGAAAATCGTTTAATTAGTTTATCATAATCGATATTAAAAAAATCCTGCACACCGAACGATGACCCTATAGTTAGCTTTCGCGCTTCTCCCAGAAAATTCTTTTTAATAAACGCTATTCCCAAACCTACGTTTAACGCACTTTGCTGATTGTTCAGTATTACTTCGGGGGATAATTCGTTCATTCTTCCGATGCTTCCGTCTATTTTCAGCGGCACCCGATTGCCCGCAGTATCCTCTTCAACAGGATTGACAACCACCAAGTTAAACAAACCGGTTCTAAAAAGACGAACCTGACTCCTCTTAATTTTTTCGAAGTTATAAATTTCCCCCGGCGATATACCTGTAATTTTGCTCAAAAGATCTTCCTCAACAAAAGGTGCACCTTCTCCTCTCTTCTCTACAACTACGGTATCAATTACGAATTGCTGGTGAGTGGTGAAATAGATTTCCTGTTCTGCCTTTTGGTATAAAGTATCCTGATAAATTATCGTGCTGTCGAACGAAGCAAGCATGTATCCATTATTTAATAGAATGGCTAACGCTTTTTCGATTTTTAACTCCATATTTTTTTGAGAGAAATGGTCTGTTGTGTCGACTGCAATTTCTTGCTGAATTGACCAGGCAACTGCAGAAGGTACCTTCTCAATCCCCTTTATTTGAACATTTCCGTAGTAGGATGGAGGTCCCTCAATAATTTTATAAATCAGATTCACTCTTTTAGCAGTAGAATCAACATCATACTCATAAGAGAATTGTGCAAGGAAAAAACTATTTGCGTTATAAAAATCTTTTAGCGCGGTTAGATCGATTGCTGTGCTTGAAGAATCGAAGTAAACGGGTTCGCTGCCTAATGGAGTAAATGAATTTAAAAATTTCCAAAACCACCATGGAGTTTCTTCCGAAAGAATAATATCTCTCAGTACCGATGAAGAGAACTGATTATTTCCTTCAAACTTAATTGAATATAATTCATACTTGTCATCCTGTGCTAAAGAAGCGGAAGAAAATAAAAAAGCTAATGTAATTACTAATATTCGGGGCATTAATTAATATCACGTTCGAGAATTATAAATAACATTACTTCGATTCGATTAATTCTGGTTTAATTCTTTATCTGCCTTAACCACTTGAAGAGCAGGGTATTCTCTTTTGAAATTGCTAATGAAGAAATTTCTTACTTCAGGCATGGTGATATTTTCCGACAAAAATAAAGCAGCCGCCTGCCCGGGTTCCGAAATTAAATGTGAATAAAAAATTTCTTTCTGATTGAAGTTGACAAGATACGAAAATACCTCCCCTCCTCCGGAGCCGATAAAGTAATCCAACGAACTATAGTAGACTAATTCATAATCAAACGAAGGAAATTTAATTTTTTGAACGAGACATTCTTTGAATGATCCATCCAGCAGATTGGATTCGAATACATTTTCAAATTTTTTTCCGGATTTTTTGAGATGAACAAATTTGATTCCCCATTGTTCGCTGTCCAATATTTCAATTCCGGAAGCAATTTGAATAACCGTATCTGAATCGAAAGTTCCTTTGTATGCGAATTTAATATCATCGCCCAATAATGCTTTAGCCTTCTGAAGAACGAACTCAGGATTATTAAAATCTTCCGTCGAGCCTTCGTCACCGTCGGGCTGAGAATCTTTTTCTCCGCATGAAATATATGCGAGGGAAAAAATTAAAATAAACAAGCCGATAAAAATTTTACTTGATAACAACTTTTGTCCCTTTCTTTACTACGGATAATAATTCGTCAATGCTTTCGTTGCTTAGTGCAATCGAACCGTCTGTCCAATTATAAACAAACGGCAAATTTTTTAATAAGAAATTCAGCCTTCCGATGCCGTGAATACCGACATCGCTGCCAAGAATAGTTTTTAGTTTCGGGCAGTCGTCGTAATAAAATTCAAATTTTAATTGGTCAAATTCTTTTTGATTGATAATTCCTTTTCTCAGGGCTTCCGAAGCATCTTTGAGATTTGGATAATTCAGCTTAAAAAATTTATAATATTTATGGCTTGTATCTATTTTGCAAATCTCATATTCGCCTATTGGTGTACTGTTATCGCTTCTTTGCTGCTTCGGAGTATTTACATTTCTTCCGAAACTTGCTCTGTATTCTTTTATAATAACGGTGTCCTCAAAAAGCTTGAGAACAAATGCCTTTCTTTCAACCAGGATATTCACATTATTAAGTGCCGAAAAACCTTTTTCTTCCATTGCTTCGGCTAAAGAAATTTCCCTTAAATTTAAAAGAATTCCGTAAACAATTACTCCCACTACAAAAATAACGATGCCGCCGCCGAAAAATAAAATATTTTTTAACGTTCCAAGATTTATTAAAGAGAACAACCTGCTCTTTTTTAATTTATTTCGAACATTGGTAGAATTATTCATCTATTAAAAATATTCTTGCTATTCGGGTAACTTTAAGAGAATACTCATTTATATTTAAGTGTTGTAAGTTTTTAGATTAATTTTATTCTTTTATAATTTAACTAAAAAAACATTAATTTTTTATTGAAATCATTCATAAAGAAGAATAAACATTGTGCGGGATAGATTCAACAGAACCATATTAAATTATTTATTCGTTGTATTTCCGCTGATTTATTCGACCATCGAAGCTCAAGTGAAAATAAAAGCCGCGGGCGATATTATGCTTGGTTCTGTTACGCCAAAAAGAATTATCCCCCCCGACAGCGGCAGAACATTCATTAATTCCGTTGCACCGTTAACAAAAAATGCACACATAATAATCGGAAATCTTGAAGGAACATTTATAAAAAATGGTATGAAGCCGCAAAAATGTTCCGAACAGTCGCGAAGCAAAAATACTTGTTACGAATTCGGGATGCCGCATTATCTTGCCCCTTCATTAAAAGAAATGGGATTTAATGTCCTAGGATTAGATAACAATCATTCCGAAGACTATGGCACTTCAGCATATAAATTTACCATCGACTTGTTAACCGATTTAGGAATTTCTGCTATACCAAAGAAAGGATTTAAAGAATTTTTAATAAACGATAAAAAAATAATCGTGGTCGTTTTCGGTTTTTCTAACAATTCGTTCAAAATTACAGATATTGCTTTAGCCGATTCTCTAATCATCGGATTGAAATCAACCTGCGATATTCTAATCGTGTCTTTTCACGGCGGTGCTGAAGGAAAGGATGCCGTTCATGTATCGAACGATGATGAATTTTTTCTTGGAGAACAGCGCGGAAATGTTTATGCATTTGCCCGCCGCGTAATTGATGCAGGAGCCGATTTGGTAATCGGACACGGTCCGCATGTACTCAGAAGCCTTGACTATTATAAGAACAAACTTATCGCTTATTCGTTAGGTAATTTCTTAACATACGGAAACATAAGCATTACAGGAATTAACGGTGCAGCCGGCGTACTGGAAGTTGAACTTGATGAAGATAACGGAAATTTTATTAGGGGAAAATTTATTCCGACAAGGCAGATTGACCGCGGATATCCTATTTACGACAAACAAAAAGAGGCGATTGGTCTGCTGACGAATTTATTAATGAAAATCAAACCGAAGCCAAAACTTTTAATAACCAATAATGGATTGATATATCCGATTGAACTGCTCAAACCAAAAATAAAACCTTGGAAGAGGTTAGGGAAAGAAAGATTAAAGCAAATGATTTTTCCGATGATTAGTATATTGGGAGATTAAAATTAATAGCTAACCAAAAATATCTGTCAAATGACTCTTGGAGAAATTTTAATTTTGAATAAAGCACCAAATAATCCGAAGGATACTTTGGACAAAATCCAAATTATCCGTAGGATTTATGCTTGGTTTTCAACTATTTTGTTTATTGATATTTGAGTATTGTCCGAAGAACTCCTTGAGAGAATATTATTTGTGTTTTGTTTTTTGCAATTTGGAATTTTATATCTAAGACACTTATCTCAATTTAATTCTAAAAAGAATCTACATAACAACAAATCCTTCATGAAAAACTGAAGGACCTCCGAACATTCTCACCCAAAATAAAAGAGGAGTTAAACCTCCATAATTTCCTTCTCTTTGTGTTTAACAATCTCATCAATTAAGTGGATATGATCGTCGGTAAGCTTTTGAACTTCATGTTCGCCTGTTTTTAATTCGTCTTCGGAAATCTTTTTTTCTTTTTCTCTTTTTTTAAGATGCTCATTAGCATCCCGTCGAATATTCCGGATAGCAATTTTTGATTCTTCACCGAATTTCTTTATTAATTTAACGAAATCTCTTCGCCGCTCTTCGGTTAATGGAGGAACCGGTATTTTCAAATTTGTACCGTCACTAATCGGATTATATCCGAGGTTTGCTTCAAGAATTGCTTTTTCGATAGCCTGAACAACCGATTTATCCCACGGAGTTATCGACAAAGTATGGGAATCCAAAACCGATATATTTCCAACCTGATGCAAGGGAGTGGGATTGCCATAATATTCTACCTTTACTCCATCCAACAAAGTAGTGGTTGCTTTGCCAGTTCTTACCTTTGCTAATTCACTTCTGAGAGCTTCGATCGATTTATCCATTCTGTGTTTAGCGTCTTTCAGTATTTCTTGCATGTTGACCTCATCATTTTATTTTTGATCGAGCATAAAGAAATAAAGGAACAAGTTAATTGCGTAAAATTGATTAATCCGGTTCTACTGTTTCAGCAGCTTCCTTATCGAAGATATAAGTTCCGACATTTTCGCCGCGTACAAGTCTAAGCAGATTATCCGGTACGTTCATATTGAATACAACCATAGGAAGATTATTTTCGCGGCATAAACTTACGGCAGTTAAATCCATCACCCGCAAATTTTTCTTAAGTATATCGATATAAGTAATGTTCTGAAACTTAAATGCATCGGGATTTTTTTCTGGGTCTGAGTCATAAACACCGTCAACCCTGGTTCCCTTGATGATTACATCAGCTTGAATTTCAACAGCTCTTAAAGAAGCAGCCGTATCAGTGCTAAAATAAGGATGCCCTGTACCGGCACCAAAGATTACTACTCTTCCCTTTTCGAGATGTCTTTGTGCTCTTCGTCTAATATAAGGTTCGGCAATTTTTTCCATATTAATTGCGCTCATTAATCTGGTAAAAACTCCTTTTTTCTCAATTGCATTTTGAAGCGCTAAGGAATTAATCATAGTAGCGAGCATACCCATTTGATCGCCGGTAACTCTGTCAATTCCCTGATCTCCGGCGTTTAAACCTCTGTAGATGTTTCCGCCGCCGATCACTATTCCAATTTGAACACCGGCATCGTGGACTTTTTTTACTTCGGTTGAAAAAAAGTTCAACACTTGCGGGTCTATTCCGTATCCTTTATCACCCATCAACGATTCCCCGCTTAGCTTTAGCAAAATCCTTTTAAACTTCAGTTTTTCCATAAAATATTTTGAGTTGTAAGAAATTGTTTACTATTTAATATTTTCCCCGCAAAAGAAGATGTTGGGAAAAAACCGACGGAAAAATCAATAAACTATTTAAGAAATTAGTTTAAATATAAAAAAAGGTCTCAAATAATTTAAGACCTTTGTATTAGTTTTATTTTTTTTCATCACCTAAGTGGAAGCGATGAAACGAGCTTATTTTAACCTCCACACCATGCTTCGAATTGTATTCTTTCAGCAGCTCGCCGATAGATTTGGAATTATCTTTTATATAGGCTTGTTCAATTAAACAATTTTCCTGGTAAAATTTATTAAGCCTGCCGAGAGCAATTTTTTCAAGCATTGCTTCCGGTTTTCCTTCCTTTCGCGCCAGTTCTTTATAAATTTCTATTTCTTTATCAATAACCGGCTGTGGTACTTCTTCTCTATAGATACAAATCGGTTTCATGGCAGCAATTTGCATCGAAACATCTTTTGCAACTGCAGCGAAATCATTGGATGGATTTATCAGATTATCAAATTTAACAAGTACGCCTAACTTAGATCCTGGATGAACATAGTCAACTATGAAACCGTTGGGAGCCTCTGCAATTGCAAAGCGGGTTATTTGGGTTTTTTCACCGACTTTTCCTATTACTTCGGTCAGCAGAATTTGCAGATCTTTGTTTTTTTCTAATAAATCTTCAACACTGGAGGGATGGTTTTTGAAAACGGCGTTAACTGTTTCCTTTCCGAAGTGTATGAAATCTTCGCTGTTAGCCACAAAATCAGTTTCGCAGTTAACTTCAACAATTACACCGGATTTTGCGTCATCCGATACCTTTGTAACGATCAGTCCTTCATTAGCGGTTTTCTCTGCTCTTTTTGCAGCTACGGCTGCGCCTTTCTTTCGAAGTATTTCGATAGCTTTTTCCACATCGCCGTCTGCTTCAACCAGCGCTTTTTTGCAATCCATCATACCGGCGCCGGTCTTCTGTCTTAATTCATTTACTTGTGCGGCAGTAATTACCATAAGTTTACCTCTCGAATTTAGTTTTTGGAAGGAGAATCAGCCTCTGCCGGCTTTGAACTTTCTTCCTTCGGTTCTTCTTTTAATTTTCTTCGTCGTACTTCCGGTTTTTTCTCCGGTTTAGTTTCGTCTTTCATCTCTACTTCGCGTTCTTTTCTAATTCTTTCGGCTTCCGCAGCTTCTTCAGCCTTTATTTCTTTTGCTTTGGCGTTTCCTTCAATAACGGAGTCTGCCATAAATTTAATTATGAGTTCAATAGTTTTAACGGCATCGTCATTTGCGGGAATAATGTGGTCAACCTCATCGGGATCACAGTTTGTATCAACAATTGCAAAGACGGGGACATTCAACCGCTTTGCTTCTTTGATTGCGATTGATTCTTTCTTAATATCAACAACGAACATTGCCCCCGGTAATTTCGTCATTGTTTCAACGCCTTCAAGAACTTTTTTCAGTTTATCTTTTTCTCTTGAAAGAAACAGTCTTTCTTTCTTTGTTATTTTGTCGAAAGTACCGTCTGTTTCTTGCTTTTCTATATTATTTAATCTTTTAATGCTTTTTCTGATTGTAGAGAAGTTAGTGAGCATACCGCCAAGCCACCGTTCGCAAACCCAGTTCGAATCGCATCTTTTTGATTCTGTTTCGATAATGTTCTTTGCCTGTTTCTTGGTACCGACAAAAAGAACTTTTCTTCCTTCAGAGACTAGTTTGCTTAGCTCTTCAGCACTTGAGGTTAATAAAGATTGAGTTTTTTTTAGGTCGATAATATGAATCCCATTTTTTTCCATGAAGATGTAAGGCTTCATTTTAGGATTCCAGCGGCGGGTCAAATGACCAAAGTGGGCACCAGCTTCAATAAGCTGGGTCAGATCTATTTTTTTCATTATGTCTCCTGTTTTTATCCCGTTTTTGCGGGAACTTCTACTTTCGTCATCTTTACCTTCCATCCCGATTTAACCGGGACACAGGGGATAAATCAGAAAGTATGAATGATTAGTTAAATAATTATCGTTTAGAAAATTGAAATCTTTTTCGTGCTTTGGGCTGTCCGTATTTTTTTCGTTCAACCATACGCGGATCTCTTGTTAAAAGCCCTTCTTTTCTTAGAACCGGTTTTAAATCGGTATTTAGATCTACCAAAGCTCTCGCAATCCCTAATCTTATCGCCTGAGCCTGCCCTGTCGTTCCACCGCCACGAGTATTCACTAATACATCATAGCTGCCCATAGTTTCGGTTACTTTGAACGGTTTTAAAATATCTTCACGACTTAGTAATTGGGGAAAAGCCTTTTCAAATTCTTTTCCGTTTACAGTAATATTTCCGCTGCCCGGTCTTAATATTACACGTGCTACAGATGTTTTTCTTCTTCCAACTTTGATATTATCAGCCATTTTCTCCTCGTTATAAGCTTAATAGTTCGGGCTTTTGTGCCGAATGGGGATGTGATTCCCCTCTGTATACTTTTAATTTTTTTATGAGCTTTCTCCCAAGCCGGTTTTTGGGAAGCATTCCTTTTACAGCGCTGTGAATTACATATTCTGGTTTTTTCGCCATAAGCTCTTCAAAACTTTTTACTTTCAAACCGCCCGGATAACCGGAATGATGAGTGTAAGTTTTAAGTAATTCCCGCTTGCCTGTTACTTTAACATGAGATGCATTCACCACAACAACAAAATCGCCGGTATCTGTATTAGGCGTAAAAATTGATTTGTTTTTACCCCTAATTACCCTTGCAATTTTTGAAGCTAAGCGACCCAAAATTTGATCCTTGGCATCTACCACATACCATTTTCTGTCGGCATCCTCGGTCTTAATAAACCTTGTCATTTTCTCTTGTTTCACGCTGTATTTTCCTCCAAAAACCTATAATATTTTCAAAAAAAGTGTGGAAATTTAAGCCTATGTCTTCACAAAGTCAAGAAAAGTAAATAAGCAAATTTTCGAAACAAATATCATAACCTTTACTAAGCTGGTATTTGGGAGCGGTAAGTTAAAATATCGTTTCCCTAAATTTGAATGTCTTCAACATACCTAAAAAAACAAGAAGAAATGAATTGAAGCTATCTCTTCCCTTCACAATAAGTTTTAGGGTGAAGTCTTCATTGCTTTCAGTTCTGAAATAAAATATTTGTGAAACCTGTCCCTCTAATTCTTCTGGATCATTATAGTACACAGTGGCTCGTCTTAATTTAATATTGTGACTATACCTGTTAGGATTAAAGAGGAACTTTTCCCTCACCTCAAGATGGACGTAAGGGGGAGGCGATATACTGCTGCCTGCAGCCCAAAATGTTACTCCGTCTAATTTATTTTTTACATTCTGATCCAGATAAGTCCAGCCTGCAGGGTATTTAATTGAAACGTTGAGCGTACTCTCGCTGTAAATGTTTTGAAGTCCCGTAGTATCCGCTTCAGCTTCAATAAATATGGGGCGGTTTAGATTTACATTCTCCGGTCGTTCACTGGCTTCATTTGATTTTAGCGGTTCTTCTTTTATTCTATCTTCTGTTTCTCCGCTTGTTATTTTAGCCTCACCACCTTCCTGAATATAATTGGTAGAGATTTGCACATAAGGACTAACAACCGACGAAGGCTGAATAACCTTTTCGAACAAAAACGCCGCAGCCAAAAAGATAATTAAATGAAGAAGCAGCGAACCTGCAAATCCAAGCGGCAGAGTATTTTCACTATTTAGATTAATTAGAAAATTCATTGCAGTTAAAACTTAAACTAACATTCTTTTTATATCAAGATAGCAAATTATTCCGATTTATCTTTTCTGTCTTTTTACTCTTTTTTTTGAAGCCTTTAGCATTTTATTTAATTTTGTTCATCTAATATTATCATTTTCAACCTAAATGAAATTTTTAATAACAGGAGGTGCCGGATTCTTAGGAATAAATTTAATCCGGTATCTTTACGGTAAAGAGCATGAAATAGTCTCGCTTGATATTGCCGATTTTGATTATCCCGATATGCTATCAAAAATAATAGCCGTTAAAGGTGATATCCGGAATGCAAGATTAGTCAATGACATAATGAAAGATATTGATATTGTTGTTCATTGTGCAGCGGCACTTCCGCTTTATAAACCTGCAGATATTTATTCTACAGATGTAGACGGAACGCGTACTCTTCTTGAGGCATTCGAAAAAAATAATGGACAGCGATTTATTCATATTTCTTCAACTGCAGTTTACGGTGTACCGGACCACCATCCAATTTTCGAAGAGGATAAATTGGATGGTGTTGGAGACTATGGAAACGCAAAAATTTTAGCCGAAGAAGAATGTCTGGAACTTCGTTCGAAAGGTTATTGCGTCCCTATACTTCGACCAAAATCGTTTATCGGACCTGAAAGATTGGGCGTATTTCACTTGCTATATGATTGGGCAAAAGATGGTCACGGTTTCCCGATGATAGGCTCAGGGAATAACCGCTATCAATTGTTAGATGTAGAAGACCTATGCGAGGCAATTTATCTATGCGCAACACTCGATACAAAAATCGTAAACGATACTTTTAACATCGGAGCCGAGGAATTTGAATCGATGAAAGAAGATTATCAGGCTGTATTGGATTATGCGGGATTTGGGAAAAAGATCGTCCCCTTGCCTGAAAAACCTGCAATCGCAATGTTGAAAATTTTGGAGTACCTGAAACTATCACCGCTTTATAAGTGGGTCTATGAAACAGCTTCTAAGGATTCTTTCGTCTCAATTGAAAAAGCAAAAAAAATATTGGGATTCAATCCTAAGTATTCTAATAAAGAAGCTCTGATTCGAAATTATAAGTGGTATATCGAACACTTAGATGAATTTAAAAATAGAAGCGGAATTTCACATCGCGTACCATGGAAACAAGGAATTCTTTCCGCTGCAAAGCGGTTTTTTTAAGCAAAAGAAATTAATTTAAATGAAGAAACAATTTTTAATCAAAATCATTTATACCTCTTATCTTGATGTTATTTTATGGGGAAGTTATCGTGATTTGAACAAGAAAAATAATTTTGAAATTAATTCTTAAAAGAAAGGAAGAGAGTATGAATACCAAAAAAGATTTATTAAAAGAGGTAATCCGGCATATCGACATAAAGCAGCACAACGTTGTTGCATTAGTCGATGCGATGGAACACATGGCATTTTCTGCGCGGGATTTAAACAGAGCAGCAAAAATTTATGAGATGATGCTGCAGGATAAAGAATGCGGCGTTATTTTAACTCTTGCCGGAAGTTTATTCAGTGCAGGCTTGAAGAGAGTGGTTTACGATCTTGTAATGAATAATATGATCGATGCCATCGTTTCAACAGGCGCTATCATGGTCGACCAGGATTTCTTTGAAGCGTTAGGATTCAAACATTATAAGGGAACTCCTTACAGCGACGATAATTTACTTCGCGAGCTTCACATCGATAGAATTTATGATACGTTCATCGACGAGGATGAATTAAGAATTTGCGACGATACTTGCGCTAAAATTTTCGACAGCCTCGAGCCAAAGCCGTATTCTTCACGCGAGCTTCTTTGGGAATTTGGGAAATACCTTGAGAAGAATGGTGGACCTAAAGCTGATGATTCGGTTATTTGGGCTTGCTACAAAAAGAATGTACCAATCTTCGTACCTGCTTTTTCAGACTGTTCGGCAGGATTTGGCTTTATAGTTCATCAAACTCAAAATCCCGACAAGCATGTATCGGTTGACTCGGCAAAAGATTTTCTTGAGTTAACCAGGATTAAATTGAATTGTAAAGAAACAGGTATTTTCATGGTTGGCGGCGGCGTTCCGAAGAATTTTACGCAGGATATTGTTGTAGCGGCTGACATCCTGCAGGAAGATGCACCTATGCACAAGTATGCAATTCAAATTACTGTTGCTGATGTTAGAGACGGCGCTTTATCAAGCTCTACTTTAAAAGAAGCAAGCTCATGGGGAAAAGTTGAAACTACATTCGAACAGATGGTTTACTCCGAAGCAACTCTTGCTATGCCTTTGATTGCCGGATATGCTTATCACAAAGGAGCTTGGAAGGAAAGAAAAGCAAGAGAGTTTCAAAAAATTTATCAAACAGAAACAATAGGGACTTAGAAATAAAAAAAATCAATGCCCGGATAATCATATCCGGGTTTTTTTCTTTTAAATCAACCGGCACAAAAATTTAATTAAATTTTATTCAATTGTTTTTACAATAATAAATAATGATTTTTGTGCCGTCTTTTAGAATATTTTGTACAAGGAATATATGCGAATCATATTAGCAGGCATGGGAGACGTTGGATACCACCTCGCTAAACAGCTTTCAAGCGAAGCACACGACATTATTGCCATCGATATAGATCAGGAAAGATTATCTTATTCCGATTCCATGACCGATATCATGACAATAAACGGTTCATCAACTTCTATAAAAATTCTGCGGGCTGCTAAAGTTGAAAAAGCCGACCTGTTGGTGGCTGTAACTTCATCTGAAGAAGTAAACCTAACAACAGCAATTCTTGCCAAAAAACTAGGTGCAAAGAAAACTATTGCACGAATAGGCAACGGCGAATATTTACAGCCTGATATAGGCGTAAATTTCGGTGAGCTTGGGGTAGATTTTATGATCTATCCGGAAGAACTTGCCGCTTTGGAAACCGTGAACTTAATAATGCGTACCGCAGCAACCGATGTTCTGGAATTTGAGGGAGGAAAACTTTCGGTTATTGGATTAAAGCTCGATAAGAATGCACCTGTAATGCATCAAAGATTAGCCGAAGTAGCTAAGCAGTATCATACCATTGATTTTAGAATAGTCGCTATCCACAGGAACTTTAGAACTATCATTCCTTCAGGCAATGACAAATTTATCCCCAATGATCAAGTGTTTGTTATTACTACTCCCGGCGGCTCGGAGACGATTCTTAAATTAGCCGGAAAGGAGAATCTTAAGTTTGAAAATATAATGATTTTAGGCGGAGGCAGAATCGGCAGACGGGTTGCAAAACTCTTGGAAGACTCAATGAATGTTAAACTAATTGAATCCAATACAGAAAAAACTTATGAGCTTGCCGATTACCTGCAAAAAACTCTTATCATTCAAGGAGATGGACGTGACATTGATCTGCTTGCGCAGGAAAGCATAATCGATATGGATGCATTTATTGCACTAACCGAAGATGCGGAAACGAACATAATAACCTGTCTAATGGCTAAACATCTTGGAGTCAAAAAAGCAATTGCTCTTGTTGATAAAGCAGATTACATACCGCTCACACAAACTATTGGTCTTGATTCCCTAATAAACAAAAAATTATTAGCAGCTAATAGTATCTCCCGTTTTATCCGTAAAGGCGAAATAGTTGCAATGGCTACTCTTGAAGGTATCGATGCTGAAGTGTTAGAATACATTGCTCAGCCCGGTTCAATAATTACAAAGAAAAAAGTAAAAGACCTGGGTTTTCCCAAAGAAGCCATAATAGGCGGAGTGATTAGAGGAAACGAAAGCGTTATAACAATCGGAAATTCTCAGATTAAAGAGAACGATAAAGTTGTTGTGTTTTCCCTGCCGGGTGCAGTAAAAAAGATTGAAAAATATTTCCGCTGATGAATATTAAAATTATCCTGCACATTATCGGCTTCCTCCTTTTGCTCACCGGTTTTTTTATGCTTACGGGAATTCTCTTCTCAATATACTACGGCAGCAACGATATTCCGGCTTTGTTAATCTCCGGTTTAAGCACAATTATTATCGGCTTAATAATTTGGAGAGCCACTAAAGAGGCACGTTATACCGAAATCTCCAAAAGAGAGGGTTATCTAATTGTAACTGCCGGCTGGATTATCATGTCCCTCTTTGGTGCTGTTCCATTCATGCTTCATGGTGCAATTCCAAAATTTACCAATGCATTTTTTGAAACCATGTCCGGTTTTACCACCACGGGTGCCTCTATTCTAACCGATATTGAATCGATGCCGTATGGTTTGTTGTTTTGGAGAAGCATGACTCACTGGATTGGAGGTATGGGAATCATTCTTCTATCAATAGCAATTTTGCCAATTTTGGGTATTGGCGGGATGCAGCTTTACACCGCCGAAGTACCGGGAGTTACTAAAGATAAGCTGCATCCGAGAGTGCAAGAAACTGCGAAAAGACTTTGGGGAATTTATGTAATATTAACAGGACTTGAAGCAATATTACTTTTAGCCGGTGGTATGAATTTATTCGATTCGCTGTGTCATTCTTTTGGAACTGTAGCTACGGGGGGATTTTCTACGAAGAATGCAAGCATTGCGGCTTATCAATCACCCTTTATTGAATACGTAATAATCGTTTTTATGATTTTGAGCGGTACTAACTTTACACTGCACTATCATGCCCTGCACGGAAAGTTCAACAGCTATTTTAAAGATGACGAATTTAAATTTTATTTTTTCTTTATTGTAATTGTGGTAGTAAGTATTGCTCTTTACTTAATTTTTTCAAATTCACGAGCTGTTGAATCGGGTTTTAGGGATTCTGCATTCAGCGTTATTTCGATTCTAAGTTCTACAGGATTTGCCACTGTAAATTATGAGGCGTGGGCACCGTTTTTTAGCCTGGCGTTCTTACTCCTTTTGCTTTTTGGTGCATCAACCGGTTCAACCAGCGGAGGGATTAAAATGCTGCGCCACATGGTTATGTTCAAAAACAGTCTTTTAGAATTAAAAAGATTAATACACCCGCAGGCGGTTATTACGGTTAAATATAATGACAAGTCAATACCTCACGATGTAATTTCAAAAATATCCGCATTTGTATTACTATATTTAATAATATTTGCAGCCGGTTCGGCGCTGATGGCTGTATTAGGATTAGAAATAAAATCTGCAATGGGAGCTGTTGCTGCATGTTTGGGAAACATTGGTCCGGGTTTAGGCTCAACCGGTCCGGTTTCAAATTACAACGAAGTTCCCTGGATTGGGAAATGGGTGCTGAGTTTTATTATGCTGTTAGGCAGATTAGAGTTGTACACCGTTCTTATAATCTTATCCCCTTCGTTTTGGAAATCATAACTCTCCAAATAATTCGATTATTAGTGATTCTTAATTTGCACCTGTTTATTTTTCACCATAAATGATTTACGTTTTATTGTTCGAATAAAAATTAGTAAGCCGTAAATATTTGTGTAAAGTAAGTTCTGGAAATTTCTAAAATGAATTATAATATAATTTTTCACATCATCGGTTTTTTATTATCCCTTACGGGCTTATTAATGTTAGGCGGTATCCCCTTTTCTATTTACTACGGCACCGATGATATTTATGCAGTTGTGATATCCGCAATAATTACTTCCGGTACGGGCTTGCTGCTTTGGCTGTTAACCAGAAAAAAATCCGGAATCGAAATTACAAAACGGGAGGGTTATATAATTGTTACGCTTGGGTGGATTGCAATGTCGCTTTTCGGAGCTTTGCCTTTCATCATCCATGGTTCGATACCAAATTATACCGATGCTTTTTTCGAAACCATGTCTGGCTTCACGACTACCGGTGCAAGCATCTTAACCGATATAGAAGCGGTTCCGCCGGCACTTCTTTTTTGGAGAAGCCTAACTCAATGGCTAGGAGGAATGGGAATCATAGTTCTTTCATTAGCAATCCTTCCGATATTAGGCATTGGAGGAATGCAATTATTTATTGCCGAAGTACCCGGACCAACTAAGGATAAAATACATCCGCGTATTAAAGAAACCGCAAAGAGGTTGTGGGGTATCTATTTCATTTTTACAGTGGTTGAGGCTCTATTACTGTTAATTGGAGGAATGAATCTTTTCGATGCCATTAATCATTCGCTAACAACAATGGCAACCGGAGGATTCTCAACTAAGAACGCTAGTATTGCGCACTTCAATTCACCCTTTATTCATTACGTGATTATTGTATTCATGTTTTTAGCCGGTACTAATTTTACTCTGCATTACTTTGTGCTGCACGGTAAATTTGACGTGTTGAAGAAAAATAATGAATTTAATTTTTATACAATCTTCATCCTCGGTTGTACGGCTTTGATAATTCTGATTCACTTACCGCACGATCTTTTTCATTGGGAAGAGTCTATCAGACATTCCCTTTTCAATGTTACTTCACTAATCACTACTACCGGATATGTTACATCCAATTATGAGTATTAGGCTCCGTTTTCGCGTATGATTTTCTTCATACTTTTATTTTTCGGCGGATGCGCAGGTTCTACCGGCGGCGGGATAAAAAGCATAAGACATCTTCTTCTTTACAAAAACAGCGTACTTGAGTTAAAGCGATTGGTTCACCCCAGAGCAATAATTCCGGTTCGAATAAATGAAAGAGCAATTAGTCCTGAAATCATAAATAACGTTCTTGCGTTTTTTCTGCTTTACATTTTAATCTTTGTATTTGGATCGGTTGTTATGTCGCTGCTCGGTCTTGATTTCATCACAGCTTTCGGATCGGTTGCAACATGTTTAGGCAACGTTGGTCCGGGTATGGGCACTGTAGGTCCGATTAGTAATTTTGCACACCTTCCAGATGCCGGGAAATGGTTTTTAACTTTTCTGATGTTATTGGGAAGACTGGAATTGTTTACGGTGCTGATAATTTTCTCTCCGTCGTTTTGGAGGAAGTAAAATATAATTTAACAAGAAAATATTACAACGATTGAGTAGTGGTTAGATAAATCCTTCGGAATAATAAAAGTTCAACTATCTGCTTATCAGGAGTTGTGTAACCACTCTTCCAACTGAACCTTATCAATTAAAACAACACAGGCGATGCTATCCTATTACGTTATCATACTTTGTTTTTTTTTGTAATAAAATTTCGAAGGAGGTAATAAGGTTTATGTTATTGGAGTGCCGTGTGGTTACTAAGATTCTGAAAGATGAAAATCTTTTTCTCTATCAGATTGCACTTTCTGTCGTGAACTGTCGGCAAACATTACATCGTCCGTTCGGGACTTTGATTAATGTTGGTATATTTTTACCATAAATATTTTATCCCTAAAGAAGCATTGATAATTGTTAATCCCGAAGGGATGAAATATTTATAGATACGAATAAAACGGAAAAATATTAAATCCCTTTAGGGATGACATATTTAAGCCTCGGTTATTTCTCCCCCCTCTCGTTAGTTTTAACCGGTATTTAAATAAACTGCCTACAACTTTAACTGTTGAAAAATAAAGTGACATAAAAAAATAATCGACATTTAAACCGTTCCATGGATTCTTCGGATAAAACGGTTTTTGTTTTGGGAATTTATTTTTATTCTCCATAATTTAAGCTATGTGCTGCTTTTTCCCCTTAACTATTTTACTATTGTATCAAATTTGGCAGCCCACAGTTTCAACTGTGGGTAAGTATTTCGAAAATAAAAACAGCAAGTTGACCGTTTATAATGGGAAACCGTTTAAACGGTTTATTATTTGAGCTTTTCTTAAGCAACCCACGACTTAAGTCGTGGGCTGCTGAAAACAAAACCTTGAGAATGAAACCGTTTTATCCGAAGGATCCCTATGGAACGGTTTTTTTACACAGCCGCTCCAACCACAGAAAAAGTGAATAAATAAATTTAAGAACCGTTTATCATAAGGAGTGTTATGAAAATCATGTTATAATTTTTAGTCCGTATTTTTTTATGAACAAATCAATTTCTTCTTTATACGTAATCTTTTTATGGTGCTCTTTCTGATTAGCTATATATTTTTCAACTGCTTTTACCATTGACTCACTCACTGAAAAAGCGCCGTAGCCTGTCTGCCATGTAAACTTATAATTGATAAAATCGGATAGGTTAATCCAATGCGAAGATTCTCCCTTCATCTGTTTGAATATATCTTTCAAAGCGAAGTTCGGCGATAATAGAAATAAGACATGGATATGGTCTTCTGTTCCATTGATTATCCTTACTTTGCAGTCAAGGTCTTCTTCTAAATTTGCCTTTATGTGCGCGTGTAATTGCGGTTCAAATGTTCTTTTGATTAATGAGTACTTGTCTTTCGTACCGAAGATTCCATGTATCCATACTTTCAATAGTGAGTGTGACATATTACCTCCTTTAAACCGTTGAAACGGTTTTTGTTTTTACGATTTGTTTTTTATTCCCCATAGCTGAAGCTATGGGCTGCTTTTTCCCTCCGCAATTTAAACCTTTGTATCAAATTTGGCAGCCCACAGTTTCAACTGTGGGTAAATATATCGAAAATAAAAACATTGAAACCGTTTTATCCGAAGGATCCTATGGAACGGTTTCTACTTGCCTTTGATTAATGAGTACTTGTCTTTCGTACCGAAGATTCCATGTATCCATACTTTCAATAATGAATGTGACATATTGCCTCCTTTAAACCGTTGAAATTGTTTTTGTTTTTGCGATTTGTTTTTTATTCCCCATAGCTGAAGCTATGGGCTGCTTTTTCTCTCCACAATTTAAATCTTTGTACCAAATTTGGCAGCCCACAGTTTTAACTGTGGGTAAATATATCGAAAATAAAAACATTGAAACCGTTTTATCCGAAGGATCCTATGGAACGGTTTTTTCACACAGCCTCTGAAGCTATGGGCTGCTTTTTCCCTCCACAATTTTGATTTCTTCTTCCGTTAAGCCGTAAAGCTGGTAAACAAGCTGGTCTATTTCTTTATCGAGTCTTTCGCATTTACGTTTTAAGTAGTTTTTGTCGCTTTCGGTTTTGGCTTGTTGGAGTTGTTTTTTCGTGGTAAGCATTTGATCGACTAGGTTAATTACCTTTTTATATGAATCACTTTCTATTTCGTTATTAAGATCAATATTGGGAATAGGTAGTTGTTCATAATGAAATATTCGTGCTTTGATAAATGCCCCTGTGGAGTTATCAAAACATAATTGTTGCATATAAAATTGTGAGGCATTTGAATTTATTACACCTAATACAAACTTAATATCAGCCGTCGAATTATCTTTTAAAAATAAACTGTAAACAGAACTAAGAAGATAATATTGTTCATTATCATAAGTTGCGGTTATTCTTTTACCAGTTTCTCTTATTAATATTTTTTCTTTTACTTCGTAAATATAAGGGTCACGTGGACATGCTAAATGAGAGCCATAATCAACATAACGGCCAGAGTATTTTAGCAAATACCTTTCCATTTCACTTCCACCAATTACAGGCTTATAATTTTTCTTTCTCTTTTTATTTGAGATATATTTTTTATCATCACCTGTTTTTATTGCTTGCCTAATATTTGCAATTTGTTTTAAGAGGATACCATTTGATTTCATTCTATTTAAAATCGATGCATACTTACCGAAGAATCGAATTTCAAAAGCATAATTTTCTATTTTGTAAAATTCATTTTGATTAACTTCAAAGCTTTCTACTGAGTCCTTTGCAACCTGTTTAATCGTAGTCATTGGCTTATTTAACTCGCTGTCTAAAATTAATACCATCGAGTGGACAACAGCCTGCTTAAATACTTTGAACTTATAATTTGATATTTCCGCAATGTGAGTTTTTTCCAATAATAATTTTCTTAGCTTTCTATCAGTTAAGTTTGATAATAAGGTATTAGGAATTATAAACCCTAATCTTCTAAATCCAAGCGATATGCTTTTTTCAATAAATAGTGTATAAATATCTAACTTAAATTCTGGTGTAGAATATTTACTTATAAAATATTCGCTTGCTTGATTATCTGCATCAATTCTAAAGTACGGCGGATTTCCTACAATCGCATCAAAGCCACCGGACTTCATTACTTCGGGGAATACGTTTTCGAAATCCATTGGCTTTAGCTTTTTCTCTTCTTCAAAATCGAAGAGACTATTTTCAAGAATGTCGGTACCGATAAGCGAGTTGCCGCAGATAATGTTTTTATTTAGGTCGGGTAAAAGCTGCTCTTTAAACATTACCCACGTATCGTTTGCCGTTGCGGTTGTTTCATCTTCAAGCAGCTTTAAGTAAAGTGAAAGCTGCGTTACTTTAACAGCCTGCTGGTCGAGATCGACTCCGTAAATATTGTTCAACAAAATATTTTGCTTTTGCTTTAACGAAAGCCGGTAAGCGCCTTCATACAAAATGCAGCCGTCCTTTTTTGCCTGTGCAGTATGCTGCTGATACCATTGTTTGTGGTAATCGATAAGCCGTTCATAAACGGTGATAAGAAAAGAACCGCTTCCGCAGGCAATATCCGCAAAACGCATCTTTGCAATTTCTTTGGGAGTTTTTCCTTCAATAAGCTTTACCACAGTGTTATCGACAATGTAATTGACAATGTACTGCGGTGTGTAATAAACTCCGCCTGCTTTACGGACTTCGGGCTTTTCTTCAATGGTTACGCGCTTATCCGTTGCATTAACAACCTTGCCTAAAAACCTTTCGTAAATTGAGCCTAAAATGTGAATTGGTATTGCATCAAAGTTATACGGAGAATTTTCGTGCGACAATTCTTCGCAGATAGAAGAGAATGTTTTATCATCAGGCTCAACTATGTTTCGGGAGTCAATATTGCTTTTCTTAAATACTACCCCGTTATACTTTGCATCCAGCGTGCGGGATGCCGTTATAAAATCTTCCCATGCGTTTCTGCGTTTGCCAAAATCGCTTAGATAATGATGCGGCTCGATCAGTTTATCTTCAAGAAATCTGATAAAAACTAATCTGTCAATTGTACGTTGTGTAGCCTCTGTCAATTCTTCGCTTGAAAGATGCGTGTTAATTTTTTTAAACGATTTTGCAAGCCTGGTTCTTATCTCATCAAGCTCTTCGAGAAATGCTTCATCTATGTTTTGATATCTTTCTGTTATACGAGCTTTCTTTTTCCCTTTGGGTTTTGGAAGCGCCCCGGCAAATTTTTCTATTGAGTTATCGGCAGCCGCTTCCCGGGAAAGCAGGTAATAAATTTCTTTCAGCTTATCTTCATCTGCATAGTCTGTATAGTGGAAGCTTTTTATTTTATAGCTGAGAATATCCTGAATGTTTGGTCTGAAGCGGCAGTCTAAAATAATGAACTCCTCAAAATCGGTAAGCACGGCAACGGGAGTATTTGCATTCCATCCGTAACGGACTGTCTGGAAAAAGTAATCTTTGTTCTCAAGGTCGTGCGAAGGTTTCTTAGCTTCAACAAAAAACTTTACGTCGCGGAAATTCGGTGCAAGATAAAAAGTATAATCGGCGCGCTTCTGCGCTTTTGCAACAAGCACGGGCTTTTCAACTCTTACTTCCTGTTCGTAAGGATTCTTTTGTGTTTCGTGTCTTACATCCCAGCCAAGAGCAATAAAAAATTTATTTATGAAATCATTCCGTACATCCGCTTCGGAGTAAGAGGGATTTAGATATTGTTTCTCGTTCGCTTTAAAGTCCTTTATTAGAGAGGATATTAAGCGGAAAGCTTCTTGAAAACCCATATAAGTTTGTACTCCTCGAGAATTGATGTTAAATTTAATGAAAAGAGGAGTGAAATTAAAAATGGAAAGTAATGCTGTTATAAAATTATTTAAGGGATTACAGCAACAATTGGAAAATCTCCTAAAGATCGTTTTGATGTCTTTCGGATAGAAGTTTAATTCTTGTAAAGACAATATCAAAAAATAAATTTCATACCTCGTAGAGGTTTGATAAATGCTCTACGAGAAAAAATGATTTATGAGCACGCTTACACCATTTCTTTCTTCACAGCAAATAGATTCTAATTATATTATATTTGCCCCTCAATGCATTGGTTCTATAATTATGGCCTGGAAAGAATTGCTGAAAAAATATAACAATCCCGTCAATTTCTTTAACAGAGATTTGAGCTGGGTGGAATTTAACCGTAGAGTGCTGGAGGAAGCGCTTAATCCAGATTTACCCCTGCTCGAAAAGGTGAAATTTATCTCAATCTTTCACTCAAACCTCGACGAGTTTTACATGATAAGAATTTCCGGCTTGAAAGAACAAATTGCCGCAAATGTTTCAGAACCGACTATCGATGGTCTTACACCGCTGGAACAACTCCAGAAAATAGAAAAAACTCTGCAGCCGATGCTCAATCAAATTATGGATTTGTGGCTAAACGAAGTTGTCCCGTCATTAAAAGTGCATAACGTTGAAATTGCAGAATACGATACCTTATCCGACGAAGAAAAAACAAAACTAAATGAGTTTTTCAAGAAAGAAATTTTCCCTGTTCTTACTCCATTAGCATTCGATCCCGGCAGACCGTTTCCATATATATCTAATTTGAGCTTAAGTCTGGCTATCCTTGTACAAAAGCCTACGGGCGAAAAGCATTTTGCACGCGTTAAAGTACCGAATATTCTCCCGCGCCTCCTTCAAATAGACCCTATAGTTAATCCCGGAAAAAAAATTCAAACTAACGGATATTTCAATGCAAAGTTTATATGGCTGGAAGATTTGATTAAAGCTAATCTTTCATCTCTGTTCCCCGGTATGCAAGTGCTTGAAGCTCACCGGTTTCGAGTTACGCGCGATACCGACATCGAACTTCAGGAAGATGAAGCAGACGACCTGCTTAGAGTAATAGAAGAAAATATTAGACAGCGGAGATTCGGCAGCGTTGTAAGACTTGAAGTTGCCCGTAAAATGCCTGAGTTCATGATTGAAACTCTTATGGAGAACTTACAAATTAAACGGGAGGATGTTCATGTGCTCGATGGTCCTTTAGGTTTAAGCGATGTAATGTCGCTTTATGATCTTCCCCTGCATCAGTTGAAGTTCAAACCGTATTATCCCGTTCTGCCAAAGCTGTTTGAAGACGAAGAGGATATTTTTACTCTCATAAAGAAGAAGGATATTCTACTTCATCATCCTTATCATTCGTTCACACCTGTTATAGAATTTATCAAGCAGGCATCTAACGATCCCGACGTTTTGGCAATCAAACAAACTCTTTATAGAGTTGGACCTAACTCTCCCGTAATAAAATGCTTGATTGAAGCAGCCGAGCGCGGCAAACAGGTTGCCGTATTGGTGGAATTGAAAGCAAGATTCGATGAGCAAAATAATATTTTTTGGGCGCGTGAGCTGGAAAAAGTTGGAGTACACGTTGTTTATGGATTGATCGGATTAAAAACGCATGCAAAGATGACTCTTGTAGTGCGCAAAGAAATTGACGGCGTAAAAAGATATGTGCATCTTGCAACGGGTAATTATAACGCCATCACTGCTAAGATATATACCGATATCGGTTTCTTTACAAAAGATGACGATATCTGCACCGATGTTTCGGATGTATTCAATTACCTAACCGGTTATTCAAAACAAATGGTATTTAAAAAATTAATAGTTGCGCCGATAAATATGCGTGAGAAATTTTTAGCTTTAATTATGCGCGAAGTTGAAAATGTAAAAGCCAGCGGTGAGGGCAAATTAATTTTTAAATTAAACTCTTTGGTCGATCCCCAAATTATTAGCGCATTATATGAGGCATCTAACAACGGTGTTCAAATTGATTTGATATTAAGAGGTATTTGTTGTTTAGTACCCGGCGTAAAAGGCTTAAGCGAAAATATCAGGGTAACCAGTATTGTGGGGAGATATTTGGAACACAGCCGAGTTTTCTACTTTTACAACAACGGCAAGGAAGAGATTTATTTAAGCAGTGCCGATTTAATGCAGCGAAATCTCGATAGAAGAGTTGAAATAGCTTTCCCGCTTGAGGATGAAAGATTAAAAGATGAGATAATGAATACTCTTATAAGAATTTCTCTTAAAGATAATTTAAAAGCCAGGGTCCTAAATTCCGAGATGGGCTATTGTCCGGTTAATTCGCAAAATCCCGGCAAAAGAATCGACTCGCAGGAATGGCTGATGCATTATATCGTAAAAGTTAACAACAAGATGAAGAAGAATAAGATTTAAATTCCTGTAAGAAAAACGGAAAATAAATTTTGTTATAATTATTCGGACTATTAAGGCTCTGTGCAAAAAATTCTTTTTTCAACAGGAAATGAAAAATAACCAAACACATTTGTCTGGTAACCCCTTTGGAGAAATTTCTCGGTGTAACTCTGTACTTCCCGGTGTATCTCTGTGTAAGAAAAAATTTTCACAGAGTAACACAGCGTAGCCATAGGCTACAAACAAACGTAGTTGCTAATTTCTTTAGATGTAGGATTCTTGTAAAGCAAAATGAACTCATCCCTCAAATGAGTCCTTTGGACAACCCTTCTCTTATCCAAAGGATCCATAGGAAGAAGAGAAGGGCTTATCCGTAGGATCTTTAGATTGGCAGAAATAACTTGACATTTAATATTCTAACAGAAACAAAAAATGTAAAGTAATGAGTGACAATAAGTCTCTCTCTTTGTAAGAGAGAGATTATCCCAAAGGGATGCCTTTGGCAGAGAGAGTTCAAGAGCACCGTATATAGAGTAACAAAAATGTTTGC
>JAGUYG010000019.1 GCA_020061465.1 Ignavibacteriales bacterium
AGTAACTTTATACTTTTTCATTGAAACTCCATCAATAATTTTTGATGGAGTAATTTACTAAATATTATACGACATTACAAGTATGACGTGACACTAGTGGTTGTTTTTTATTAAGTGCATTGTAAACGTGTGGAATAAGTTTTGGCAATTCAGATTTAACATAATTGAAATCTCTTTTAACACGAAATAAGCCCTCAACTTTTCTACAGAAGTCAAAATATTTTCTAATCTGAGATGATTTATTTAATGAATAGTTTTTACTGAATATTTTAACTAACTCTTTAGGGTATTCAACAACAAATTCTTTTTTGATGAAGTCACCGTGATCAAAGTATCCTTTTGGAAGTTCTTCCAAATACTTAGCAAAGAAATTTTGTGCTTTATCTTTTGCTTCAGAACCAACTATCAAAAGCTTAACATTTTCAGCACGCGGTTTGCCATTTTTATCTGTGCTTTGATCATATTCGACTTGATCAAATACTTTGGGTCTAAAGTTAACTCTATCATAATAACAGCGATAATCATTATCAATTAAAAAATAATTACGATCTTCAAATATTTTAGTCACTATTCCTTTCATTTTTTTCTCCTTTATTTATTTTCTAATATTATAAATAACCTGACAAACGAGTGGATGAAGAATTTTCTCTAACTTCTGAGCTTCCTCATTACCTTCTTTATTAATTGTTAAAATATCTTCAAAGAATTTAACAAGTTCTTTATCCTTGTCTTTTAATAGTCGGTTCACTGTGTAATTTAGTCTTGCGTAAGCTATTAAATATGTTGCGTCATCTGTTTCTTCGTATTTCTTTAGCATTTCAGATAGTTCAAGCAGTCGTCTAATCAGCCCACGGCTTAATCCGCTTTTTTCATTTTGAGCTTTCAAAGTCAGTTTTTTTACTTGCTGCATTAGAAAGTCAAGTTGTTCATTCTTTACAAATGTATCAAATAGAAATGTGCCCGCTTTATCATTATCAGCAAAGAATGATTTTTCATCTTTTACTTTTAATAATTTGTGTTGATCATCCTTTGTAAACTTCTTTCCTTCTTTTTGATTTTCCTCTGCAAAGTCAGCAATAATTCTAATCGGCGTGTGATCCTTAAAATGAGTTATCGAATAAGAAATATGGACTTCTTTATTATCACAAGTAAACTTTATGAACTCATCATTTAATGCTTTAATGAGTTTTGTTGCAGAGCTTTGTGGCGCAACAAGCATCAGATCATCTCCGCCAGCAAAAATCGTATAAACTTTATTATCATTTTCTTTGGTTTCCCAATCAGCTAAAAATCCATTCAAGAAAAAGCTAAAGAAATATTTTAAGTGATTACTTAAAGTTGTAGTTCGTGATATGCCTGTTAAATCCTTTTCAATTTCATCATCATTTTTAACTTTTTTATCTCTATCCAATCCATAAGCCATAGTCAATCCAAGATTGTCAATGTCACCTTTTATAAGAGAAAGGAAATGTGCACCGTCATTTTGTTTTGTCATATCCTCAAATGGCATTATATCTTCACCTTTATTCCGTGAACAGTAATTTGCTACTTCGATGTAATGAGTATTTTTAAAAATGTTTTTTCCAAGATTTTCTTTCTTTAATAAGTAATCTAATGTCGGATTAAGCAATAGCTTGGTCCTATTCTTTACTTTATCATCATCTTTGAATTTATTAATTAGTTTAATATTGTTTGAGTCAATCGTCAAATTATCTTCATTTAAAATTGCAATTATGTTGTTACCTGTAATCTGAGAACCGATCTCATATTCGTTTTTTACTTGTAAGTCAACAACAATATCACCTTCTGGATCTGGAATGATTCTTTTCCTTCCTTCTCTTATTGGTTTATCAGTTATTTTACATTTTATTGAATCTGTACCTGTTCCATCGTCATCAATATATTTTTCTTCCCAGATATAATTTGCGTATTCAATATTCTGACTGGGGAAAAGTTTTTCATCAAAAAGTTTATATCGGTTTTCGATAAGTTTGTGAGAAGCATCTTCGACTATTTTTCCAAAGGTTAATGGATTATCTTTATCCATCAAATCTTTATAATTAAAAGTATGGTATGCGCAGTTAAAACTTAACTCCATTTTGAAGTTATCAAACAAATAATCATTTATCTCAACTATAACTTTTTCATATTCTTCTTTAAATTTTGCAGTATCGGGAGCTATTATATAAAACTTACCACCGGCGAGCATTATCAAATTAACTTCGGTTAGTCCAAAAGTTTTCAATAGTTTTGTTGCAAGATTTCTTGTAAGCACCTGAACAAAAATTGAACGACCTCTTAATATTTTTGCCGGCTTTTTATGTACAACATCAAAAATATAACTTTGAATTCCTGGTATATCGCCAATAACCAAATTTAGATTTGTTGATTCTAGTTTTTCTTTTTGTGTTAAATAAATAGCATGCGCAAGTCCGGCAACATCTTTCAAATGATTGTAAAGAGAAATATCAGTCTCTGAATTACCTGTGAAATCTGGAATGCACCACATATATTTTTCAAAAATTATCAGTAGAAGATTTATCAGACTTTCAAAGTCTTCATCGCTTTCATAAATATCAAGAACATATTCCAGGTCTTCAAGAAATAAATTCCAATCAGAATCTTTATAAGAAAATTCTTTTAGATCACTTTCAGCAGTTTCTGTTGGTATTATTACATCATAATCTTTCTTAGTCAGCAGTTTATGCTTATAATATCTTGGTGGAAATTCTTCAGTTGATAAAAGTTTTATTTTGCTAAAAAGAGAAGTAAGATGTTTATGTTTCCATCTATCCTGGTAAGCTTCCACTTCTTCTTTTTCAACTCGTTCACTTGCTGATAAATGATCTGCTTCCTGAATTACTCTTGTTAAATTATCAAAGAGATTTTTTTGATGATGATTTAAAATAACTTCAGCAAGGTGATTTATATTTTTCTTCTCAACTATTTTTTCAAAGCGATGCTGGAATCTTCCTGAAAGAATCAGTTCTTTTCCCAATTCCTGATGAAATTTTTTATTGGGATTTCCAGTGCATCTCTGTTCAAACTTCCCAATATCATGGAACAGTGCGCCGAGTGTTAAAATTTTTTCTTCATGCTTCATATTATTTCTCAATTTTTGTTTCAAACATAATTTTATAATAATTCGTTCTCAATCTTAACAACGTTTCGGCAACGTTTTTGTCAAAATACTTCTGCCATTCCAAATCCCATAGAGTTCTTTTCCCCAAAACCGCATTCATAACCAACTTTTATCAATTCCGGGTCTCCATTAGTATTGAATGGGCAAAATATACCAACAACATCAATCGGGTTTTTTATATCCTTTGTGATAGAAACTTTTTTTGATAATCTTTTCCCTTTTCTTAATGCTTTATCAATGTAATCTTCATCCCATTTGAACTTTACTCCTTCTCCGTTATAAATTGAATTAGTAATGGCTTCATACTTGTTTGTCAAATTTTTTTTAAAAACCCTGTTCATCTCATCAATATCATCGTCATATCTGAAGTAATATTGTACTGCAGTTCCGTTTATAATTTTATTTATAGATAAAACCATCGGTGTAATGAGCGTAAAATTCATTTCATCATGAAAAACCGGCGGCGGGGTAATTTCAGCCTGGTTGATGATGAATTTTGTTTTCGTAAACCCCGAGTAAATTTCAATAGTTTGTTGTTCGAAAGTGCCGATAATAAAATTTTTTATGAAATCCTCAATTAGCGGTGAAGAGATGTATAGATAAGCGACAGGAGATTTTAATTGAAGTCTGTTCCCTGTTAATACTGTTGACTCAAACTTAAGTGCGAATGTAAACAGTTTGTAAGTTTTTTTGTTTGATTTATAACCAATCTCATGAAGGAAGGAAGCAAATTCTTCCGAGCCCAACTTAAGTAGTTTGTAAATGGCAGCAGATAGAGAGTAGTTGTAGTTAAGTGAAATGCTGTCAGAATCTTTTGCGTTAAGTTTTATTTTAAGCCGCATTAAGATACCCACATTGAAGGAATTTGAAAATCAATATAAGCAATTACACTTAATAACAAAATAAAATTCTTTTCGGGGATAAAAATTTTTTAAATAATATACAGTAATAAGTTTGCTCTAAAATATTCAAAGTATTTCTTATCTTTCCCGCCGGAATGTTGAACAAATACAAACATATCATCTGGGATTGGAATGGTACTATCTTAAATGATGTTGAGCTTTGCCATGATATATTTAACGGGTTGCTTAGAAAAAGAGCATTGTCTTTGATAACACTTGAACAGTACAGAGAAATTTTTACTTTCCCGGTGCAAGCTTACTATGCTAAAGCCGGATTAGATTTCAATAAGTATCCTTTTGAAGAGCTTGGCAAAGAGTGGATGAGCGAATATGAGCGCAGAAAAAACGAATGCAAGTTAGCTCCAGGTGTAATAAATATTATCGAATATTTTTATAACCAAACAAAAGCACAGTCCATTCTATCGGCTTACCCTTATGATTCTCTGATAAACATAATTTCTCTGTTCGGACTTAATAAATACTTTGAACATATAGTAGGATTAGATCATATCTATGCAACCGGAAAATTAGAGTTAGGAAGAAGCTTGTTAAAGAAGATAGAAAACGGAAAAGATAATATTCTTTTTATAGGGGATACTGTGCATGATTTTGAAGTTGCCAAAGAAATTGGCGCGGATTGCATTTTGGTAGCTTCGGGTCATCAAAGCAAAAGTAAGCTGAGCGAAACAAACGCATTGGTTGTTAACGGATTCGATGATTTGTTGGAGATATTTAGGCTTGCTTAAATAAGCTTTTGACCGGGAATAGTGGAGTGGTTCTTCTCAGATCTTTAGCGTTATAAGCCGCGATTACGCGAATAAATATTAGCGTATTCGCTGCAAAAAAATGGAGCTTGCGGCATCCAGTTCCACGGGATAAAAATATTAGTGAGGTTATTATTTATCCGAATTTACAGTGTGTAGTAAAGAGACGCCCCAACGGGACGTCTCTACAATTTACTTTTGTTTTGCGGTTAGGTAATACATTGCCGGAATTACAAATAAAGTCAGAATTGTTGATACCGTGAGACCGCCTATTGCTACAACACCGAGCGGTATTCTCATTTCTTTTCCGGCTTCACCGATGCCCAAAGCTAACGGCAGCATACCAAGAATAATGGCAGTGCTCGACATTATTATCGGTTTCAATTTTGTGGGACAGGCTTCAAGCAGCGAATCTTTTGGACTTCTTCCTTCAACACGCCTGAGCTGGTTTGTATAATCGAGCATCAAGATTGCATTGTTAACTACAATACCTATCAGCATTATTATCGCCATCAAAGAAGTAATACTAAAAGCTATATTTGTTATATAAAGTGAAAGCACAACACCAATCATTGCGAGAACAACAGTCACCATAATCAGCAGCGGCTGTCCGAAACTTTCAAGCAAAGCCGCAAGCAGCATATATGTTAAAAGCACAGCGAGGAAAAAAGCAAAGACCATGTCTGCAATCATCTCGTTCATCATCTTCACATTGCCGCCCCACTTAATACTGTAGCCGCTTGGTAGTTTTATATCTGCAAGCCGCTTGTCGATTTCGTTCGTAACATTTCCAAGCGGAACATTGGCGGCAGGTGAACCGGTAAAGCTGATTGTAGTGTATTTATCTCTATGCAAAATTTTTGTATAACCGGTTGTGAATTTAATATCTGCAATTTGCGATAATCTCATCGCACCTATTACCGGAGATACTACTGTTATATTTCCGATTTTTTCCGGGGCATCGACCGATTTATCATCCATAGTAACAGTAATATCGTATTCGTTGCCAAGCTCGCGGTATTGTGAAGAAACCATTCCTTCAATTGAGGTGCGAAGTGTTAAAGCGAGATCCATAACAGATAATCCTGCTTCGGTAAGTTTTTCACGTTTGGGTACCACCGTTATTTCAGGTTTTCCTGCACGGGAGCTTTGATCGAAATTTATTAAGCCGGGTACGTCTTTAATCTTCACCACAATTTCATCCTTTAAACGCTCAAGAGTTTCAAGGTCCTGCCCAAGCAAATAAAATTGCACTTGTGCGCCGGGCCCGCCGGTATGCGAGCCTAAATCAACTTTTATTTTTGCATTTGGTATATCGGCAAGTTCTTTAACGAATGTCGAAACCATCTCCTGCAGCCCTACTTCCCGCTCGTCCGGATTGACAAGCTGAACGTTCATTGCTGCTAAGTTAGCACCAATATCAAGGTCGCTTACTTTACCGAGATCTGTTATCATGTGGACTACTTCGTCATGTTTTTGTATCCGGTTTTCAATCTGTTGAAGAGCGCGGGAGGTTTCGTCTAAATTATATCCTTCAGGCAGCTCAACTTCAATTCTGATTTTACCATCGTCAAAAGGCGGCATAAATTCAAAACCGAGTTGAGGACCAACAGTAACAATTGTAATGATGAATAAAAAGAATGCCGTTATGGTTATTATTAGACTCGTTCTTTTTGTCCGGAGAGTAAAACTTAAAATGTTTTTATACAGTCCGATAATCTTATGTTCGAATTTATCAAATGCATCTTTAAATTTATTTCGCTTTTCAACGTTCGGAAGAAGCAGCGATGCAAGCATCGGAGTAAGCGTAAATGACATTATCAGCGAAAATATCGTTGCAAATACTGCGGCAAGCGCAAGCTCTTTAAGCCACTGCCCAACCATAGACGACATATTCGCAATCGGTAAAAAAACCACCAGGTTAGTTAACGTTGCGGCAAGTACTGCAACCGTTACTTCCGACGTTCCTTTATATGCGGCGTCTTTTACGTTTTCGCCAAGGTCTCTGTAACGAAAAATATTTTCAATAACAACAACCGAATTTGCTACAAGAACTCCCACCGAAACAGACAACCCCATAAGAGTCATCATATTCAACGTAAGGTCGAACATCTGCAGCAGTAAAAATGTTGAGATGATTGAAGTCGGCATTGAAAGTGCAACGATAAGTGTTGAACGTAAATCATGTAAAAATATTAACAGCACTATCGAGGTAAATAATACGCCTAATAAAACATTACTCATCGTATCATTAACACTGCTTCTAACGAAATCGGAATTGTCGTCAACTATCTCAAGGTTACATTCAACCGGAAGCGATTCTCTTATTTCGGGAAGACTTTCTCTTACTCCTTCGGCAACTTTTACTACGTTTCCTTCAGAGCTTTTAACTATACCAAGTCTAACAACATTTTCGTCGCGAACTTTTGTTTTGTTATCAAAATAAACTGCGCGCTGCCTTACGTCCTTACCGGCATCTTCAACATTGGCAAATTGGCGAAGCTTTTTTGGACCAAACGGAGTTGGCACTTGCAATTCTCTAATCGTTTCAATATCCGAAAATTCGCCTTCAAGCCTTACGGTATATTCTTGATCGTGCAGCTTGAAATATCCGCCGGGAATATCCATGTTATGTATACTGAGTATTTGCAAAAGTTGAGGCAGCGAGATATTGTTTTCATAAACCGTGCGATTATTTAATTCGACACGGATTTCTCTTTCCTGTCCGCCGGTTATACTAACTTTTGCAACACCTTCAATTTGCGAGAAGCGGTCTTTTAAAGTTTTATCTGCGATCTCATAAAGCTCTCTGGGATCTAATGGACCGCTTAATATTACATCCATTATGGGGAAGGACTGCAAATCCACTTTTTGAATGATAGGTTTTTTAGCATCATCCGGAAGAGTGATTAATATTTCATCAACTTTATCTTTTACTTCCTGGTTTGCTACGTCAACATCCTTTCCCATTGTGAATTCCATAATTACAATGGACAGTCCGTCGAGGGAATAAGATTCGACTCTTTCAATTTGACTTACGGTAGAAACGGCATCCTCAATTGGTTTGCTAACTAACGTTTCGATTTCTTTTGGACCGGCACCCGGGTAAATTGTTGAAATAGTAACATAGGGAATTTTTACATCCGGCTGCAGGTTAAGGTTAAGCGTAAAGTAAGCAAGCAAGCCGAAGATGAGAAAGACAAGAATTCCCATCGTTGTCATTATCGGTCGTTTAATAGATACTTTTGCAAGAAACATAATTCATCCTCCCCTTAATCAATCACTTTAATTTTAGTACCGTCGTCAACAAGCGCCTGCCCTTGAATAATTATTTTTTCGCCTTCGTTAAGACCCGAAGAAATTTCGTAATAGATTCCGCTGTCGCTGCCGTTCTTAACATATCTTTTTTCGGCTTTACCGTTGCTGGCAATGAAAACGTAACTTCCTTTGTCGTCGGTCATAACTAAATTTCTCGGAATTATCAATGCATTAGGATTTTCGTAAACGCGGATTTTAATTTCGAGAGATACTCCGCTTTTTAATTCTCTTTTAGGATTATCAAATTCAACCTGTGCATAGAATGCTTGTTTGTAAGGATCGGCGCTCAAAGAAATTTCAGTAATTTTTCCGTAGTACTTAACTCCGTTGAATTCGGTAACAGCGATCATTCCTTTCTTAAGCAGATTAATTTCTTTTTCGGAAACCCAAACTTTTGTTCTCATTCTGTCTAATTGTGCGATAGTAAAAAGATGGGCATCTTTATTAACATTATCTCCCTCATTTACTTTGATGTCAACTACTAGTCCGCTGAAGGGAGCTTCAATATGAACCATTTGCTTTTGTGTTTCAAAGTTTCTTTTATCAACAGTATACTTTGCCTCAACAGCATCATAGTTTGCTTGGGATGTTTCGCCTGCTTCTAACAAAGCTTTCATGCGTCCGTAAGTCTTCTCGGAGTTTTCGTAAGCAGCTTTCGCTTGTTCGTACATGCTGCCCGGGTTGGTTATGTCAAATTCAACAATTACCTGATCTTTCCTAACAGCATCACCAACGCGCGCATTAATTTTTTCAATCTTTCCGCCTATTATTGCTCCTTTTGTAGCTTCTTTAATTCCTTGCAGTTTTGATATAAAAGACAACTCTTTTACAAACGGCTGGAAGGCAAGCGTTTCAACTTTAACCGGAACTCCTTCTTCTACTCTTATTTGTTCCATGCTTTTAGCTTCTTCCTGTTCCTTGCCGGCGCAGCTTTGCAGTAAGAGCATTGCACCTGTTATCAATATTATCATTACGATGATTTTGTTCTTTCTAATTAATGTCATGGATTATTCTCCTGTATAGCTATTTAATTTTTTATTTCAAAAACTTATTAATTTTTTTAACATCCGAATTTTATTGAAGAAACTGCGGACTCACATTACCTAACAATTGATTCAATTCTGCTTTTGCAATAATGTAATCGTAAACAATTTGTAATTTATTTATTCGAGCCTGCCTTAAAGACATATCCGCATTCTGTACTTCAAGCTGATTACCCGTGCCCTCTTTATATCTTACTACAGCAATATCATAAGCGCGTTCTGCAAGCCGAACATTTCTTTCCTGAGCATCTAACAATTCTTTTACTCTGCGAAGTTCGAGCAGTTTTGATTTAACTCCGGTTGCAATAAAATCTTTTAGCTGTAAAAATTGCTGCTCGGTTTGTAGATAAGAAATAGTCGATTGCTGCACACGATTTTTTGTCTGCCCGCCTCTGAATAAATTCATTGAAAAAGTAAGCCCCACGATGGCAGATGAATAATTCTGGAATTTAAATTGATCGCTTGAACCGGCATAAGAATAATTACCGAAAGCATAAAGTGCAGGCCAATATTCTGAGCGGTCTAAATCTATAAATGCCTCATCAACCTGCTTTTTTAACTCAAGCGATTTTAATCCGTAATTTCTTTGCAGCGCTGTAGTAATCGTTTCAGCTTCATCCGGAACTTCTTCCCGTTGATAAAGAAACTCACCATCCACGTCAACATCTTTCGAAGGAGAAATTCCCAGGACTATCTTAAATCCGTCCTTAGCATTCTTTAATGTATTTTCCATTTGCAGCACAACAGGACGGATATTCTCAACCTGCACTTCAGCTTGCAGCGCATCGAAATCCGAAACCAATCCCTGCTCATTCAATGCTTTTACATTACGTAAATTTTCAAGTGCATTATTATAGCTGGCATTGGTAATCTCCAGCAGCTTCTTTGTAAGCAGCACCCCGTAAAAAGCTTTCTCCACGTTCAGGACAATGTTTGAAACCGTGCGGCTGTATTCCTCTTTCGAAAGATCCGAATAAATTTTTGATGCACCTATGCCTTTAAAAACAGTTGAGTTAAAAAGTGTTTGAGTTACCTGCACCTTTGTTTCGTAATTATTTGTTTGAACAAAAGACTGCAGCGCCGTAGCAACAGGTTTGAATTTGCTGTTGTCTCTCGGTATAACATTCTCGTCAAAGAGTATGCTGTATGTTGCGTTCCCTAATAAGGCTTCGAAATCGGGAAAAGCCATTTTGGGTTTTTTCATAAAGTGCGAAAAGCTTGCGGACAGATCAACTGACGGAAGGGCATAACCGAAAGCCTCATCAACGGCTGCATCAGCTTTTTTAACAGTCATATCCGCAATAATTACGTCGCGGTTATTTTCTAGTGCGAACATTATTGCTTCTTCAAGAGTAAATTTCTTTACTTGTGCGTTAACAGGCGGCAAAATCAGAAAGCTTATAAAAAAACCGCCTAAGCTGCCGATAATAATTTTAATGATACGATTATTCCGAAACATATTTCTCTCTTTTTTTTCGTTTAGTAATTTAACTCAATATAAATGGTTCTGTTAATTGTTCGCTTACATCCCAAAGTTTTTGAGCAAGCGCTTTATTGTAAGATTCGGGTGAAGATAAAACTGCTTTTTTATTAATGAAATAATTGCCGGATACATTGCTTACTTCCGGTGAGGCTGCAAGATATAAAATAGTTTCAGCCCCCTTCTCAGGACTTTTCATAAACAAAGATAAAATTGAATAGAAAAATTTTGAAAAATATCCCGCATCCGGATCGTTATAGATTAGGCTGCTTGAAACCGCGCCAGGATGTAAACTGTTTGCCGTAATTTTATTCCCTATTAACTTGCGCGATAATTCATATATTAACAGCACGTCGGCTAATTTAGCCTGTGCAGCCGCAGCGTAACCGGAATATTTTTTATCGAAGTTTAAATTGTTAAAATTTATCTTACCTCTGCGGTGATGTTCACCCGAAACATTTATTATTCTTGCATGTTTACTTTTTTTAAGTAAGTCAAATAAAAGATTAGTTAAAAGAAACCTCGACAGATAATTAACCGCAAAAGAGGCTTCAATACCGTCCTCGGTTAAATGACGTTTAGAGAAATAGGCACCTGCATTGTTAATTAATATATCAATTCTGTTGTACTTTGATTTAATTTGATCGGCTAAAGCTTTAATTTCTTTTTGAGATGATAAATCGGCAATCAGCAATTCTATATTCCGATTACCAGAATTTTCAACCAATTCATTAAGCGTTTTTTCTCCCCTAAATTTATTTCGCGCAGCAATAATTAAGTTGACGCCAAGTCTTGCCAATGCCTCAGCTGCCGCTCTGCCTATGCCTGAGTTAGCACCTGTAATTAAACATATTTTTTCTTCGTTGAAGTACATTTTTCCGGGCTAAAATTTTCCAAATTTAAGGATTAAGTTTGCCGAAGGTCCCCCCAGGTCGCTGTTTTTCAGTTCATCAAATGAAACACCCGAGATAACACGATATCCCGCGCCGAAGTTTAATCTAAAGAAACTCGTTACATTTAATTCGATATTAACTGCCGGTTCCCATACAAAGAATGTGTTTTTCTCTACATCCCAATCGTAATGCCAGCCGGCAACTCTATGATCGTAATAATTTATTCAGCCGGCGCCAATTAAGGAGTAAATGGTCAGATGCAGCAGAGCATCAGAGTGAAGGATATATTCCATTTCAATACCACCGTAACCGAAAGCTAAATTTCGTTTTAAGCCGTCAACAGGAATGTTTCCTTTTATTTGATTGGCTAATCCGTAGCCGCCGGCACCTAAAACAAATGTATGGTCGATAATCCATCCGCCTCTGCCGCCAACTAAAATTCCGAATTCATTGTTAATCCTGGCGAATTTTGTAACCACCGCTCCAAATCCGCCGTGCTCAATTTCATTGATTCTAACCAATGTTTGTTCCTGTGCCGAAATACTTATAAGCATCAACATAGAAATCGAAACTGCATAAAGAAATTTTTTCATTTTGAGACCCACTAAATTGTTTCACTAATATTTCAAAAAAATTCGGCGCAAAGATAGGCTTTGAAATGCAGGCTTGTCGCTTCGATTTATAAATCAGTACGCAGTTTGTTGGATTGATTTATGAATCAGAACTAAATTTGGAAGATTTGATTGATGAACGGTTGGGATTCTGTATGAAGAATTCACGTTAAATTATTTCTTGCCAAAATTCTTTTTGAACTCGGTAGGGGTCATACCGGTATACTTTTTAAATGCGGCATTAAAAGCGGACTTCGAATTGAATCCCACTTCTTCGGCGATAGCAAGAATTGTTAATAATTCACCTTTAGGATCGGTTAATAATTTCTTTGCCTCGTTTACTCTATAGCTATTGATCAAATCGAAGAAGTTTTGATTCAACCGTTCATTAATTATTTGAGAGAGATGATATGGAGGAATATCTATTTCATCGGCAAGCTTTTGAAGAGTAAGTGAATTGTCTAAATATAATTTTTTAGTTTCCATCGCGTTAAGGAGGTTTGATAAATATTCATCCGCAGCTTGATCGGAAAGAGTTGATTTTTCATAGCGCTTAGCCTTATAATTATTTACTTCCGGGGGAAAGATCACCGGCTGCTGCAACCCTAAATAACCGATAACAATTATGGTCAGTGAAACCATAACCGGCAGGATAGTCATATAATACTGGTATAAATTTATTCCCCCAAAATAAAGCAGCGTAAAAATCAACATCATACCAAAAATTATTATAAAAGCATTCGTCCCGATATTTATCCATCGCAAGTTGATTTTATCAATTGATGACATTGTTGTTTTAATTTTAGCCACATGCTGTTTTATTACTCTCTTAACGAAAAAGATGTAAATAAAGAGGTGAATTATCTGTACGAATTGAATAACAAATCCTTCCATTGAGCCATTCTGCTGCTGTAATACCATCAGCTTTTCTTCAGCCGGCTTAAGGAAGAAGGGGATACGATAAATAAGCATTAAAATAAAAGGTATTAGGTGCAGTAAGTCTTTAATATAAAATTTGAATTGTTTGTCAGTCAGCACCTTAACATAGATCAAGAAGAAAGGTCCGAAAAGAAAAATAACCGTAGGAGGCGTACCTATAAGATACGGCACTTTCTCATATAAATTCATTCTGATTAACTCAAAACCGGAGATGCTGAACGAAAAGAGTATCATCAAAATACCAAGCAGAACATTTGCTTTCCTGTTTCCGCGCTTGATGGTTAAAAGAAGAATTCCGATGAAAAACCCCTGAAATACACCTAATAATATTACAACCGAAATAAAATCCATGTTCTAAATTTAAGTAACGAAATGTATAAATATTAAACCAAATCGAGAGTATGCGGCAATTTTTCGACCAACTTTTACAGCGGGAGAAAGAAAGCCACTAATGAACACGAATGAGCACTAATAAAATATATTGTTACAATTATAGTAATTAGTGTTAAATGAATTATCTCGATTGCTTAATCTTTTCTATAAAAGCATGCTCGTCAAAGGTATCATAATCCCAATCACCCAATATATTTCCTTCCTTTAAATAAACTATTCGCGGGGGAAAATTACCAATCAGCGGAAAGAATTTTTGTGGAGGTATTATTTGATATTTGAATTCAGTTTGTGCGGCTTCGAAGAAATCGGCTACTTGTTCTTGTTCTCCTAAAAAAAGGACATAAACCGCCGGAAGATTATTCGCTCTCATTAACTCTCCAATTTTCAAAGCGGTTTCCATACAATCTTCGCAATCCAAACTAAAGAGTGCAACGATTTTTTCGCCGCTGTCTAAATCAACTGTTTCACCACTAAATTCCTTGAAGCCTGCAAAAACCGAAACCTTCTTTTCCAATTTTGGCTTTGCTTCAATCTCAGTCTCATTCGATGGTTTTTGTTCGGTAATTATATCGGTTTTTAAATCTGCAGCTGGTTCATCGGATTTGTCATCCGTTTGAACTTCGATTAAGCTGTCACGTTCAACCTGTGTTGTTTCTTGCACGGCATCGGGCAATTCGTAGTGTTTAATAGGAAACAACAACATCACTGCAAGAAGAGAAATAACTAAATAAGCAGCAGGAAGCTTGAAAGATTCTCTTTTAGCAGGAGTTAGATTGACGCCCGGAGTTTCGATGTTGAAGTACAGATATACAAGAGGAATTAGAAGGATTATATTCTTTATTAATGCTTCCAATGGTGTCATCACAATCAATTGACCAAAGCAGCCGCAATTACCTTTTGAGCCTTCGGTTATAATTGTGTATGTGAGATGAATGCTAAATATGATAAGCAATCCGATTGCTGCTGGAGTAAATATTTTTTTAATGTATGAACTCTGAAAAAAGGATAAACCTAAAAACAATTCTATTATAATAATAAAGCGAGATAAATAAACCACGCTTTCCCAGCTTGCTAAGCCTTGTCTAACTAAAATCTGCTCAAAAGTTTCGATAGGTGTAAGTTTTGCCACGCCCGAAAATATAAACAGACATCCGGCAAGTATTTGAATCAGAATTAAAATTTTTCTTTTCATCAGTTCTCCGCTTTTGTTTTAAATCCTTTTAACATCCATTTTTTAGCAAGCAGTAATGCAACCGGACTAATAATAGCTATTAAACCATAAAACAGCCACATCACCTCTGTGTTCATTTCTGAAGGAAGAACATCTTCCGGACAGTAATTCATTAAAAACCATCCCGAGTAAAGACTTGTTATTATTTTTGTTAAGAACCATGGAAACTGCCCGATTCCCATATAGATTCCCGTCATGCCCTTCGGCGCTATTTCTGCAATCCATTGAAGGAAGCGCGGCTGCCACATCGCTTCACCGATTGTCATTATAACTAAAAAAGCAAAAAGTGTAAAGATGTTTGGACCGAGTGTTAATAAAAATGTCGGAGATGCCATTACAAACGTACCGATAATCATCATCTTATAAGCGTTCTTTTTAGATGTTAATGCTGTAACAACCGGAGCTAAAATAAATATTAGCAGCGGATTGAAATTGACAAACAGTTCAAAGTTATCGCTTACAAAACCCGTAAATGCCCTGTTGCAGTACTGCGGAAGAGTAAGCCAGTTGTGTGCAAAAAGTGTTTGAACCGGAATTAAGATGAATATGAAGAATAGAAATCTTAAATCGGTAAACGGAAAATTCTTTATATAATATTTCAACTTTTCTTTAAATGTTAAGCTATCGATTTCATTTAACTCATCCTTTTTATCTTGATTCAGATTTACTGAAGCCTGCGCCACAGCTTTTTTCGAAAGGATGATTGCAATTAGAATTATTCCTACCACAGTAAGACCGGCGTAAACCCAGTAAACACCTGTGATACCGAAAGCCTTTCTGATGGGAGGGGAAATAAGTCCGGGCATAAAAGCACCAAGGTTCATCAATGCGTAAAGCATAGCGTAACCCATGGCTGCAGTTTTCTCGGTAGTGAACTTTTTTATTCCGGCGTAAGTAGCCGGTTGGAAAATTCCGTTGCCAAGTATGAGCCAAAAAATTCCGATTAAGGCAAGTAAATGCGCAGATGACCACAAACCGGTGGTGCCTAATTCGGGACTAAGCGGTATTAAAATTCTTCCGATTAGCATTAACGACAAAGCAATAATTAAAGCGCGCCGAACACCTAATAAATCGACTGTTGCGCCAAGGAAAAGCATTGCTAATGTAATACCGGCGGTCAAAATTCCAACCATCTGTCCTGCATTAATATCATTCAGTCCGATATATTCATTGAAAAATATTGCAAGCAGCCCGACCATTCCGAAGTAATTCATACCTTCTAAAAAATAGGCAAGGTTTACACCCCAAAGTGCACGCGATGCTTGAAGCAAATCTTTAAATGGTTGAGTGATTTCGCTTATCGTTTGCTTAATTACATTTTTGATTGCGGGGCTGTCGTTCTGTTTTTCGTTCATTTTTCTTTCCGTAGAAATATCTTTCTGATTTGACTGATTATCCGCTAAAAAACATTTAGCAGTTTGAGAGACATAATTAAAACGGCTGCTATTAAAACAACTTTGATCATACGTTCTCCCTTTTTAACCGATAACTTAGCAGCCCACCATCCGCCTGTTGCATTTCCGGCGGCAAGACTTATCCCAAGTTTCCAATCGACGTTGTTTGTTAATATAAAAATAATCAAAGCGGGAACAGTGAATACAAATACTATAAATACTTTGTGCATATTAATTCGCACTAAGTTAAGGTGCATTAAATAATGAAATGCCGCCATTATTAAAAATCCAACACCCACCTGCAAAAATCCTCCGTAAAAACCTATGAACAGCATCGATACATAAACCATCCATGAATTTTTCTCCGGCTCAACACCTGGCGTATGTTTCGGAGAAGGAAGCAGCATCGAAATAACGATGCCGATCATTATAATACCGAGAATTGTTTGAAAAAGCTCATCGCTTATTTTTACTGCCGTAAATGCACCTGCAATTGCACCGGGCAGTGTCCATAACGATAACTTAAGACTCAATTTAAAAGCAAAGTGATTTTCTCTTTTGAAGGAATAAATAGCCGAAACATTTTGAGTAATAATTGCAACTCTGTTAGTTCCGTTAGCTACAGAAGAGTCAAGTCCAAGAAAAATTAATGCAGGTAATGTAAGCACCGAGCCTCCGCCTGCCATAACGTTCATTACAGCGGCAACTGCACCGATTACAAATAAAAGAAGGGCGGATAAAATATCAGTCAATTATTTTTCTACTTGATGGTTTCTTTTGAATCAAAATTAGTAAAAATCTGTTTGACGGCGAAGGGTAATGGAAAAATAAAATTAATAACTCACGTTACGCAGCATCATAAACCTCCGAGGTTTCAATAAAATATTTTACAAGAATATTATCGATTTTCAACCAATAAATAAGTTTCTGAAAATATCGATTGCCAAAACCTCGGAGGTTTTCGACTCACTTGCGTAAGGTGAGTTAATAATTCTCTTTAATGAGCATGATTAAAATATCTTAGATAAAAAACTCGCTTTTCTTTGTTGGTTTAAAAATTAAGTTAAAAGTCGACCATCGGTCAACTTGTATACTAAAAATTAAACCACCAATTAATTTTGCGTGGAATGATGTTTATCCAACCTGAAGCCTGCCGTAACGTTCTTTACTGCGGCTGCCGCACCGATTATATTTGACATATCGAAATGAGCGAGCATTTAAATAAATTTGTAAATAAAAAAGGCACTTACATTCTGGTAATATTTTCGTCATCGAAGAAATCTATTCCGATTGGCAGGCTCGGCAGGATGAAATTAAAACCCGGCTGGTACATTTACGTCGGAAGCGCATTCGGTTCGGGAGGATTATCTGCTAGATTAAAACGACATCTAAAAAAAGAAAAGAAATGTTATTGGCATATAGATTATTTGCTCAAGCACACCGACATTAAAGAAATATGGTTTACTAGTTTCCCGATTAATTTAGAGGATAAGTGGGTGAAGATTATATCGTCGATGTCAAACAATAATATTCCAATAAAGAATTTCGGTTCGTCCGATTCAAATTCAATAAGTCATTTATTCTATTTTAGGAGAAGACCTTCGTTAAGAATGTTTAAGTCTTACATCTCTAAAGAAATAAGATTGGTATATATGAATTTGTAAACAACGGAATGTCTAATAAACCAAAAACTGTAATTGACCGACGTTGATTGAAGTTAATAAATCTCATCAATTAAAAATTTATTTATTATGGTATTTCGTAATTGCTATTTGTTGTACTTGATTCTTTTAATAACATTTAGCCTCTTCCTCGGCTGTTCTACACAGCCGTACTTTAACAGAAGCCTTACTGCCTACAATGTTCCTCCTACAGAGGATGAACAAATTGCTGTAAGACTCCTTCTTATCGGCGATGCGGGCAATCCTTCTTTCGTAAAACAAGAACCAGTTCTCAGAGAATTACAGAAAACAGCAGAACAAATTCCTGATAAAACTCTTGTAATGTTTTTGGGCGATAATATTTATCCTGCCGGTTTATCGAATTTTGAAAGTCCAGCACGTAAAAAGGAGGAACGTAAATTGAACGAGCAGATTAACGTAATGAAGCAAAGCAATGCAAGAGGTATTTTCCTTCCAGGCAATCACGATTGGGATAAATTTGGTAAAGACGGCTGGCAAAAAGTAAAAAATCAGAGTGCTTACATCAAATCATTATCCGATCCTAAAATTAAATTTTTGCCTGAAGACGGATGTCCCGGACCGGAAGTGATTGATATAGGAGGCTACTTAAGAATAATAATTCTCGATACACAGTGGTTTTTGCATAAATACGAAAAACCTAATGAGAATAATAGCGACTGTTTTCCTGCTTCGGTTGATTTGGTGATCGATTCATTAGACCGGTCGATAAGCTCGGCAGGGAATAAGCAGGTTTTAATAGCAGCACATCATCCGCTGGAAACATTTGGTTCGCACGGCGGATACTTTAGTTTTAGAGCGCACATGTTTCCTTTAACATATTTTAACAAATACCTGTGGATACCTCTGCCGATAATCGGTTCGCTTTATCCATTAGCAAGGAATCTTGGTGTAACCGAACAGGATATGTCAAGCTCTTATTATAAAGTGATGAAGTCGCGCATTGAATCGCTTATTAAAAAACATGCAAACATAATTTATGTATCGGGACACGAGCATTCGCTGCAGGTTATAAACGGATTAAACGAAAATTTATACTTAATCAGCGGCAGCGGAACTTCATACCATCGTGAATATCTTACAAATTCAGAGAGATTAACATTTTCCGATGTGAAACCGGGTTTTATGCAGTTAGATTATTTGAAAAACGGAAGCATCCGTATTGCCGTAAAAGTAGTAAATGAAAATGACGAACTGCACGAACTATTTTCAATGATTAAATGAAATTAAGTAACAACACAACTGTCTAAAAATAATTGAAGTAATTTTGTGTAAAGCTGTGGTCTAAAAAATATAATTTTTCTTTACATACTATTAAACAAAAAACATATAGGGGTTTGCACTTTATTCTTTTGCTTAAAAAGCCATCGAAGTTATAAATGCGATTGATATTGTTTCGGGGGAACCTGCTGCTAAAAAACTGAGATTCAATTGTCTGTCCAAATACGACGCCCACAAACCCGCTCCGTAAGAGGGATGCCATTTTTTTGATGGATTAATGTTGGTATAAACGCGTCCCATTTCGGCAAAAAGTAATAAACCCAATTTGCCTGGTATTATAATCTTCCAATCGGTTAAGTAAAATCTTATTTCGGCTTGTGTAAATAAAGATGCGTCACCTGAAAATCTTTCACGCCTGTAGCCGCGCAAATTTGCAATGCCGCCTAAAAATTCTGCTTTGAAGAATGGATATTTTCCCCAAACTTTTCCTCCGCCAACTCTAATTGCAAAAGTAGTTTGTGTTAGTGCAGAAGTTGTTAAATAGCCTCGAACATCAAATTGCGATTTGTAAAATGTTTCATCATTATCTAAAGTTTTTGGATAAACCGAACCTCCGATATGAAGATAAAATCCTTTCATCGGATTTTTTGCATTATCCCGATGATCAAAATTAAAAGATGTATGTGCACCAAATAATTTGAATTTGCCCAGTCCGTAATCGGGATGCTCAAACTTATCTAACAAAGCAGGAGTGATTAAAGATATTTCCGAAGCGTTATATGAAATACCAAAGCGAAAAAAATTATTCTTGCCAAAGTCATATCTTATCGCAGGCTTTATCTCAATAAGTTCTTGTTTTAATCTGTAATAATCTCCCTCTGCTGATTCTTTATCAAAAATAGTTTCATTGCCGAAGCCGTAATAATTTGTAAGGCTTAGCCTGGATTTTAGCGCTTCTATTTCAACTGAAAGAGGAGGAATAATTGAGTTAAAAGTTCCTTCGTAATAAAAATTATAGCTGTTAGGTTTTGTTGCATAAGAAGCATCAATTACCATTTGATACTCGAATGGTACTGCTCTAAAATTATATTTTGAGTATGTAACTCCACCGCCAATGTTCAACCCGTTATCGGTATCGTACTGCAGCAAAGGATGGAGCAGCCATTCATACCCTCTGTCGTTTTGCTGCGGTTCGAATTTTTCAAATTCATCTTTAGGTTCAGGTATTTCAGTTTGATCAATTGAGCTTGAAGGACCTGTGTGAAATATACTTTTTTTGCCGCTGTCGTAAAATTCATTCTTTGTTTCAGCAAAAGGAATGGGAGTGAAAAAAAGAAAACATCCGCGAACAATAGAACTGTCGATAAATTCGTCTTTGCCGTCTCCGCCGATTACTCTGAGAAGAAGACCCGAACTGACATCTCCTTTAACTGCCGTTAAATCGTCCCCGTCAAGAAGATAGATTCTTAACTCTTTAGTAATGCAGTTATCAAAAATCTTTTGATAAATAGGTTCGCCGGTTTTTAAGCCGGATTCTTTATTTCTCTTAAATAATTTTACTTCAGTTTGTTTGTTATCAAGCCGGTTAACTTCGAGGTAATCATCTTTATTAGTTCCGTATATGTTAACAACCCCGTTAATTAAGCGATAATAATCTTCCGAAATTTCATTAAGCAGATTTCTTCGCGCTTTCAGCTTGGCAAGCATTTCGCTGCCAGCTTTATCGTAATAATTTTTAGGCATGGAACGAATCGAATGTTTAATTACACTGTCGGTTAATCTGCTTTGCACAAATGCTGTTACCGAATCCCAAACAGTTTTATCCAATTCAGTTAGATAACGCCTGTCAAGGAATCTTCCGCTCCAGGTGATGGATTTAATATTTGGATAAGAATATCCAAAGTGAACAAGCTGTGGAACATAATATTCGGCAAGCGATGGACCTAAGCCATCGAATTTGGCAAAAGCCTGATCTCTATCCCGTGGAATAGGTCGCCAATACTCGCTGTTATTTTTTATATATTTTGCCCAGCGCCATTGATCTGTGTGTCTATCCCAATCGCCTAAAAAAATATCAATCAACCTTGCTTTAAGAAAATCTTTTGCGTCAACCTTTTCATCTCTTTTATCCTCAAGCCGCTGCATCAGCTTAAAAGTGCCGATAATTTTTTCCGCTTCATCGAATCCCGGGACATCTTCTTCATCGCCTTCATCGGGATGAATTTCGATAAAACCTAACAAGCCGCCAAATTCCTCTCTGAATTCACCAAGCTGCTCATCTTCGGGCAAGAAAACGAGTTTCGGAACGGCTTGAAGGACATCAACCGCATTAAGTAAAGGAGAAACTATCATCGGAGCTAATGGATGTGCGGAGCTGATTTGATCCTGTATTATATCTGCAACCAATGATTTTTGCAGTTCGTCGGGAAGAACTTTAGTGGGGTCTTTGTCAAGCGATCTGAACTTCCAAATAAATCCATCGTTTCCTTTAAATCGAAGCGATTTGGTTTGGAGTCCGCCGCCTTTTTGCATGGGGATTAAGCCTCCGCCGTATTTATTCAAATCGAGTACTTCAACCTCTAAAGGTGTTGTCCATAAATCCCGCCAATGTTTTCCGAAGAGAAAGTTGTGCAGCCAACCTGATTTGTATCGCTCACCCGGTATTACAATTTTCTTTTCCGAGGATTGATAAATTGAATCGCTAAAATCCTGCGGCTGTATCAGGGGATTAATAAGGAACAGAAAAGAAATAATTATTTTGTAAACCGGTTTCATCATTTATCTAACGCATTGCTGACGTTTTGATTATTATTACCGCTAACCTTCGTTAAAAAATAGTCATAGATATCATTCTGCGAACGCATAGCTTTTTTCTTTTTTGATCGAACAAAGGGATTACTTTGCGTCTTGTTAATTATTCTCGCTTTAACGTTATCATTAAGCTGAAGCGAAACAATATCCTTTAAAATATTTTTTATGCCGGTGTCAACAACAGGAAAACACAATTCAATACGGCGGTCTAAATTTCTTGTCATCCAATCGGCAGAAGAAAGAAATATTTTCTCATCACCCCCATTGTGAAAAATAAAAATCCTTGTATGCTCTAAAAATCTATCAACAATGCTTCTAACTTTTATATTGCTGCTTAGCCCCTTAATACCGGGAATTAAGCAGCAAATACCTCTAACGATTATAACTATTTTTACACCTGCTTTAGGCTCTTAAAAAATAAAACTTACCAACATGTTGTCGATGATAAAGCATCAAAATACAAATCCCAAAAATCAAATAGACTCCAAATTCTAAATTTAAATAACCAAAACAAGGCACCGACTTATGTTTAGAATTTGAAAATTTGGTCATTGATAATTATTTGTGATTTGTAATTTGTGATTTGTGATTTTTCCTTTAGATTTTTTTCCAAGTGAAGTCTTGGAAAAAATGTAGATGCTTCATACAACTTCTTAATTATTTTTCTATCCTCAAGAGAATTGAGCTTAAGTATTATCGAAGCTTTTTTTCCTTCTCTTGCGGCAAGAATTTCGTTATCGATAAGTGAACTCAGTCCGCTTCGCAAATTAAAGGGAGCTGTAAAGGTATTCTTAAACTTAACCTTATAGGTTTTTTTTGAAAGGAAGTTGAAAATCAACCGAAGCTCATCAATAATGCTATTGTTCGAAGTGAATAATCCGATATCGCTGTATATCTTCGCAGTCTTCTCGTTAAAATTTCCCGTTGAGAGATATGCGTAATATTTTTTATTGCCGTCTTCGATACGGCTGATTAAGCAAATCTTAGAATGAACCTTCAAACCCGGGAAGCTGTAAAGAACTTTAACGCCGGCATGTTCAAGTTCTTCTGCGTTAACGAAATTCAGCTCCTCATCGAACCTTGCCTTTACTTCAACAAATGCAGTTACTTTTTTCCCGCTTGCTGCAGCACTGCACAAAGCTTTTATGATGCGCGATTTTGTGCCTGTTCTGTAAAGAGTAATTTTAATCGATTCGGTTTGATCGTCTGCTGCGGCTTCTTCTAAAAATTTTATAACATACTCAAATGAATGATATGGGTAGTGAATTAAAACATCCCTTTGAGTTATAATTTGAAAAATCGATTCGCCGGTTTCTAATTCCGGACATTTAAGCGGAAGCATTTCGGGATATTCAAGCTCTTTAATTCCGGGATTAGGGAAAGAAAAAAAATCGTGGTAGTTATGATACCGTCCTCCGGGAATTAAGTCTTCTTTTTTTAAACCTAACGTTTGCCGGAGTATCGTCAAAAATTCTTTCGGCATTTTTTCATCGTACAAAAAGCGACTCGGTGCACCTGTTTTCCTTTTGGATAACGACTTCTTAATCTTTTGAAGCAAATTGCCTGTAAACTCATCGTCGATATAAAGCTCGGCATCGCGGGTTAGTTTAACCGAGTATGACTCGGACACTGAATAACCCGGGAAAATTAATTGCAGATTTATTCTTATCAAGTCGTCAAGAAACATCACAAAATAATTATCGTCGTCGGATGGAAACCGGATAAATCGGGGAAGCTTTTCCGAGGGAATTTCGAGCATTGCGTATTTAAATCGCTTTGTGCCGGTTTGGTTTTTATCTAATACTTTCTTTTTCGAGACAGGCAATAACCTCACTGCAAGATATATCGATCTATTGTTCAAAAACAGCGTAAATTTTTTGTTAACAATTAATACAGGCTGAATATGCGGGAGAACATTTTCATTGAAATATTCCTGAGCGAAAATCTTTTGTGCATCGGATGCGGATGTATCGTCAATCAAAAAAACATTATGCAAATTTAATTGAGGTATTATCTCTTTGCGAATTATCTCACCGAATTCCCTCTGCTGCTTGTTTACAGTTGAATGGATTCTTTTTAACAATTCTGCAGGTTCAAATTTTAATTTTGCGCGTGTCTTCCACTTTAAATTAAAAAGGCTTCTAAGCGAAGCAACACGGACGCGAAAAAATTCGTCAAGGTTGGATGAAAAAATCGCCAGAAATTTAATTCTTTCATAAAGAGGAACGGAGGGATCATTGGCTTCTTGAAGCACCCTGTAATTAAACGACAGCCAGCTTAATTCCCTGTTGAAGTAAAGTTTCTTATCCATCGGAAGTAAAAAGCCGGATTAGTTTATTAAAAATATTTCTTAGGAAACTCGAAATAATTTAAAGTGCAGCTTCCCGCCTTAATCTCATTCCATTTATCAGCCTGCAAAGTTAAAGAAACCACACCGCATGTTGGTATATTTTCTATCTCTTCATCGGTTAAAACATTTGATAAGTCGGTTAAACCCGGATTATGCCCGAACAACAAAACAACCGAATAATTTTCATTTAGATTTTTAATTACATCTATCATCTCGTCAGAATCGGCAAGGTACAAATTTTTATTAACTTCAATTTTATCAATATCGTAATTCAATTCATCAGCAAAAATTTTTGCGGTCGAGTAAGTACGTTCGGCGGGACTTGTGATCATTAACTGCGGCTTTATACCTAACTTTTTCGATAGCTTTCCCATAAACGGCGCATCTCTTTTTCCGCGTTTATTCAGCGGGCGGTCGATATCTTTTAACGTTTCGTCCTTCCAGCTTGATTTAGCGTGACGAACTAGTATGAGGTTTTTCAATTTCGTAATTCCTCTCATTCATTAAGTATTTTACACTAGATACCTAAATCTGTTACATCGGGATGAAGAATAATCGCAATAGTAAAAGCGATAATCGAGATGATTAATCCGTACATAAAAATGTTGTAACATATCCGCAAATATTTAAACTTTTGTCCTAACACCTGTCCTAAAAAATAGAGGTCTTTAATCATGCTTCCATAGAGATAATCTTTGTCGTTAATCATTTCAGACATTCCCCATTGAAAATCTTTCAAGGTCATATTATAAAAATTACCGAAGAAAAGTAGATTTGCCTTTTTCTCTTTTATGTCTTCATAAGTAAAAGTGCCGGAGGTAATTTTGGGGCGTGTTACCAGCACCGCTAAAATTAATGTAGTTAGGCTTACCAATGTTATGATGACAGTAGGAATAACTAAGTGCGGATTAGCGCCAAGTTTTCTTGCAAGGAAGGCAAATATTAATGTTAGTAAAAGCGTATTAACACTGAGCATTATGTTTGCTTTGTTATCCGCAAGTCCGCTGAATTCAACGTGAGTTCGGATAGTATTGCGGAACATTGTTTCTACGCCGCGCGGTATATCTTTTATTTTTTGCGGAACAGCAGTTTGCTCATCGGTTTGTATCTTTAATTTATCCGGGGCTTCAGGCGATTCATCTATAAGCTTTCGCAATTTTTTTTGAAACTTCGCAAGGTTGTTTATCCGCTGCTCTTCAAACCTGCTTTTAGCATATTCCGTGTAAAATTTATTTTGCGATATAAAATCGATCGTAGTTCTGAGCCAATCAAAATCGGAATAAGTTTTGCCTAACACTTTTTCCCATTCGGTTCTTAAAAGCTGCGATTTTGTATTAAATCCTTTTTGACCTATATGAGCAAGATCGGCATCGCACAGTACCTGCTCGATTAGGTTAGAAGGCTTTTGTGGTATCTGTGTTACCATTATTAAAGAAACTGCCTTCTCAATTTTGTTGGCGGGATAATTTTTTCTTTTCAGAAATTCCTTGCATATCTCAGCACTTCTCGTTTCATGGTTCACGCAATTATCAATAACTCCCACATCATGAAACCATGCCGCAAGTAAAAGAATTTCCATTTCCTCCTCTGTCAAGCCGGAGTTCTTGCCTATATCTTCGGCAACTTTAACCACTTCCTCCGTATGTGCGCTATCGTGGTAAACACAGCCGGCAGAAAGTTTTTCGCGGTACAATTTTAAAACAAACTGAGAAGCTTCTTCAATTAGCGGATTCATGTTATATCCTGATTTAAAAAACAACGTGCGCAAATTAGATAATTTTAGAAAAAAAGAAAATCATACTTTTTTATATGCAAACAAAATCACCAGCAAGATTAAAACAAGATGAAAATACCAACTCCTTTTGAGCTAGGATAAAGAGAGACTTTTATCGATTCCTTTTCAATTCCTTTTGGTTCGTTGTAAACCACGTGAAGCCCGCTGCTTAACCCCAACAGCGCCCCTATCACCACGTCCGAAAACCAATGCTGATTGTTTAACACCCTTGCGTAAGCGGTTAAAGATGCAAGTCCGTAAAATCCGATTCTTGCCCAAATGCTATTCAACCTTTCAGCCAGCACTGTGGATAATGCAAATGCAACTGTGGTGTGTCCGGATGGAAAAGATTGATATTCGTTGCTGGTTTGAAAGCCCTCAAAAGCCCAGACGCCTTGTTCGTAATAAGGACGAATTCTTCCGGCGGCGTAACGGGCTGCCATTACGGCAATCCCTGAGATGGAAATACTTTCAAATAACATTCTGCCTATTATGCGAATTTCATCATCCTGCGAAAATAAGCCGAGGGTATAAAGACCAAGGCTAAAAATGTTTGCATAAGTAACAATTCCGTATGAAGTCGGGAAATCCCAGAAGTCATTATTTAAAGTGTTAATGGTATTGCGTCCAAGATTTTCTCTTACGGGTTCGTCGGCATATTGGATTAACAGCAAGGCTGCACCGGTTAAACCTGCTGTTAGAAGCCAATCTTGCCCCGAAAACCTTGCTGGTGAAGTAAAGTAAGAAAGTGCATCATCACCGAAAATCGTAAGATCGTCAATTAGAATGGATGATAATGATTTAGTATGCAAAGAAGAATCCTGTGCCGAAGCGTTTGAGCTAATGAAACAAAAAATTAGAATGAATATGTTGAGAAGTAATTTCATCTACAATGATCGATGTTTGCCGGTAAACATAATCGATTTAGGGGGATTACTCAATAAAATTTTTGTTTAAGGAAACGATATATTTATTCAAAATTAAAAAGGATCTGAGAAGTAAATTTTTTAGGCAATAGAATTCCGGGTCCATTAGCTGAAAATGCACTTGATTATTATTTCTATTACGTTAAAAGCACAACCGCAGTCGATTCCAATACGGTTTATGAAATTTACATGCAGCCTGAAAATAATTCATATCCCGGCTTCATCGGAAGCATATTTATAGTTGACGGCACATTCGATTTAATTAAGGTATATCTTCAGGTAAACCGTGCTGCAAACACCGGCGGCATCTTTGATTCGATTAATGTTATGCAGCAATTTGCTCTTTACGGCGAAGATTTTTTTATGCCGGCTGATTACCGGCTATTCGTTAATGCGAATGTCTTAAGTCTGGCAAAATTTGGATTTGAATTGAGCACCATCTTATACGATTATAAAATTAATCCGCGGATTGACGACGGCTTTTTTGACAAAGCCATCGTAAAAGTTTTACCGGATGCCGATAACAAAGACCCGGTTTACTGGAAAATGCAGCAAACCATTCCCAACACATTCGAGGAGGAATTGGCATATAAAAGAATCGACAGCATAAGCGCACTGCCGGTTTCGGTGTGGGATAACTTCTCTATATTATCGACAAGGCTTAACATATCTGAAAATATTTCAGTAAGTGCCCCGCCGGCTATGTATCATTTCAATCGTATTGAAGGACATTCCATCGATTTTGGAATTTACGTTTCTTCTTTGCTTAACAAAAGGTTGAACTCTTCGCTTTCTTTCAATTATGGATTTTCGGATAAGAAATTCAAATACAACTTTTCGTCTGAATATTTAATGGGTGAGTACAGAACACATAAGATTAGCTTCGAGCTATTTGATAAAACTAAAATTCTTTTTGATGAATCGGAAAATTATAATGAACTTACCGCAACGCTGCTCGCACTTCTTTCAAAATATGAGTTCAGAGATTATTATTATTCAAAGGGAGTTAATCTTTTCGTAAGCAGCGAGGTTTTACCTGTTCTTAATTTAAGTGCCGGTATTTTAAACCGCAGAGATAGAAGCGCAGTGAACAAGTCTGATTTCTCTTTCTTCTCTAAAGATAAAACCTACCGCATTAATCAATCTATCAATAAAGTTGATATAAATGCCTTCACAGCCGGTTTTATTTTAGATTTCAGAAATTATATCGAAGACGGGTTTTTCCGAAGAAGGACAAGTCAAGGAAGAAGTTATGTTATATTTTCCGGCAGCGCTCAAATTTCCCGAAAAGAATTCTTAAATAGCAGTACGGACTTCACAACATTTACGATCGCAGCTAACGGCTTTTTGAAAGGATTTAATTCTACCGGTTTAAGTTTTCGCTTTTTTAACAAGCACACAATCGGGGAACTGCCTTATCAATTTATGTACTCGCTGCCCGGTAATATCAACTTAACATCAAAGAATTATTCTTTCAGAACTTTACTTGTTAACGAAGTAATAGGCAGCAATGTTACGGCATTAAATTTAAAATATAATTTTCGCGATGAAATTTTTAAGTTATTAAATATACCCGGCTTGAAAAAATGGGAAATTCAATTGAGCACATTTTTTAATGCGGCAATCTCCGAAGCCGAAAGCAAAACTCTAACATTCATTCCTGTTGAAGTAAATGAATTTAAGAAACCGTTTTTTGAGATTGGCTTCGGGTTGGGTCATATTTTGCTGCCAATGCAAGTTGAGTTTGCATGGAAATTAACTCACCGCGGTGAAAATAATTTCAGAATCGGATTAAACAGTTTTGCGTTTTAACGGGGATAACGGTTGATTTAAAATTAAAAAGCGCTCGAAAGAGCGCCTGGAAACTGCAAGTGTACCAAATATTTTTTAACTCTTTGGTTTTGCTTCGCTAACTATAATATTTCTGCCGTCTAACTCAGAACCATTAAGAGCCTCAATAGCTTTACTTGCGTCGGATTCGTTCTCCATTTCTACGAATCCAAATCCTCTAGATCTACCGGTCTGCCGATCGGTAACCACCTTTGCAGAAACGACTTTGCCATGCGGTTCAAAAGCCGCTTTTAATGTGTCGTCGCTTACTGCCCATGGGAGACTTCCCACAAAAAGTTTAGTACTCACGAACTTACCTCTGAAAAAAATAATGAAAAAAAACCCGGTTTCGAAAAACCGTGTGCTAAGATAGAAGTATTATTCTTAAAAACAAAATTAATTTTTGCCAAAACAGTTCAAAATTGAACGTTTTCGAACTATTTGAACCTTCAGGAAAAGTGACGGGTAATGAGTGCGGGAGGACAAGTGAATATTCATTTAGAGAGATATGAATAAATATTGCAATTATTCTAAGGCAAGAGTGATCGCTTCAAAGATATTTTCAACATCAATTATTTTTATAGTGCTAATATTGCTAAGGCTTTTTAGATTATTGCGCGGGATAAATACTCGCTTAAATCCAATTTTAGCTGCTTCCTGTATTCGCTTTTCAATTTGACTAACGCTTCTCACCTCACCGCCTAAACCAACCTCGCCGATAACCACAGTTGCTGGATCTATTTGGCGGTCTTGCAAGCTCGATACAATGCTGCAGCAGACAGCAAGGTCTACTGCAGGTTCGGTTATTTTTAAACCTCCCGCCATATTTAAAAACACATTGTTGGCTGATAGTCTGTAATTTCCTCTTTTTTCCAATACAGCTAAGAGTATCGATAATCTTCTTTGATCGAAGCCTGTTGTTATTCTTTGCGGATATCCAAAACTTGAGGGTGTAACTAATGCCTGCACTTCAAGAAGAATCGGTCGGCTTCCTTCAATAGTTGTAGTGACTACCGAACCTGAAGCTTTATTGTCGCGTTCGCTCAAAAAAAGCTCGCTGGGATTTTTAACTTCTCTCAAGCCGTCTTCGCGCATTTCAAATATTCCTATTTCATTTGTATTTCCGAAGCGGTTCTTTTGTGCGCGTAAAATTCTGAATGCATAGTGAGAGTCGCCTTCAAATTGCAAAACCGTATCGACGATATGTTCAAGCACTTTCGGACCGGCAATCATTCCTTCTTTAGTAACATGCCCGATCAGTATAACACAGAAATGATTCTTCTTTGCCTCGTCCATCAGCAAGGCTGTGCATTCTCTTATTTGAGTTACAGTGCCTGCGGAGTTATCAAATTCGCTTCGGTAAGTTGTTTGAATGGAATCAATTATTACGGCAGCCGGCTTTAAATTTCTTATCACCGAAATGACGGCGTTAAGATCGGTTTCGGCTAAGACGTACAAATTTTCATTTTTTATTTTTAAGCGGGATGAGCGCAGTTTAATTTGTTTTTCGGATTCTTCGCCGGTTACATAAAGAACGGTTTTTTGAATTCGTGAAGAAGCCTGCATTATTAGAGTTGATTTACCGATGCCGGGGTCTCCGCCTATTAGAACAACCGAGCCGGGCATCATACCTCCGCCTAATACTCTATCAAATTCATGCAGTCCGGTTTTTATTCTATCTTCGCTCTCGGCTGTTATTTCGGATATTTTTTTTGCGATTATTGTGCCCTTGTATGGTGCAGGTTTCCGTTTTGAAATTTCGATCAGCTCTTCGGTAAAGGAATTCCAGCTTTCGCACTCGGGGCATTTGCCGATCCATCGAAGCGATTCATATCCGCAATTTGAGCAGACGTATTTTATTTTAGTTTTTGACACGGGGCTACGCAATAATTAAAGGTTATAACAATTCATCTTTCAAGAACAGATTAACTTTATCCCCAAAAATATTTTGTATTAAGTTTTTGTTTTTTATTATGGTCTTGTCATTAATAATACCTTAGTAGTAAATCTATTAAGCTATTCTAAAGCAATTTTTTAAATTCGTTGATTGATAAGTTGATATCCTTTAGTATATTTTTAAAACCTTTGGATGAAGAATTACTCCGGGATGAAAAGGAACAGTGGTTCTTTTACCAGAGTTGTTTTTATAGATTCTATGGCTTTCGCTTTGACGTGAAAGATGATAATCCAATTTTTCTAGAACTTTAATAACGGCCAATGCCGTAACATGCGGCTGTTTTTCACTCACACTACAATTTCCATGGAAGTTAGACTTATAAATTCTAACCTAGGAATTTCTTCACCGGTTTCTATTCTATCTGCGATGTGAAGTCGTACGGCATCTTCTATATTCCGCATCGTTTCCTCAAAGTTAGTACCCTGTGTATAACATCCCTGAAGGTCCGGACAAAAAGCAAAGTAACCGTCTTTATCTTTCTCAATCACTATTGAGACTTTGTAAGTGCTCATATAACAACCTCTACTGATTAATCCAAATATAATAGATTCACTTAATTCGGGGATGAATGCTTATTTACATTTTATGTGTAATGTACTAATTAACTCACCTTACGCAAAATTCCTAAAAAAATTTTTGAAATTATTATCAAACTATATAAGTTAGTTACGTGTTATACAGTTGTAGAGACGGGGCATGCCCCGTCTCTACGCTCGTAATTTCAAATATTTCATATAAATCGAATTGACGAATTCGGATCACTCTGTTCCAATACAAAATCATCGA
>JAGUYG010000059.1 GCA_020061465.1 Ignavibacteriales bacterium
AGTAACTTTATACTTTTTCATTGAAACTCCATCAATAATTTTTGATGGAGTAATTTACTAAATATTATACGACATTACAAGTATGACGTGACACTAGTAGGTTGAAGACTATCTGAGCCGGAAAAACACTTTCGTTGTAATTCTTGAACACATTAAGAAACTGTTCAACTGTAAATGGAATTTGCATTTGATTACCCCTTATTTAATTTATTAATCGCATCGATAAGCGATGGATAGAACCAAATAAGAATAGAAACGATTTAGATTTTACTCTATTAGTTTAAACATTTGTGCCCAGGCTAAAAAGCCTGGATTAATTTTCTCCAAAATATCTAAAGAATAATAATTGCTTGAGTTGGTTAAATTAACCTTTAATAACTCTTTAATGAATTCGTGTCCATTTTCAGCGTTTACTTCTGCTGCCCGCAGAAGAAAAACTGCCTGATACCATGCATAATTTTCTACTCCGACACGCACATAAAGCTTTTCAAAATCGCTTAGACTTGTATGAATAGGCTTTATCTCTTCGATTAATATTTCAGCTACCTTTTCCCAGATTTGGCAGTCCGATGGATTATCATCAAATAAGAAGCGATAAGCAAAGTAGGTTGCGGCAAATTCAAAAGTCCATTTATTGGGGAACTTCAATCCGTATGCTTTAGAATAGATATGTCCTAACTCATGAAAACCGATTAGTGAGATAAACAGATTTATGATTTCATCATTCTCTATAGAATATCGTTCGTTTAAATTATAACCGGAAATCGATTCTTTAATAATTTTTCCAAGTTCATTATCGGAAGAAGCAGGAATGCAAACGATGTATGGGGGACCGGAGACAAACGGAAGACCGTACGGAATTTCGGTAATTTTATTCCAATCACCTGAATCTAAAACTGCAATTGAAAAAGTTTCTTTAACTCCAAATTTGTTTTCAAAATAATCAGATGATTTTTTTAGCAGGTTTTTTGTTTGTACAGCACGAAGATAATATCCATTCGAATAATACACGGTAATTGTATCTTCGCTTTGATTTATTCTTAACGATTTAACTTTCTCTAAATTCGATTGACTAAATATCCTTGAACAACACAATAAAATAATTATTGGGATGAAACTGATTTTATACACAATTATACGTTCAATTTTTATAGAAACTTACAAACAACGGAATAACGAAGCTATTAATTGACCCGATAACGCATTGACCAACATACTATTTTGCGAGAACCATCTTTTTTACGCTTACAAACTCACCCGCTTCAATTCTGTAAAGGTAAACACCGCTTGCTAATCCGCCTGCGGCGGACCTTCCGTTAAATTCTATTTCGTAATAACCGGTTTGTTTGCTTTCGTTCACAAGCGTGGTAATTTCTTCGCCTAATATGTTGAATACTTTAATCGTTACGTGGTTATCCTTCGGAAGCTGGTATTTTATTTTTGTAACCGGATTAAACGGATTTGGGAAGTTCTGTGATATCGCAAATTCCTGCGGCAGCACTTGCGTTAATGAGTTAAGCTTTTCATTAATAAATTCTTTTGTGCCGATAATTATTTTAAGCCTTCGTTCACTTTTCTTTTCCAATTCAATTTGCATCAGAGTATCGATTGGCAGTAAAGTTTGTAAATCGATAATCGTAGAATTAAAATCTTGCGGTATATTGCTGGCAATTTCAGCGTTAACTTTTACGATTGAAGCGTAGCTTGAATTAACAATTACCGCTTCCCATTCACCTCCGTCCTGATTTACTACAATACTTGCTGCTGACTTCTTTTTGCCGTCGCTTCCAACAATGTAGTATTCCAAACCTCTTTCCAAATTTGGTGCGGTTAAGTATTCCAACTGCTCATCGGCATTCATCTGCCGTGATAATTTCTGTTCATTTCTTTTTACCGAAAACAAAAGCTCACCGGAACTCTTACTGTCTTCAACTTTTAGACTTAGATACCACCCAATATCGTTAATAATTTTGGGCATCAACATCGGATAGTACTTGCCGAAAGTTTTAACGCGTATTTCATTAACTCCGGGTTCAACAAAATATCCTTCGCCGGGTCTCATTGTATTTGTAAGTCTGTATGATCTATTAACCGTATCGAATCTTCTCAACATTACAGGCGGCTGTACTTCAACATCAAAAGTAAACGGACTCGAAATAGTTCTCCATCCTTCACCTTCAACAGTAATTACCGTATCGGTTAATCTTCGTGCCGTTACTGGATACTCAAATGTGTGGTTGATAATAAAAGTATCAACTAATCCTTGCACAAAGTATAAAGCTGAATTCGGTTGTATATAATTAGCCTTGAATAAAGAGAACGAACCCGGTGCAGCCGGATTATATTGGTACAGCACCCATTCGCCATCAGCCATATTTTCTACGCCGCCGAAAAATTTGAATATCCGATCTGTTGGAATTTCTCTGAAAGGAAATCCGAAGAAAACCCATTTTGTATTTGCCTTATCCGCTGTCTCAGCAGGAATTGAACGCGGCACAATTATTTGCGGAGTAGTATAATTAATAACGATTATTTGCGGGTCCATAAGATTGAATACGTTAATTGAATCTACTACTTCCCAATCGTTGTTACGCACAACCAGTTCACCATAAAATATTATACCGCGGTGTGTTATCTCGCTTTCGGAAATAAGGTATCGTGATTTGCCCGTGTGCACCGCATACAGCTTATCGCCCGGTCCGCCTTTGAAGTACGGCACTCTAAAATCGAGTGCGGGCGAATCGCGGAACTCAAGCGTATCTAATTTTATTACAATCCTCGAATCCACTCTAAATTGTTCAACAGGGATGGGAAGATGCATTTCGTTAATCGTCAGCTTTTCTCTTATTCGTGTTACGGATTTTGTACTGTCGAAGCTACCTCTCAATTCAAATTCTAATTCGTTTATTCCGAAGCCATCGTGCGAAATTTTTATTGTATCTAAATTCAACGTCTTAAAATTCGGAATGATATATTTAACCGGCACAACAACCGAATCACCGGAATCAAGAAAGAAATGATAGAGGCTGTCGGTTGTAAGCTTAAAATAATTTTTTGCGAAACTAATTTTTATTTCGGCTTTATCGCTGCCGGAATTTATAAGCAGAAAATTATCGTAGTTATCGGTAACCGCTTCAAAAACCTTTGATGATAGCACTTGAAGCGATTGTATCGTGGTTTCGGATATAACACCCCCTTTTCCTGAGCCAAATAATTTAATTCTTAAAATTTTATTAGGATACGAGTTTGTCTCCATTACAAGCTCCGCTTCGTTCATACCAAATTTTTCCGGTCTAAATTCAAGCGCAAAGTAACCGGAGCCGCCGCCCAATATGCTGTCGACCTTCATAAATACATTAAAGTATGCTGAATCTTTCCCGGATATAAAAATGGAATCTATAATAAGTGTATAGTTTCCCTTAAAGTTATTCAAAAAGAAATCTCTATAACTATTCTTATTGTAATTAACAGAATCGAAGAGCAAAGTATCTTCTTTAATTTCAGCCACGGCTTTCATTAAAAACAGCGAGGCATCGAAAGATAACGAGTCGTTTCCTTCCGATTCATTAATTCTTGTGAAACGAATACGTGTTTTATTAATTCCGTTCTTAACTTTATCGGTATAAAATTTTAAATAGAAATTATAAGATGAGTCGGGCGGTACTACAAAACTTTTTACTTGAAGATAAAATATGGAATCATTCAAAGTAACTACGACAGAGTCGACTCTGAAAGGACTCTTCGAACGATTAATTAATGAAATTGCCGAAAGTGTATCAATTTCCTTCACGGACAAATTAACCGTATCAATTGAAATTCTTTGTCCAAAGAAAGTATGATGAATAGTTTTGAATTTGAATGTTTCCGAAAAGTGACTCGAGTCCCCTTCTGCATTCGCAGCATAAATCCGCCAGTAAAATGTTGTGTCTGCATCTAATGAATCAAGCTGCAGATGAGCTGAAGCGGTAGTTGTATCAAGGTAAAGACTAATAAATAAAGAATCGGTACTAAGCTTTATGTAATAAGTATCCGCACCAGTAGAACCAAACCATTGCAGCTCAACATTTAACGGTACTTTAACAGAATCTTGAGCAGGAAACTGAAGCACCGGTGCGGCTAATCTTGTTTTGAAGCTGCTTATATCCGACCAATCGCTCGCTGCACTATCTACATTGAATGATTTTACCCGCCAGAAATATTTAATATTCAAACCAACATCGTTAAAAGTAATTGAGTTTTGTGCCAGCATTGTATCTATCGCTATAAAACCTAATGTAGAATCATAAGTAAGCTGAAGCCGGTAAAAAATATTTACGGTGTCCTTTGTCCATTCCAATGTTACGGTTGTATCTAAATTTCGAATTGAATCTTGAGGTGATAATAAAAGCGGAACAACCGGCAGCGGCGTGGTTCTGAAGTTCCATACTTCCGACCATTCGTTCTGCGCTTCCTCTCTTCTCACGCGCCAGTAGTAAGTAATATCGTTCAATAACGTATCTATAAATCCATAGCCTCTTCCAAGATTTTGAATTTCGGTCGTTGCATCCGGTGTGAAAAGACTGTCAAAAGAATACTGCAGTACGTGGAATCTATTTTGCGGCTGGCTTTCCCATAAAAGGTACATTCTCAATGTAGGCAGGTACATTGAATTATTCGGCGGATAATAAGGTTGCGGAATGTTAGAGCCTTGCTGGGCTTCTACAAAACTTTGACTGTTTAAAATTAAAACAAAGATAAAAATATATTTTCGCATAGTGTTCAAATCGGCTCTCATTAATTAGGTGATATAGGAATTCCGAAAGTTAAGCTTGTCTTTGCTGCCTCCGAACCTCTATCAGGCAATAAGAAATAAATGATCACCGCAGCAGCAGCCCCTCCAAGAAAATAATAAATAGCAGGAGTTATGCTGAAAGTTTTTTCTTCAACCTGCGGAGTATTTTGGTTAGTCTTCTCATTTAAATCATCTAAAGAAAATATTGAGCTGATTCCTACGTAATCGATGCTCGACCCGATCGTAGGATTGAGACTGTGTAATAGAATCGATCCTCCGGAAAACTCATTTAAGGGATCCAGTTTGTGTAAAAACTTATCCATAGGATCCTTAGGAAAATTGTTATTTCGCATGCCTGCTGCAGGCAGGAAGGAGCGGAGTCCCGCAAAGCGGGAAGAATTCTTTACTAAATGCAAGATTTCTCTCCCGAATGCTTTCGGGATCGAAATGACAGAGGGATTTTTCATGCCGTCTCGTTTTAATTGAAAAGTATTTTCATTGGAAATTACAAACACATCCTCGTTGAAGAAAGTAACGTACGCGAATTGATTTACGTTTGCTTGCTGAGCTTTCGACAGTACCGCTCCAAGCATTAGTATTATGAGTATCATAGTAAATCTCTTATTCATAACTTTTTCCTCAGATAAAAATCGAATTTAAGTAAAGATGAACTTGCAGATAAAATCTTAAATCGAAACGGGCGCCAATCGGATGGTATTTTTCATTCTGATTAAAAATATTTCTGAAGATAATGCTGCCCCAAATTCGTTTGTTCCAAAACCATTTAGATGCCGAAAGATCGAGAAGCAAACCAGATTCAATTTCTTTATTATATAATCCGCCGGATTGCGAAGAAACATACTTGTATGAAAACCATTTTGAAGGAGAAGTGTATCTCAACCGTCCCCATAGTGTGAAAGTTGGTACCGGTTTAAATAAAACAGAGTAGGTTATGGTGTGTGCCGGATACATTTTCCACAACTCTTTAAACAAGGAACTGCCTTCCAAATCTTTTTGAAAACTATAAAAGATTTTATGGCTAAGGGTTGAAGTGATATGATGCTCAAGTTCAATATTAAATGCGGAAACATCCAAACCAGCTTCCGAAAAAATATTAACAGGAGATGAATAAAAAGTAGATTCATAAATGCGATATAAATACAACTGCCATTCAATGTTCTGGTTGATAAAACTTCGCCAGCTTCCTTGTATTGCAGCTTTGAATCTCTCCGATTTAAAAGAGTAACTTACATCGGCAGTGAATGTACTGCCGTTATTTATTTCGCCAAAGAACTGATAAAACCGTGGTTGTGCTTCTGAGAAATTGTAGCCTCTAAAGTACCAATTCCAATAACTGTCGTACTCGGAAAATAGATTTTGGAAATAAGCAAAATTCGATTCAATAAAATGCCCGCGCATAACTTCCCATTTATTTGCAAAGAATCCTTTCCATAAAGTAATTTCGCTGCTGCCGAGAGCCATTATGCCTAAGGATTGCATGAAATTATCGGATAACCTATAAGAAAATTCACCATAGATTTTTTTATAAATCAAATCGGGATTAATAAGCGGCTCAAAGGGTTTCCCCTTTGTATAATCGTAACTCAAACCGGCAATTAAGTTAAAACGACTTCCTGTAAGTTTTCCTTCGATCGTTGCACTGTAATTTTCGGTGGTAAAATCAAAATCAATATTTTTTTTGTTCTCCCATTCCTTAAGGCTGTTTAAGGAATATACTGCCGAATACCGCAACGATAAATTTCCTCTTTTATTAATACTGCCGCTTAAACCGGCATGACGATAAATCCGGTTAACGGGAATTTCGTTTCCATGGGGTGCAAAGAAAAAGTAATCATAACCCGATGAGCTTCCGTAGAAAATTTCGTTTTTGCTTTCTAAAAAATTAAATCCAAATTTACCATAGTATGTGCTGTAGCGTTCTTTATTGAAACTTGTTGATAGGTTTGCTATTCTAAATTTAATAGAAGGATCCGTTAGAAAGTTATCGGAATAAGTAGTTCCGCCTTTCAGATACCAATTAGCACCCGCCGCATCAATGCTTAGAGAAAGGATATAATTTATCTTGTCAACGTTGGGTGAAGAATATTCGGTAAACTTATACGGACCCGGATCACCCGTTTCGTTACCTACACTGTGCATCCCTTGAACAGAAAATCCTTTCTCAGCTTTTTTTGTATGGATATGAATTAAACCCCGACCGGTAAAATTACCAAAATAGATTTGCGGCATGTTGATCAACTCAACATAATCAATTTGATTTAGCGCTACAGGAATCATCGTAAGATTATATGAATCAAAAATATTTAGATTAAGCGGCTGTCCGTCTAACAGAACCGTATAATTTTGATTTTTGTTTAAAGACAAATAGCTCGAGGAAAGATATGCAGTAACGCCGTCAATTGTTGTGAGGTTCCATTTATCCGATAACGCAATAATATCTGCCAGGGTGAAAGCCCCGCCATCTTTAATCATCTCTTCGGTAATTACCTGACGAAAAGAGGATTGCGCATCGAGCGTAGAATCCTGCGCTACAGAAAACGCCGGAAAAATAAACAACAGCGGATATATAAATTTTTTCAATTTAGAAATTCCTTAAGCCAATACGGCGAATCGATTAAGATAGATATTCCGGCTTTGACTAAAAACATTTCAATTTTTTTTTGTGTAAAAATTGCCGTATGCTCGGCTGAGAAGTAAATGAGAAAATTTTTTGTCAAATAGAGATTTAACCTTCCTTCAATGCTTGCAGCCAACTCACTTTCATTTCGTTCGTATGCATTTAGGCTTTTATCTTGAAAGTTCATCAAAAACGAGCCAGTTTTCCCTCCGGCGTAAATAGAAAAATTAAACGGCAGAAAAAGCTCTTTGTCCCAGCCGAGGAAAATATAATTGCTCCCAAAATCCGGATATTTATTCTCTCTTCCATAAAATTGGATATGCATTAACCCCGCTTTAATGCTTCCGAAATAAAACGGAAATTCAATTTCCCCGGCTCCTCCGCGTTCTATACTCCAAAATGAAGTAAAAAAATTATCGGTTCTGCTTTTGGTAATTTCCGCGGTTAATTTTATATAATCGAATGCCTCTGAATTCTCCTGCCCGGAAATCGACCCGGCAAGAAACAGCAGCAATAATAGGAATAATTTGAAATTCCACACAAAAAGACTGTTTTTGCTAAAAAATTGCATAAAATCGACAGGTTCGTTTTCTTACCGATAAAAATAACGATTAAATAAATTTTATCAATATCAAAAATGCTCTACCAGATCTGCCGGCAGCAGAAAATTGCCCTAAAATTTTGTGACATTTCTCAAAAGCTAAAAATAAAATTTTCTTTTTATTTATGTTATAAGTTATTATTTTATAACAAGTTCATAAAAAATAAATATTTAAATTTATCTTCGCGGAAAATTTGTACTTCAGGAATTTACAACTTAATATTATAAATAAGGAGGAATATGAAAAAAATACACGTGCTCTTAAGCGGTTTATTGATCTTTGTGCTGGCAGAATCAACCTTCGCCCAATTAGCAAAAGACAGTTGGAGTTTGGGGTTTGGATTTTCATATCCGAGATTTCACAGCACAGATGTTCGCCCGCTCGAAGAAAACTATGGGGGGTTTTTATCGCTCCAAAGAAATTTTTCTGAGAATGTGGCGCTTCGGCTAATGGGTAACTACCATTACATTATGGGAAGAATACCGGGTCCATCTGGTATCTACCAATTTAAATATACTGACGGTACCATAGTTCCCAGCATGAAAGAAGAAATGTCTACAACAATTATTGGCGGTAACCTGGATGTTATGTATTACTTTACTCCATGTTCGCCGGTTAATCCTTATTTTGCTTCAGGTGTCGGTGTAGTTTATTACGATCCAAGCTGGCCTGATAATATTGTCAATCCTGGTGTCGAAGCTAAGGCAACTGTTCAATTCAATTTGAGAATCGGAACCGAATGGAGATTGGGCAGAAACTTTAATCTTATTACTGAAATTGGATTTCACAGCCTCGATGGTCAAGTTGATGGAATCGTAAATAACAACCGGCAGGGTATGCTTGGTTCACATGCCGATGGATATATTTCCGCTAATGTCGGTTTCAATTGGTACTTCTCCAAAGGAGAACCTTCGAGATATTGCGAAATTTATGAAGGTATCGATGCAAGAGTTGAAGGCAGATTCCCGACGCTCAACGAAATTGAAGCTTTAATTGAAAAGCATATACCAAAAGAAGTAATAAAAGAAGTTGTTGTTGAAAAACCAACGGTTGGCGTAGCGCCAAGAGAACATTGGGTTCTGTTCGGCGTGAACTTCGACTTTGATAAGGCTACTTTGCGTCCCGAATCTTATCCGATTCTCGAACATGCGGTTCGTGTATTGAAGGATAATCCGGGAATTAAAGTTGAGATACAAGGTTATACCGATAACGTAGGGTCCGATGCTTATAATCAAAAACTTTCTGAACAAAGAGCAAAGACTGTTTACGATTATCTCGCTAAAGCCGGAGTAGCTTCCAACAGATTAAGCACAGTAGGATTCGGAGAGAAGCAGCCTATTGGCGATAACTCAACAGCTATGGGTAGAGCTCAAAATAGAAGGATCGAATTCAGAGTAACTGCACAATAATTTTTCTTTCGTTATTTATTAAGGGTTCGCTGAATAAGTGAACCCTTTTTTATTTCTTCACCTTTTTCTCTATTTGAAATACCTCTTTTACCTTCGTAACTTTTATACCAAAATTGTTAATTTTAATACATGTAGAAAAGCCAAATTCCTTAATGAAGCTTAATAGAAATAAAATATTATTTCTTTTCCTTTTCTTATCCGGATTATCGGTAATTCTTTATTTGCTAATCCATAAAGTTCAAAAGCCGGGAATTTTACCAACCAATATCTATCACTATTCAATCCAGCAAGGGCAGGAATTTAGCGAGATTAGTCTAGGTGATCTTATACCGGGGAAACAAGCTTCTGATCTGCGGTGGAGTTTTGAAGGTAATAAAATCGTGAATCTGATTCTTTTACCTAGTGCAAGGGTAAGGGTAAATATTCCTGATAAGAATTGGACAGGAACTGATACAATTTCGTTTGTAGCAGTAAACAGAGATAACCAACAATTTATAACGCTTGGTGTTTTCACCGTGCTGCCCGGGAAAAACCCACCCGAGCTTTTAAATATACCGGATCAAACAATTACAGCCGGCGGTTCATTCAAACCAATCGAGCTTGATGATTTTATATTATTTTCCGTATCAGCTACTGAATCAATACAATGGTCATGGAGAGGTAACGAAAACCTAATCTTAAAAATCGATTCTCAAAATAGATTGACCGTTAAACCGATAAATAAAAATTATACCGGCAAAGAAACAGTAACACTGGTAGCGACAAATCAATACGGCTTGTCCGTAAATCAGGATGTTTATTTTACAATTTTGCCCGAAAAAAAATCAATCGGTTTTTCATTGCCGGAAGAAATCCAATTAAATTCTTATGAGGATGACCTGGTACTTAAACTTGATCAAACATTCATGAATCAATCTTTTGAAAACGAAAATCTTTTATGGCAGGTAACCGGGTTAAAATACTTATCCGCTCAGCTTATCGATAATCGCTATCTTCATTTAAGAAAATCCAATCCAAATTGGTACGGGATTGATACAGCTAGTATCTCTATTAGTAATAAGCAGGGATTTAGCGGGTTATCAAAGCTTGTCATATCATTAACTCCGAAAAGCGTAGTTAATCTAAAACCATTTATAATTATATCTGGAAAAGAAAATTATCCGATTAATCTTAAAGAATATATTTACACAAATAACGATATCCCGATTACTTTTTCTGTTGAAGATAATGATAATTTCTTTTCCGAAATTGGGCAGGATAATCTTCTTAAAATTTCAAATAAAAATTTAAGATGGGAAGGAAGCGACACAATCTACATTGCAGCGCACTTAACGGATGATTTTATCATCAGAGCTTCGCTGCCTGTAATTTTTGTTTCGAGATTCAACCCTCCTTCTGTTATTCAACTTTCAGAACAAACTATTGAGCAGGGTGAATCTTTTTCAACAATAAATTTAAATAATCATCTCATTTACGAAGGGAAAGAGAAGGAAGAAATTGCGTGGTCTCATTCCGGCGGCGGTAATCTTCAAGTAGATATTAGTTCAGAAGGATTAGCGTTTGTCAGCTCAATAAATCCCGATTGGTATGGAAGCGATACAATAACCTTCAGTGCGAATATTAATGACAGGTATCAGGTTAACACTAAAGGCATCTTTACGGTTTACGAACCGTTCTTTTACGATAAACAGCCGTTCAAACCGATTAAAAATATTTTTTTTACAGGAGTTAACGATGGTATTTCACTTATTAAAGCTCCGTTAAGTTGGGATTCCGATGATTTAGCTGCTCTGCAGTCTATTATTATCGGGACTCTCATTCTTTCCAGGTATGATCAACCGTTGCAGAAACAGGTTATAAAAGATAGAAGATATTTTAACAGCTTTGTAATGGAGTTTGGTGAATGGTACGGCAGGTCCAGCACACCTCAGCTTGCTGCCTTAGCGGTTGCAGGATTTGGATTGGCAACGGGGAATGATAAAGCAACGAGAATAGGCTTAGAGATATTTGAAGCCTACTTCTTTGCCAACAATATTAATTCTATTATGAAGAGAACATTCGGCAGAGCGCGTCCGGGCGAGGAAAAAGGTTCTTACTATTTTACTCCGTTCGGCGATAGACCCAATCCACAAAATGCTCTTCCGTCGGGGCATGCAACATTATCATTTGCACTTTCTTCGGTACTAGCAGCACATACCGATCAAGTTTGGCTTAAGGCGTTGATTTTTACTCCGGCTGTAATAACGGGCGTCTCAAGAATATACCACAACAGCCACTGGCTGTCGGATGTTTTTTTAGGATCTGCGATTGGCTATTTTGTCGGCAACTTTGTAGTAAGCCGGCATTCCGACAAGGTTGATAAGAATTTTATTATTAACCTTTTGCCTGGCGGAGTTGGCTTTTATTATAAGTTATAGTTATTGGAAGATTTAGAGATGACATCTGTTGGGTTGTTAGCCCGCAGCGACAGATGTCATCTCTGTTGAAAATCAGTTAGATTTAAAATGCCGTTACACAGCCTACTGCAAATTTGCCGTACTTATCAGTAAAGTTGTGAGAATATTCGGCAATTAGCCTTATATTTCTTTTCAATAAATAACCTAAATGAAAAGCTGCTGTTTTTAAGTTAAGCGCTGCAAGGTCGGATTCGATCCAATTAAACAACCATGCAGAATACCACTTGCTGTCATCTCCTTCCGGTCTAAAAATTACTTCACCTAAAGCACCGCGGGTTTTTAATTCAATTTCATCGGTGAGCAAAAAATGCGGATTCTTATCTCTTCGTTCAATGTACTGTAAATTTATTTCGAACGGACCAGCAGATACCGAAGCATCCGGACCTGCCATCCATGTTTCATTCACAACTTCTGAGACCTCTTCTTTTCCAAGAAATCCAAATGCACCTATTCGGAAATGATCGCCGATGCTTTGCGAAATTCTTCCCAGGAAGTTTTTATACTGATCGTTATCGAACAATTTTGCCGGAGAAATTTTACCAATACCGCTTCCGTTCAATACTTCAAAAGTAAGATCAGTACCGGTTTCTAAACCGTAAGTAAGCATTATTCCTCTGTCATAGGTTAGATTTACATTAGATTGTCCAACTTTCAATCTGTATATCTGATAGTCGTCCAAAGTTAATCTCAATTCTCTTTTAAAGAGAGGATCGGAAATTTGAAACTGACCGATGTAAACATCAAGCTCGCTTCCTAACAAATTATTGAACATTATGAAGGCATCTTCAATTCCAGCAACCTCACCCCGTTCATCAAAGAAAAAGTAAAAATAATAAGCGAAATCTTTAGCAAGAGAACCGCCCGATAAAAATTTAAGCAGATATGGTGCGGCAAATTCTGCCTGCTCTGCGTTTGCAGTGTTGTAAGTAACATAAGCTTCCAGGCGCATGGCTACAGGTATATCTCTTATCAAAGATAGTTCCTCATCGCCTGTATCGATAAAATACCTTGGCGCATCCTGGTCCGGTAATACAAAACCATTACCGGCAAATTCATCGCCAAAATCTTTCAGATGAGGAAAGGGGGAATGACATGTTTTACAAGTCATGTTATATTTTCTCGCAAATGCCGGTATTGCGGATATGCTTTCGCTTGCTAAAAAGATAAATATTAAACAGAGTAAAATTGAATTGTATGGTTTCATTTCTTCCTCTAAGGTAAAATTGTAATAGTTGTGGAATGTTCATTTACTTTTATTATTTCTGATTCCTCAGCCAGAACGTTTAAGAAATCTGCAACAGGTTTAACAAGCTTTTGATAATTTAACACTGCCGTAACTTTAAGTTCGCCGGTGGCAATATCATACGGAAGATTAAAAATGCAAGTTTCTATTTTAGTTTCTCTTGGCGCAAATCTATAATCTGCACCTAAAGATTTCGTATTCCATTGCTGTATAGTCATTCTCCCTTGCGGATCAAAATAGGGCATACGGAAAATTCTATCGCCTAATGGAATACCGTCTCTTTGTACTCCTTTAAAATCAGGATCGTCAAGTGCGATACCCATATCTTGATATGCAAGAACATCGGTACCGATAGTATATTCTTCACCGTCAAATCCTTTTCGATCTACAGGCAAGTGATAAATATTTCCTTTCGAGTCTACCGCTTCAACATGCATCCAAACAATTCTGTCTTCAACCGAACCGGTCGGAAATTTATGTCCGGTTTTTTGGTTGAAGAGAGCGATAGTAAATTTTACTTTTTCTCCAGGTTCCGCTTCTCTTATATCGGGGTAAATCCTAAGTTCAATTGTGCCTTTAACTTTTCCGGGGTCATGTGCGCCGTGGAATAGATGTTGTCTTGCATCGGGATATTTAGTGCCCATCGATGCGGTTATTCCTTCCGCATTAGTCATGTGGCAATTGTGGCATTTTACTCCCTCTTTTGAATAAGGTCCTTCTTTCCATTCAAGATGAGTAGACTTTACCCAAACATCATAAGGGGATTTTTCATTATGACACGTGCCGCAAAATTCGGCAGTTCCTAAGAAATCACTTTTTACAATTTGATGCTCGGGGGAATTACCTTTTCCGCGGGGTCCGTATTTGGTTTTACCCGGCTGACTGATGTAATTGAAATTATAAGGAACATCCCCCTCAAATCCGGTAATTGTGTGGCATACATCGCAATTAACAGATTCGTTAGCCATTGACATTTTTTCGGGAAGAGGCGGAGGAACATCACCGGCTAAAAATGAAATTGGTGCATGGCAGCCATTGCAGCCTGCTTTCACTCCGGCAACTACAGGATCTTTTTCTGCATGAGGCACAGCAAGCTTAAAATATTCAATCTCATCCCAATGGTGAGTGTATGCCTGTGACATCATTGCTTGTGTCCACTGCTGATAAAAATCAACGTGGCATGAAGCCCCGCAAAATTTTGCTTTTTGAAAATCTTCATACTTCCTAGTTCCTAAAGCGGCATCGCCCGCTTTTACTTGCGGAAAAGACTCAAGCTGAATTGCCAGAAGTGAAATAATGCAGACGAAAATGAATTTTTTCATGTTTCACCCCTTTCTTATTTTTTGTAGGACCTAATTAAGAAAAAACTTTAACAGGTAAATTCCAAAGAGCAAAACACAAATAACAAATAAATTTCAATTACCAAAAATCAATTTCCCAGATTTCATGGAATTAAATTTAATCATTTCTCTTGTTTAATCGGAAGCTTTATTCTGAAACATGCCCCGGGTCTGCCTTCGCTTGCTAATTTGGAAGGACTTAATGCATCAACTTTTCCGCCGTGGCGTAGTACAATCTGTTTTACGATTGATAATCCCAAACCGATTCCTTCCTGCTTCGTTAGTTTTATGTTGGAGGCTCTATAGAAATCTTTAAATATATTGCTTAACTCCGATTGCGGAATTCCGATTCCGTTATCGCAGATATGAACCTCAACTTCATTGTCACTTCCGAAGAGTGTTATCTCGACTAGTCCTTCATGATTAACGTACTTAACGGCATTACTGATTAAATTTGAGAAAGCAACTTCTAATAGAAATTTATCTCCTAAAATATTATGCTTTTCTTTCCTTTCATCTTTTAATTTAAATTGAACTTTCTTTTGAACTGCCGCAGCTTTCTGCTTAACAAGCACAGAAGCTAAAAGCTCGTAGAGATTCACTTCCTCTTTATTAATTTCATCAAGCAAACGAAGGTTAGATATTCTTAAAACATTGTTTATCATTTCAACGCCTTCGGCAGCGCGTATCTTAACCCTTCTTAGTCTCGCTTCAAGTTCTTTGCTTAAAGGTCCTAGATAATTTTGAAGTATAACGTCAAGGTAGGAATGAACAGCCGAAAGAGGCGTTTTTATCTCGTGAACAATACCCATAATATATTTTTGCTTTTCTTTTTCGGCAGCGTTTAATTTATTGAACGATTCGATTAAATCCTGTTCCATTTTATACAACTGTTTTACAATTCTGTTCGCGATAATAACACTCATAACCATTACGAATATAAAAACAGTTAGATAAGCTGCAATATATTCATAGTCATTATAGAACGGAACTTTGAGTATTCCCTCAACGCTGTGATGTTGAATTACACCGAAGTATTCAAGAAACACCATTGAACTGAATGCGGTAATTAACAAAGCTGTTAGTGAATAAATAACCCATCCTGGTAAGATCAGACTCCCAATAATGATGTGAAAAATAAAAAGAAGATACAGCGGCGATTCGATGCCGCCGGTAAAATGGACTAATAATCCGAGTGACGTAAAATCCAAAAGCATCTGAACTAAAGAAAAATGAAGGGGATTGAATTTATTCGGATCGCATTTTAGGAATTGTCTTACCCAATGAAGAGATAAATTGTATAATAAGATAGAAATATTAATTGCAGCAATAGCCGTTATCTGTGTGCTTGTAAACTCAAGCCCTAAGAAAAATTCTGAAGCGATTATAAAGCCTAACAGCATAACAACCGCACCGTAGCGTAGTTTGATCAGCCATAGATTCCGGCGTCTTATAGTCTGCCAGAATTCATCGTAATGATGCGCCCATGCCGGAACTAATTGAATCATTGGTGATGCCTTATTTATTGCTTATTATAATTCATATTTCAAACGATATTCTCTTTCATTGATCCTAAACGAGTATTTATTAAAATTTTATTGAAAATTCTAGCTACAATATTAGACATTTATCTGTTATCTGTCATCGCTGCGATAACCTCGTGCAGAGCATCCTTCGGATAGAGGTCATACTATTGTAGATTTAATTCTACATTAAAATTAATAATCCTCGTAGATGATTAACAATTAACCTCAAACTAAAACTTCCAAATAAAAAATGCAGCACTGAATACTATTCTGTGCTGCGATCTTTAATTTACGAAATATATTTCCCTCGCTTTGTATAATGAGTATGAAGAAGCTTATGTGATAGTTCACCGCATGGTCCTTCAGTGAGAAAATTCTCATAGATGTATTTGATATGAGGATTCTCATGTGATTTTCTGATTGGTAAAGATTCTTCCTCTTCATAAATCGCTTGTGCGCGTTTCTTTCTTATTTCTTCTGAAGTAGGAATAGGCTGCCCGCCGCCGCCGAGGCACCCGCCAGGACAAGCCATTATTTCAACAAAATGAACGTCGGATAATTCACCGCGTTTCAACATCTCCATCACGATTTTTGCGTTAGCAGTACCGTGCGCAACGATAAACTTTAATTCTACACCTTCGAGAAAATTATACTTTTCAACGCATCTCTCAAGTTTCACCGAAGCTTGTTTTACTCCTTCAAAACCGCGGCAAGGTTCAATTCGAAGATTATCAAAAGGTACAACTCTTCCTGTAACCAATTCATAAACAGTTCTTAGTGCTGCTTCCATTACACCGCCGGTGGCACCGAAAATTAAACCTGCACCGGAAGCCTCACCAAACGGATCGTCAAAATGTGACTTTGGCATTTCCGGCAAATATATTCCGGCTTCTTTAATCATCTTTGCCATCTCGCGTGTTGTTAAACCATAGTCAACGTCTTTATAACCTGAGGCGTTCATTTCGGGACGGTTACACTCGAACTTCTTTGCTGAGCAAGGCATTAAGGCTACCGTAACAATATTTACAGAATCGATGCCTGCCTGCTGTGCGTAAAAAGTTTTTGTGATAGCACCAAACATCTGCTGGGGCGATTTCGCGGTTGATAAATAATCCAAATATTCGGGATAAAAATGTTCAATAAATTTTATCCAGCCCGGTGAGCAAGATGTAAATTGAGGCAGCTTAACAGATTCATCTTTATCAACTAATGCTTTCTTCAATCTGTTTAACAGCTCGGTACCCTCTTCAATAATCGTTAAGTCAGCCGTAAAGTTTGTATCAAATACTTTATCGAAGCCGATTCTTTTAAGTGCCGTGTTCAATTCGCCGGTAAAAGATTTGCCCGGCTCGATTCCGAATTCTTCTCCGATGGCTGCTCTTGGTGAGGGAGCTGTTTGAATTACAACATGTTTTGTGGGGTCATCTATTGCATCCCAAATATCATCGGAAGGATCGTTTGCTCTTAAGGCACCGGTGGGACAACGGTTTATACACTGTCCGCAGTAAATACAAATTACATCAGCCAGCGGTTTATCTAAAAAAGTTCCGACTTTAGTGTCATGCCCCCTATTCAACGCTTCGAGCACTCCGACTTCCTGCAAATCTATACAAGTTCTTACACATCTTTTACACAGCACGCATTTGTTCATATCTCTGATTACCGAAGTTGACGAATTATCGATCTCATGGCGCGGTGAATTAATATGACCGAACGTATATTCATCAACCCCGTATTCCTTTGCCAAAGTCTGCAGCTCACAGTTTTCATTTCTAAAGCATGAATAGCATTCACCGTAGTGTTCGCTTAAAAGAAGATCAACAATATGCCTTCTTGCTTTTCTAACCATCGGAGTTGAGGTATGTATTTTTATCGGCGCAGTAATCGGAAATGTGCAGGCGGTTTGAAGAGTACGCATTCCTTCCACTTCCACCACACAAATTCGGCATACACCTGCCACACAAAGATCATCATGGTTGCAAAGCGTGGGTATGTGAATTTGATTTTCTTTACATGCTTCAAGAATGGTAGTACCTAACGGAACGGAAACTTTCTTTTCGTTTATCTGAACCGAAACCATTCCTCCTATGTAGCTTGTATCAGTCGGCTTGGGAACTACATGCGGTCGCTGGCTTACCGGTGTTCTTAAATTATTTCGCTTTCCCATCGTATCCTCCGTTTCCATTTGTGTGGAATATTTCTTCCTTAAAATTTTCTAGAATTGAAATGAACGAATTCGGACTTGACTGTCCTAAACCACATTTTGATGCAACTTGCATTGTTTTTCCCAATTCCTTCAGTGTGTTTATATAAGCAAAAGTGTAATTACCTTTTTCAATTCTCTCTACGCCTTCTAACAGCTTAATGTTGCCAACTCTGCAGGGTGTACATTGTCCGCATGATTCTTCAACAAAAAATTCCATAAAGTTTTTTAAAACCTTCAACATGCTTCGTTTCTCGTTAAATATCATTATTGAACCTCCGGTAGCAGCATCTTCATAAGCTAACACTCTATCGAACTGTGATTGGGGCAGACATATTCCGGATGCACCGCCAACTTGAACAGCTTTTGTATTTGCTGCACCTACTAATTCCAGCAGTTCACTTATTTTTGTTCCCCACGGTAATTCATATACGCCGGGCTTTTCACAGTCACCGGATACTGAAAATAATTTAGAGCCGGTTGATTTATCTGTTCCATGCTGTTTAAACCATTCTCCTCCTTTTGTAATTATGTGAGGAATAGCCGCAAGTGTTTCAACATTGTTTACCACTGTAGGATAACCTAAATAACCGGTGTTAACGGGATACGGCGGACGGTTGCGCGGTTCTCCTCTATGTCCCTCAAGTGATTCAATCAATGCAGTTTCTTCACCGCAAACATAGGCGCCTGAACCAAAACGAATTTTTATGTCGAAATCAAAACCTTCTTTTCCAAGAATATTCTTACCTAATAAATTTTCGTTTCGCATCTTTTCAAGACAGCTTTCCAGATGTTCCAGCATAAATTCATATTCGCCGCGGAGATATACTATACCGGTTTTAGCTCCGATTGTATATCCGCCAACAACCATTCCGTCAAAAATTAATTTTGGATATTCGAGAAGAAGCACTCTGTCTTTAAAAGTGCCGGGTTCGCCTTCATCCGCATTGCACACAATAAATTTTTTATCGGCTACGGCGGCAGCAGAAAGCATCCATTTGGTTGCTGTTGGAAATCCGGCTCCTCCTCTTCCTTTCAATCCGGAAGCCTTTAATTCGAACAATACATCTTGTCTATTGATGCTCAATGCTTTTCTAATACCTTCACCGGCTTGGTATTCCGAAAATATCACCGGTCCGGTTCTTTTTATTTTCTCTTCAATTACTAATTCCATATTTATTTTCACCTTATTTAATTTCATTCAAAATATTAACTGCACGTTCGGGGTCGAGGTGTGTGTAAACCCTATCGTTCACAATCATAGCAGGGCCCATATCGCACATACCCAAGCAATTAGTGTACTCGAGCGTTATTCTGTTATCTTTAGTGGTCTGCCCGAAAGATATTCCTAATTCTCTTTCGATTGCTTGTTCAACTTTTTCTTTTCCTGCATGTTCACACATTATCGTTCTGCATAAACGTACTATGTTCCTTCCCTGCGGGTGAGAATGCAGAAAAGAATAAAATGAAATAACGCTGTTAACTTCAACAGGATGAATATTCATTAATCGTGCAACTTCCTGCTGAGCAAAATCGGATATGTATTTGTGTTTGCGCTGAATGTCCTGAAGTATTTCCAAAAGGGCAGGGCGATCGTTACCGTATTTCTTGACCAGGTTTTCTATTTCTTCAGATAAAGCATTCTGTTCATATACCAGCATAATCACCTCTCGATATGGGAATGTAATAGTTTTTCAACTTTTTCAATTAGTTCATCGGGCGAGATTGGCTTTTCAACAAATTCATCCACAGGAACCATTTCGCTTACACCAAAGTCCATTCCGATTGTTTTTGAAACCGATGTATACATTATAATCGGCGTTTGTATTCCTTCCTTTCTGAATTTTTGCAGAAGGAAAAAACCGTCATCCGGTTCATTCATCATTACATCAAGAATAATTAAATCGGGTGATTTTTCTTTTACTATTTTGTAGCCGTCTTCCGGATTTGCAGCCGTAACCGTATCATATCCTCTTGAACCAAGCACTAAAGTACTGGCATCGAGGATATCCGGATCGTCGTCTATTATTGCTATTAGAGCCATTTTGTACCCCTTCTAGTTTGATTATTGTGTTTTTAATTTTAGTTGATTTTCTAATCTAAATTTATTTATCGCTTTATTTTTTCTGAGCAGTTAACATTCATTTTGACAATTATTACTTCTCAATTAGTTATTTATTACACTCATATTAAATGCCATAAAACGACTTGAAATAAATCGGTTTATGTGAAGATTTGAAATCAAGAACTGCCGGAAGCTATTGTTTTTCTTACTTTTGGAAAGAAAATTTTCAAAAAGGATAAGGTTGGTTGATGATCCTGAAAGATTGCCGAATGTCAACTGACGGAGAATTGAATCAGTTTGCTTAAGGACGAAGGAATACAGTCTTATGAACTTTACGTAACATGAGTACGGAATTCGTCTTAGGCTACGCGAAGAGACAACATCTTTTTAAAGTTCATGCCAATCTTCATTTCTAAGTGATGAAAACTATTTTTGTTAATTTTTCTATTAAATAGTAAAGATGTCATCTCGCCTCACCATATCTTTGCATAACATGATTACGTAAGACAAAATCATGTCCAAGAGTTCTGCATGTATATTTTAATTACTCATGTTACGCAGATTACTAAACCTCCGAGGTTTCAATGAATGTTTTTAGGAGAATATTCTTGATTTTTATCCAACAAACAAGTTTCAGGATATATCGATTGCCAAAACCTCGGAGGTTTTCCACTCACTTGCGTAAGGTGAGTTAATTATTGCATCACTTTACAAATGAAATATCCGCTTTACCCACCGCCTCTTTCACTTTTTCCCATTCAGCCATTGCCTCTTCAAACGGTTCAAGTACACGCGGAACTGCGCCGTGCATGTATGAAATAAGCACACCGTAATTTATCATCGGAACATCAAGCAGTTTTGCTTCCTTTATTCTTACCTGCATCATCTGTCTTGTAATCATGCAGGCGCCGCAGTGAATAATTAATTTGTATTCGGATAATTTCTCGGGAAAATCTTCACCGCTTCTTATATCAAACAAAAGATTTTTTTTTAAGTGCAAGCGCAGCCAGCGAGGTATTTTTACTCTGCCGATGTCATCTGCTTGAGCGTGGTGCGTGCAAGCTTCGGCAATTAATATTCTATCTCCGTCTTGCAATGTTTCTACTTTTTTAAGCGCACCGACAAACGCAGTTAAATCTCCTTTGTGTCTTGCCATCAGAATTGAAAAAGTTGTTAATTTTACTTCATCGGGAACTTCTGCCACAACTTTCATTATTGCCTGACTGTCGGTGACCACCAAATCCGGCGGTGATTTAAGGTTGTCTATCACAGCCTTAAGCTCTGTATCCTTAGCAACAATAACAATTGCGTCTGTGTCCAAAGCTTCTCTTAAAGTTTGTACTTGCGGCAAAATTAATCTTCCCTTCGGTGCACCGGAATCAATCGGAACAACAAGTATTACAACATCACCCCGGCTGACAAGATCGCTTATTAAAGGCGGTTCATTTTCGGAAGGAAGCATGCGGGTAATTTTTTTCTTTAACGTATCAATGCCTACATTTTCTTTGCATGATATTTCGAAATGAGTTGCTTGTAAAATTTTGATTTCATCTAATAACCCTGCATTAACTCCGTTTTCAATCTTATTAACTGCTATAAGAAAAGGAACGGAAATTTTATTCAAATACTTAATGATGTCCTTTTCTTCCCTGGACATTCTTACTGTTGCTTCAAGAACAAGTACGGCAAAGTCTGCAGTTGAAATTGCTTTAATGGTTTTGTTGATTCTCTTTTGTCCTAATTCACCAACGTCGTCTATTCCGGCTGTATCAATTAGAACGACGGGTCCATGCGGAAGCAGTTCCATTGCTTTTTTTACTGGATCGGTGGTTGTGCCTGCAACATCACTAACTATACATAAATCCTGTCCGATAAATGCATTAACTAATGACGATTTGCCAACGTTTCTTCTGCCGATGAACACGATGTGCTTACGTTTTGATTGGGGCACCTTATCCACTTTTTAACACCTAATTCTTTCGCAATATGTTTGACCTTCGTTTTCCAAAATATTTATTGCCAGAAGCTGGGCAAAAAGTGTTCCACCTTCTTTCAATCGAACAACATAAAGATTAAACGTTTTTAAGATTATCTAATCGAATTATTCTTCTTAATGAACTAAATGAATTTCATTTTTTACAAAAGATTTCTCTTTTTTAAGAAAATAAAGTGTGAAAGTTGAAAGATTCTGCCTGTCTTCTGTTTTATTTGATGGTATGCTTATTGACTCTTACCAATAGAGATAAACTTATACTTTAGCATTGATACCACGATAGTAAAACGATTATAAGCAACCACCAATATTTGGGGAGTAACAAATGTATTTTATCAATGAAGATTATATCAACAGCTTAATTTCAGACGATACTCTTTTTAATGAAGCAATGCAGCATGATATTATTCAGAAGGCATCCGAAGCAAAAGGAATTACATTAAAAGAAAGTGCGGTTTTACTCAACATTAATTCACCGGATTTGTTAGATGAACTTTTCCATACCGCCAAAAAAGTAAAAGAAAAGATTTACGGCAACCGGCTTGTTTTATTTGCACCGCTTTACTTTACGAACGTTTGCATAAACAATTGTCTTTATTGCGCCTTTAGAAGAGAGAACAAAGAGCTAAAAAGAAAAACATTAACAATAAATGAAATCGAAGAGGAGGCGCTATATCTTGTTCTGCAGGGACAAAAAAGACTGCTTCTTGTAGCGGGCGAACATCCTCAAAAATCTAATTTGCATTTTATCGGACAAGCAATCGAACGGATTTACAGCATTAATCTAAGCGGGAATAACATAAGACGGTTAAACGTCAATACTGCACCACTATCGGTTGAAGATTTCGAAACTCTTAAAAGTTTTGGAATCGGCACTTATCAATGCTTCCAGGAAACATATAAATTTTCAACTTATAAAGAGATGCATCCGGTGGGTCCGAAGAGTAATTATCAATGGCGCCTTTTCGCAATGGATAGAGCGCTGCAAGCATGTATTGACGATGTTGGCATTGGTTCACTTTTCGGATTGACCGATTACCGATTTGAAACTCTCGCATTGTTAAGTCATGCTTTTGATCTTGATGAAAAGTATGGAATTGGACCGCATACGATTTCAATTCCCAGACTTGAACCGGCTCTAAATGCACCGGCAGCGTTAAACCCGCCTTATGCCGTGGATGATTTATCATTTAAGAAATTAGTTACGGTAATAAGATTAGCCGTGCCGTATACCGGGATTATTCTTTCAACACGCGAAAAAGCCGAACTAAGAAGAGAGCTATTTGAAGTGGGGGTGTCACAGATAAGTGCCGGAAGCCGTACAGCACCGGGAAGCTATAAAGAATCAATTGACAGCCTTAAAGAACACGAACTCGAACAATTTCAGCTTGGTGATCACAGAAGCCTTGATGAAGTAGTTAGGGATTGTACATCGCTCGGTTATATGCCAAGCTTTTGCACAGCATGTTATAGATCGAACCGCACTGGAGACAGATTTATGGAATTAGCTAAAACCGGAAACATCGGAAAGATTTGTGTGCCCAATGCGTTAACAACTTTTCAAGAGTACTTAAATGACTTTGCATCAGATGAAACAAAAACTATAGCTAAACCTTTCCTTCAAAACGAAATCGAAAGGATTAACGGTGCCGCGCGAAAAAAAGTTGAAGTTATGCTTCAACGTGTAAACAATGGTGAAAGAGACGTGTACTTATAGGAAAATTAAGCTAATTAATTATGAAGACTGCAGCGATATTAAATAAAAATCAGTTAAGTAAAGATGATATCACTCATCTTTTGATGCTTCAAGATGAACATGAAATTGAGCTTCTTTACAAAAAAGCAGATGAAGTAAGAAAGAAATACTGCGGTGATGAAGTGCATCTTCGAGGTATAATTGAATTTTCAAATTACTGTGAACAGGACTGCCTTTACTGCGGATTGCGAAAAAGTAACAACAAGTTAAAACGATACCGGATGAGCGTCGATGAAATTTTGTCCAGTGCAAAAGCAATTCACGATACAGGTATTCGAACAATCGTTTTGCAATCGGGTGAAGATATATATTTCGGCTCTGAAGAGATTAGAGATATAATTAAGAGCATAAAAACAAAATTCAATACGGCAGTTACGCTCAGCTTAGGTGAACGGAGCTTCGAAGATTACAAAATGTGGAAGGATGCAGGAGCCGATCGATATTTACTTAAGCATGAGACTGCAAACGTTAAGCTCTATTCCATGTATCACCAAGCGCAAAGTTTAAGAGACAGAATCGGTCATCTGCTGTATCTAAAAAAATTAGGATATCAGATCGGAAGCGGTAATTTGATAGGGCTGCCTTTTCAAACCATTGAGGATATTGCAGAAGATCTTTTGCTATGCAGAGAACTTGATGTTGATATGGCTTCTATTAGTCCGTTCATACCTTCTCCGTATACGCCTTATAAACATCATCAATCGCCTGCCCTTACGGACACTTTAAAAACTATCGCTTCTGCCCGGATTGTATTAAAAGATGCTCATATACCTGCCACTGCCGCTTTATCCGCCTTAGATGAAAAGGGACGAGAGCGGGGGCTTCGTGTCGGTGCAAACGTAGTAATGCCGAATTTTACGCCTGCACCTTACAAAGCATACTATGAAATCTATCCAAACAAATATTTAACAACGGAGGATCCGGTTAAAAGAACTTTACGCATTACAGCTATGATTGAATCATTAGGCAGAAGAATTTCTGCTTCGCAAGGAGATTCGCTGAAACAAAAAGTATTAGCCTAAGTCATATTCAAGTTTACTATCTTCTCTCTAAAGCTTTTCTTATTTCACGCAGCTCTTCTATAATAACCGCTAAATACCTCTCGTTTAATAAAGCAGAGGTATCATCCGGCTTCCCAGTTAACCGGGTTTGCGGCTGAAGTGTTTTTATCCTTGATTGAAGTTCAACAAGCAGACTGCTGTAATTTATCAGTCCCGCTAAAACACCTTCATAACCTACTGCCCCTGTCGATTGCCCTGCAGTTTGAATTTTTATTGAAGCTATACCAAGAAATCTATCGTAAAGCGAGCGGTGCAGCATGAAATCGGTGATGGCTCTGTAAGGAATGTTTTGTTGGACCTTTGTGAGAATCCCCTTAAAAACTACTATCCGATCTTCCTGAATTGAATATGAAAGATTTTTTATCCAAAGTATAATTATAGGAGTGGAGATCAGCCACAACAAAATTATAAGTCCAAGTACGATAGGCCAGAGTATTTGTGCTACTTCATCCGATGTTGCTTCACCCAACGGAACGGTGATTTGCAGGATAAGACCTGCCAACAATAATACTACCGTAAATGTAAATACAATAAGGAAGGATTTTGTTATTAATTTTTTATCGGGTTTGATTTCCATGACTGCATTCCGCTGTTATTGTGAAGATGTTATTAAAAGAATTCAATGCTTGTCTAAACATAAATATAAATTTGAAATAAAGACAGGCTCGCCTGAAATAAACCGATGAAACCCGCCAAGCTTGTATGAATAAACATTCATGTTATTAGTTGATTTGTTTTAATGCTTTCTTCTGACTGTTGTTCGCTATAAGGGATTGGTGAATGCAGACTGAATATTGTATGATGCCAATTGTTATATTACTAAAAAACTACTCGTTGTTTACCCCTTTAATCCGATTTGCAAAATAAGCTGCAAGCCAGCATAATAAAGCCCAAACTAATCCGATTGACCATCCTGCTAAAACATCCGTAGGATAATGAACGCCCAAGTAAATTCTGCTTATGCCGATTAAAAAAGTTAGAACCAATGCAAGCGACAAAACATAAATTTTTATTCTTCTTGTCGGTTGAATTCGAGCAATAAGAGCAGCGAGAGATAAATAAATAACAGCAGACATCATTGAATGTCCGCTTGGAAAGCTGTATGAATCCACACTTATTAAGGAAATTATTTGAGATGGTCTTTCCCGTGCAAAAATTTCTTTTAACGTGAAGCTTAGTATGATGCCGCCTGCTACTGCAATTAAAATAAGCCAGAATGCTTTGTAATCTTTATGAAACAAATAGTAGCCTGAAACAGCGATAGTTAATAACAATATTACTGTTCCGCTGCCTAATGCTGTTAGGTCTTCCATAACCATATTCAGCCACTGCTGATTGATGATGGTATTACTCTTGCCTATTAACTCTATCGCTAATCTATCAAAATTATCCGATGATCCTTTATTTACGCTGCCCGCTAATTGAATGAAGATCCAGCTTCCTGCTACAACAAGAATCAACACCAATAGAATCTTCAGCTCTGTAAAACCGGCATGTTTTAACTTAAAGAGTAGTTTGTTCAAGCTTTATTACTCTCCATCATTTGATTTGTTGAGCACTATATATAAAAGCCTTTTTATCGGCATCTTAATCCAAAATTTCTTTTCCAAATTTTTTCTTTAAAGATCGGGCAACATATTCTTCAAGCCATTTATAAAATTCAAGGATTTTATCTTTAGCGGTTGTGTGCTTTCGCCATTCGTCAAGTCTATTATAAGTTTCCAAAAATATTTCATCTTCGACAGGTATTATTTTCTGTAGTATGCCTGTTTCTTCCATATTTATTAAAGAGCTAAGATTTATGTATTTATAACCCGATCCTCTATTAACCGGAAAACAATATTCTTTTAATTTTAAAGATGCTTTACATATTAGAGCATTTCCGGTTGAATCTGCCGTTATTAAATACGGGAGTTGTTCACCGCCTGCAATCCATACGGGAATAGCTATGGAAGTCAATGGAAAGCCAAGTATCGTCCACATAGTTGTAAGTCGAACATCTTCATTTTCTCTAACACCGTGAATCACTACAGAAGAAGTGCTGATATACCGCGGGATATAATCTTCAAAATGAAAATAGTTCTGCACAAATTCGTTTTGCAGAGGAAACTTCTTTAGATCGGTTTCAATTAAAGAGTGTTTTAAGCTCCGGCTTACTTCGGTTAATATAAATTTGGGTGAAAGATTTTTTTCGTTTCTTGCCTGTTCGAATAGTCCTTCTGCTGTTTTATATCTTATGTATCCATGCCCTTTATCTTCTTCACCGGAGAATGAAAAGTTTGTTCGGATAAGGTAACCATTCGGAGCTTGTTCCGGATCGTTTGCATCAAATTTAGTAAATGAAAAATTATCACATTCATAGTATGCAGCACTTCCCGAAGCGTCAATTACTCCAAAGTTTGCCTCAACACCTAAAGGTTTTGGAAGAGTATCCAACAAAACTTCAAAGTCATATACTGTGCGGCAGTTTTGTAATGCCAGTTTCATAATAACGCCTTCAAGGTCACGGAGAGATGTTGTATCTCCTCGTCTAAGGTTGTAAGAGGCGGAATTCATAATTGCAAAACCGGTTTCGTTATAACCTGCCCATACCTCTTTACCTTCAACATCGGATGAGTTAATCAAACCTATATATTCAAACCGTCCGTCTTTAAAAAACATTAGTCTGTTTTGAAATGAGTTTGAATCCCTATGCTTCAAGAGAATCGGTCTTCCGTCTGCCGACGCTTTGCTTGAAATAATAGCCGTTGTACACGGATTAATTTCGATTAGATATAAAGAATATAAAATGCAAAACAATGCGACGATATTTAAATGTTTCATACTGTCCCCACAAAACGGTAAAGTTTTAATTCGCTAATAAATTTTTTTGCTGAAATAATTATCAAATTAGCTTTGTAAACCTCCGGGGTCTCGAAAACCCCGGAGGTTTTTCATCTTATGGATTAATAACCGTTGTTGAACTCACTAAAAAATCCCATCAAAGCCACACCGAAAACAAATATTAAAATTATGTACAGAATTATGAGTGCCAGCGCGATTATCATCAATACTTTCTGAATGAAAAAGAACTTGCTTTGCCGTTCTATTGCTCTTTCCAACATTGAGCCGTCGTTAGTTGAAATGTACATGTTGAATGAGTCTGCAGATTCGCGAAGACGAATACCGCAAATGATAAACGGTATTCCGATTACTGCGCCCACAATAGTAAGGCAGTATAAAACTCCAAGGATCATATAAAATACACCGACGAACTTCATGTCACCCGACATTTTGTTTACGGTATATTGCAGCATTTGAGAGATGTTCTCGTTCATAATTGGCTCCTCTTTTAATTGATAAGATTTATTTTAAAGTGAACCGAATGCAAATACATTGTAATCTCCTTATACGTATTAGTTGCGAACAAAATCAGTCCGCTTAAACTTGCTGCCTTTCCAGGCTCGCTTTGTTTTCAATAGCAAATTTTAAAAGACTGTTTGAACCGCGCAGTTGAAGCTTTTCGCAAATGTTCTTTCTATGGTTTTCAACTGTTTTCGGACTGATATGAAGTTCACCCGCAATTTCGCGGCTGGTTTTATTTAATGCAATTAATTTAAGTATTCTCTTTTCGGAAATGGTTAATTTCGATAAGCTCGATTCAATAGCACTGACACCTTTTACGGAAGCATCATTGATTAGATGATGCGAAAGCAGCGGACTGATATAAAACCTTTCCGCCAGAACTGTTTTGATGCAATTTAATATCTCAGCAGATGTATGTTCTTTTAAGATGTAACCTTTAACCCCAAGCCTTATTGCCTCATCTAAAATCTCTTTATCATTATACATAGTTAAAAAGATTACTTTACAATTTAATTTTTCTTTTTGAATTTCTCTTGCAATCTCAATACCGCTTAATTCAGGCAGCTCGATATCAAGCACAGCCATCTGCGGTTTTTCTTTTCGAATTAGTGCAAGCGCTTCATTGCCGGAAGATGCTTCACCGATTAAAAATAATGATTGGTCCTTAGCTATAAGATTTTTCAATCCTTCCATGAACAGCGGGTGGTCATCGGCAATAACAATTGTTGAAATATTATTCGGTTTGGTTTGTGGCACTGATAGTTCTCTCTAAAAACTTACCATATATTAAAGTTGATAGAAAACGGGATGAACGACGGCTATAAATTAACTAAATGAAATTAGATTCGAAACATGTTAAGTTAATTCACTCTTTATTTGAATTTTACGATTTATTGAAGAAGTTAAATTATATCGTTTCGTTCATTGTTACCGGAATTTTTATGCTTATCGATGTTCCAAGCAAAGGAACCGATTTGATTTCGATTTTACCTCCCATCACCCGTGTTCTTTCAAAAATATCGGATAAACCATAATTTCCGTTAGTTGAGTTCACTCGCTCCTCAACATCAAATCCTTTCCCATTATCTTCGATATCAACATGTATGATTTTGTTCTTTAACGAAATCATCACCGATGCTTCTTTTGCACCGGAGTGTTTGATAACGTTATTGATAGCCTCCTGTATCAGTCTGAACAAGTTAATATCAAGCTCCTTCGGAATCAGTCCGTCAATCCTTTCAATGCGGTAATTAAATTTTATATTCGAAGAGCTTTCCAGACGATAGAAAATTGATTCTATTGCTTTCGATACTCCTAGTTTTTCTAACTGATGAGGATGAAGATTATAGGATATTTCTCTTATCTCGTTAAGCGATTCCAATGCTAACGATTCAATATCTGCAGCCGTATTGTTCTCCTGATTATTGCGGTTACCGCTTAAAAAACCTGCAGCTTTATTTTTTATTATAAGCAAATTTTGTCCTAAGCTGTCATGCAATTCTCTTGCAATTCTTCTCCGTTCATTCTCTTGTGAGAGGATAAGATTCTTAGAAAATTTTTCCTGCTGTTCTTTTTCTTTCTTTAACTTTTGAATCTTCAAATTAAGTATTAAACCGGCTGCAAGAATTATAAATGAAGCTGCAAAAAATCTAAACCACCAGGTTTGCCAGAATGGAGGTGAAATGATAATCGTAACTGCAGCACCGCCTTCACTCCAAACACCGTCGTTATTAGATCCTAGTACTCTAAAGATATATTTGCCGGGATTAAGATGCGTATAGCTTGCTGCTCTGTCATTTCCGGCTGCTATCCAATTTTCGTCTAACCCCTCAAGCTTATAAAGAAATTTATTTGATGAGGGATCGATGTAGTCTAGCGATGCAAATTCAAACGAAAAGTAATTTTGATCGTGAGAAAGATTTATTTCATCGGTAAAAGAAATTTCTTTCCCGGCATTAAAACTTTTGTTGAACAATTTGAAATCGGTTATAACTATCTGCGGCACATTTCGATTTAATTGAATTTCGGAAGGTTCAAAATAATCGATTCCGTTTACTCCACCAAAATACATAATTCCGTTTTTATCTTTATAACAAGCCCTCCGGTTGTATTCCAGGTTAATCAGTCCATCGGATTGATCATAATTTACAAAACTGTCGTTTTTAGGATCAAATTTGGAAAGCCCTTTGTTAGTGCTGAGCCATAAACTTCCCAAACGATCTTCGAGGATACCATAAACCGTATTATCGGGCAATCCATTGTAAATGGTATATTGATAAAATGTTTCTTTTTCCTTGTCGAATTTAATTAAGCCGTCGCCGTAAGTGCCAAGCCATAGATTTCCTTTTTTATCATTATGGATAAAATAAATAAAATCGGAGATTTCTTTGTTTGAAAAATATTTCGAGGGAAGATATTTATTTATTGTGCCTCTTACCTTTGATAATTTTATAAGTCCTTTTGCACCAATCCATATAATACTATCATCATCACATAAATGATTAACCTGCTCTCCAATATGATAGAATTGAATATTACTAATAGTTTTTTGATCTACGTTTTCCCGGAAACGAATTACGCTCCAAGAATCACCGCCCCAAAAGCTGCCTAAGGAATCGCGAAGCATTGAACTGAAATTGAAGGAAAGCGGATAAGAGTAGTTTAATTTTATGCTCATAGCTTTGTCAATTGAGTAGCTATATATGTTTTGGTAATCGAAAACAAAATATTTGTTATCATCGTACGGAAATGCGAAGTAAAAAATATTTCCGGCAGTTTGAGTTAATTTTTTCAGAAACTGAGTGTGGTGAAAGAATTTTGATTTCGATCGATTATAAACTGCAAATCCCTTATCAAGCGAAGAAACAAAAAGATTATTCATTGCGTCGCCGTAAATATGCATTATAAAATTGAATTCAAGTCCTCCGCTTCCTTTCTTTTGATTTCCCTCAAAGCCGTAAAATTTTTTTTGATTCAGGTTTATTTTGTTAACACCGCTGCCGAACGTACCTATCCACAGCAGTCCGGATTTATCCTCTCCATAAGATTGCGTCGAAAGCATCGTACTTATTCTATCCGAGCTTATTGTTTTTTGATTAAATGGATCATTACGGAACAAAAAATATTTTTTATTTAACGGATCATACTTTAATAAGCCGGCATTTGTACCGAACCAAACATCTCCATGCGTATCTTTTAAGATTGATCGCACCTGAAAATCTTTATCCATTCCGCTTTGCCTTATGTCTACAAACTTTACCAATGCATTTTTTGTGTTGATTGTAAAGTAACCGTTGGCATTTGCTGCCCATAATTCATCTTCATCGAATTGAATTATCGACCAGATGTTTTTCCCCAGGAGTTTTTCAAAATTATATTTATTCAATTTTACTTTAACAGTATTATCTACAATATCATATACAAATAAGCCTGTGCCTGAAGCTACGATAATTGAACCGTCATCAAGTTTCAAAAATTCGTTTATTGCCGCCGGGTAATTTTCATCATCACTATTAACCAAATTGAATTTACCGCTTTTTTTATTAAATGTATGAAGTCTACTAAATGTCCCTGCTAATAAAGTGCTTTCGTTTAATTCTGTTAAAGCATCTATTGCATTATCGCCGGAATTAGCTTCACTGCCGTTATTATGAAAATGTACAAATGCTTCTATTTCCGGATCGAATCTATTTAAACCGCCGGCTGTGCCAATCCACATTATTCCGGCTTTATCTTCCAATATGCTTATAATTTGATTGTTGGAGGGTGTACTACCAATCGTTGTTCCCTTTTTATACACTTTCATTTTATAGCCGTCGTATCGGTTCAAACCCCCTTGAGTTCCAAACCACATAAAGCCGCGGATGTCACGGAATATGCAATGCACTACTCCTTCAGACAAACCATCAGCCGGCTGAATGCTGGTAAAAGAGTACTTCTGCTCCGATGCATTTAGATTAGCGGAAAGTGAAAAAACAAGAAATGATATTGTAAAGCGAACAAGGAAAAAACTTTTGAGACGGACACACTTATCCACGATTAAAAATTGAGTGTTGCCACCTATAAAAATGAGTGAATACACCTATTTGTTTCCAATCATTGATGAATGATGTTACAACCGTGCAAATAGAAGTGAATTAGCCTTGATTGAAATTAGCGATTATTGATTCTAACTACAAGATTTAATCCTTTACCAAATGGGAAATATTTAGTACAGCTATAATAGGGCTTCACAATACTGAAGAAGCGGGATAGAAATTCGGTAGGAAGGATTTGATATAATCGTTGAAATTAAAGAAGGATTATAAAATAATAAGGTAATAAGGTTCGGTTCTATGGTGTTAGTCAGAGTTACTAAGGTTTAGATGAAAAAGCAGTTTCTAAAAACCGTATTTGTGGGTTTAACCTTAGTAACAAATCAAATACAAACCTCTCTAAACCTTATTTCCTTATTCATAACCTCATAAATAGTTTTGTGAAGGGCGCTACAGAAATAAAACAAGGAGATCTTTTTGAAATTAATGCTGATAGAGGACAGTGACAGAATGAGAAAATTTATAATCGATTACGTAAAAGAATATGCAAGCAGTATTATCGAATATAAATCGGGTGATGATGCCGTTAAAATGTACTCCTCCGAAAAACCCGATGCCGTTTTAATGGATATTGAATTGGAGGGAACTGATGGTTTAACAGCTGCAGCGAAAATCAAGGAACTTGCTCCTAATTCAAAAATCATATTCCTATCAGACTATAATGATAAACAATACCGTGCAAAAGCGGCAGAAATTGGTTGCATTGCCTATATACTAAAAGAAAATTTATTTGAATTAAATAAACATTTAAAGGAGCTACAATGAAAAAAAATATTCATTTTCTATTTGCCGCTTTAATTATCCTTACTTATGCAGATATAAATAGAGCGCAAAATTATCAGAACTACGATTTCGTTCCTGGTAATGAATTAATCTTTGAAGATAATTTTGAAAGCGATATGGCGGGTGAATGGGCTGCACATTGGGATTTGGAAAACGGGCAAGGAGCTGTCACTACAATTGATGGAAGGAGAATGCTTACAATGACAGAAGCATTCACTGTATTCCCTTTAATGAAAAATAAAAATTACTTGAGCAATAATTTCTCAATCGAGTTTGATGCCTATACAAATGACATGTGGCTGAGCTGGCCCTTTTACATAAATTTTTATGATGAGAACGATGATTATGTAGAAATATTATATTCCCTTGATAAAGTGGTTTTTAGCGGAAATAATAAGCAATTATCTTCAGAATGGTACAAAGATAATTATGAAGAAGCAAGCAATAAATTTTATCATTTTGCAATCGCATATACAGACAATCAGATGAAAATTTATATAGGCGAAAAAAGATATTTGTCAATCCCAAATCTTGGTTTAAAGCCAGTAAGATTTGCATTCTACGGTGGCGCAGAACCGGAAAACACTAAATCGTTTACAAATGTTAGAGTAGCAAACGGCGCTCAGATGAATCTTCTTAATGCCCTTATGACCGATGGAAAATTCGTTACTTATGGAATCACTTTCGATGTAAACAAAGCATCGCTTAAGCCGGAAAGCATGGGGACGATTAATCAAGTGCTTGCAATGCTTAAAGAAAAACCTGATCTGAAACTTGAGGTAGGCGGGCATACCGACAGCGACGGCAGCGATGAAAATAATCTTAAGCTTTCACAGCAAAGGGCAGATGCAGTTGTTAAAAAGCTTGTCGAACTCGGAATTGACGCCGGAAGACTTACAGCAAAAGGTTACGGTGAAACAAAGCCGGTTGCCGATAATAATTCCTTTGAAGGGAAAGCTAAAAACAGACGCGTTGAATTCGTGCTGGTAAAATAAAAAATCAACTAATAAAAGGAGCATATATGAGTCTCTTCGATAGAGCAAAAAACATTTTACTAACTCCCGCAAATGAATGGGGAGTAATTAAAACAGAAACCGCAACAGTAAAAGATCTGTTTATGAAATACGCTATAGTTCTTGCTGCTGTGCCGGCAGTTGCCGGTTTTATCGGTTTTTCTTTCTTCGGAATTTCGTGGGGCTTCGGCTCATACGGATTATCTATTGGCTTCAGCTTAAAGTGGGCTATTGTAACTTACTTGCTAAATCTCGTGGGTGTATTTGTTGTTGCATTAATTATGGATACACTAGCACCAAATTTTGGTTCAAGTAAAGATATGGTCTCTTCTATGAAAGTTGTTGTTTATGCATACACGGCTTCATGGGTCGGAGGTGTTTTTAATATTTTTCCAAGTTTATCTTTAATCGGAGGGTTAGCCGGTATCTATTCTCTTTTCCTCATGTACCAGGGAATGAAAATAGTAAAACAAGTTTCTCAAGATAAATTGGTAGGATATTTTGTTGCAGTTATAATTGCCGCAATTGTTGTTTATGCAGTAACGGGATGGATTGTTACTGCCTTTACATTTGGCGGGGTGACTACATTGATGAATCCGTACTAGGAATAATAATTTCATTATGAATCATAAACAGGAGAGGTTATGAAAAAAATATTTTTTTTAATATCAATATTATTAATCACATTCGCTTATTATCAAGACGCTGAAGCACAGGACAGTCCAAAAAAAATATTTGACCTGATACCAACTATACCAAAGAGTTATGAAGAAACACTTGATCCAGAACGTTGTCAAAGATTAACCCAATTCAAAGAAAATATTGAATCAGTTTTTAAATTAATAACACCTGCACTTCAAGAATTACATCCCAAAGTTCAAGCAGCGATGATGTCGAACCCGATGATCTTTGCCAATGAAGCAATGCTTAATCTTATGCAATATGGAAGCCACGAATATTTCGAGCAGCTAAATGAAGAATTCGTACGCGTGAAAGATATTATAGAAGCAAAAAGAACCGAATTGTACCAGAATCTTTCCGATATAAATGATGAAGTAAATCAAAAATATAAGTGCGATTTTCCCGCCGGTTCTACACAGGAGACTGAATGCCTGAAGGCAAAAGCAAATGAGTTATTCAGCAAAGAGGTTAAAGCATACAATCAATATTTATCGGATGCCTCTCCGGATTTGAATGAGTTATACCTGAAGCTGAAAAAATTTATATTGTACATTCATGATAACATAACAGCCATACCGGATCAAACTAACGATGCTGTACGTTTTCATATTCTGAGTGCAAATCAAATTTCAAATACATTTATAATGGAGTTTACAACTCTTATCGATATTCATTGCATACACCCGGATTTTATTCATAAACCGGAGTAAACTTGGGTAATTAACATCAAAAGCGGATGGGATAATGAAATCAATCAAATACTTTTACGATTTTAATCGATGAGAGCTATAAAAAAAATATTCAAAAAAAACATTTAATAACTCGTGTTACGTAAAAATCTAAGTGTTAGAAAAAAAATCAGAACGTAAAGACGGGGTAACTTGTCCCGAATGCTTTTCCTAAAGAACCTTTGGTCGGGATGCCCCGTCTCTACAACCGTATAACACCTAACCAATTAAATAATTTGATAATTATTTCAAACATTTTGGGGCAAATTTGCGTAAGGTGAGTTAATAACAACACCCCGAAAGGTTAATCAATGATCGGAGTGTTGGATTCGTAAAGATAAATCACTGGTATTAATTAATAATTATATGGAGTTAGTCATGAGTAAATGCATGTACAAAATATTTTTTATTGCTGCCATTTTATTGCAGCAAATAATTTATGCTCAAATTCCAAATCCCTCGTTTGAGAATTGGACAGACGGTGAACCGGATGGGTGGTTTACACCAAATGTTCCCGGATTTTTAACAGTTGTAGAGCAAACGACTGATGCCCATTCAGGTTCATTTGCCGTAAGAGGCGAAGTCAAAAGCCTAAGTGGTTTCAACATACCACCGGCAATTACTCCAGCCGAGGGTGAAGAGCCAGGTATTCCTATTTCGGTACGATATTATTCATTAAGTGGATACTTCAAGTTTTTCCCCGTCGAAGGAGATCAATTAACAATTAGCGTAGGAATGTACAAGAACGGTAATCTTATTGGTTACGGAGGCGGATATATTTCGGCAACTACATCTAATTATACTTATTTTGCCGAAAATATTACCTATATCACTGAAGAAATTCCTGATACTTTAATCCTTATGATAACCATTTGCGGAGTTGGAGGAACAATCGACTTATCATTTCATGCAGGAACAGTTTATTATGCAGATGATCTTGCTGTTTCTACGAATCCGGTAAGTGTTGATGACAATGGATCTAAATTAAATTTATTCTCGCTTAAACAAAATTATCCCAATCCTTTTAATCCAACAACAAAAATAAAATTTACGCTTCCCCATTCTTCTTACTCTGGAGATGAACAGGGGGTGAGATCGGTAACATTGAAAGTGTATGACATACTCGGTAACGAGGTTGCATCACTATTAAATGAAGAATTAGCACCCGGAATTTATGAGGTGGAATTTTCCGTAGGATCCTTTGGAAATGCCGCAGACTTATCAAGCGGAGTTTATTTTTACCAACTTCAAGCGGGGGATTTTATCGAAACAAAGAAGATGGTATTGATGCGCTAAAAAATAGAGATGACATCTTTTTCGCCGGGATAGAATTCCAAAGATGTCATCTCTTCTCTAAACTAAGCTATCTGCCAAATCAAAACCGTATATCAAACTGCATCATCGGAGTAATGAAAGTGGTTTTGGAAGCATCTTCTAATCCGGTAAGGTAGAGAATTCTCGTTCCTACAATTACACGGCTGTTTTCGGATAGATTCAAAAATATGCCGGGATTTATCTCGGCATAAGTTGCCATTGATTCACCGCGTGCATCAATTCTATAAACATCATATAACAAAAAAGGGTAATGTTCTTCATCTGGTTTATCCGGCTCGAAGTTTACGAGTGTTTGAGTAAAAAACCCAAGCTTCAAAAAGAAGTTTAATGGTAAATCGGTATATGCTGAATTGTATGTAAGGCTTGAATAAAAATTAATATGCGAAGAGCTGCCCTTATCTCTATAAAAAGAAACATAAGTCTCTTTATCCGATGAGAAATATGAAGTGTACTCAGTAACCACGACCGTAGCCGCATCATACTTAAGATTTTGCCAGACAATGCCTGCGTCTAATCGAAGACCGTGATTTCCTTCAATACCAAATAATCCGAATCCTGCCGTTCCTCCTAAGTAACTGTTTTTACTATCAGACGAGTGAGTTAATCCTAATGCAAGTGCAAAACTTTTTGAGAGCCTTACGTCTAGATCAAATCCCACCGAATATTGGGGAATTTCCCAGAAAAGATTTTGTCCGTTAAATGAGTATTTATTTTCTTTCGAAGGAGTGTAGCTCCATCTTCCGTCAGAATTACGGGCTGTATCCACACGGTATTTCCCTCCCTGATCAACCGATGTATGTTCTTCCACTCTTCCATTCACATTTGTGGATGAATTGAATGAAAAATGAGGGGAAATAACCACATCTTTTTGCCGGCTCAAGCTGTCGGTTAACCGAACCGGTGTATTTGGTATTTGTCCGTTTAATTTAATATTCTGTAAATAAATAGTTTCAACAACTTTACCGCATCCGGCGGAAAACAGTAAGATAGTTACAGCAGCGAGGAATTTGATTTTAGTTTTCATACTTCTCCTCAAAATTATATTTTTAACTTTTTATATGAACGATATATAATTTGATTTATAGAGTCAATTATAAATTAATCCTTTTCCACCAAAAAAGGTTTGTAAATTATATAATTTCTTCGGGTGGGAAAATAAAAAATGTTATAAGGAAGGATGTCAAAAAGTTGTCATTACAAGTAAAATAAAAAACAAAAAACGTTTAAGCAGATAATTCGTTCAACATTAATTATGAACTTTAATCTGTAATGGTTTAAACAAGGTTATTTTTAGATATAATG
>JAGUYG010000092.1 GCA_020061465.1 Ignavibacteriales bacterium
ATGAAATAAGTGAAAGTGACTTGAAATATTTTTTTCACTTGCCGTCAGCTTTAGCTGACGGATTAAAGAAAACTCTAATAAAAATTGGCTTTAGCCACAAAAAAATCACACCGTCTGCTTTAGTAAACAAAAAAGTAAATAATAAAATTTGAGGAATAATAAAATGAGCTGGGTAAGCATCTGGGTTCATCTGGTTTTTACAACAAAAAATAGAGAGAAAATCCTTGTTAAAGAAATTAGAAATGAAGTCTTCCAGCACATAAAACAAAATGCTGATAAAAAGGGGATTTGGATCGATTCCGTTAATGGGTTTATGGAACATGTACATTGCCTTCTTTCACTTAATAATGACCAATCGATTAGTCAAGTTACACAACTAATTAAAGGTGAATCATCTTTCTGGATAAATAATAATAGACTGGTCAATGGTAAATTTAACTGGCAGGATGATTATTGGGCAGTAAGTGTTAGTGAGAGTCATCTTAAATCTGTTAGAAAATATATTCACGAGCAGGAAGAACATCACAGAGTGATATCATTCGATGAGGAGATTGAGCGGTTTATGAAAAAGTATGGATGGGTATATGTTAAAGGTTAATACGGGGCTAAAGCCCCTTTGTGTTTTGAGATTTATTGGTCCGTTCGCCCACCTTCGGTCGGTAAACTGAAGCGAACGGTAAGTGAGTAGCTGAAAAAATTTTTCCACTTGCCGTCAGCTTTAGTTTACCTGCTAAAGGCAGGCTAGAGGAATAAGAGTAAAGTGACTTGAAATATTTTTTTCACTTACCGTCAGCTTTAGCTGACGGCAAGTGAAGCATCTCCCAAAGTTAAAGGCTTTAGCCACAGAAAAATGAATGAGTCAATAATAATTAATATTCCTCACACCAACTTCTCAATCAGTAATTTCATATCATCCGGCAATTCCGAATCAAATATCATCTCTTTTTTAGTATGCGGATGAATGAAGCCAAGTGTTTTTGCGTGAAGCGCCTGGCGGGGCATTATTTCTAAAAGATTTTGTATGCCGCTTTTTATTTTCGGCAGATTCGAACCGGCATGAATTTGCCTTCCTCCATAAACCGGATCGCCAAAAACAGGGTGCCCCGCTGCCGATAAATGAACTCTTATCTGATGTGTCCTTCCGGTTTTCAGTGTTAATTTTAACAACGAAGCAAATTCATACTCCTGCAAAACTTCATAGAGCGTTAGTGCATGTTTCCCTTCAGTAGTGCTTGCGGTGAATTTTTTTCTATCTGATTTACTTCGGGTAATGTATGATGAAATTTCTCCGGTCTTCTCACTAAAGAATCCCCATACTACAGCCCAATACTCTCTTTGAATAGTATGCTTTGAGAATTGTGCGGCAAGCATAGCGTGTGTAAAATCATCTTTTGCTACTACGAGCAGCCCGCTCGTATCTTTATCAATCCGATGAACAATACCCGGTCTGCCCGGTTCATTTAAACCGCTAAGTTTTTTAGTGTGATAAAGAAGTGCATTTACGAGAGTTCCGGTGTAATTTGCATAAGCCGGATGAGCAACCATACCGGCAGGCTTATTAACTATTAATAAATATTCATCTTCATAAACAATGTCGAGTGATATTTCTTCCGGTTCTACATTTTCGGGTCGGGGAGTAATTGGCTGAACAGCTTCTACAATATCGCCGGGCTGGACTTGATAGCTTGCCCTTACCAATTTACCGTTGACTCTTACAAGCTGTGCTTCGATTAACTTTTGTACTTTAGAGCGTGTGGCGTTTTCGATAAGATTAGTTAAATAGAGATCAAGCCTCTCTTTCTTCTTACCATCCGGAACTTCAAAGCGGTAACTTTTCTCCTTTATTATCTTCGTCATCGGAATTTCCTTTCAGAGTGGATTCATTTTCATCACTCTCATTCTTCTGAACGCCGTCAGGACTTTCATCACCTAGAACGGTATCGGCTTTGGCAGATGCGTTTAATTCTTCCGCATACAGCGGCTGTTTAGCCGGGATGTCCTCACGTTTATCGCGGTAGAAGAAGATTAATATTAATACTCCGATCGTAACAGCGGCATCTGCAAAGTTAAAAATGGGCCATCTATCATAGCTCCTTCCGAATACGGTAATATCAAAGAAATCGAAGTCTAAAAAATCTACTACTTTACCGTAGAACAACGGCGCATAACCGTAAAATACTCCATAGAACATTCTATCTATTAAATTACCAATTGCTCCGCCGAGTATGAAAGCAAGCGCAATGCGGAGACTTAATCGATGGTTTCTAATAAGAAACATATAAATAACAATCCCGACGCTGGCAATTAAAGAAAAAATTGATATCCATAACTTGAAGCCGTCGCCCGGATCAATACCGAATGCCATTCCCGGATTTTCAATAAAAGTTAGCCTAAATAAATCGCCGATGATAGGTATGCGCTGTCCGTGATACATTCCCTCATAATTAATATTTAAAAAAGGAATGGAAAAACCTTTTACCAGCAGTTTAGATAACTGGTCGATTAAGACTACAATGATTGATACGAATAATACTTTCAAGCTATTCCCGACTTTCTTCTAAAATATTTTCTGCTATCTGCGGCTGTACATCTTCACACGAAATTTGCTTCCGATATGATAAGATGAAAAACACTGTTCCAAGCGTAATGGCGGCATTTGCAATATTAAAAACATTAGCGACAAAAATTTTTTGACCTTGAAGCAGCCCCTGTTGTTGAAAATTTAAAAACGGAATTGAAAGCCCTTTTAAGGATAGCTTTGTTGCCTGGTCAATAAATGTAATGAGTACCGAAAAGATCAATACCTTCAATAATTATCCTTGAATTATAAATGTAAAAGAAAATTATCTTTTTTCTTGCCGCTGTTTAATCGGTAGACAAAGCTGGCTGTGCGGAACGGCTTCCAATCTTGCTTTGGGAATAAGCGGACACGTTTCGCACAGATGCTGCGGTTCCTCTATGCATTCGATACAGATTCCGTATGTTCCGGAATCAATTCTTTTAAGAGCATCTTCCAAATAACCTAAAAACTTATTTTCGCGTTGAGCATACAGATAAGTTTTTTCGCGTTCCATCGCATCGGTTCCCTGCTCTGCCATGTGAAGAGAGTAGGGAGAATTTTCATTTATATATTCGCCTGTCGTAGGGTCGAGCATCTGATCTCTTAAATTTTGAAGCTGCTCAATTATTTCATCCCGTTTGTCGAGAATGATTTTCTTGAAGTGCTCGAGATCTTTTTGGTTATACTTTTTAATTTTCTCAAGAGCTTTAGCGCGTGCTTCGGCAGCACTCACAAAATCGATTTCGGCTTCAATCCTTTCCTGCTTTTTTCCTTTTCTCCGGGGTTTTGTTACCGCAGCAATTTTAACGGCTTTTTCTTCAGCAATTTTTTTCTTTATTGTTTTTTTCTCGGCTTCTTTTTTAACTGGAATTGTCTTTTTTATATTTTCCTTTGCAGCAGTTTTCTTTGCCGCGGGTTTTGCTTTTACAGCCTTCTGGGGCAGCTTCTTTACAGCCGTTTTTTTAGCTGCAGCATTTTTGCTTTTGGCAGAAGAGCGAGCGGTCTTCTTTGAAGTTGTTTTTTTCGTTGTAATTTTCTTCGCCATCGTAGGGCCTCCTTATTTTAGGAATTTACCTTTTCTATTTGAATGGAGCAGTCAAATTCGCCAATCTTCCACTCCTGTTTGTCGGAACGATCCTTAGGAATAGTACCGTTATTTTTGTTCTCATTAATTAGTGATTCGGCTAATGTTTCGTTAGAAACATAATCGCTAAAAGCAGTAATAGCTTCAACAAGCTCCGGGCTGCCATTAAACGAAATTTTGATTCTGTCGGTTACTTCAAAACCGGCGTCCTTCCGCATGTTTTGTATTCTATTCACAAACTCTCTTGCCAATCCTTCGGCTACAAGTTCGGGAGTTAGTTCAGTATCAAGAGCAACCGTTACGCTTTCATCGCTTTCAACAACCCAGCCGGTAATTTCAGAGCTAATAATTTCTACATCTTCGGGTGTAATTGATAATTCTTCGCCTTCAATATTTATTACAACCGGTTTATCGGATTCCAAATCGGCTATTTCATTTTTACCGAATTTAGTAATAGCCGCGGCAGCTGTCTTAACTTTTTTCCCGAATTTTGGACCAATCGATTTAAAATTTGCTTTTGCGTTCTTATTCACGATTTCAGAATCGTCATGAAGCGGGATTAACTCTTTTATATTTACCTCATCTAAAATTACATCTTTCATCTTCTCTAATGCAATGCGTTTTGATTTATCAACCACTACCATAATCTTTTGAAGCGGCTGCCTTACTTTTAAATTGGATTTTGCGCGCATTGCCCGGGTCAAATAAACCACGCGCTGCGCAATGTCCATTTTTTCCTCAAGCTCTTTATCTATATAAGAAATTTTTGGGAAATTTGTCAAGTGAACCGATTCGTGTTCTTCTCTTTTGGTTATCGAATTTAAATTTTGGTAAATCTCTTCGGCAACGAACGGAGCGAACGGTGAAGTTAGTTTAGCCACGGTTATTAAACAATCATACAACGTTTGGTAAGCCGAAATTTTGCTTAGATTCATCTCGGATTTCCAGAAGCGCCTCCGGCTCCGGCGTACATACCAATTCGAAAGGTGGTCAATCGTAAAATTAGAAACCGCTCTTGCCGCTTTTGTAACATCGTAGGCATCCATTAATTCTTCGTATTCAGCAACAAGTGAATTGAGCTTGGAAATAATCCATCTGTCAATCTCGGATCTTTTCTCATAAGGAAGCGGCTCTTCTTCGAACTTGAATTTATCAATGTTTGCATATAACGCAAAGAATGAGTAGGTGTTAACCAGCGTTCCGAAAAATTTTCTTTGAACTTCGACCAAACCTTCTTCATCAAATAGAGTAGGACGCCATGGGGGACTGTTAGTTACCAAATACCATCTTGTTGTATCCGCTCCGTATTTATCAAAAAGCTCAAACGGATCGACGGTGTTGCCTCTCGATTTGGACATCTTCAATCCGTTTTTGTCAAGTATTAACTCATTTACAATAATGTTTTTGAAAGCAACATTGTCAAAAAGCATTGAGGCAATTGCATGTAAAGTATAGAACCAGCCGCGTGTTTGATCTATTCCTTCGCAAATAAAGTCTGCCGGGAAAAATTTCTTTTCGAACAGCTCTTTGTTTTCGAATGGATAATGATATTGTGCAAACGGCATAGCCCCGGAATCAAACCAAACATCGATTAGTTCAGGTGTTCGTTTGTAAATTTTTCCGTTCTTCTCGAATAAAATTTTATCAACGAACGGTTTATGGAGATCGAGATCCTGGATATCTTTTACAGAAACTCTTTTACCGTTTTCTTCTATAAATCCTGCTTTCAATTCTTCTATACTTCCCACGGCAAACATATCGCCGTCATCTGCAAGCCAAATTGGCAGCGGAGTTGCCCAAAATCTATCGCGTGAAAGTGCCCAATCTTTATTTTCTTCAAGCCAGTTGCCAAATCTTCCCGAACCGACTTCGGGCGGGCACCAGTTAATGGTTTTATTTAATTCTATCATTCTTTGAGCGATAGAAGTTGTACGGATAAACCACGATTCCCGCGCGTAATAAATTACGGGAACGTCTTCATGCCGCCAGCTAAAAGGATATGAGTGAACTATCGTCTCTTTCTTAAAGAGCTTCCCCTCTTCCTTTAACTTTTGGATGATTCCTTTGTCAGCATCTTTAACAAATAGTCCTGCAAAATCTTTTATTTCATCGGTAAATAAACCACCTCGTGTAACGGGCTGAAGCATCGGCAAGTTGTACTTTTTCGAAAGTTCATAGTCATCCTGTCCGAAAGCAGGTGCAATATGAACAATACCCGATCCATCCTCGGTGCTTACAAACTCTGCCAATGTAACATAGAATGCTTTTTTGTCGGGTTTTATGTACGGTAATAGCTGTTCATATTCGATACCGTCGAGGGTAGAACCTTTGAATTCATTACTAATTTCGTAATCACCTTCAATTACAGGAAGCCGGGCTTTAGCAAGAATAATTTTCTTTCCGTTCCAATTAATCTTCACATAATCTACATTAGGTCCTACGGCAAGAGCAACGTTTGAAATTAGAGTCCATGGCGTTGTAGTCCAAACCAAAAAGTGTTCGTCTCGGTTTTTAATCTTAAACAACACATAAACCGAAGGGTCTTTAGTCTCACGGTAACCTAATGCTAATTCATGAGAAGAAAGAACTGTTTCCGATTTGGGATCTTGAGGAACTATTTTATAATCTTTATAAATAAGTCCTTTATCGAAAAAAGTTTTTAACGCCCACCAAACGGATTCGATGTATTCGTTTTTCAGGGTGATATACGGATTGTCAAGATCGATCCAATAACCCATACGGGTTGTCATTTTTTCCCACAAATCGAGGTAAGTAAAGACTGATTCGCGGCAGGCTTGGTTATATTTTTCAACCCCGAATTCTAAAACTTCGCTTTTGTGCTTGATGCCAAGTTTTTTTTCGACTTCAATTTCCACCGGCAGACCGTGTGTATCCCAGCCGGCTTTTCTTTCAACTCTAAATCCTTTTAAAGTTTTGTAGCGGCAAACTAAGTCCTTGAGAGTACGGGACATTACGTGATGAATACCCGGCTTGCCGTTGGCAGTGGGCGGTCCTTCATAAAAAGCGAAAGAATTATTTTCATCCCTCGTCGTAATGCTTTTTTCAAAAATATTCTTCTCTTTCCAGAATTGTAATATTTTTTCTTCTATTTCAGGGTAGCTTATTTTTTCTAAATTTTGCTTGAACATTTTTTACTCAATACATCTCAGTATGAATTTGTGATATAATCAGGAGAGAATCTCTCCTTGCTATAGATAAGCGTAACATTTTCGAACTTTCAGAATTTTAGACGCCAAATATAATAAAGAATACCGATTAGCGTGAACACCGAAAGTATTAATTTTCAATGAATTCAAGAGTTGCAGAGATGCCTTATCCAATCTCTTCATACTTTTTAATTAATTCCCGCTCAGCATGGATAAACTCTTTTAATTCTCTCTCAATTCTTTCTTTTTTTAGTATAATATTTTTTGCCGTCAGTTCGGCATCGTTGATTATTTTCTGTGCTTTTAATTTTGCTTCTTTAATATCCAATTCGGCTTCTCTGTTTGCGTCTCTCATAGTTTTTTCATAGACCTGCAGCTTCTCTTTGCTTACTAGCAAATCTTTTTGGAGTGAAAGTATTTCAACGACCGCCATACCGAAAAATGCCATTGAACCGAGAGTGATGTTACGTAAACTGTATAAAATTATATTTTCGGTTAGAAGCTCGCTAGCTGCAAAATAATCTCTGAAGAATGAAATTAAAAAGATGCTGATTACGGTAGTTACAATTACCAAGGCAAATACAACTTTTCCGCCGAAATGCCAGCCAAGAGTTTTGTTTATGAACCATCCGCAAGCAAAGCATAAAACCGAAAGGACAAACCAAACCGCAAAATTGTTGTTGCCGAAGTCAAATAAATCGGTATTTAAAAAGTTGGATGCAATGATCAACAAACCAAGCAGCACAGGCACCAAATAATTTATTAAGAGTTTTAGCTTTTCCATTACAGCCTCTTTATTACTTCTTTCATTATTAGCGTCATTTTCGGTTCGGCTTTTACAGCCGTTTCAATTATTTCTTTAACATTTACAGGCTTTAGTGTGTCGGGGAAGCACTCGTCAGTAACTATGCTTATACCCAATACTTTCATACCCATGTGGTTGGCAACAATGTTTTCGGGAATGGTAGACATTCCTACAACATCGGCACCGGTTTGCCTCAGAAATCTGTATTCAGCTTTTGTTTCCAGATTCGGTCCAGGGACGGCAACGTAAACGCCTTTTTGAACCTGAATTTTGTTTTCTAATGCTATCTCTTCGGCAAGCTTGATCAATTCCAAATTGTAAGGTTCGCTCATGTCGGGAAAGCGGGGACCTAAGTCGTCATGATTTTTTCCAATGAGAGGATTATCGCCCAACAGATTTATATGGTCGACCATAAGCATTACATCGCCCCGCCGGAAAAGCGGATTCATACCGCCGCAGGCATTTGATACAAGCAAGGTATGAACCCCTAAAAATTTCATTACTCGAACCGGGTAAGTAATTTGCTGCATCGAATAGCCTTCATAAAAATGAAAGCGTCCTTGCATTGCAACTACATCCTTACCGTTTATTTGACCGAATATCAATTTGCCCTTGTGCGATTCAGCAGTCGAAAGCGGGAAGTGGGGCAGATCAGAATAATCGATTTCATGTTCGATGGATATTTCGTTAACCAATCCCCCTAAACCGGTGCCTAAAATTATTCCGATAGGATAATCTTTACTGGTTTTTTGTTTAATTACTTCTAAGGTTTGATCTATTTTGTTCAGCAGGTCGGTCATTGTTATAATATTTTATTAATTATTTCATTTAAGTCGATATTAACCTTTTTTGCATCTTCATATTTTTTAGCCGGGGCGTCATCTTCAATCGACTCGGTTACCTTTATTTCAAGCAGGTGAGCTTGAGAATTTATAATAGATTTTAATTTAGCAACAATTAAGTCTCTTTCCTCGCGTAAGGTAATAACAGCATTTCTTATTTCATTAGCGTTTTCCCTAGCTTTCTCTAGAATTTGAGAAGCTTTTATTTCGGTTTCCTTCAGCATCAGGCTTGTTTGTTTTTTTGTCGATTCGATTGCTTTGGAAGAGCTTTCCTGTGCTTTAAGCAGAGTGGATTGGAGATTCTTTTCAATCCTTTTGAATTCTGCTAATGAATTGTTTGCCTGTTCAAGGTCTTTTTTCAGAGAGTCGTTTTCTTTAAGGACAGATTCAAATTCATCGGCAAGTTTAGAAAGGAATGCCTGGACTTCTTCGGTATCGTATCCTCTAAATACTCTGCTGAACTCTTGTTTTTTTATTGATAACGGAGAAATTTTCATATTCCCTTCCAGTTTTTATTTATAATTTCTTTCGCCAAAAATTGCAAATCCGATTCTTAACATGGTTGCACCTTCCTCAATAGCTATTTCAAAATCGCTAGTCATTCCCATCGATAATTCTTTCAATATATTTTTTTGCGGGTCAAGTTCATCTTGTAAGATACGCAAATCGCTGAAACTTTTTCTAATCATGTTTTCGTCGTCGGTAAAAGGAGCCATGGTCATCAATCCGACAAGCTCCAAATTCTCAGCATCTGTACAATAAGAAAAAAGCTCCTTAATTTCTTCTTTACCTGCTGCACCGGTTTTGGTTTCTTCATAGGAGGTTTTAATTTGAATAAGAACTTTCTGGACTATACCTCTTTTAGCTGCCTGTTTATCTATTTCTTCGGCTAAATCTTTGGATATAACCGAATGAATATATTCGGCAGTTCGAACGGCATATTTTACCTTGTTTTTTTGCAAGGTTCCGATGAAGTGCCAAATAACTCTTTCGCCAAGAGCTTCAAACTTCGCCAATAGTTCTTGTGCTCTGTTTTCACCAAAATCTTTAATGCCGCAGCGGATTGCCTCTTCTATTTCGGGTAGACCAAAATTTTTTGATACGGCAACCAGCTTAATTTCGTGCGGATCCCGTTTGCATTCTCTGCATTTATTCTCAATCCGACCTTTTAACCGCTTAAGATTTTCTGCTATGCTCATAATTTTAAGAGTGTGAATGTATCTTATTTCATATCAAAAATCAACGTTATTCGCTTATGTTAAGGCAACTCTTGAGCAATTAATTTAGATAATTTTCTGTGCATTGAGAAGACTTAATGGTCTGAAGAATTATTCCAGGGCGCTTCATTTTTTTCTGAATTGAATAAGGGCTTGAATTAGTTTTATAATAGATTCTGAGGTTTTATTTGGGTATTTCACTAACTTTGAGTGTCAAAATATTCAAAAATAGGGGTAAAAAATGGAGTTAGAATTGTTAAATCAAATAAAAGAAAAAGCATCAAAAAGGAAAAAGACTATTGTTTTGCCCGAATCTCACGATGAGCGGGTTTTAAGAGCGGCTGAAAGCTTAACTAAACAAGGTTTAGCATCCATCATCACAATAGGCAATGAAGAAAAGATAAGAGCGGATGCAGAAAAATTAGGTGTAAACCTTAACGGTGTAAGGATAATCGATCCGGAAAAGTCAGACAAGCAAAGCGATTTCGCCAATATCTATTTCAATTTAAGGAAGAAGAAAGGGATTACCATTGAAGAAGCACGGGAAACCGTTAAGCGCGATCTTTTCTTTGGCGCAATGATGGTAAGGGAAAATATGGCTGACGGAAGTGTAGCCGGTTCTACTGCTTCAACTGCTGACGTATTAAAAGCCGGGCTTCATTGCATCGGTATGCCGGAAGGAATTTCAATAGTATCGAGTTTCTTCTTAATGGTTTTTCCTGAAAAAACTTACAGCTTTGCCGATTGCGCGGTTGTACCAAATCCCGATGCTGCGCAGCTCGCCGATATAGCTATTTCAACTGCAGACAATCATAAAAAATTAATCGGTGAAACACCATACATAGCGATGCTTTCATTCTCCACAAAAGGAAGCGCTCAGCATGAATCGATTGACAAGGTTATAGAAGCGATGAACATAGTAAAAGGAAAGCGCCCGGACCTAACAATTGACGGTGAACTCCAGTTTGATGCTGCGGTAATCGATTCAATCGGAAGAAAGAAAGCGCCTGGCAGTGAGGTTGCAGGCAGAGCAAATGTGCTCATTTTCCCGGACTTAAATTCCGGCAACATTGGTTATAAAATTGCACAGCGTTGGGGTAAAGCAGAGGCAATAGGACCGATGGTTCAGGGATTGAAGAAACCGTTTTTTGATCTCAGTCGTGGCTGCAGCGTTGATGATATTGTTAATACTGCATCAATTGCTGCTTTAATGAGTTAGACCTTTGATTAGCTTATTAATGTGGTTTACAAGTGCGGTTCAAATAAACTTGAACTGTATTTTGAATTTAAACAGGTTTTTAACTATACCATCTTTAATCATCTATCATTATATTTTACAGTAAAAAGAGGAGACTAAATTGAACTTAACAGTTGTGGGCGCGGGATACGTAGGTTTAGTTACCGGAACTTGTTTTGCCGAAACAGGAAATAATGTAATCTGTGTAGATATTGACGAAAAAAAAGTAGAAAAGATGAAGCAAAGTACCGTGCCAATTTATGAACCCGGGCTCGAGGTTTTGTTCGAAAGAAATATTAAAAATAACCGCCTTTCATTTACAACAAATCTAAAAGAAGCTGTAAGAAAATCCGACATCGTTTTTTTGTGTCTGCCAACTCCACAGGACGGAGACGGCAGCGCTGATTTAAAATTCGTCCTGGGTGTAGCTGAAGAATTAGGAAAGCAATTTAAAGCCGAACCCGATTTAGGTTTTAGGATAATCGTAAATAAAAGTACTGTTCCGGTGGGAACCAGCGAAAAAGTTCGTGAGGTTGTAGGTAAACATGCGCCTGAGTTTAAATTCGATGTGGCATCCAATCCCGAATTTTTACGTGAAGGCGTGGCGGTAGAAGATTTCATGAAGCCGGAAAGAGTGGTAATCGGAACAAGCAATGAAAAGACAAAGGCAATCTTAGCCGAATTATATGAGCCGTTTGTAAGGTCGGGTAATCCGATTCATTTTATGGACGAGCGATCGGCTGAGGTAACAAAGTATGCAGCCAATTGTTTTTTAGCTACAAAAATTTCTTTCATGAATGAAATTGCAAACCTTTGTGAATTAACAGGCGCGAATGTCGATAAAGTGAGAATCGGAATTGGGTCGGATTCAAGAATAGGTAAAAGATTTCTTTTCCCCGGTGTTGGATACGGCGGTTCTTGTTTTCCTAAAGATGTACATGCGTTAGTAAACACAGCAAGAGAAAATAATTATGACTTTAAAATATTGAACTCGGTTATTGAAGTGAACGAGCTGCAAAAGCAGCGCTTTGTTCAAAAAATTTTCAATTACCATAAAGGGAATATTTCAGGGCTGCATTTTGCCGTTTGGGGGCTTTCATTCAAACCGAATACAGACGATGTTAGGGATGCACCTTCAATTGAGATAATAAAAATGCTGCTCGAAGGAGGGGCATCCGTTACGGCATTTGATCCTGAAGCCATTAATCAAGCAAAACTTATTCTGAAAGACAAAATAAATTATGCCGGCAATTCTTATACGGCGTTGGAGAACGCAGATGCGCTCATAATAGTTACGGAGTGGAATGAATTCCGAAACCCTGATTTTATGAAAATGAAATCGCTTCTTAAGTCGCCCGTTATCTTCGACGGACGGAATCTTTACGATTTGGAACGAATGCATGAAGTTAAGTTCATTTATCACTCTGTCGGTAGGGCAACAGTAAGATAAATTGAAATTTGAATATAATTTTTATACATAACCACTTGTTATTAGGCAGAATTAGATTACGGTAATATGAATGCTGTAACCGACATTGCGGGATTATCGAACGAAGAGAAAGCCTGGTTTGCTCTCTACACAAGATCGCGGTGTGAATTTAAAGCCGCCGAGCAAATTAATTCGTTGGGGATTCACTTATATATGCCTACTGTTACACGTATAAGGCAATGGAGCGACAGGAAGAAAAAAATTACCGAACCTGTGCTAAGAGGTTACATTTTTATTTATGCAACCGAAAAAGAAAGAAGCGCATCATTAGAATTTTATTACGTTACCAGGTGTATATTCGACCAGGGAAAACCGGCAAAAATTCCTGCCTGGCAAATAGAGAATCTTGCAAATATGTTGAAAGAGAATCGCGACTTTTTCGTATATGAAGGAATTGTACCGGGGGTTCATGTACGGATTAAGGATGGTCCTTTTGCAGGCGTTATTGGAACTGTTCAGGAAATGGAAAACGGCAAAACATTTGCGGTTTCGATTCACCTTCTTAATAGATCGGTAATTGCACATCTTCCAAAAGACAGTACATTTGAAGTTCTAAAAAATTTTGAACAATCTTTTAAGGATAGATAATGGCAGTAATATTTTTAAAGCGGTACAACTATCCTGACATTTGTTAAGAAATAAAGTGCTCTTTGTTTTTAAATCTCCGATAGATTTTTTTTCTGAGTGATCGAGATAGTGAAAAAACTCAAAATTGTAGTGCGAGATTTATCTCGCCCCTAACAATTCGAAATATTTTACAAGGCTTCGGTAACGAGATAAATCTCGTTCTACACTTTTTCAACTGTCTCGATCCATTGGAAAGGCAATTGATTTTAAATAATTATTTCATTCTTAAAACATGAATGCTCAATGCTTAATCAAGCTGAACTAAGTTCTCTGAAAAGGGGAGATAAAGTCGATCACTATTTATTGATCAGAAGAAGCGAGATTCGTCTTACAAAGAATAATAACGAATATCTTTCCCTCGAATTAGGCGACAAATCTCAATCGGTTAATGCAAATGTATGGGAAAATTTTGAGAGCTATAAAACTTCATTTCTTCCCGGGGCAATTGTAAAGGTTAGAGGCACCATCGAGGACTACCAGGGAACCGCACAGATAAAGGTGTCCGCTATACGCCCTCTTAATGTAAACGAAAAAATTACTGCTGCCGAATTCCTTCCCAAGTCAAAAAGAAATCTTGCCGAAATGAAAAAAGAATTTTACTCGTACATAGAAAAAATTTCTAATCCACATTTGAATCTGCTGATGCAAAACATTTTTTATGAAGACAATTTTTTAAAATTTTCTTTAGCACCTGCGGCTAAGATGTGGCATCACGCTTACATACATGGACTACTGGAGCATACGCTAGAAATAATAAGAATATGCAATCTGATGTGCGATATTCATCACGAACTAAACCGTGATCTTTTAATTTGTGGTGCAATAATGCACGACTTCGGCAAAGTTGAAGAGCTATCTTCCGATGTATCATTCGACTATACGGATAAGGGAAAATTAATAGGGCACATTGTAATTGCCGCAATGAAGATAGAGAACGAAGCCGCTAAAATTGAAGGTTTTCCGGATGAATTGAAAAATTGTTTAATACATCTGGTGCTAAGCCATCAGGGTAAGCTTGAATATGCATCGCCCGTTGTTCCAAAAACTTTAGAAGCAATAGCCCTTTACCATGCCGATGAGCTTAGCGCAAAAATAAACGCTTATAAGAACGCACTTGAAACCGAAATTAAAGGGGAAGGGAAATGGACGAAATATATCTCATTAGCTTCCACCGATCTTTTCAAACATACTATTTCAAAGGAATTGGAAGATCAAATTAATAAATCATTATTCGATTGAAAGACAAAACATGAAATCATTTGCACAAAACCTGCTGATAATTTTATCGGCAATTTTTTTCGCATTTCCCTCACTAACAATAAATGCTCAGCCGTTAGATGAGCTGCTGAACAGAGGAGATCAATTCACAGAGGAATTTGATAATCAAAAAGCTCTGGATGTTTATCTGAAAGCAAATTCGCTTTATCCCGATAATTGGGAAGTATTATGGCGGATCAGCCGCGCTTATGTTGATATTGCAGAGCATATGCCCACTAATACTTCCAAAGAGCAGGATGCTCAATTAGAGATTTATCAAAAGGCGTTTGATTTTGCAGATAAATCGGTAAAGCTTGCCCCTAATCAATCAATCACTTATCTGCGAAGAGCAATAGCCAATGGTAGAATTGCATTGTTCAAAGGTGTTTTCTCCGTTGCCGGAGTTGTAAATACGGTAAAAGCCGACTGTGAAAAAGCAATAGAACTTGGAAACGGCGGAAATTATTTCCAGGCTCTTGCTCATTATGTTCTCGGCAGAACCCATGCAAAGACAAGCGAGAAGTGGAAACCTGCCCGTGCGGTGTTAGGTTTGGGCTGGGCTGATATCGATATTGCTATTACCGAATACAAAAAAGCAATTCAACTTTATCCCGATTTTAAAATGTTTTATCTTGATCTTGCACATGCATACATCAGAGAAGATGAATATGCAAAAGCAAAAGACATGCTGAATAAAACTATCTCCGCTCCCATTAAAGATGAAGATGATGAAGATCGTGATAAGGAAGCAAAGAAACTCCTAAGCGAAATAAAAAATAAGTAAATGGAAATTAAGCAGGAGTTTGTTGACGGATTACGAGAAGCGAAATCGGTAGTATTCTTTACAGGTGCAGGCATATCAGCCGAAAGCGGAATTCCCACCTTTAGAGGCAAAGACGGAATATGGAATAAGCTTAAACCCGAAGAGCTTGCCAACTTTAATGCATTTTTAAAAAACCCGCAATTAGTGTGGGAGTGGTATCAGCACCGCAAACAGATTGTGCATGAATCAAAACCGAACAAAGGACATTTGGCAATTGCAGAAATGCAGGAGCTTTTACCGGAGGTTATAGTAGTTACTCAAAATATTGATAATCTGCATCGAAGAGCTGGCAGTAAAATTATTTATGAACTTCACGGAAATATTGAAAGAAATTATTGCAGCAAGTGCCGCACACCTTATACAAAAGAGATCAATTTAGATGAAGGTGTTCCCAAATGTTATTGCGGAGGGTTAATCAGACCTGACGTTGTATGGTTCGGGGAATATTTGCCGGAAGATGAATTCAATGAATCTGAAAAAGCGGCAAGAAGATGTGATTATTTTTTTGTTGTCGGAACCTCGGCGGTAGTATTTCCTGCGGCATCGTTAGTATACACAGCTAGACAGGCAGGCGCATTCATTGTTGAAGTTAATATCGAAGAAACCGAAGTAAGTCGATTTGCAGACATTTCTTTGTTCGGTCCAGCCGGTGAAGTTTTACCGGCAATGATAAGCAAAATTAAAGCTGAATAAAATCAAGCGGATTGTTTTTTTATTCCGATTAATTTACACATTCGCTGCAGCTCGGTTTGTTCTGCTTCTGTTAAAACGGAAAACTCCAAAGTAATTGCTTTTACATGATCCGGGAATATTTTTTCTATCAGATTCAATCCCCGTTCGGTAAGGTGTATAGTATAGAAGCGTCTGTCCTTTTGGGTTTTCTCACGTTTTACAAGCTCTTGCTTTTCAAGGTTATCGATTACCATAGTAATGTTCCCGCCGCTTTTTAACAGTTTTGAACCAAGTTCCGTTTGACAAAGCGGACCCAAATGATATAACGCTTCCAATACGCTAAACTGACTTCCGGTTAAACCGTTTTTTTGCAGCAGTGCATTAAGGCGTGCTGTAAGCGATTCAACTGCTCGAACTAATTTGATGTAAGAATCGAGCGCCGTAACTTCTTGAATTGTACCTTTGTAGTGCGTAGCCATTTTAAATCATACCTTATTCAAAATACAACCTTAAACTAAATGCGATATTATTAATGTGCAAGTATTAATAAAAAATAAAAGTTCTGCAATTCAAATGACAGTCCTCAGTCGGCAGTCTCCAGTGGCAAGTATGTAGTGTTCAGTTACACGCAACCCACCCACCCACCACCACCAACTCACCACCACCAACTCACCACTCACCTTCCCCTTACTCAAGCTCTTTAAGAAACGAGTTATATTTTTTAGATGAGTTAGCTTAATAAATAAGATAACCAAGCACCGCACCGCCTAAAATAATGTAAGCCGGATTTATTTTTTTAATTGAAAAGAAAACTGCCGCACTTAACAGCGCTATTAAAGTAGTCTGCATGTCCGCCAATACCTCATAACCTAACTTAATTGCAACAATTAACATAACGGCAACCGCACTTACGTTAACTGCATCCAAAAATTTGGAGAGTATATTCGATCTTCTTATACGCGGTATTAACGGATTTAAAATCAAAACAAAAACAAATGATGGAATTATTATACCGATAGTTGCAATCAATGCCCCGGTTATTCCTGCAATTTGATATCCGACAAAAGTTACCGACGAAAGAAATGGACCGGGTGTAAATTGTCCTACTGCAATGGCATCCAACAACTGCTGTCTGCTCAACCAGTTTAAACCCTGAACAAATTCTCCGTCGAAGTAAGCTACTAAAATATACCCGCCTCCGAACCAAACCGTACCGATCTTTAAGCATGTTAAAAATAATTTTGTAAGCGATACTTCAGATTTTTCGATAAAGTTAATTAGATGAGTAATACTGTATAATGCTAAAAATGCAACATGAGATATTGAACCTAAAATATTTCTTCTCTCTGATAAGTAAATAAAAAAAGCGCCAAAAATCCCGCCGGCAAGAATTGAAAATATTTCACTTGCACCGAACAAATTAAGCACGGCAACTGATAATGCGATTGAAATTAATTTCCATCTTTTATCTGTTGGAACAGAATCCCAAACAGCTTTTTGACCGAGTCTATAAACCGCATTCAATATTATGATTATTACCGCAGGCTTAATACCGTAAAGAAACGGATATATTTCGGGAAGATTTCCGTAGCGAACATAAAAATAAGCAAGTACACCTGAGATGACTACAGCAGGCAGAATGAAACTAATTCCCGCTGCAACCAAACCCGGAAAGCCCGCACGATAATAGCCGCAGTGCAAAGCCATTTCGGTTGAATTTGGTCCGGGGATTAAATTTGTGGCGCCAACTAAATCTAAAAAATGCTGACGGCTCATCCATTTTCGTTTGGTTACCACTTCATCTTCAAACATTGCGATGTGTGCAGCCGGTCCTCCGAATGCAATTAAGCCCAGCTTTGAGAATAACAAAATAATTTCTTTCAGATCTTTCAATTATTGCCAAAAAATTTTATGAGGGAAATTATTGGTGATACAATTTAATGCGCAAATAGGTTCATTCAAAAACAATACTTATCCTCATTTCTGAATATGAAAAAAATATATTAGTTAGATAGTTATTAAAATAATTGAACTCTATCCAACCTTTCCCTTACAAAGGGAAAGGCTTATTTGTGGTAATGACACAATATAATCCTTCTTGACATTTTATTGGCATATAAAAAATTAAGTGAATATTTGTACACCAGTTCTAACTTTTTGGTCAGCCTCGTTGTCCAAAGGACTCATTTGAGGGATGAGTTCTACTGTTTGTTTGTAGCTTTCTGCTCAGCTGTGTAACTCAAAATGACGAACAATTAATTCTTTACTATCTATTTAGCTTTTACACTAAGAAAGTATTTACACACCTCTTACACCTCCTTCAAAGATGTCGCTTTGAATAAGGAGAAGACAATACGCTACTGTGAAGCGTCATTTTTTTTGCTGGATGGTCTATTGTTATGCTGACAAGTAAAACAACGGAATTAAAATTAGTCATTGCGGGTAGAATCCAATTTCTTTAAATTACTATCGAACATTAACCTTTTTGAAAGGATCTACAATGAAAATTATCTCGAATGCCGTCACACTCAACAAAGAATTTAGCCGTCTCTTAAAGAAATACAGCCATTACTGTTGGGCGGTAGCTTGGGCAGGCACTCCTACAAATATTTTTGACGAGCTTAAAGTAAATAATAAGAAGATTGAAAAATTTATTATTGGTCTTCATTTCTATCAAACCCACCCACAATTCATTAAAACATTTTCAAAAAACGAAAATGTAAAATATATTAAGCTAACTAATGGTACCTATCATCCCAAGGTATATTTGTTCTACAACTCAGAGAAAGAATGGGAGATACTATCTGGAAGTTATAATTTTACAGCCGAGGCATTTAGTAACAATTTAGAGTTCGGAATCTTATTTTCAAATACCGATGGAAATCAGAAGTTGTTTGATGAGACAATGGATTTTATAAATAATTATTGGAAAGAAGGTTCTCAATTTAGCGAAGAAGAATTAATAAAATATCAAGAGAAATGGCATAAACACAAGGATACTAAAGCTAATCTCTCTGATAATTTAGGTAATAAATTTGAACTGCTTACAGAACCTAAATCAGCTGGACATGGTTCAACTTTGCAACAATATTTAAAACAATTTAGAAATAATGAATTTAAATCAATCTGGCTTAAACCAGGAAATGAAGCTAGAAATGCTGCTAAAATATTGAGAAATTTAGGTATAAAAGGGAAAATTTGGAAGGATTCAATTAAAATAGGAAATAAAACTTATATAGCAGGAGATTATGTTTACATGATGTGGGGCAGCACGAAAGATTTTGGCTTAAGAATCTCAAAAATTAAAATCCTTTCAATAATAAATGGACAAGTAAAATTTAAACACTTAGATGAAAACGTTAATGACAAGCCGGAAATCCTCACGAGCATAAGATGGCTAAAATCATATTTGAATACTTAAGCTAATCATTCTACTACTGTTAATTCGTTTCTACAACGAAAATGCATATATAGTATATTGCCCGCTGCGTATTGCTTATTCTTTATCCTCTGCTGTTTTAAAGTGTGCTGATTGTATATCAAATCTGAAATATTAAGAGGCAATCAAGTGCGTTATTACTTTCAATTATCGACCACTTCACCATCTTTAAAATCCGTACCCCGCCTTCATCCCAATATCAATCTGATTAAACCCACCGAGCCGCTGACCGCTCGTTCCATATCTGCTCAATAAAAGATTATAATTTACAACCGGAGATAATATTACGTCGCTTGTTATCGAAAAGTTTAATCCTGTGGATAACAATATAGCTGTTTTATAATCGTACCTCGGAGTTGCAAATGCGTATACCGGATTCATTCTGACTATGCTTATTCCTCCTTGTATAAAAAGTGGTAAAAATGTTTCAATGGGGTGGTATCTGTATGATGAAGAAATTGCAAATGTTTCAACTTTTGAATTTATGTATTCGAATCCATTACTCCTCACAAAATATTTTGTGGGATTATAAAAAATATTTGCAACAAGAGCATTTTGGCTGTTCATGTAAAAGCTTGCTTCAAGAAAATAATTAAAGCCGTCTTTAAATCCTTCAGTAAAACCGCTTTTTTGCACCTCGCTGAATTTACCGAGCCTAAAAGATCTTGATGCACCGGCAGAGAGAATTATATTTCCCGGTAAGGCATAATGAATATCTTGCCATTCTTTTTTCAGAAACAAATCTTCATTTACTTTAAGGGTAAATTGAACTGTTTCCCATGGAAATTTCCAGGGCAGGTATCTTTGATATTGAACATTGTGCCATCTGCCTGCATAACCAGCAGTTACCTGAATACCTCTGAATTCAATACCGACACGTCCACCGTGTGTATAAAAATTGTTAAGATTCGATTTAATACCCACTGAAAAATTACCAAGATAAAATTCCTGTAAGAAAGAAAAGCCCGACCCCAGGTCAATTGACTTCCAAATAAAAGCTATTCCTGAATTTACAGTTACATCATTAGGAAAATCTTTCCAATCGGTAAATAATGTTTCAAATGAGGAATTCGCTTCATAGTCCGAAGGGTCTCTTCGGTCAAATGGTTTTGTGAAAGCTAATTGAGCGGCAAGCGAAAAGAAATCATTCTCAATAGCTTGGTAGCCAATTCCTAAATTTAAATTTGATGGCGGTGGAGAGGTTTGACTGCTGAAAGAAGGTTCTGCAGCCATGGCAATTCCTTCTATATTAACTGCAGTTCCAAAATTGGTAAGTGAAAATCCGATGTTTAATTTTTTATCAAGAAAATCCGGTATGTAATTCAATCCGGCGCTGAATAAAAATTTATCATAGTAACCTTTGCCGAAACTTGTCTTTGCATACCTTATCTGTAATCCTGCCGAGAGTTCATCGGACAACCTATTAGCGTAAGCAATAGAAAAGCTTCTCTCGTACGAATCATATTTTTCACCCACCGGATTTTCGGGACTTCTGACGTAAGTTTCTCCCCTATCCCAATTGTTGTATTCTACTCCAAAGCAACCAATCTCTTTCAATTTGAAATAAGCTGAAAAGCTGTTAATCGGAATATCTATTATCAATTGAAAGGGCTGATGAAAATATGAAACCTGCGGCTGATCTGTAAAAATCAGATTGACAGGATTAAATGTAAGCGCATCATCTATCGTTCTGAAAGAAACTCCCTGTTCGCCCATGCCTAATGAAGAAATAGAGCGCGGGTAATTTAAGTAATACATTGCTTGAGTAGATTGTGAGTGAGCTGAATCGGATATGAAGAATATTATTCCAATTAGAAAAATACCTGCCCAATAGGAAGTATTCATGATTTACCTTTCATGGGATAAACAATTTCGATGTTATGCCGTTGAAATTAAATTATTTCTGCAAAGAGAACAATTTTTTTTCCTTTCGTTTAAATTTTTCCTTTACTACTTGAAACAAAAAAAATTCTTAGTTAAGTTGAATTAGTTCTTAAAATACCAGCATGATTTTTAGCATTCTATGAGGGGTACTTAAATGTCAGAGGAAACCAAATCAAATAAATTCTCACGCCGGAAATTTGTTAAAGGAATAGGCTCGTCCATCGCCGGTGGTTATATCCTCTCACCGGCAATTGCAAAGGCAGCAAAAAAAATCTCAAAAGAAGCAAAAGATTTTAGTGAAGGGAAAGTCCCGCTTTCCTTAAAAGTAAACGAAAGTGTGATAAACGTAATGATTGAACCGCGCACAACTTTGGCTGAACTTCTAAGGGATGAGCTAAAGCTTACAGGAACTAAAGTGGTTTGCAACCATGGTGAGTGCGGCGGCTGCACAGTGCTGCTAAATAATAAAGCGGTTTATTCATGTCATCTTTTAGCGCTTGATGCTGCCGGTAAGGATGTAACTACAATCGAAGGACTTTCTTCAAACGGTAAACTTCACAAAATTCAACAGGCTTTTGTTGATGAAGATGGATTGCAGTGCGGTTTTTGTACTCCGGGACAAGTAATGGCAGCGGCGGCACTTTTATATAAATACTCTAAACCGGATAAGCAGCAAATAATGAAAGAAATGTCAGGTAATCTTTGCAGGTGTGCAGCATATCCGAATATCATTAAATCCGTTTTATCGGCAGTCGAGAAATCAAACGGATAATCAAACAATTTTGTTATAAAATTTCGAGGGAATTATGACCCGGAAAATTGTAAAATCTAAATATCACTTTGAACCTGATTTAATTGAAACCATCGGAGAAGTTTCTATCGAGGAAATAAAACCATGGGGTTCAAACGATGAATTAAAAATTATAGGGAAACCAACAAGCCGAATCGACGGTGCAGTAAAAGTTTCGGGTGAGGCTGTGTATACTTCGGATGTCATTCTGCCGAATATGGTTTATGCTAAAATTCTTCGCTCGCCTCATCCAAATGCACAAATAAAAAATATTGATACTTCAGAGGCAGAACAGCTTGAAGGAGTTTTATATATTCTTACATACAAAAACGCACCAGAAATAGGATGGTATTATAATACAAGCTATTTATTCGACAAGCAGGTAAGATACCAGGGCGATGAAGTTGCCTGTGTTGCGGCTGAATCCGAAAAAATTGCTGAAGATGCTCTTCATCTAATAAAAGTAGAATACGAAAATCTTCCTTTCGTAACTGATGCAGTTGAAGCATTGAAGGATAATTCGCCAAAGGTGCATGAATGGGGTAATCTGCCGAGAGGTAATCCGGATAAATATAAACGAGGAGATGTTGAGAAAGGTTTGAAAGAAGCCGATCTGGTAATTGAAGATACTTTTACAACCCAAGTAGTAGTTCACAATACAACTGAGCCGCATTGCAGTGTGGCAAAATGGGAAGGCAGCAAATTAACTGTTTGGGATTCGACTCAAGCAATATTTAATGTAAGAGACAGCATTGCGGCAAGTTTACAAATACCGGCAAGCAGTGTAAGAGTTATTAAAAAATATATGGGCGGCGGATTTGGAAGTAAGCTTGAAGCCGGAAAGTATTCGGTAATCGCAGCACTGATTTCCCGCAAGATTAAAAGACCGGTAAAAATAGTACTCGATAGACGGGAAGAAAATCTTGCTGTTGGTAATCGACCGAATTCTATTCAAACATTAAAAGCAGGTGTGAAAAAAGATGGAACATTAACAGCTCTTTCTCATCATTCCATCGGTTCGATAGGTGCATATCCCGACGGAGCCGGATGCTCATGGCCTCTTAGAACAATTTATAAATGCGAAAATGTGTCAACAGAAGAGTACAGTGTTTTTACTAATACGGGTAAATCGCGCGCATACAGAGCGCCCGGTCATGTTCAGGGAACATTTGGACTTGAATCGCTTATAGATATTGCTGCTGAAAAAATCGGAATGGATCCGCTTGAATTTCGATTGAAGAATTATACCGATAAAGATCAGGTTTATAACATACCTTACACATCCAAAAAATTAAAAGATGCTTATGAAAAAGGCGCAAATGCCATTGGCTGGCATAGAAGAAATAAAGTCCCCGGTTCAAGTAACGGAATATTAAAACGAGGAATCGGAATGGCTACTCAGATCTGGTGGGGCGGCGGCGGTCCCCCCGCTTATGCAACATTGAAATTAAACCGCGACGGCAGTGTTAATGTAATGGCTGGAACTCAAGACTTGGGGACAGGCACCTATACATTTATCGCACAAGTTGCTTCTGAAGTTCTTCAATTACCGATTGAGAAAATAAGCATTACAATAGGTGATACCGAAACATGTCCTTACTGCGGTGCCAGCGGTGGAAGCACAACAGCAGCGTCAGTAGCACCGGCTGTTAGGGATGCCGCCGAACAGATGAAAGCTAAATTAATATCAGGTGCTGCTGCAATTCTTGAAACATCGGAGGAGAAATTAATTTATGCTGAAGGAATTATTTCCGTTAAAAATGATCCTTCAAAAAAAATCACTATTCACGAAATAATTTCAAAAATGAGAGAGCGTGTACTGGTAACAACCGGCGCCCGTTCTGCAAATCCTGAAGGCTATATGATTAATACATTCGGTGCGCAGTTTGCAGAAGTGGAGGTAGATACATTTACAGGGAAAGTAAGGGTTATAAAAATTGTTGCCGCACACGACATCGGAAGAGTACTGAATCCAAAAACACTTGAGAATCAATTCCACGGCGGAATAATTCAAGGATTAGGCTATGCATTGATGGAAGAAAGAAAAGTTGACTCAAACACCGGCAAGGTTCTTACCGCAAATTTATACTCATATCTAATTCCTACTATAATGGATACGCCTGAAATTGAAGTTATCATAGTGAGTGAAGGAGATTCCATGATAAGCAGCGTTGGAGCAAAAGGCGTAGGTGAGCCGGCGATTATTCCAACTGCAGCCGCAATTGCACACGCAGTTTACAATGCAATTGGTGTGAGAATAAAAAGTCTTCCGATTACTCCGGATAAAGTTTTAAATGCATTAACTTTAATTAAAAGATGAAATTAACAAAGAAAAAGTTTCAGGATTAAAAAATGAAAAACTTTGAATATCTGCAACCGAAAAGTATTGCTGAAGCAGCCGGATACTTGAAAGCAGGCAATGGAACCTCTATCCCCTATTCCGGCGGTACGGATGCTCTGGTAATGATGAAAGATAATCTTATCTCACCTAAAAAAGTTGTGAATCTGAAATCGATACCAGGATTAAATTCTATAGATTATATTCGGGGAGAGGGATTAAAAATCGGTGCGCTTGTTACAATCTCAGATTTAGCTGAACACCCTGTCGTTAAAGATAAATTCAAAATTTTATCTGAAGCTGCCGAATCCATAGCATCGCCTCAATTAAGAAACGTTGGAACAGTTGGAGGCAATCTTTGCCAGCGTCCTCGCTGTGCATATTTCAGAGAAGATTTTGACTGTCTGCGAAAAGGCGGTAATGCATGCTACGCATTCGATGGAGAGAATAAATTGCACTGTATTATAGGCGGCAGCCTATGCTATATTGTTCATCCATCCGATTTAGCCACGGCACTGCTTGTACTGAATACAAAAATTTCAATTGCTTCGGGTGAAAAGATTAATGAAATTCCGATAGCTGATTTTTTTGTTCTGCCGGATGAAGATTTTACCCGCGAGAATATTTTACAATCCGGTGAGATTGTAACTTCTATTTTTATTCCTGATCTGCCGGAAGGAACAAAAAGCAGCTACATCAAATTCAGAGAACGTGCAGTTTGGGATTTTGCCGTTGTAAGCGTCGGTGCAGTTATTCAAACCAGTGGCAGCGAAATTGTCTCAGGAAGAATAGCATTCGGCGGTGTTGCACCGATTCCATGGACTGAGAGCGTTGTAAATTCTAAATTAATTAACCGTACAATTGATGCGCACATTGCAGATGAAATAGCAGAATCGATTTTATCAAATGCCGATTCGCTGGAGATGAACGGATACAAAATTCCTCTTGCGAAAAATTTAACCAAAAGAATCTTGACACAACTTTTAATGTAAATGCAAGTTAACGGATTAATAATTTGTGCCGGACGATCAAAGCGTTTAGGCGAATTAAAACCATTGTTGATTTATAATGATCAACCGTTTGTGGTAAACATTATTTTCAAGTTAAGCCGTGTATGTAAAAAGATCGGAATAGTATTAGGACATGAGGCGGAAAAAATTCAATCAGTCATCGAAACTTATTTTAAAATTCCAGCTCTTAATGATGTAAGGGAAAAATTAATTTTTATTACAAATAACGAATTTGATAAAGGCATGTTTACTTCACTTCAATGCGGAGTGAAAGAACTGATCGACTCTGAATGGCTGTTATATCATTTTGTGGATCAACCCGGCTTGCCGGAATCTTTCTATGAAGAATTTGTTTGTCATATTGATGACGATCATAATTGGATTCAGCCTTCGCATAATAAACGCAACGGTCATCCGATATTATTCCACAATTCTTTTTTGAAGGAAATTATCTCAGCTTCCCCAGATAAATCGCTAAGGGATTTGGCATTATCAAACAGTGCTAAAATAAAATATTGGGAATGCAGCTATCCTCAGATATTTCAAGACATCGATACCATAGAACAATATCAATCACTTATCAATCCTAAAACTTAACATTTATGAGCATTCACGAAAAACTTTTTCAATTAGAAAAAAGCAATCATCCTTTTGTGTTAGCAACCATTGTAAATATTTCCGGCTCTGTTCCAGGTAAAATCGGATTTAAAATGATCACAGAGTCAAACGGTAAAACTACAGGAACCATAGGCGGCGGTGCTTTGGAAGTAAAAGTTAAAGAAGAATCATTAAAGCGGTTAACTTCGAATGAGAGCGGAACAAAAGAGTATTTGCTTTCTGATAAAGAATTTTATCCGGGAGATAACACTGAGGTCATTTGTATGAGCTGCAACGGAAAAGTCTGGATTTATTACGAAGTGCATGGAAGCTTACCTGCGGTTTATATCTTTGGAGGAGGACATGTGGGGAATGCACTTCTTAAATTACTTGCCCCGCTCGGTTACCATAGAATATTAATAGATAACCGTGTTGAGTTTGCTTCATTCGAAAAAAATCCCGATGCCTCTGAAATTATTAACGAAGATTATTTTAAATATGCAGGTGAATTCATACCGCTTCCAAATCCCTACTTTGTATTACTAACACAGGGCCATAAATTCGACTATGTTATTCTAAAAGCACTTTATGAAAGAAAAATAGATCACAAGTATATCGGCGTCATCTCTTCCAAATCCAAAGCTGCCGATATGATGACAAGACTTCAGAATGAATTGGGAACCGGGATAGATACATCAAAATTGTTCATGCCGATAGGATTAAAATTAGGCGGAAATACGGCGGCAGAAATAGCGTTATGCATTGCGGCAGAAATGCAATCGATTAGGTACGGCAAAGAAGAATACCTGCTTAAAGAAAATTACATATCTCTCAATCATCGAGTGGTCAACAAATGAAGCGAGCTTATTATTCAAGATTGTTAGTTTTGATTTGCACACTTGCGGCATTTGTATTTCTCTATGGCGATAAAAAAGCCGACACTCATAACTTTGAGGAAACATCCGGAACTTTTGCAGCCGATAGTATTAGAATCTTCGCTTCAAACGAACCGATAGAATCAATTTTTCCCAATCAAAAAGGAAATTTAAAAGCTTATAGAATCGTGATAGATACTATTTGGGTTGGTTTAGATTCGGATGAACCGGTCGAGCTATGCAAAGTTGTTATTGTTAAGAATGATACGATGGTATTGAGGGAATTACATCCTTCCGATTTAGGCGCTGAAAGCTTTAATCCTGTGAAATGGCTAAACGAAGACGATTTATTATTGACTGATGTTGGCGCTTACGATGTTGCCGGATTTTTATTGTACAGAGTTCAGGAAGATACTTTATACAATATTGATTATACCGTAGGATATGAATTGCTCATCTCCGATGTTAAACTGGGAAAGAAGATAAAGTTTATAAATGAAGGCAATACTATAATCGATTTCCACATTGAATAAATAGCATTTAATTTACCATCATGATAAAAACTTTGAAAAAAATAAAAAGAATTATAATAGCTGTATTCGGTTTTTCAATTTTAGCTATTGGCTTAATGTTAATTTTTTTGCCGGGACCTGCTTTCATTATTATTCCGATGGGACTTGCCATTCTTGCAACCGAATTTATGTGGGCGAGAAATATATTGCACGTGGTTAAAGAGAAACTAAAAGGAAAACGACAAAGTACAAGGATTAAATAACCGCGTGCAGATTAAAACAATATTAAAACTTTATTAACGTTCACTAAATTCCAAAATTTGACTGAAGACATAAAGATATTTACTTTTGCAATGGTTCTTAATTTTATTTAACGATTTCTAATTTGAAATTCAATGGGGCTATAGCTCAGCTGGGAGAGCGTCTGAATGGCATTCAGAAGGTCAGCGGTTCGATCCCGCTTAGCTCCACCAGGCTTCGTTTTTCGTTCACGAAAAAGGAAGCCTGCCACGGCGAAGTCCCGGAGGCTTTCGGGACGAAGCCGGGCAACAAAAGCTCACCAAACCCGTCGACGAAAAACTTCGCCCTGGCACGCCAGAAAAGAGGAAAAGAAATCCAATAAGAAAGCCGAAAGACAATCGAATCATGTTCTGTAAAAACCACTTCGTTTTTCGTTCACGAAAAAAAGAAGCCTGCCACGGCGAAGTCCCGGAGACTTTCGGGATGAAGCCGGGCAACAAAAGCTCACCAAACCTGTCGACGAAAAACTTTGTGCTGGCAAGCAGATCAAGAAAGAGTATTGAATTTATCATGTACCGTAATAACCGATATATATTACACCGGACAAACGGATAATTTGGAAAGAAGAATTCCGCAGCACAAGCACACGTGCTGTTTCATTTGAGTTAATTCGTGAAAATTAGTGTTCATTCGTGGCTTAACTTCTTATCAATCAAAAAATTTAGAATCCGTCAATAGCTTTTCCAAATTTCAAATTATCCGAAGTAAGTTATAAATTGTGCATCGTGAATGTTAATTTATTATAAGATGAAATTATTAGTAATAGGTTATTCGGTAGTTGATAAAATTGAATCAATGGGTAAGGCAGAAGTCAAACCCGGCGGAATATTCTATACTGTTTTAGGATTGAATTCTCTCAAAGAAGATAAAGATTTCATTACTCTTATTACGGCATTCGATAAAAATAACCATCATCTTTTTGCGGATATTTATAATGACTGTGAAGTTATTCATTATTATTGTGTAGATAATTTGCCGGCGGTAAATTTGAAGATTTATGAAAATGCAGAGAGAGAAGAAGTTTATGAAAACATCAATGATCCCTTAAAGGTTGAAATAAATAATTATTCCAATTTCGATGGCATATTGATTAATATGATTACAGGATTTGACATTACGCTTGAAAGTCTTTACAAAATAAGAGAAAGTTTTAGTGGACCGATTTATGTCGATGTACATACTATGACGAGAGGGTTAACTAATAGTATGAAACGCGAATTCCGGCAAATTGAAAACTTTAGCGAATGGGCTAAATGTATAGATATATTACAGGCAAATCATCTTGAAGCAAAAATGCTTTGCAATGAAAAAAGCGAATTAGATATCGCAAAAAAAGTTCTTGAATACGGCGTAAGAATTTTTATCATCACAAAAGAGCAATACGGCGCCAGAATTTATTTTAAGCAAAAGAATGAAATCGCTTCAATCTTTAAACCCGCTTTGCGTGTAGATGTGAAAAACAAGGTGGGATGCGGTGACATATTTGGGTCGGCATTTTTTTATATTTATGTCAAAGATAAAAACATAGTTGAAGCGCTTGATATTGCGATACAAGCAGCAGGTCTTGCAGCTTCATACAATAGTATTGAGGAATATAAAAATTTGAGATACGATGTTTTCGCACGATATCATTAAAAAAAGAATTCTGGTTTTTGGTGCAAACGGAATGCTTGGACAAAGAACAATCGATTTTTATTCGAGGATGGAAAATGTACAAGTTCTCGGGTCTTCAGTTGAAGATGAACCCGTATATGATTATGCCGATTATGTGCAGTGCGATATAACTAAAAGAGACAACGTAAAAGATGTAGTTTTCGATTTCTATCCGGATTTTATAATCAATGCAGCAGCATTTACGAATGTCGATCAAAGCGAGATAGAAAGAGAAACCGCATGGAAAATTAATGTAAAAGGAGTTGAATATCTTGCCGAAGCATGCCGCGTGCTTGACGTACACTTAATTCATATTTCTACCGATTATATATTCGACGGTGCAAACGGACCCTATTCCGAAAAAGCAAAAGCGAATCCGCTTGGCTATTACGGCAGAACAAAATTAGCCAGCGAAAATGCATTGAAAATTTCAGGTACCGTTCATACTATTTTACGCACAAATGTATTATACGGAATAGCAAACAGCCGTCCGGATTTTGTGCGGTGGGTTATAAATTCTTTGAAGAACGGTAAAGAGATAAAGATCGTTACCGATCAAATTAATAATCCTACATTTATAGACGATCTTGTTCAAGCAATAAATAAAATAATCGAATACGGAAAACAAGGAGTATATAATATCGGCGGGAGAGATTTTTTATCCCGTTTTGAATTTACAAACATCATAGCAGAGTATTTTGGTTTGAATAAAGAATTAATAATTCCCATCAAAACAAGCGAACTAAAGCAATTGGCAAAGCGTCCGCTTAAATCGGGGTTAATTACTATCAAAGCCGAAACCGAATTAGGATACACACCCCACTCAATAATGGAATCACTCGCAATAATGAAACATGAGCTTGTATTATGAAGAGTCATCGCGCAATTATTCTTCTAATTTATTTTTTAATTTTTTCAGCAGCGATATTTCCTCAACACAATATTCCGCAATGGGCAAAAGGAATTGTATGGTATCAGATTTTTCCCGAGAGGTTTGCAAATGGCGATGCTATAAACGATCCCTCTGTTGACAAAGTATTAATTAACAGCATTAAGAATTCTGAAGGTTGGACTGTACGGGAATGGACAAGCGATTGGTTTGCGCCCTCCGAATGGGAAAAGAAATTAGACGGTAATGTAAGAGATCACATGTACGAAAGAAGATATGGAGGCGACCTGCAAGGTATTATCGACAGACTTGATTACTTAGTTGAACTCGGAATCCATGCAATATATTTAAACCCTGTTTTTGAAGCAGTCTCACTGCACAAGTATGACGGTTCAACTTTTCATCATATCGATGTGAATTTTGGTACGAACCCTGAAGGCGATAAAATTTTGATGCAGCAGGAAAATCCGTCCGACCCTTCAACCTGGATTTGGACTTCAGCCGATTCGCTCTTCTTAAAATTTCTTACTGAAGCTCACAATAGAGATATTAGAGTTGTAATTGACGGAGTATTTAATCACGTCGGAATTCAATTTTGGGCATTTCAGGATTTAGTTGAAAAAGGCGAGCAGTCGCAATACAAAGATTGGTTCATTGTAAATTCTTTCGACGATCCCAAAACAGACGAAAATGAGTTTGATTATAAAGGCTGGTGGAATATAAAATCGCTTCCTGAATTTAACAGAACCGAAAATGATCTTCATCCCGGACCTAAGCAATATGTTTTTCATGCGACTAAAAGATGGATGGACCCAAACAACGACGGCGATCATTCAGATGGAATAGACGGCTGGCGGCTTGACGTTGCGAGAGATGTACCTTTAGGCTTCTGGAAGGATTGGAGCAGGCTGGTTAAGTCGATTAATTCGCAGTCAATAATTATCGGAGAATTGTGGGAACTCTCGCCCGATTTTATTTCGGCTAAAGGTCCGTTCGATGCACTGATGAACTACAACTTTGCTTTTGCAGTAAATGATTTTTTTATAACCGATGAGAAACGTATAAAGGCATCGGAATTTATTGAGAGGCTGAAAGAAATAGATAAAAATTATCCCGAAGAAAATTTATTTATTCTTCAGAACCTCGTAAGCAGCCATGACACAGAAAGACTTTCATCAATGATTGCCAATCCTGACCGGCAATATGACCGCGACGGACATGAAGGAAATACAACCTATGATCCTTCCAAGCCATCTGAAGCAGCGTATGAAAAGCAAAAATTAATCGCAGCTTTTCAGATGACATATAGAGGTGCGCCAATGATTTACTACGGCGATGAAGTCGGAATGTGGGGCGCCGATGATCCTCACTGCCGTAAACCGATGGTGTGGGATGAGATTGAATACGACAATGAGGTAATAACCGGGAAATCAGGATTTAAAAAAGGACACAGCGTTTATCGGGTTGATCAAAATAAGGATTTACTTTCCTTCTATAAAAAAATAATTTCTATTCGAAATAACAATGCGGAATTAAAAACCGGCACGATAAGATTTCTCTACTCCAACGATAAAACAAACTCATTTGCATTTGAAAGAGCGATTGATGATAATAAGATCATCGCCGTATTCAATTTAGGTGAAACTGAAGATAGATTCGAATTACCATTAGATTACAAAAAGATATCCTATAAAGAATTGCTCAGCGGTGAAGAAGGTTCTATTTCTACAGTTGAAAATGCCGGCATAAAATTTTCCGTTCACATTCCCGCAAACTCGTGCAAGCTGTATAAGATATATGCGAATTGACCGGCAAAGGTAACATGAATCATAATATTCTTGACATTTGATACTATATACAGTATCATAACGAAGCGAAAAAATTGAATAAATCTAAAGCTATAGAGCAAGCTCGAATTTGGATTAATCAAAAACCAATGCCTCAGGAGATCAATCCGGGTGCTGTTTGGAAAGTTTTGGGAGCAATCGGATTTGAATTAAAGGGAAAAAGCTCTGATCATACTACATTCAGATGGTATCATAAAAATTTACTTAATGATGAGTTACACTTTAAATATGGACTCCTTTCTCTCTCTGTCGGTCATAAGAAAAATCAAAAAAGCGTTCTTAGAGTAGAAAGTGTTAAAAAACTAATTAATGCATTAAAATTGTATTTGGATTATGAAGAAAAATAAATCTTTGGAATACTACTTAGATCAACCATATAAAATTGAACTTCATTATGAACCCGGCGATAATACATGGGTAGCAACCCATCCTGAACTTGGTCGTGGCAGTTGCTATGCTATTGGTGAAAGTAAGGATGAGGCTCTTAAACGTCTTGAAGAAGAGAGAAAATTTATTTTACAATATGCGCTAGATGAAGGTCATTCTATACCCGAACCAAAATTTGAAGAGGAAGAATTGCCAAGCGGACAATTTGTTGTACGACTGCCAAGGAGTCTTCACAAAAAGTTGAAAGATAAAGCTAAAGAAGAGGATGTAAGCCTTAATCAATACGTTGTGTCAATCATATCTGAATATATCGGGGCTAATCAAATTAAAAAGGTTTATCAACGTAGAACACCTCCTGTTCAAGCAGTAAGGGAAAAAAGTAGAAAATATAGCTCCCCCAAAAAACACGGCCAGAAATGATTCAGAGGTTCTTCTTAAGTTAAAAGGAAACGTTAAACACCAAGTAAATCGGTCTTCTATGCTTTCGTAAAGTTCTGGGGGTATTATACTTAAAATTTTATTTACCGCACAATTAATTCCCCCCAACCTTTTTCAATTATTTTAGTCTAAACCATTAGAATTTTGAGGAATCATGGCGCTTAGTGATGTCGATTTAATAATTAAAGCACAAAACGGTGAAGCTGCTGCCTTTGAAGAGCTTGTTTTTCGATATGATCGGCGTGTGTTGTCGATGGCATTAAAGTATGTCCAGGATACCGACGATGCGATGGATATTTAGCAGGAAGTTTTTATCAGAGTTTACCACAGTCTTAAGAACTTCAAATTTAAAAGCGAGTTTTCTACATGGCTTTATCGCATTACGACGAATGTGTACTTTACTTTCATATCCCACTCTGTAACGCAAGCGGTGATACAAAAATCTCAACAGGTGGAGGAAATATTGAAATAGAAAACTGCAGCGGCTCGGTTACTGCAAGAAGCGGAAGCGGAAACATTTCATTATCGAAAGTATATGGAAGCGTAAATGCATCTACCAATTGCGGCGATCTGAAAATTGGAATGATGTTTAAAAAAGCAGCGAAAGCCGTAATCGGAATCTATAAATTTAAATCTAAATGATCGTCTATCATTAGTTTTTGCCGGTTAACAAATTCAAATCGATTTACTTTAATTGTTTTTATAGAATTGCACCCGGAATAATAAATGAAAATTGTTTTCACCACCCTGTTGTTAAGAATTGATCATTCGATAAAAGCTTAATAAGCAAAGGAAAAATAAATGACAAAATTTTTATTGCTTGTTACAATCTTTTCGGCAAATTTATTCGGGAATGCCGATGAAGAAAATTCAATAAAAAAATTGAAAGTGGAAGCTATTCGTACTTCATCTAATATTGTGATCGACGGGATTCTTAATGAAGAAATATGGCAAACAAAAAACTTTGTTGAGAATTTTAAGCAGCGCGATCCAAATGAAGGTGCTGAGCCGACAGAAAAAACTAAAGTATACGTAGCTTTTGATGAAGAAGCGCTTTATGTAGGCGCCCGTATGTATGATTCCTCGCCCGATTCGATAATTGCAAGATTAACGCGTAAAGATGCTTTCGTAAATTCTGATTTGTTTGCAATTTTTATTGATCCTTATAACGATAAAAGAAGCGGATACTACTTCGGCTTAAGTGCAGCCGGAACTCTTTTAGACGGAGTTCTTTATAATGACGATTGGGATGATGATTCATGGGACGGCGTTTGGGAAGGAAGGGTCAACATTGATGATGAAGGATGGACTGTAGAAATGAAAATCCCTTTCTCGCAGTTGAAGTTTCATGAAAATAATTTGAATTCATGGGGAGTTAATTTCAGAAGAGATATAGCTCGTAAAAATGAAATAATTTATCTTGTTTATACCCCTAAAAAAGAAAGCGGTTTTGTTTCGCGTTTTGCCGAATTAACCGGAATTGAAAATATTAAAGCTGGCAGTCAAATTGAAATTCTTCCTTACATAACTACACGCGCTGAATATAAACGCAAAGAAATTGACAATCCGTTCAGCAGCAAATCAAAATATATTCCCGGTTACGGTGCCGATTTGAAAATGGGAATCGGAACAAATCTTACTTTGAATGCAACCGTAAATCCTGACTTTGGTCAAGTTGAAATTGATCCTGCTGTAATCAATCTAAGCGATGTTGAAACTTTCTTTTCCGAAAAAAGACCTTTCTTTGTAGAAGGTTCTACAATTTTCAATTTCGGTGTGGGCGGTGCAAGGAATTATTGGGGCTTCAATTGGCCCGGACCAGATTTGTTTTACAGCCGTCGAATTGGGAGAGCACCCCGAGGAAGCACGCCTGATAACGATTATTCAAATTATCCTGACGGAACTCACATTCTCGGTGCGGCAAAAATAACGGGAAAGGTGGGTGAGAATTGGAATATCGGAGCGATTCAAGCTTTAACATCGCGTGAATTTGCCGATATACAATTTAACAGGATTAAATCTGAAGCCGAAGTTGAACCATTAGCTTACTATGGTGTGTTGAGAGCACAAAAAGAAATTTCGGAAGGCTTTTATGGATTGGGCTTCATGTCAACAACCGCTTTGAGAAATTTTAAAGACGACAGACTGCGAAATGAATTTAACAGCGTTTCATATTCACTGGGTTTGGATGGCTGGACTTTTCTCGATTCATCGCGAACCTGGGTAGTAACCGGCTGGATGGGAATGAGCCATATTCAAGGAAATGAAAATAGATTAATAAGCATTCAACGAAATTCTGCACATTATTTCCAAAGACCCGATGCAAAGAATTTTAAAGTGGATAGTTCGCTTACTTCATTAACCGGATATGCCGGAAGATTTTATATAAATAAACAGAAAGGAAATGTCTTCTTTAATTCGGCATTTGGTTTTATCACTCCTGAATTTGATGTTAACGATCTGGGATTCTTATGGAGGTCGGATGTTATTAACTGGCATATCGGTGCCGGTTATCAATGGACTGAACCAACAGATTTCTATAGATATATCGAATTGGGCGGTGCGGTTTTTCAGAATTTCGATTTTGATTGGAACAGAACATGGGAAGGAATATTTCACTTCGGATATTTTCAGTTTACAAATTATTACAGCATAAATTGGAATGCTGCTTACAATCCGCAAACAGTTAATAACCGGAAAACACGCGGCGGTCCGTTAATGCTTAATACACCGGGCTATCAGTTTAATCTTTATCTAAGCAGCGATGATCGAAAAAATTTGGTGTTTAACTTAGGCGGATATACTTATCAATCAGAACATCAGCGCCGTTGGGAAATAAGTTCAGGAATAGAAATTAGACCTGCAGATAATTTTACATTTAGCATAAGTCCCTTCTATGCCCGTAACAACGACTATGCACAATATTTAACAACTGTTTCCGATGAGCTTGCAGCATTAACCTTCGGAAATCGTTACATCTTTGGCGAGTTGGATCAGAAAACATTCGGCGCAGGTATCAGAATGAATTGGACTTTTACTCCGCACTTAAGTTTACAGCTATATGTTCAGCCGCTAATTTCATCGGGTAAGTATACAGCCTTCAAAGAATTAGCTGTACCGAATACTCACACCTTTAATCGTTATGGTGAAGGAAATTCTTCTTTCGATAACGTAAACTATATTGCAGATCCCGATGGTGATGGTCCTGCAAACCCAATAGAAATTGAAAATCCGAATTTTAATTTCAAATCATTGCGCGGTAATGCAGTGCTTCGATGGGAATATCTGCCCGGCTCGGTATTATACTTTGTTTGGACTCAAACGAGATCCGATTTTGAAAATGTTGGCGATTTCCAATTCACACACTCATTCGACAGACTGCTTGATGTTCATCCCGAAAATATTTTCATGATAAAACTTACATATTGGTTTAACCTCTAACATAACTCTTCTTCTTACAATAATACCTCAAACGGAAGGGATAATAACCGCAGGCCCTTCCGTTTTTTAATTTTAAAGCTTTTCTGGTGCAATTTAAAATGAGTATTCTTAATTTTATTTCGAGATAATTCATCAATTAAAAAATTAAAGAATATTTGTTGTTCATTCCAATTCTCAAATTGCCTATTCAGCCGGTATGTTTAGATAGCTTAAAGAGCATAATGACATTCCTTCATCAATTAATTGAGTTAAAGAGGTTCAAAATGAAATTTAACTTAATCAGACTAATCGTCTTAATTCTGATATTAAGCACTTCGAATATTATTTCTCAAAAAAAGAAATATACTTTAGAGGATATGTATTCCAATCCCTCGATATACGGACAATCGCTGAGAGGCGTGAAGTGGATTGAAGGAGGAGATAAGTTTTCGTTTTTAAAATCGGAACAGGGTTTAAGAGTAAGCTCCATTTTTTCTTATGATGTAAAAACCGGAGAAGAAAATTTGTTAGTATCTGCAACGGATTTAAAACTGCAAGAGGATGAAGAACCTTTAACAATAAGAAATTATGAATGGTCGCCCGATGAAAGATACATTTTATTTACCGGAACTCTACGAGCGCGTTCAGTAAAATCCAGCGGAACTTTTTATTTATATGATTTGAATAAGAAAAAGTTTTTTGTAATTGCCGAATCCGAAATGGAGCAGGTAAATACTTCATTCTCCCCCAACGGAAAGAAACTTGCTTTCGTCAGAGGGAATAACTTATTTGTTACAGACATTGAAACAAAAATAGAAAAGCAGCTTACATTCGACGGAAGCGATGTGATTCTTAACGGACATTTCGATTGGGTTTATGAAGAAGAGTTTAAAATAATTGTTGGATATGATTGGTCACCGGATTCAAAGCATATTGCATTTTGGAGGTTAGATCAATCGAATGTTCCCGTAATGAAAATTGCCGTGTGGGATTCTGTTTACGATAGAATTGAAGAGATGAGATATCCTAAAGCGGGAATGAATAATTCATTGGTTCAAATCGGGGTGGTAAATATTGATGGTGCAAAAACGACATGGATGGATATTGGTACCGAGACAGATATTTACATTCCTCGAATTAAATTTACCAACGATGTCGATTTACTTTTCATTCAAAGAATGAACAGACTGCAAAACAAACTAGAATTACTCTCGGCTGACATCCGCAGTGGAAAGACAAAAATAATTTTGACTGAAAATGACACTGCATGGGTAAGCGTGTTTGACGATCTTTACTTGTTAAACAACGAACAGCATTTCATCTGGTCTTCAGAACGGGATAATTTTAAACATTTATATTTGTATGATTATTCAGGTAATCTTGTCAATCAAATAACGCAAGGGAATTGGGAAGTTGATAATCTAATTTTAGTCGATGAAGAGAGTAATGAACTTTATTATACTTCGAATGAAAGAGGAACGATCTACACCGATCTTTATTCGATAAAATTCGATGGTACCGGAAAACGTAGATTAACTTCCGAAGCGGGGAATCATTCTGCGGATTTTTCACCGAATGGTAGATTTTATATTGGCAGATATTCTAATGCTAATTTGCCTGCATCCACTTCCATTTATAACAACGAAGGGGAAAAAATTAGAGATATATTTTTACCGAATACTTCTGTGTTTGACGAATACACTTTATCGGAAGTAGAATTTCTTACATTTACAACTTCGGACGGTGTAGAGCTAAATGCGGCGATGATGGTACCCCCGGATTTTGACGAGACAAAAAAATATCCCGTTATTATTTATAATTACAGCGGACCGGGTTCTCAAACTGTCATCGATATCTGGCGTCCTAGCCTATGGAATCAGGTAATGACAAATAACGGCTATATAATTTTTATGCTTGATAACCGCGGCACAGGCGGTCGCGGAAAAGATTTTAAAAATATCGTTTATAAAAATCTTGGGTATTGGGAAGTAAATGACTTGATTGAAGGAGTTAAGTATTTATCGACTTTACCTTATGTCGATTCAGAAAGAATTGGAATTTGGGGTTCTAGTTATGGCGGTTACATCGCAGCTCTTGCAATTTTAAAAGGAGCGGATTATTTCAAAGCAGCAGTTGCAAGTGCATTAGTCTCACATTGGAAGTTCTATGACACAATTTATACAGAGAGATACATGCAAACTCCGCAATTGAATCCCGAAGGTTATGAAGACAGTTCACCTTTAAATTATGCGGATAAACTAAAAGGAAAATTATTAATTGTTCATGGAACATCAGATGATAATGTGCATTTTCAAAATACAGTGCAATTAGTTGATCAATTGATAAAACACAACAAGCAATTTCAAACGATGTTTTATCCTGGTAAAAGACACGGCGGATTCGGCAGGCATTTTATTCAGTTGATGACGGATTTCTTTTTGAATAATCTATAGGATTAACAACGGCTGTTACGATCTGTAAGTCGCAGTTTTATAATAGGAAAGCAATGCACCGATAAAACAAAAGCTAATCGCTGAGTTGAAACTTATGCGACCTATCGGGACGGAGGTTAGATTCCTCTCGGGGGTACAACTTTTTTTCGGAAAAATTTTCTTTTTGGATTCTTTCAGCTTGACTGGTGTATTTTCTATTATTTATGGGTTTTGTTACACAGAGTGCCACAGCGTAGCAGTCAGACTGATCCTTCGGAAAAGCTACAAACAATCAGACTGATCCTTCGGAAAAGTAGAACTCATCCCAACCCTTCTCTTAAAAAGAGAAGGGCTTATTGGCAGAGATAACTTAACATTTAACATTCTGACAGAATTATAAATGTAAAGACATAATTAGTAATAAGTCTCTCTCTTTGTAAGAGAGAGATTATCC
>JAGUYG010000083.1 GCA_020061465.1 Ignavibacteriales bacterium
AGTAACTTTATACTTTTTCATTGAAACTCCATCAATAATTTTTGATGGAGTAATTTACTAAATATTATACGACATTACAAGTATGACGTGACACTAGTAAAACTTTCAAACTAATTGATTGATTTATAATCTGATAGACTGGACCGTCTATTTCAGGCGAGCAAGCCTCTTGCCCCTTCATCTCTGATACGAATACAAAAAATGGAAGTATATATAAGAATAAAATTAATAAGACTTTCATTATTACTCCATCACTTTGATTTATTGAATTTTTATTTTCCCATAAAAATATAATTAAATTTTTTGTTTGTAAAACTTAGTATTAATACTAATTCTTTTTCCCGCACTTTCTTCTGTTGAGTTCATCTCTTTATACATATATTACCCAAAATACTAAAATCAAATTAGTTTTATTTCCTTTAAATATCAATCTCTACAGTGCAGCATTGGCTCATAGCATTGACTAATAATTAATGTAACCCAAAAGAATTTGGATAAATGCTCGTTTACTAATAATAAAGGTAACTAAGAATTGAGGTTCTTTATGATCTATGCAACAAAACTTAAAAAGAATATTTTCTTGAAATAGAAAAGTGTTAGATTTTTATTTTACAACTGGAACTATTGATTATGTCAACCCAAAATGATTAAATTAAACTGCATTTCAAATCAATCTAATTAAACCATTAAACTGGAGAAAAGTTAATGAACGATAAACAATTAACCGGTGAGGTCTATTATCCATCTAAAGACGTGATTAAACATGCAAACGCTAAATGCGAAAAATTATATGAAGAAGCGGAAAAAAATCTGGAAGGTTTTTGGGAGAAAGAAGCAAAAAATCTTAAGTGGTTTAAAAAGTGGAATAAAGTTTTAGATGATTCCGAAAAACCTTTTTATAAATGGTTTGTGGGGGGCAAAACAAATATTGCATACAACTGCCTCGATGTTCACGTTGAGACTTACCGGCGAAATAAATTAGCTTTAATATGGGAAGGCGAGAAAGGAGAGTTCAGATCGTTTTCTTATTTTGCCCTGCGGCGTGAAGTCTGCCGTTTCTCGAATATCTTGAAAAGCCTAGGAGTGAAAAAAGGCGATCGTGTTACACTTTACATGGGGCGCATCCCGGAGCTTATGATCGGTATGTTAGCATGTGCAAGAATCGGCGCAATTCACTCAGTCGTTTACGGCGGATTTTCCGTAGAAGCGCTTCACGAAAGATTGGAAGACAGCCAATCAAAAGTTTTGATTGTAGCAGACGGTTCGTATCAACGCGGTAAAATAGTACAATTAAAACAAATTGCCGATGAAGCTCTTCAACGTGCGGCTACGGTTGAAAGCGTACTTGTAGTTAAGCGAACCGGCGAAGATGTTTACATGGAACCGGGAAGAGATATGTGGTATCATGAATTAATGAATCTGCCTATTGCTAATAATTCGTGCAGTGTTGAGCAGGTAGATGCAGAAGATCCTTTATTTATTCTTTACACTTCGGGAACAACGGGCAAGCCAAAAGCAATACTTCATACGCACGGCGGGTATATGGTTGGAACATATACAACCTTAAAGTATGTTTTTGATATTCATGAAGATGACAGATTCTGGTGCGCCGCCGATCCCGGTTGGATAACGGGTCATAGTTACATAGTTTATGGACCATTATTGAACGGCGCAACTTCTTTTATGTACGAAGGTGCACCGACTCATCCTTATCCTAACCGCTGGTGGCAGATGATAGAAAAATACGGCATCAATATTCTTTATACAGCTCCTACTGCAATTAGAGGATTAATGCGTTACGGAGAAGCCTGGCCTAACCGGCATGATCTTTCTTCGCTTCGATTGCTTGGCAGCGTTGGTGAGCCGATAAATCCCGAAGCGTGGAAATGGTATTACAGAGTTATCGGAAAAGAAAACTGCCCTATAATGGATACCTGGTGGCAGACGGAAACGGGTATGTTTATGATAACTCCTTTGCCCTGCACACCGTTAAAACCAGGCAGCGGAACAAAACCATTCCCTGGATTAAAAATGGATATAGTAGATGAAGATGGAAAACCTGTCAAGACAAATGAAGAAGGATATCTTGTAATTAAGACCCCGTGGCCTGCAATGATGAGAACTATTTACAACGATCCGGATAGATATGTTCAACAATATTGGAGCCGATTCCCCGGAATGTATATGACAGGTGATTCCGCAAAAAGAGATGAAGATGGATATTATTGGATAATCGGAAGAGTTGATGATGTAATTAAAGTATCAGGTTACAGGCTAGGCACCGCTGAAATTGAGAGTGCGCTGGTAAGTCATCCTTCCATTGCCGAAGCTGCGGCAATTGGTTTGCCGCATGACGTTAAAGGAAATGCGATTCATGCCTTTGTAATCTTACGAGTCGGCTATGAAAAAAGCGATAAGCTTATTGAAGAGTTAAGGCAGCACGTCGGGCATGAAATGGGACCAATCGCAAAACCCGAGCATATTGATTTTGTTGATTCACTCCCTAAAACGCGCAGCGGAAAAATTATGAGAAGAGTTCTTAAAGCCCGCGCATTAGGGTTGGACCCGGGGAATATTTCGACGCTGGAAGAATAGAAGTTAAATGTTAGTTCCCTTCCGAAGGATCGTTCCGACAGGGTAAACTCGAAGGAATATATTTAACATTTTGAGGGAAGGTGATAAAAGTAAATTTTATCATTTAGTTTACCCTTAATATCATTTCTTCAATCCGAAGCCGTAATTAATTTGTTATTCTTTTGAAGATAATAACATTAGTATTTTAATCTATCTACGCGCACGAGAAAGTTTTTTTCATATTCTAATTTCATTTCATCATTAAGGAATGCCTTTGCAATTAGGTTTTTGACATCATCCGTTTTAGTCAGCATGCCATCTATTATTTTGAGGTAACGAATCTCTCTCAAACCTATTCGTCTGGCAAACTCGATAAAATCTGTTCTTGTATACTTAGAACCTTCTTTGAAAGCATCTGTTTGAAAATCATCCTTAAATAAATCTAAGGCTGTATCTGATTCTCCTGGTACATGGAGGGAGGTATTTAGCAAATCATAAAAGGGTGTGAATAGATAATCGCCATATTTTTCATTTCGATGCAATGAAAAATTTTTTAAATGCGAATCCCCATTGGAAAATAAATAATTGAATAGAATAATTTGAAAATATTTTTCGATTTCTATGGGATATGCACTTATATATTTTTTGGCAAGTTCGGCAATCTCCTCATAACTGAAATCATATTTATAATTTTTCCCGTGAGTTTCTTCAGTTTTGCCGGCTATTTGTGCAAAATCTTCCTGAAGAATTTTTCTTCCGTCGCTCAAAACATCAAATCGTTTGGTAATGTAAGCTATTTCCCCATCAGCAAAAAATACAATTCCGTTTGCTGCGGAGTTTATGCTGTAAACCTGCGCTGCAATTTGCATCGTTAGATGTTCATTTGCCGGTACTTGATTTAGATTTTCAAACTGTCCGGTTGGAATCGGTTTTAAAATGTATCTTCCATTAGCTTCAGTAAGCACTAATTCATTGCTCTCTAATTTCAAGGAGTGTTTAATTTGTACGCCGGATATAGACAGCTTCCCGCTCTCATCGATTTTTCTTTTGTTAAACTCCGGTCTTGTAAAACTTAAATTATGGTTTATCTTTTTCCCATCAAATAATTTTTTCCTGCACTTAATGCAGTATGTATTGTGTCCCTCGCTTAAACAACCCGGACATTTAGCTAAAATCATATCGACCTCACGGAAATTCCACCGATGGTATCATACCCTGCGGTTTTTAATAATCTTGTAAAATGATCATTCTCATCAATCTTTAATATTCTGCACTGTAATTCTTTATTAGTTCCTTCCGCAAGCAAACCATAGAAAAAGGGGAAAAGAAAATCCGAAACAAACGGCTCTTTCTGTTTCGGCAATGTTAAACTTATAGGGGGATTATTTTCATTCAACAGATAATCTTCTGTATAGCGGAAATAATATTTACCTTTTTCCTTTGTTAAAACTCCCACAAGTATATCATTAAAATATATGTTTGCTTTTCCGTCAATCATTTTACTTTACTATGATCTTTAAGCTTAATCCCAGTGCTGACAATACTTTATTTATTTGATCAATAGTCGGATTACCTTTACCCGATTCAATATCAATTAAGCTTCGCAAGCCTAATCCTACTATTTCCGAAAGTTCTTTTTGAGTAATACCCAGGAACTTTCGTCTTGCTTTAATTGCTTTTCCAATTTCGGATTTATCCATTATTAATGACGATTTGTTAAGCGTTATTTTTTGCAAAAGGAATTTATCAAAACTTATATAAATAAGCAATATATTGCATAATTCTCATATCAGTCGTTCAAATTTGAAATTAATAAACACGATTATGCAAAATGCTGCACACTATGGATACGATTTTTATTGCATTTTATCTTTAGAGCCATGCAGGTATCCCGTAAGAGGAAGAATAATTTAAACACATTTAGAATTTGTTTTATTGAATCCCATGATACTTTTATAAGTTAATAATATAATTTATTGATGTTAAACAAAGGTGAATTGGAATAAATATTAAAAGTTTCTGAATAACGAAGTGCAAAAAAAGTTTATAATTTATAACTTAGAACGAAATAATTAATTATTTTATGATTAAATGTTAGATATATTTTTCAAATTATTTCTGGTTATTTTATGGATATAGGCAGAGACATTCTTCTGTGGGCTTCTCGGAACGAGTGGATGAAAAATAGCATCCCAAATTATCCGTTCGTGAAGAAAGCAATGAAACGATTCATGCCCGGCGAGAAAATTGAAGATGCACTCAGAGAAGCACAAAAGTTTAATGAATTGGGAATCGGAACGGTGTTCACTCACCTCGGGGAAAATCTGAAAAATCTACATGAAGCCGAAGAAGTAACCTTCCATTATATTGAGGCGCTAAAGAAAATTGAAACGGCTCAAACTCCCACCGAAATTTCGATAAAATTAACTCAGCTTGGATTTGATCTTTCAGTTGATCAAACCATGTCAAATTTTGAAAAGATTCTTAATCAAGCTAAGGACAAAAACAATTTCGTCTGGATCGATATTGAGCAAAGCTCTTACGTTGATGCTACACTGCAATTTTACAAGCGCTTCAAAAAACTATCTTCGAATGTTGGGCTATGTTTACAGTCTTACCTCATCAGAACAAAAAATGATCTTATCGACTTACTCGACCTATCACCTAATATCCGATTAGTGAAGGGTGCTTATAAAGAACCCCACCACATAGCATTTAAAGAAAAGTCTAAGGTTGATGAAAATTATTTTGAATTATCGAAGTTATTGTTAGAAGCTGTAAAATCTAAAAATTGTCGTGCAGCATTTGCTACTCACGATCTCAGACTAATTTCTATGATTGAAGCCTTCGGCAAGGCAAACGGATTTCAAAGAGAACAATTAGAATTTCAGATGTTATATGGCATTAAAACCTCCGAACAGATTAAGCTTGCAAAAGAAGGATACAAGATATTGGTTTTAATCAGCTACGGTTCATCATGGTATCCGTGGTATATGCGCCGCCTCGCCGAACGACCGGCAAATGTAGGATTCGTTCTAAAAAATCTTTTTACTAACTAAAGTTTGAATTAAAATGCTTACCGGAATATTTCCCCCGCTGACAACTCCCTTTTTGAACGATGAGATTTCTTTTGAAAAATTAAAATCGAATATAGAATCTTATAATCAAACTAAATTAGCCGGCTATGTTGTATTAGGTTCAAATGGTGAGAGTCCGTTTCTTAGTTTTGAGGAAAAGATTAGATTGATAGCTGCTGTAAAAAACTATTCGTCTTCAGATAAAATAATTATTGCCGGAACAGGAAGTGAATCAATTAAGGAAACAATAAGGTTAAGTAATATTGCAGCACAGGGAGGCGCTAATTACGTTCTTATTCTTACTCCGTCGTACTACAAAAGCAATATGGATAAACAGGCAATGATTGATTATTTCACTACTGTAGCAGATGGTGTAAAAATTCCGGTCATTTTATACAACGTACCAAAATTTACCGGAGTTAATATTGAAGCTGAAACTGTAGCTAAATTAGCAGAGCATGTAAATATTTGCGGTATTAAAAACAGCAATGAAAACCTTGCGCATCTTTCGGAAATAATTAATAATTGTCCAAACAGTTTTAACGTATTGGTAGGCACCGCATCAATTCTTTATCCGGGATTATTATTAGGTGCAACAGGCGGTATTGTTGCTTTAGCCAATATCGCTCCGGGGGAGTGTATTAATATTTTTGAGCTAATTAAGAAAGGTGAGCTTGATAAAGCAAAATCAATTCAGTTAAATCTTATTGAATTAAATAAGGCTGTTACTTCAAAATATGGTGTGCCGGGGGTAAAAGCTGCAATGGATCTTTTAGGATATTTCGGCGGTGAGCCAATGAAACCATTAAGAAAATTAAATTATGAACAGTTAGTTGATTTGAAATCGATTCTAAAAAAAGCGGGATTAATAGAAGAAAAGTAGACAGAAGAAGTTTAGCGATATTCAAACTTTGTATTTGTAAAAATCAATCTCTGCTGAGCGATTATTATCCTAAAAAAGCACTAACGAATATCCTGAGAAATAAATTCAAATAAAGGATTATTATTTTGAATAAAGTCAAAACAATTTTCTTTGTAAAGTTATTCCTTCTATTTTCAATTACAATACAATTTGCTTATTCACAGCAAAGCCAATCAACTGAACTGTATGAATGGTTAAAATCGATAGAGGGTATTGAGGTAAAAACTTTAGAACCGGATTCGGTTTATTCAGAAGTGTATGAAATAATGGTTACCCAGCCGGTTGATCATTTTAGCCATGATTCAAAAACATTTAAGCAACAGATTTTTATTTCGCATGTTGATAAGCAAGGTCCGATGGTAATAGATATGGATGGTTACTCAGTGAACAACCGCAAACTTGAGCTAAGCAGAATACTAAGAGCCAATCAGTTAGTTGTTGAACATAGATATTTTGGCGAATCGATGCCGGATTCTTTGGAATGGCAATATATGACTGTAAGACAAGCAGCAGCCGATCATCATAGAATTATAGAATTATTTAAACAGTTTTATACAGGCAAATGGATTAGCACAGGAATAAGCAAAGGCGGACAAACAGCAATGATTCATCGAAGATTTTACCCTAATGATGTAGATGTTACTGTACCTTACGTAGCTCCTTTGAATTTTTCTGCCGAAGATAAACGGGTAGATGAATTCCTTAAAAATGTATCTACACAAGAGTGCAGAGATAGAGTAAAAGAATTTCAAAGGCTTGCCTTAAAAAAGCGCAATGAAATTTTACCTTTGTTCAAAAAAGAAATAGAAGAAAAGAGTTTTACTTACAATTTTGTTGGGGAAGCAGCCTTCGAGTATGTTGTACTAGAATACGGATTTGCTTATTGGCAATGGAGTTCGGGTGACTGCAGCTTAATTCCGGATTCAACCGCAGAGATAGATTCGATTTTTGAGCATCTAAAATCCAATAGTCCCTTCAGCTATTTTTCTGATGAGGATATTACAAACTTCGCTCCTTTCTTTTATCAAGCTTACACCGAAATGGGTTATTATGCTTATGATATAGAACCATTCGAAGATTTATTAAAATATGCAAACGGTAAAACTCCTTTCTTCATACCAAAAAATGTCTCTGTTTCATTCGATCCTGAGGTAATGAAGGACATAAATCATTTTATTCAATGCGAAGCCGACAATTTTATTTTTATTTATGGAGAGAATGATCCATGGACGGCTACAAGCGTTTGTTTATCCGGCAGGACGAATTCAATAAAGATGGTTCATCCGGGTGGATCGCATAGAACAAGAATCAGACACTTTTCTAATGAGGAAAAAGAAATTATTTATTCCAAGCTGGAAGAGTGGCTGGGAATAAAGATTGGTAGAAATTTTTAGAACAATTTTTATTTGTCTGTGTCAAGCAGTATATGTTGGGAATTGAATTTACTCGAATCTTTTTAGACTTTACATAGATTCTGTTTCATAGCTAAAATTTTTCATTCTAACGAGTTTTTGAGTTAGCAGTGTGTTTTTCTGTTCTGCCGGATTATGTGTTACTATTTCCAATTCAACCTTACAATTGCATCATTCCTATCTGAATTAATTCATACCATTTAAAGTTTACCAACCGCCGATTGAGCCCTGCCCGCTGAAACCCCCGACCTCCGACCCCCGACTTCCAATCACCCCCCCTCACTTCTTAACTTAAATAATCTTAAATTTGTATCGTTATTTAATTGGCTTTTCAAAATATTCATTTTTATCAGATTCCTCATTTATAATAGCAAACTAATTATCATACAGCTTCAATATGAAAATACCGTTGGTAGTAATTGTAGGCAGACCCAATGTTGGGAAATCTACTCTCTTTAATAGATTTATAGGAAAGCGAGAAGCAATAGTTGACGATTTAAGCGGCGTAACGAGAGATCGGAATTACGGGGAAGTTGAGTGGAACGGGAAATTGTTTAAGCTGATCGACACCGGCGGTTATGTGCCAAATTCAACCGACTTAATTGAAACGGCAATAAGAGAGCAGGTAGATATTGCAATCACCGAAGCGGAGTTAATTCTTCTTGTAGTTGATGTTCGTTCCGGTATTAACCCTATGGATATTGAACTAACAAATATTCTTCGCAGCTCCAATAAAAAATTCCTTCTGCTTGTTAATAAAGTTGATTCAGAAAATTTTGAAGCAGCCTCGGCAGAATTTTATTCCCTCGGAATAGAAAATATTTTTCCAATTTCCGCTTTAATAGGGCGTAATATTGGTGATCTGCTAGATGAAATTACATTTGATTTTCTTGCAGTTACCGAAGGCGATTCCGATCCCCGATTAAAAATTGCCATAGTAGGCAGACCCAATGTTGGTAAATCGTCGTTAACTAATGCTCTGCTTGGTTATGACAGAAGCATTGTAACCGATATTCCCGGCACAACACGCGATAGTATCGATTCTATTATGAAATACTACGGACAGGAAATAGTTTTGATCGATACCGCCGGTTTACGTAAACGCAAACGAATTGAAGAGAGTATAGAATTCTATTCTGCCGTTCGTACTTTACGAACAATAAGCGAATCGGATGTAACCATAGTTATGCTCGATGCTCAAATTGGGTTAGAAAAGCAAGATCAAAAAATAATTGATGAAGCAGTACGCTGGAGAAGAGGAATAATATTAGCAGTGAATAAATGGGATCTAATTGAAAAAGAAACAAACACAACAAAGATTTTTGAAAATAAAATAAGAGACTTATTAGGATCGATAGATTATTTGCCTATCATATTTGTCTCAGCATACACTAAGCAAAGAATTTACAAATTAATTGATCTTTCCATTAAAATTAGAGATGAGCGAAAGAAAAAAAATCCTACAAGAGAATTGAATGATTATCTTCTGCAAGAAATTTCAAATACTCCGCCGCCTTCAACTCCTACGGGTAGAAATGTTAAAATAAAATATATAACTCAGGTAGGCGAACATTATCCCATTTTTATTTTCTTTTGCAATTATCCAAAGAATATTCCCGATTCGTACAAGCGTTTCTTGGAAAAATTAATTCGAAGAAAGTACGGTTTTATAGGTGTCCCGATAACTCTTTCATTTAAAGAAAAATGAATAGCAAATTAAAAATTGTAGTTGTTGGGGGAAATGCTGCCGGTGCTGCTGCCGCTGCCAAAGCGAAAAGAACGAATCCGGAAGCAGATGTAATTATTTATGAAAAAAGTAATTTTATATCTACGGGAACTTGCGAAATACCTTACGTCTTAAGTGATGAAATAAAAAATGTTGAGGATATAATCTTCTTTACACCTCAAACTTTTCTTGCAGAAAAAGGAGTGGAAGTTTTTGTAAATCATGAAGTGCTTGAAATCGACAGGCAAAAGAAAACCTTAACAATTAAGAAATTGAGTATAAATAAAATATTAAACACAGGATATGATAAATTAATCCTTGCTGCAGGTTCAACGCCAATTGAAATTTCAAATTTATCATCTGATTCTGCAAACTTATTTAACTTAAAAACTATTAACGATTTAATCCGGCTAAAAAGCTTTATTGAAACTCACAAAACAGGCACTGCTGCTGTTTTAGGTGCAGGTTATATAGGCTTGGAGGTGGCTGATGCACTCCATAAAATTGGTATAGATGTGCTGTTGTTTGAAAAGCTGCGGAATCCCATACCTTCGGCAGAACCTGAAGTCCAATATCTTATCAAAGAACTGCTCGATAAAAACGGAATCCGATTCTTTGGCGGTGCTGATTCCATAAAATTCTTTACTGACGGGGATTTTATTAAACAAATTAAATTGAATGAAAGACTGCTCGAAGTCGATATGGTTATCTCGGCTGCAGGCTTTAAACCAAATTCGATTTTAGCAAGAAGTGCCGGATTGGCTATTGGAAAAAGCGGTGCCGTTAAAGTAAATAACAAACTGCAAACAAGCGATCAGAATATTTTTGCTGCCGGCGATGATATTGAGGTCGTTAACGCTATAACATCAAGACCTGATTATATTCCCCTGGCTTCATTGGCGCATGAATACGGTCATATTGCCGGAGAGAATGCAGCAGGCGGAGTTAAGTTCGCAAAGCCTGTAATAAAAAATATTTCTGTAAAAATTTTTGATAAGTTTTTTGTTTCCGTTGGATTGACCTCTCATGAATTAAAGCAAATGGGTACGGTATTTAACCAGGTATCCGCTGTTCGACCTAATCTGATAACAGTTATGCCGGGCAGCGAAAATGTTTTTGGGAAAATTTTATTCAGGAAAGACGATAAAAGAATTCTCGGTGCTTCTTTCTTCGGCGGGAAAGAAACATCAGGGTATGCAGATATAATTTCCTTGATGATTAGAACAAATCTTAAAGCCGATGTTTTATCAGATGTAAATTACAATTACACACCGCCGCTGTCACCCATGATCAATTTGTTATCGGTGCTGGGAAGAGAATTAAAAGTCTCAATATAATTTAGGAGATTTATGGAAGAATTTTTTAAGGATTTTCACTTACTTCAACATCCCTTAGTGAAAAGAGACATTACAGTTTTGAGAGATATAAACACAACTACCGAAATCTTTCGCGCGGCAGTTAAAAGACTTTCCAACTTGTTAGCAGTTGAAATATGCAAAGATTTAACTCTCGAGGAAATAGAAGTTCAAACGCCGCTAGAAAAAACAACCGGTTTTGAGCTTGTTACTGAAATAGTTTTAGTTCCCGTTCTGCGTGCGGGTTTAGGAATGGTAAGCGGATTTTTGGAAATCATTCCCGATGCAAAAGTAGGGCATATCGGATTACAACGTGATGAAGAAACACTAACTCCTGTGCAATACTACTACAAAACTCCAAGTAACATCGATACTGCAAAAGTAATTTTACTCGATCCGATGCTTGCAACGGGCGGAAGCACATCGGAGGCTATTAAGTATTTAAAACGGAAAGGGGCGAATGGAACGGTGTTCGCATGCTTAGTTGCTGCACCGGAAGGAATAAAAAAAATTCAAGCTGAACATCCCGGCATTCAGATTTATGCTGCAGCGCTTGACCGGGAATTAAATGATAAGGGTTATATTTTGCCTGGTCTCGGAGATGCCGGTGATAGAACGTTTGGAACGCTTTAAGCTAATCGGCTTATTTTCTGTTTTTCTTTTACTACTTTTTCCACAGTTCGGTTTAGCTTAGATTTATCCGGTACGTCATGTTGACTCGCTTGTGAATTCTGGAATTGAGCATATAATCAATCAGAAATACGGTAATGCTGAAGCCGCTTTCATCCGTTTGAAAGAGAGTTATCCCGAGTTGCCTCTATCCGATATTTATCTTGCGGCGGTTGAAATAGCTAAATCTTACGATTTGTCAGAACCGTTTAATGAAGTTTTAATTAATAAATATCTTGAGCAGGCTAAGAAACTAACTTATCGTTTAATTGAAACTAATCCGGGAAACGCATGGCACTATTACTTTGCTGCTCTAACTGAAGGATACTACGCTTATTTTAAAGGTTTACAAGGCGAATTGTTTTCGGCAATAATTAATGGCGTTGAAGCAGTATCGAAGTTCGAAAAGTGTATCTCAATTGACAGAAATTTTTCCGAAGCTTATGCGGCAATCGGTACATTCAAATATTGGAAAAGCAAAAAGTTAGGATTTTTAACCTGGCTTCCATTTATCGAAGATGAACAAGAATTAGGCATTTCATTATTAAGGCTGGCGGTAAGAAAATCAACCTATAATAAATATCTGGCGATGTATTCCCTGATCTGGATTTACATTGATCGTGAAGAATTTAACAAAGCTTTCAATCTGGCGAAGGAAGCATCATCTCAATATCCAGAAAGCCGTCTTTTCAAAAAATCTTTAGCAAGGGTGTATGAAGAATTTGATATTAAAAAAGCAATCGGTCTGTATTGGCAGGTAATTAAATCGCTTCCCGAAGATAATAACAGGTATGATGAAATCGAAACAAAACATATAATTGCTCAGTTGTATGTTAGAATTGGAGAGAAAGACAAAGCGAGAGAAATATTATCCGAAATTATTTCAATTGAAAATCTCACTCCATACGTGAAAGATAAGCTGAAGGAGAGGATGAAGCGAGTTAAAGAATTGTTTTTGGAACTATCTGGGTAAAAAAACACATCATAATGTTGACTTTATCTATTCACTTAAAAAAGGTACATTAGCACAGGAAAATAAATTCGGGAAATAATTGGTTGTATGACCATCAGTTCACCAAAACATATTAAAATGTTAGACGACTTGTTAGATGTTTGCAACCGGAATTTACCGGTTGTAAATAACGACAAGATCGTTAAGAGTTTCGAGTTTGCTTTAGAAGCGCACAAGAACGATTTGCGTGCCTCCGGTGAACCATATTTTTCTCATCCTTATGAAGTATCGATGATTGTAGCCAAAGAAATTCCTTTGGATTACATTACAGTTGTAGCTTCGCTGCTTCACGATGTGGTTGAAGACACCGAATTTAATTTAGACCTTCTATCAAAAGAATTTGGAAAGGAAGTTGCCGAAATTGTTGATGGTGTTACTAAAATAAGCGGAATCTTTAAAGGACAGGAAATAACCACTGCCGAGAATTATCGTAAGATGCTGCTATCGATGGTTAAGGATGTCAGGGTGATTCTCGTAAAATTTGCCGACCGCCTTCATAATATGCGAACGCTTGAATTTGTGAATTCCGATAAGCAACGGAGAATTGCGCAGGAAACTCTGGAAATTTACGCTCCCTTTGCCAACAGATTCGGGTTAGGTCAGGTTAAATGGGAATTGGAGGACCTTTCATTCAAATATTTAAATAAAGAAGCCTATGAAGAGGTAGCCCGCAAAATAAAAGCAAAGCGGCGGGAAAGGGAATCATACATTAAAAAATTTTCCGAACCGCTGATGGAAAAATTGAATGAATACAATCTGAAATATGAAATTAGCGGAAGACCCAAACATCTTTACAGCATATATAGAAAAATGGTACGGCGTAACAAACCGTTCGAAGAAATCTATGATCTTTTTGCTATAAGAATTATTCTTGATACCGATGATAATAATGATTGTTACACAACTCTTGGGATAGTAAATCAAATGTATACCCCCGTGCCCGATCGCTTCAAGGATTATATTTCTATTCCGAAGACGAACAATTATCAATCAATTCATACAACCGTAGTTGGACCGGATGGACGTTTGGTAGAGGTTCAGATTAGAACGCGCAAAATGCATGAGGTTGCTGAAATAGGAGTTGCTGCTCATTGGCGGTATAAAGAAAATAAAACTGCATCCGATAAAGAACTTGAAAATTGGGTTACATGGATCAGGGATATTTTTGAAAGCGCATCAAAGGATGAAGCACGAAAAGATCTTCTCGAAAGTTTTAAGTTGAATTTATATCAGCATGAAATTTATGTCTTCACTCCTAAAGGGGATCTTCGACGGCTTCCCGTAAATTCGACTCCCGTTGATTTTGCCTTCGATATTCACAGCAAAGTAGGATATCACTGCATAGGTGCAAAGGTTAGCGGTAAGATTGTTCCTCTTGATACACAACTGCACAGCGGCGATCAGGTTGAGATAATCACTTCAAAAAATCAACATCCAAACAAGAACTGGATAAAATTTGTAACTACCCACAAAGCAAAATCAGCCATCCGGAAATGGATGAACAAAGAAGAAGAAAAAGTTATTGAAGCCGGAAAAGAAATTTGGGAGAAAAAAGTAAAGAAGCTGAAATTATCCTTCACGACGAACGACGTTTTAAGGCTTGCATCAAATTTAAAATATGAAAATCAAAAACAATTTTATAAAGCCATTTCGGTTGGTAAGCTTAACATAGATGAAATTCTTACCGCAACCAAAGAAGACCGCGAGAAGCCGGAACGATCCCGTCCAAAGGATCCTTCGGAAATGCCTTCGGGAAAAGAAAAATCGTCTGTTCTTGAATTCGAAAATTTTGCAGCTATAGCCCGAGACGATATTGGGGGAGTATTAGTTGACGGTAAAGTTACAGGCATAATGTATTCGTACGCCAAATGCTGCAGCCCGATTCCTGGAGATCCAGTAATTGGTTACATCACCGTTGGTGAAGGAATCAAAATTCATAGAAAAACATGCAACAATTTGTTGAAAATTTCGGAGAGAGATGGCAGTAAGCTTGTTCCCGTTCAATGGCCCGTAACGGAAAGCACTTTATTTGTAGCAGGATTAACCGTAACAGGAGAAGATTCTCCCGGCATCTTGAATGAATTATCCCATGCAATTGTTTCTTATCAGAATACCAACATCAAATCGATAAATATCAATACGCACAAATCAATGTTCGAAGGAAGCATTACACTTTACGTTAATAACTTAGAGTATCTCAACAGGATAATCGAGAGAATAAAAAAGCTTAGAGGCGTTTATTCGGTTGAAAGATTCGAAAGCGCATGATGGATAAACCTGCAGAGCTAAAAAGATTTATGGCTATTGATTTTGGATTGAAGCGGATTGGAATAGCTTTGAGCGATCCTCTTTTAACATTTTCTTATCCTTACAAAACAATCGAAAATTCATCAACCTTTTTTAAGGAATTAAAATCGATTATACTTGAGATGAACGTAGAAAAAATTATACTTGGATTTCCTTTCGAAGATGAAAAGGAGACGATGATCTCAATGAGCATTAAAAAGTTTCATGAAGATTTAATTAAAAATTTCAAGTTGGAAGTAATACTGTGGGATGAGCATTTTACTTCGGAGATGGCAAAAGAAAATGTGATTAAAACTATTTCAAAAAAATCCAAAAGACGCGATAAAGGACTGATTGACCGGGGAGCCGCGGCAATAATTCTTCAGGAGTATCTGGATAGACGTAAGGAAGAAGGAGAAAACAGAATTTTTTAACTAATAATAATAATTGACATTTAAAGGCATTAAAATTATTTTCGTTTATAATAATTCACACTAATGGGAGCACTCTTATGACACTTGACGCACTTGGAATGATCGAAACCAAGGGGTTAGTCGGCGCAATAGAAGCAGCCGATGCTATGGTTAAAGCTGCAAAAGTAGAACTAATCGGAAAAGAAACAATCGGAGGGGGATATGTAACTGTAATGGTAAGGGGTGATGTGGGAGCAGTAAAAGCTGCTACAGATGCCGGAGCCGCCGCCGCTCAGAGAGTCGGTGAATTAGTGTCCGTTCATGTAATTCCTCGTCCTCATACAGAAGTAGAAAGTATTCTTCCTAAAAGAAAGTAATCTATGCCAAAAGCATTAGGGCTGGTTGAAACCAGAGGATTAGTAGCTGCTATCGAAGCCGCAGATGCTATGGTTAAAGCCGCAAATGTAACTATCATCGGAAAAGAAAAAGTAGATCCTGCTTTGATAACTATTAAAATTGCCGGAGATGTAGCGGCAGTAAAGTCGGCGGTTGATGCCGGAGCTGCTGCCGCTAAAAGAGTAGGAGAGTTAGTTTCTGTACATATAATCCCGCAGCCCGATGAGCAGCTTACAACCATCTTACCGGAAATTGCCGTTCCGGAAGAAAAGAAAAAGAAACCGGAGGAACCGCCCTCAAAAACTGCTGCCAAAACCGATGTTGACAAGACTGCCGACTCGCCTGTTTCAAAACCATCCCGGACCGAGAAGCAAGAGGAAATACGCGGGCAATCACTCTTCGACACTCCGAGTGACACTATTGCCAGGCTTAGACATGAAGCTTTAGGACAGAAAGCAGATTTACAGGAGAAAAGAAAACAGGGCAGAGGCGCAGCACCCGCTTCGGCTTTAACAAAACCTCCTTTAGCAATTCCTTCAGAAGATGAACTTGATGCTTTGAATGTTCATCAATTAAGAAGATTGGCAAGAGACTTTGAAAACTTCCCGATTAAGGGCAGAGAAATTTCGCGTGCAAACAGACAGGAAATTCTGGAACATTTTAAACGCCTTAAAAATCTTGGCAAATAAATTTTTTGTGAGACTGTCTTAGTAAACCGATAATCGTACTGCTTATCTTACAAACGATTGCTTTCATTTTCGGTTATTAAGACAGTCTCTTTTTTGTACTCAATTTCTTTTATATTTGTGCTATGAGGAAAAACATTCATATTGTAATTATTTCGATATTGTTCTCGTTTATATTATGGATGTCTATTTCTTTATCAAATGATTATTATACCACCATCGATTTACCCGTTAAGCTTACCGATTTTCCCGAAGGATATTCATCCGGTACCAAGCTGCCGCAAAATATTACGGTTAAGATGAAGGGGAAAGGATGGAAGTTAGTGGGTGTACAATTAACCGGAGAATCGGAGTACATTGTTTCGGCAAAAGGAGACAGCGGACGCAAATACGTTAATCTTTACAGCCATCTATCGGATAATCAATGGTTATCATCAGATCTGGAAATAGTGGATATTTCACCCGATACGCTTTCATTCTTTGTAGAGCGTATTAAAAACAAAAAGATAAATATAGTACCTGCTCTTGATATTAGTTTTAGAGCCGGTTATGGGCTGGCAACAAGCATAAAAATATCACCTGATTCCACGGTTGTATACGGACCGGGTAGTGTAATCGATCAATTGGAGTTTATTTCAACCGAATTGCTGATTAAACGGGATCTCGACGAAAAAATTTCGGAAAGGATACCGCTTGTCATGCTGCCCGGCGTTAGATTTGACAATGCATTTGTAACAATTTCGCTTGATGTTCAAAAAATAGTTGATAAAGATTTTGACAATCTTCCGGTGCAGGTAATTGATGTTCCGCGCGATAGAGATGTAGTGCTGCTTCCTAACAAGGTTTCCGTAAACGTGCGCGGAGGAATTGATATTTTAGGAAAGATAACAAATGAAGATATTAAAGTTAAAGTTAATTACAGAGATGTGGTATTAGATACGCTTGGGAGTGTTGCCCCATTGGTTGAGCTTCCCGCCAACACTACTCTGGTAAGCATCAAGCCAAAACAGTTTAGATATATCATCAAAAAATTTAATTGAATGAAATCCCGAATATGTTTATAACTTTTGAAGGAATAGATTTTTGCGGTAAATCCACGCAGGTTGATAAGTTAAAAGAATTTCTATTAGAACAAAAAAAGAAAGTGGAGGTTATCCGCGAACCCGGCGGTACATTAATTAGCGAAAAAGTTCGACATATTCTCCTTGACAAAAACCACTATAGCATGTTCGAAGAGACAGAAATTTTTTTGTTTTCAGCCAGCAGGGCGCAACTTGTAAGAGAAAAAATTAGACCTTATTTGGAAAAAGGATATTATGTAATTTCGGATAGGTTTTATGATTCAACTACTGCTTATCAAGGATACGGACGCGGAATTTCAATCGAAGCAGTAAAGCAAATAAATAATCTTGCAGTAGGAGATACTATTCCGGACATTACTTTTTTTATCGATATTCCGTTTGAAGAAGCAGTAAAACGCGGCAGTAAAAAATCAGGTGCCCAGCTCGACAGAATTGAAATATCTGGAGCCGAATTTTACAGTAAAGTAAGAGAAGGCTATTTAAAGCTGGCTTCGGAAGAAAAACGATTCCGCATAATTAATGGAACCCTGAATATTCAAGAAATTCACAATACGGTAATAGAAGAAATTATAAATTTAGAGAGCAAGGTATCAGCATGAAACGACTTCATATAAAAAATTTATTGGTCGGTGCTTTGATATTGATTCTTTTTTCGGGTTTCTTTCCCGGGAAAGACGATCTTTATTTTCAGATATCAAAGAACATCGATTTATTTGCTAAAGTATATAAGGAAATCAGCTTCAATTATGTTGATGATATTAATCCTGAAGAATTTATGCGGGCAGGAATAAGAGGTATGCTTAGTTCGCTTGATCCGTATACAATCTTTGTCGATGAAAACAAAAAGGATGAAATTGAACTAATTACAAACGGTAAATACGGCGGTGTCGGGATTACAATAGGTGTGAGAGGCGATAATGTAACCGTTGTTGAAGTGCTGGACGGATACTCGGCTCAGAAACAGGGCATACGGGTAGGCGACGTTCTTATCGAAGCCGCAGGAGTTATGATTTCACCAGAGAATATTGATGAAATTTCAAGCCTGGTTAAAGGTGAACCGGGAACTTCAGTGGAAGTGATTATAACACGTAATGAAGCGAGAGATACAATTAAATTTGATTTGCTTCGCGAAGAAGTTCTTGTAAAAAATATTATGTATTATGGATTTTATCCCTCGAATAGTTCTAATGTTTACATTAAGCTTGCCAATTTCAGCAGAACAGCCTCAGATGAACTGAAGAAAGCTTTGCAGGAATTAAAAGCACAAAGGGAAATTAAATCCATTATTTTAGATTTACGCGGAAACCCCGGCGGTTTATTGGATGTTGCCGTTGATATTTGTGATAAATTTCTTAAAAAAGATATGCTCATCGTTACCACGAGAGGTAAAGATGCGGCTAGCGAAAGGAAATATTATTCCGTACAAGAACCGCTTGTCGGTAATGCGAATTTAATTGTTTTGGTAAATGAAGGTTCCGCTTCGGCTTCGGAAATTGTTGCCGGTGCAATTCAAGACCACGACCGCGGCTTAATCCTCGGTACTAAAACTTTCGGAAAAGGATTGGTGCAAACTATTACGCCTCTTAGCTATAATACTTCACTAAAAATAACAACGGCAAAATATTATACTCCGAGCGGAAGGTGCATTCAAAGGGTTGATTATGCTAAATCGAACAAAGTTATAAACGATCCGGATTCTTTAATCGAATCGTCGTTTCAAACCGACAATAAAAGGTATGTTTATAGCGCAGGCGGCATCACTCCGGATTCAATCGTTCAGTTTTCGGTAGAGGGCGATATTACTAAAGAACTCTTAGCTAAAGGTGTATTTTTCAAGTTTGCGGATAATTTTTATTATGCCAATTCATCCGAAGATTTAAATTCATTTTCGGATGAAATTCTCTTTTCGGATTTCGAAAAATATTTATCCAAAATAAATTTTGTCTATCGTTCCGAAGCCGAAAAGCAAATTGAAAAGCTTATCGCGGATACGGATTCAAAAAAAATGAACAAAACTATAAGCGAGGAACTAAATAAACTAAAATTATTACTCGAAAAAAGTGCAGATTCTGACTTGAAAGCTTACAAAAAAGAAATAATGCGGGAAATAAAAAGCGAACTTGCATCAAGATATTTAGGTGCCCAAGGCAAAATCATTAAACTGTTAGAGTATGATGAACAATTTCAAGCGGCATTGAAAATTTTTTCCGATTCAAATAAATATGACAAACTGCTGAATCTTAATGAATGAGTTATAGTTAATAAGTTCGAAATTTAATTTTTGTGCCTCGATTTTTTGACAAAATTTAGAATATTTTTTAGTCAAAAATACCTTTTTTAGAGTGGCTTCATGAATAATAAGAATTTGTCTCAAGAGGTTCTCTTGCGAATAGTCCTTTCTGAAAAAATTCTTTTGAGCCAAGTAGGGGAAATACTTTTAACCTGTGATACTCAGTTGACCTCACTGTTATATTTAAAGTATTAAAATTTATTGTTCCATTTACTCTTGAGAAGCGAATTACTTATATTTACAATAAAGTGTGCATCTAAATAATCGACCGTAAAAACAGATGAAGATCGAGCAGCAAATTGACTATTGGTTATCAAGCGCAAAAGATGATCTTGATACGGCTGAATTGCTTATAGGAAGCGGAAAGATAATGCACGGTCTTTTCTTTTGTCACCTCAGTATCGAAAAGTCATTTAAAGCCGTTTATGTAAAAATCAAAAAAAGTATTCCCCCTAAAACTCATAATTTAATTTACCTTATTGACAAGATGTCTTTAAATATTAACGAATCGGATGAAGAATTTTTAGGGGTATTGATGAAATATCAATTGGAAGGAAGATATCCGGATTACAATCCTTCATTACCCTCTAAGGAAAAAGCAAAAGAATATTTTGATAAAACTAAAGAATTGTTGAAATGGCTAAAAAATCAGTTATCAAAATAATCAACCGTTACCTTGAGCTATTAAGAAAGAACGGATTGAAAATTGATAAAGCTTACTTGTTTGGAAGCTTTGCAAGAGGAGATGAAAATCATGAAAGCGATATCGATTTAATGATAGTTTCAAAAATTTTTGATTCTGAAAATGACAAAGCAGTAGGCTTAGCCTGGAAAATTACACGTCAGGTTGATTCTCGAATAGAACCGTATCTGGTAGGCTTAGAAAAATTTAATAATGATGATATCTCACCACTGCTGCAAATTGTGAAGCAAGAGGGAATTTCATTAGTATAGAAAATTTTGTAGAATGTAAATTATTACAAACCGCTGAAGAATAATTACGGAAATATAAAGGGGAGATGTCGTTATTTAAAATTAATCCACCCCTTCTTCTACCTCGTGAAGGGGACGTCGACCTTCCTTTTAATTACAAGTAAATTTCAGGTTTCACGTTAGCGGCTGGAGTGGCTTAACATTTTCAAATAATCCTCAACTCCGCTTATTAATATTTTTTCTTTGGATTTATATTCATCGAATAATTTTTTCTGCTTAGCGTCCATTTCTCTGCCGTATTTAACCTCAAGAAGTTTTTTATCAAAGAAAAAATCAAGTTCGATTCCGTTTGCATATGATTCTTTTTGATGGTAACAAATAGAAAAATTGAATTCTTTTTGCTATTGTCAAATAGAAAATAGTGTTAAAATTACCGCAATAAATTCGATCATCGACACACCTCCGGGGTTTGAAGCCTGGCACAATGAAGAAAAACCTCGAAGGTTTTAAGATATATCAAAGGTATCAAATACAGCCTCAATTAAAAAAACTTGTAGCGGAAATAAAAAAAAATAGTTAAGTTGCAAGTGCTCTTCTTATGGCGGAGGGGATAAAACATTGTAAAGTTGGTAAGAGGGATATTTATGATGAATTCAGTCATTTACATAAAATCTTTTACTGCGGTGTAATGTGAGCAAGCCAGAATTACCAGAACAGAGTAATATTGAACGGAGTGTCAAAATTATTTTAAAAATTAAAGAAATGAGACGATCGAATACCAAAATGAAAAACATAATTTCAGTTCTAATTATTAGCTCCTCATTACTATTAAATTGGGGATGTAAAAATAATGTTGTTAGTTCTAATAATAATACTGATTCTCTATTCATAGCTTTTAAGGATGTTGAAAACTATGGAATTTTTCAAGTGATTGTAAATGGGACTAAAGTTGTAAATACTGAATCGGAATGGCTGAATTTGTGGAAATTATATTGGAATAATTTTGATGGAAATGGAAATAAAACCCCCCCTCCTCAAATTGATTTTGACAGTAAAACAGTGATCGGAGTTTTTTGGGGAGATGAGTGTACTTACTCCGGTTGTCAAAATGAAAGTCCTTCTATCAAATCTATATTTATTTATTCAGATACACTTTATGTAGATGTTGGTGAATTAGTTGATTTGGGATTCTGTGATGCTTGTGTAAAACCACTTCATCTAGTGGAAATTGATAAACAAATTTTACCGGTAAAATTCATAGGCTATGTTCCGTAAAAGAAAATTGTAGTTCGATCTTTGAAATTTTATTAGTAAAATAATAAAATGCCCAACGGCGGCTCAACCGGGCAGTTTAGCATACGATAATGATTTTACCATTTATGAAGTGCCTTTTCCCGAAGGGACAGGTTGCTTCGAGGGATTGGGTGTTAATAATATGACTTCTATTATATTTTTTTGTTAATTTAACTAAGCGTAAGATAGAAATCGTTAGGTGCGTAGCCAAAGTAAAAGTAGTAAGCAATACATAAGGACTGAATAATAAGATTATTTCAAAGGTGAAAGGATTTAACTGCATATAAAATATTGAAAAACACATGAAAATAGACTGCTAAACTTAATTCCAAGTAGTCCTTGAAAAAATTTAGTTACTTATTAAAAGTATAAAGATGTCATACAGAGATAGTGCTTCTTTTGGGAAAAGACAAGAATTTGTCGTAATAGCAGAATTATTAAAACGTAATTATGATGTTTATTTAACTCTTGTGGATGACCAAGGAATTGATTGTCTTATTCGGAAAAGTTCAAATCGTTATCTTGATATTCAGATAAAAGCAAGGTCAAAGAAAGCAATACATTCACATACATTTGCGGGCTTAAAATTTAGTGTCAGAAAAAATTATTTTTTCATCTTCTATACAGAAATTGACAATAATTATTGGATAATCCCATCATCTGCAGTAAAAAGATTCGGTAGAAAAAATAAATCTGGTAAAAACAAAGGCAAAGTTACAATCATAATGCCTCATAGAACTTATGGAAAAGTTTTCGAACGTTTTAAAAAATATAATGGTGAAGAAGGATTCAAATTTTTAAAAAGGAAATAAGAATTTTAAAACAAGTAAATCAATAGACGCACCTAACGAGACTGTCGAAAAAGTCATGTTGAACAAAAAATTAACTTAAAAAAGAATACAAAAATGTTGACTTCAATTGAGCTCTTGGCGTACAAACCAAATATGGAAGTCGTTTTTTTTTGGGTTCTGCTTTGTCTTTACTTTTTCGACAGTCTCAACCCGCCAATCAAGCGGACGCCGTATTCGCATTTGGCATTTTTGATATTATAGAGTTAGTCGTTCCGTTTCGGCTAACTTGTTTAGGGTAGTTCTATTAATTAACATTGTTGCAAACTGCGCTTACGATGAAAGTTAAGCACAGTTTGCTAAATTATTGGCGTTGTCTTTCTAATCGGCATCCTTGTTCCCGCCTTCGTTAAAAACTACGGCGGGCAAGCTGGGGCGCCGCTTATTGGCAACACCGATATACCGTTTGATGCAATAATATTATGAGTGATTATATTATTATGGCAATTGGGGCGATCATTACTGCTGCTGGTGCAATATTTTCTTTTCTTGAAAAAAGCAAAGAGAATAAAAATGATGGCAAAAGTAATTTGTATAATCTATCTACTTTCATAGCAATAATATGCGGTGTTTTAATAGCTTTATATTCAGGGATAGATTCGGTTTTTAATAAAAACGAAAGTGAAAGAGAAAGAAAAGCGAGTGATAGTTTAGCGAAAAAATCACAAGCCGAGTTACAATTAAAAAGTGACATGATTATTAGATTACAAGAGGAAAATAAATTTGAGACTAAATTATTGAATGATTCTTTGACAACTGCTAAATCAAAAATTATCAGTCTTCAAACAGAGATTAATAACAATATTATTGGAAGCCTTGAGCCCTGTTTTATTGTCTTTCAGACTTCATCATCGCGTAATGGAAATTCCGTAATTGTAAATGAAGGTAAACTTCCAATACTAGGCATTGAAATATACATAACAGATTTTAATGAAATGATGAAATGTAAACAATCTCCGCAGGAAGAGTATTTAATTATTGATGAAACTTGTTACAACAAATGTACTAAAGTATTTAACTATCCTTTGATAAAACCTGGTCCATCCAAATTAAAGGACTATTCTTTACCTGATTCAAGTGATTTATTTCTTTTTGAAATTAGATTTTCTTATAACAGAAATATTGAATATATGGAACATCTGATATGTAAGCGACAAGGCAATAATATCAATTGTTTAGCTCGTCTTTATGTATCGAAAAATAACAAGTATGAATTAATTAAAATTATTAATCCAGATAAAGTTGATTGGAAAGTTGATTTCGAAAAGTTATTTGATGTGCCCAAAACCCAAAGAGCATTTGCCCCAATATTTTGGAGGTAATAATTTTTTTATAACAAAACGGTATAACCAGTTTTACAAGTCGCCTGCTTTAAACTGTTCGGCATTTGTGTCGTTATAAAGTTGCGGTGTAAAAGTTAGTTGCTCTTTAAGTGTAGTACACAAAACAAATTTATAAATAATTATCGGCGTTGGCTTTTTAGTGTTGCATTGTTGTTCTGGGCAGCGCCTTAGTTGCCACGCCGTTATACATCTAAATATTTGGAATATTATGCACATACAAAAAGTATTCATAAAAAATTTTCGAAACTTTTCTGAATTTGAAATAAACTATTCAGAGGGATTTCAAACAATAATTGGCGAAAACAATGTTGGCAAAAGTAATCTATACCATGCAATAAGGTTGGTGCTAGATGGGAATATGACTTATAATGATAGGTTACTTTCGGAAGAAGATTTCTTTGGATTCAACAAAATTAAAATTGATGATTATGTTATCATTGGCATCGATTTTTATAGTGATAATCTCTCATCGTTCCCAAACTTACATGCTATTAAAACATCGGATACAACTGCAAGAGTAATATATCTTTACGCTCACAAATCCAAACTAAAACAAACTGAAGAAGTATTTGAAAAAGTCGAAATAAAAGACTTTCGATTTAATCTATATGGTGGTGGTAACTCATACGAATTTGCAGACATCATTGAATTAAATAAAATATCTTTCAAGGAACTTGAAGGAATTAATTTATTCTTTATTACAGCCTTTCGAAATATATATAGAGATCTTCATGGTAGTAATAATTCATTGCTCAGCCAATACTGTTCTACTCGTGAAAATTCTGAAGATGAACTTGATAAAATTAATACAATATTAGATTCCTCTTCAACACAATTAAACGAATTGGATTTTATACCAGACATAACAGAATATATCAAAGAAAAGAGTAAAGAAATCGCGGGTAATTATTTTTCATTCCCAATATCTTTAAGTTTCTTATCTAACTATCAATCTGATTCATGGAATAAATTAAATATTTTCTTTAATCCAGAAGAGGGAAAGAATATACCTCTGAATGTCCTTGGACTTGGTCAAAGGAATATTCTTTATCTAAGCTTATTTGTAGCCAAACTTATTAATGAACAGAATAGCAATGAATTAAACCTATTGTTAATTGAAGAGCCAGAAGCACACCTTCACCCTCAATTACAAAAACTGTTGTTTTCAAATTTGGGTATTTTGAAAAATACACAAGTATTCATGACTTCTCATTCTACCCACATTGCAAGTGATTGTGAATTCAAAAACCTTAATATTCTTTATAGAGATACTAAGGGCATCGTGAAATCTTACTCCCCATTCATAAATGATATTCTTACAAAACGTGAATCACGTCTCTTGAAAAGATATTTAGATTCTACACGTTCTGAAATCTTTTTTGCCTCTTCAGCTATTTTCGTTGAAGGAGTAGCTGAGCAATTCATTATCCCAGCTATTGCAAAACAAAAATATGGCATTAATTTAACTGAATATAACGTTTCAGTTATACCAATTCATAGTAGATACTTTGATCCATTTTTAAAACTATTCCAGAATAATAATTTGGAAGTAATTGCTTGTGCTATTATAGATGGAGATAGTTCAGAAATAAAAAATGAAGAAGACTCTACAACTGCTGTTCAAAAGGCAAAGGAGTTAGAAGTAGAAAAGCGCGTGAAAATTTTCGTTGGTATAAATACACTCGAAACAGATTTATTTCCAGACCCAAATGTCAATAATGCTTATCTCCTAAAATGTTTTGAAAACCTTGGTCATAAACAATCATTTTCGAATTTATTAAAAGTGCCTTCTGAAGAATGGTGTGAGCAATTGATCCTTCGAATAGAACAAACTGTTAAAAAAGGAAGATTTGCACAAGAATTAGCTGGACTTATTGACGAAGATTTTATAGTCCCAAGCTATATAGAAGAAGCGTTAAAATTTATAGCTCAGCAAAAAGGAATAGCCATTAATGCTTAATGATTATCAAAGAAGGGTAGCATATCAACTTGAAAGTAACACTTTAGTGTCTGCGAGTCCTGGCTCTGGTAAAACAAAAACGCTTGTGGCACGGGCTGAACATAAATTAGATTCATTGCCTGCAAAAAAAACATTAGCTTTGATTACATATACAAATGCAGCGGCTGATGAAATAGCTTCGAGATTAGTATCTAATACTCCAATATTTATTGGAACCATTCATAGATTTTGTCTTGAATATATCTTAAGACCGTTTTCATGGTTATATAACTGGTCAAAACCAAGAATTGCTAGTTATGAAAATCTACGTCAATTCATTGATGATAATGTTGATTTATCTTTGACCATTGATGATTTAAATATGATTCGCAAGGATATACATGGGAATATTGATTTAACTGTAGATTGGAATAATAACAATGCGATCGAAGAGGTAGCATTTAAATATTATTCATATCTGGAACGTATTAATGTCATAGATTTTAATGAAATTCTATATAGGTCTTTCAAAATAGTCGCTGAAAATAAATTTGTAGCCATATCTTTATCTAATAAGTTTTATGAAATATTAATTGATGAGTTTCAAGACACTAGTTATTTCCAATACAGTATATTAAAAATAATTAACGATTCTGGACCCACCACCTATTTTATGGTTGGTGATGAAAGACAAAGCATTTATCGTTTTGCTGGTGCATTCAGTGGATCATTCCAAAATGCTCAGACTGATTTTTCGACTAATATTGAAAATTTACCCATTACTTATAGATCAACTAATAATATAGTAAAGGCATATTGTTCTCTTTTTGAGAATCACCCTGAAATAATAAATGAATCTGAGAATAATTGCATTTCTATTCCAATACAGTCTATAGAATATGATAGAAATAATCATGCTGGAATTTTGCGACAAATAATTAGTCATTTGTATGTTAACAATGGTATACCTCTATCAGAAATAGCAATCCTTTCTGCAAGATGGCAAGAATCTTTTTTTGCAAGCAGAGAGTTAAGAGTTAATTATAATGTTGTGGGATTAGGTGCATTACCACACCCATCTCGTAATTTGAACAACTCTACTTTTAACCTTTTTAGAACTTTAGTCCAATTTAGATATCGACAATCTATTGGTCGTTTAAGAGCTATTAAACGTGCTATTGAATTACATTTTCTTGAAAATGGTGTTTCATACGAAGAAAAAGCAATAAACGTAATACAAAATAAATTGCTTGAAAGTATTATTGGAGTTGATACTTTAATTCCTTTAGAAAATGGTTTGCTAGTTGTCTTAGATATATTTAATAATACATTTCAAGTTGATCACCCAACATTTCACGACATTATTTTAAGGATTCAACCTGATGAATTACCATTATGGTCGTTAGCTAAATACTTTAAAACACTTTCTGGTGTTGATGGAATTACAATTAACACTATTCATCAAGCAAAAGGTCTTGAATTTGAAGCAGTTGTTCTTGATTCGATTAATACTGGTAGAATTCCTTATCAAGTATGGGATTCAAGAAATAGGCAATATTTGCCTCCAACTCCAATTAGTATTGAAGATGGCAGAAAACTTTTTTATGTAGCTGTTAGTCGAGCAAAAAAACATTTGGTAATAACACATAATTGGAATCCATCTTTTTTTGTTGATATTATTCGAAGCGAGGTATAACCCGCCGCTCAACACGGACAGCATTTTTCAAAGCGGCAATTGTGTAATTATAAAGTTGTGTTTGCAAAGCTAAGTTACTCTTTAGGGTAGGTTGTTATAAGAAACATTTTTATAAATAAAAGTTATTGCTTCTATTCGGCATTCTTGCTCTGGGCAGTAGCTTAAACACAACGCCGTTATATGCACAGTAAATAAATTAATTATGTCCTATATTACAGACAAAAAATTTTGGAAAAACATCAATGAAATTATTTAAAATATTAGAAAATCAACTCAAGAAAGAACCCAACTTCGTTTCCGACAACGGAGAACTGAAAAAATGGGTGGTGCTGAACAAAGCACAGAATTTTGACGAAGAACTTATTGGTCTGTTGCTCGACAATAACGACTTGAAAGAGAAGTTTTTTGTAAAAGTTAAAGGCACGATGGTTTTTAATCAAAACTTGTTTGTGCAATTCTTAGAGCAAAAAAACTACCTGAACGACAGCTACACTCAATACAAAAAAAAGGTTGGACTGACCATTGACGGCAAATACTTAAAACAACGCAACGAAGTGGCTTTAGTATGGCCTTTTAAAGACTGCATTTTGGAAGGCGGACAAAGCCGGGAAGAAGATAAACGGGAAGAAATTTTCTTCAATGAAATTTTAGCACAAGACGAAATTACACAACTCTTAGAACCAAAAGTTTTAACCAACGCAAAACGCATTGACAAGGAGGGTGAAAAACCACTTGACCAATTTAACCGAAACGAAAACGGCACAATAACAGACAACTTGATTATAAAAGGTAACAACCTATTGGCCTTGCATACTTTGAAAGAAGAATTTGCAGGGAAAGTTAAACTGATTTACATAGACCCGCCATATAATACAGGCGGTGAAGCCGAAACTTTTACCTACAATAACAATTTTAATCATTCAACCTTTTACACTTTTCTTAAAAACAGGCTTCAAATAGCAAAGACATTTTTACGGGAAGATGGGTTTATTTGTATCGCAATAGACCACTTCGAATTATATTACTTGGGAGTTATTGCAGATGAAATCTTTGGAAGAGATAACAAAGTTGGAGTAGTAACTGTAGTTCATAAACCTGAAGGAAGAAATCAGGAAAAGTTTTTTGGTACTTCGAATGAATTTATGTTAGTCTATGCTAAAAATAAAAGTATTGCGGAGTTTCAAGATGTAATTTTAGACAAAGAATTGGCTGAGCGATATGATAAAGAAGATGATGGTGGAAAGTATAGATTGAAAAATTTTATCAGATTAACTGATGGAAAATATAGTTTACGGGAGAATAAACCCCACTTCTATTATCCAATTTACGTTAGTAAGACATTAGATAAATTCAGTATAGAACCTATTGAAGACTATACCCCAGTTTATCCAATAACAGATAAAGGAGTTGAAAGAACTTGGAAAACTACTGAAAAAACTTTCTTGAAATTGGTTAGCGAAAATAAAATAGTAGCTGAAAAATCTGAAGATGGTAGTATTGCACTTTTTGAAAAACTTAGAGAAAAACAAGTAATAAAAACTCATTGGATTAAGAAAGAGTATCACGCATATCATTTTGGAACAAAGCTTTTGGAAAACACACTTGGAAGAAAGGCTTTCAGTTTTCCTAAATCATTATATACGGTTTTTGATACCTTAAAAATAATAACTGAACCTGAAGATATTATAATGGATTTTCACGCAGGTTCGGGAACAACAGCACACGCAGTAATTGAGTTAAACAAGGAAGATGATGGGAATAGACAATTCATTTTAGTTGAACAACTAAATGAACATATTGATATTTGTAATGAACGTATTCAAAAAGTTTTATTAAAGAATAATGCAGCACTTTCCTTCATCTATCTCGAACTGAAAAAATACAACCAAACTTTCATTGAGCAGCTAGAAGAAGCCAAAAATACTAAAGCACTTTTAAAGATCTGGGAACAGATGAAAACCAAATCATTCCTAAATTACAATGTGGATATTAAAAAACAAGAAGAACACATTGAAGACTTTAAAGCCCTAAGTCTGAAAGAGCAGAAACAACACCTTTGCGAACTGTTGGACAAAAACCAACTGTATGTAAATCTTTCTTCGCTCAACGACCAGGACTTTGCCTGCACCGAAAAAGAAAAGAAAGTAACCAAAGATTTTTACCAAATTAAAGAATAAGCAAATGGCGTTTCTACACGAAATATTCAACAATCCATTTGCCCGTAAAACCTTAGCACAAGTTGCCTTGCCAAATGGAATAAGTGATAATTTGAAATTCGATATTCGTCCTTATCAGGAAGAAGCTTTCAAACGCTATTTATACACTGAGCAAGAAGATTTTGAAGAAAAGCCAAAGAAACCTTTGCACTTGCTTTTCAATATGGCAACAGGAAGCGGAAAAACGTTGATAATGGCAGGTTTGATGTTGCACCTTAGCGAAAAAGGCTATCGAAATTTTCTGTTTTTTGTAAACAGCAACAATATCATTCAAAAGACGAAAGATAATTTTCTGAATCCTCAGGCTTCAAAATATTTGTTCAACGACAAAATTGTGCTTGAAGGAAAAGAAGTGTTAATCAAAGAGATTGATAATTTTGAAGAAGCCGACAATCAAAATATCAATATCAAGTTTACTACCATTCAGCAACTGCATATTGACCTAAACAACACCAAGGAGAACAGTGTAACCTACGAAGATTTTAAGGACAAGAAAATGGTGCTGATTGCTGACGAAGCTCACCATTTAAGTTCAGCCACCAGAAGCAACGGAGCATTATTCGGTAGTTGGGAAGGAACGGTTTTAGAAATTCTCAATCAAAACTTTAATAATATCCTTTTAGAATTTACAGCAACATTAGACTATGAAAGCCGAGAAATCGTAAACAAGTATCAGGAAAAAGTCATTTTCAAATACGACCTTGCCCAGTTCCGAATTGATAAGTATTCCAAAGAAATCAACCTTATCCGTTCCTTGTATGACGAGCAAGAGCGAATTATACAAGCCTTGATATTGAATTTGTATCGCCAAGATTTGGCAAATTCAAACAATATCAATTTGAAGCCGGTAATTCTATTCAAGGCAAAACGAACAATCAAAGAATCTGAACAGAACAAAGAGAATTTCCACAAACTAATTGATGATTTTTCCGTGGCAATGGTGGAAAAAATCAAAAAGACTTCCACCGTTCCCATCGTTCAAAAGGCTTTCCAGTTTTTTGTCGCAAAAGAAATTTCAGCTAACGAAATTGTGAAACGCGTACAAGCCAATTTCAGATTTGAAAACTGCCTGAGTGCTAACAATGATGCAGAAGCGGAACAAAATCAAATTTTGCTCAACACTTTGGAAGATGAAAACAATCCAATCCGTGCCGTTTTTGCCGTACAGAAGTTGAACGAAGGTTGGGATGTACTGAATTTGTTTGACATTGTTCGTCTGTATGAAGGAAGAGATGGCAGAGAAAATAGACCAGGCAAAACAACAATTTCCGAAGCACAGCTTATTGGTAGAGGCGCAAGATATTATCCCTTTACATTAGAAGAAGGACAGGACAAATACACCCGAAAATTTGATGATAATATTTCCAATGACTTGAAAACACTGGAAGAGTTGTATTACCACACCAAAGAAGACAGTAAATATATCTCAGAATTAAAAATTGCTCTGGTAGAATCCGGCATTTATGAAGATGATGAAAACTTGGTTTCAAAGCAGCTTACTTTAAAATTAGAATTTAAGGGAACGGATTTTTATCGAGACGGGCACGTTTTATTCAATAAAAAAGTGCCAAAGAGCTTTGACAATATAAAATCATTTGCAGACTTAGGAGTAAAGAAAACAAACTATCGTCATACCCTATCTTCGGGAGTTGGCAGAATGTCGAGTGCATTTTTTGAAATGGAAAATCCGACTTCAAATGATGAAGTGATTAAAACCAAAGATGTAAAAATGATGGATATTCCTAAAAACATATTACGATTTGCATTAAGCCAAAATCCGTTTTACTATTTTGATAGTTTATCACATTACTTCCCAAGTGTAAGTTCACTTTCCAATTTCATTGACAGCACAGACTTTTTAGCAGGCTTGGAAATCACTTTTAGCGGAACAGTAAACCGATTAAAAGAAATTAGCCACTTTGACTATTTGCAAGCCCTGAACGGACTTTTGCAAAGCATTGAAGCGGACATTAAGAGCAATTCAACCGAATACGAAGGTTCAGACTATATTTCTGATCATATTCGCAATGCTTTTAAAGACAAGGAAATTAGAATAAATAAATATGATGAGAGAGCAAAAGGTCAAGAAGAATTAGTAGCCAACGAACCTTGGTATGTATACAACGCAAACTACGGAACAATTGAAGAAAAGAAGTTTGTAGAACTTTTTGCCAGACGCTTTGAAGGACTGAATCAGAAGTTTGAAAACATTTACCTAATCCGTAATGAAAGAGAAATTAAAATCTTCGACAAACTCGGACGAGCTTTTGAACCTGACTTTTTACTTTTCTGCAAACAACGCGACGGAGAACAGATGACTTATCAGGTATTCATTGAGCCAAAAGGCGAACATATTGCAAACAGCAAGGATAATAAATGGAAAGAAGACTTTTTGAAAGAAATCAGAACTGATCAAAAGACAATCAAAATCCACACGGACACTTACTTAATCACAGCCGTTCCTTTCTACAATTACGCAAACGAAAATGAATTTAAAACGACATTAGAAAGTACATTAAAAATATAAATCTTAAATCGCATATAACACGCCATTATGTTACAAAATTATATGAACAAAATAGAATTAAATCCATCCATTTTTAAACATATTGAAGCAATAAAGACAAATTCTGAAAATTTCTTCAATGCGTTTCCAAATCTTCTTCTTGCCGCTGAGGAAATCCATGATATTTTTGACCAATTATTTGTAGAACAATTCCAACAAAAAAATAATGCGCTATGGGAGGCTTCCGTCCATAAAATGATTTTTGGTGCTCATTCTAGTTGGTTACAGGGGATAATATTGACAGCAGCAGGTTTAAATGAGACCGGTTTAATTAGTATTCGCAGAGGTATTGAATATGTATGCTATTCATCGAAAATAAAACAGTCCGATGAAAAAAACATCATTTGGTTAGATCGAGGAATGGATGATGAAAAAGATAGATTATTTAGTAGTAAGTTTTCAATTCCTTCAAAATATTTTACTGATAAATATAAAAATTTAAAAGCTCTTTTAGTTTGGCATGATTATGCATCTTTGTTTGGTGCTCACGGAAATTTCACATCATTAATTAGTAAATGGGATTCAGAATCAGAAGGAAGTATGAAAATGTTCTTCCATGATAATCCACAAAGAACACCTTTATCAACTGGTGTAGCGGTTCGTATTGGCAGTTTTATGATTACTGCATTCTTTGAAACTTTTAAGGGAAATATAAAAGATGAACAAGCATTTCAAGAAAAAATAGAAATTATGAATGAGATATTAAATAAGGCTCGTGTTGAGGTTATTAATTACGAATCAAAAGGCAAAGTAACGTTTGAAGATTTATTAGCTGTATATAGTAGAGAGGATCCTGCAATCGAAGAGATGTATCTAAAGTTAAAAGAAAAATATTGCAAATAAATAAAAGCAACATAACCTCTTTAATCTGCCTTCAGCAGACAAGTAAGTAAAAAGTCTCCGCTTCGCCTTTGGCTCTGCCGGGACAGGCAAGCGGATAAAGTTATTCCATGAAATAATTATTTTACCATTTACGGAGCGTCTTTTCCCGAAGGGACAGGTTGCTTCGAGGGATTGGGTGTTCATAATATGACTCCTAATATATTTTTTTGTTTATTTAAGTACTTTCTACGAGCACACAAAAATTATACTTGAAAGCAGAAAGGCTTGTCCGAAGGATCGTTCCGACCTACCGACAGGCAGGCACAATTTTATTTTTTAATTAACTAAGCGTAAGATAGAAATCGTTATGCGTATTAAAAATGGAGATTCACAATGATTAAATATATTTCCAAGTTTGCTCTTTTAATTCTTCTTGCATCAATTATCATATTGCTGGTCACTGAAAATTTTCTGTCAGACTCACCATTTATAATAATTGGACAATTGCTCTGTGTTGGTTTTAGTATTTGGGCACGTCGCAGTTTTCAAAAAAATCAGTTTAGTATTCATGCTGAACCTTCAAATGGTTTACTTCTTACGATAGGTCCGTATAAATACGTACGTCACCCTATGTATACCTCGGCATTGTTTCTTATATGGATAAGCATTGCTGGTCATCTGTCTATATTGACTATTTCAATTGCCGTAATTGTAACAACAGTAATAGCAATTCGTATAATTAGCGAAGAACAATTACTTTCTTTAAGATTTTCTGATTATCAAAATTATAAATTAAAAACTAAAACTATAATCCCATTTCTATACTGATGATTTTATTATAAGATATTAAATAGAAATTAGTGCCTAATCATCAAATCAATCCGCTAGTGTGAGCTAGCGGCTATGATGCAGTTCTTAAGTTTTGTGTTTTATGAAAGTTACTCTTTAAAGTAGTTAATGTTGGAAAGTTAGTTCCGCCTTGCTTGCAAAGAAAAATAAGCAAGGCTACAGTTCTAAACATTTTTAAATAAAAAATATTGTGGTTCCGGGCGGCGGGTTATTTGCAACGCCGGCAGGCACATGTGTAATAAGCATACAAACAAACGGGGATTAGATATGAAAAACAGTTATACTAAATTAGTTTTTCTTCTGCTTTTTTATTGCTCGAATTTGTACTCCATAAACCCGGAAAAAGAATATAGAGCACTGCCCTCTGACTATGGGATAATCTTCAAAGAAATATCAATTACAACGACTGATGGATTGAATTTAAAGGGCTGGTTTTACCCTGCACAAGATACAAACGGTATCTCTAACGAAATAATCGGTAGAGTTTTACCTGTACCTAACGAATTAAAAAAACAGCCCCGGGAATATTTCTTGAAGTTTGATAAAAGAATGCCAACAATTGTAATATCCGGCGGAGATGCTGGAAATATGGGTTATCTGATTTTTTATGCATATCACTTCTTCACAAAAGGTTTTAATGTACTTACTTTTGATTGGCGGGGTTTTGGGGGCAGTTCTGACTGGAAAATGGAAAAAGACTTTCTTTGCTACACTGAATTTCTTGATGATTATGATGCTGCAATAAATTATGTCAAAACTTTAAGCGAAGTTGATACTACTAAAATCGGTGTAATGGGATTTTCAACCGGTGCGTATTTATCTTTTGCGATATTTGCAAAAAGAAATGATATATCTGCTTTATGCGGAAGAGCGCTCATTACCTCATTTGATGATTTATTATCAGTTTTAAAAACGGTGGATACTGCAAGGACATTTGCAGCGCCTCCTGATTATCCTAAAGAATTACTTCCAATAAACGCAGCAAGTAAAATTGATAGACCTGTTTTTCTTATTGTTGGCGAAAATGATATTCGTACTCCGCCTTGGATGTCAGAAAAAATAATTGAATTATTAGAAGGACAAAAGGAGCTTTGGATAGTAGCTGGGGCAGAGCATGGTGGTATTAGGGGACCGGAATTTTATAATTATCCCGAATTTTTTGATAGAGTATATTTATTCTTTGAAACTCATTTATAGATAAAAAACGTGTCTGAAGTTTAAGGGATTCTCCATAAGGAGTACTTTGGACATGCCGAAGCCCAAACTCATAAAAAAACAGCTTTGATAGACAAGCCTGCCGACGCATGGCGTAGCCATCACTTTGTGATAATCCCGTTGTAGTCCGAAGCCTACTAGATTGGACTAAAACTTCCCCACATATTTTAGTATCAATATTTGGGAAGAAAATTCAATTTAACTTGGAGATGCTAAAATACACGGTGATCAAAAATCAAAAGCAATATGATGAATATTGTCGTATCCTGGAAGAATTAATATTAACTGAACCTTAGTTTGATAATTAACTTCAGTAACACTACCTGTTTATTCCGCATTTGTTTAATTTTCAAATACTTACTTTCAGAATATTGAAGAATCAGCATGAACGAATCAGTCAAAGTAAAATTGAAGAGTATTGTCGGGGGAAATAATTTTTTTGATTCGTATGAGGACCGCTTGTGTTATTCATACGATGCTACTCCTCTCTATCAGCAGCTTCCCGAAGCTGTTGTTTTTCCCGAATCGGAAGAGCAAATCTCTGCTGTAATAAAACTTGCAAACGAAGCCAGGTTTGCTGTAGTTCCGCGTGGTGCCGGTACAGGCTTAAGCGGTGGCTCGATCCCTGTTGAAAATTCAGTTGTCGTTGTAATGACAAGGTGGAATAAAATTTTAGAGATTGACACTCAAAACCTTACAGCATGGGTTCAACCCGGTGTAGTAACTGGCGACTTACAGAAGGAAGTTGAAAAGTACGGGTTATTTTATCCACCCGATCCCGGAAGCCTTAACGTTTGTACTTTAGGCGGTAATGTTGCCAATAACGCCGGAGGATTAAGAGGTTTAAAATACGGTGTAACAAAAAATTATGTGCTCGGAATCGAGATGATTTTGCCTAATGGACAACTTCTGAAATTCGGCGGTAAAAATATGAAGGATGTGGCGGGCTACAACCTGAAAGATTTTATTATCGGCAGTGAAGGCACATTAGGAATTATTACAAAAATTTTGCTGCGGATTATTCCGATGCCGACGCATTCGGTTACACTGCTTGCTTATTTTGATAAACTGAAAGACAGTGCACAATCAGTAAGCGATATAATCGCCGCACATATCACTCCCTGCATGATGGAGTTTCTCGACAATACAACCATAAATTGTGTTGAAGATTATACTAAAATCGGTTTGCCTATTAATGCTGAAGCAATGCTCCTAATCGAAGTTGACGGAAGAGGAAGCAGTGTTTTCGAAGATTCGGAATTAATTCAAAACTTATTAAAAAAGAATAGAGCGGCGAACATCAAAATAGCTTCCGATGCTGCTGAATCTTTAATACTTAAAACTGCTCGCCGAAGCGCATTCAGCGCACTCGCAAGAAGAAAGCCGACCACCATTCTTGAAGATGCAACCGTGCCGAGAAGCGAATTGCCTGTTATGATAGAAAAGGTTACCGAAGCGGCAAAAAAATTCGACGTGATTATTGGGAATTTCGGACATGCCGGCGACGGAAATCTTCATCCCACTTGTTTAACCGATGAACGTGACGAAGCTGAAATCGAAAAAGCTCACAAAGCATTCGACTTTATTTTTAATGAAGCTATCAAGCTCGGCGGAACTATTACCGGAGAACACGGGACAGGCTTAGCAAAGAAAAAATTCCTTGAAAAGGTTGCCGGCATTCCCGCAATAGATATGATGATGAAAATTAAATTGGTAATAGATGAAAATAATATCTTAAATCCAGGCAAAATCTTTTCAATCAGTCCGCGGTGCGAAGGAACTCTTCCTATAAGCAGAAATCAAATAAAGGAATTTCACAAGTGAGGTTCGAAAAAATATTCCTGATACTCTTCCTTTTGTGGACTTCAACCGCCTTTCCATTTTATGAAGGTGATTCAACTAAAAGCAGATACAATTTAATGCTCGATTCTTTATTCAATGATTTAAACATCGATACATCCGGAATTACTGCTTCATTTTTGACAGCGAACGTAAAAGATTGGAGTTCGTTCAAAACCGCTCTGCTTTCAAGTGAAACTTTCTGCAGAGATTATTTCATTGTTCGTCCAAATTTTGAATTCTTAATAAACGAAGAGGAATTAAACTTCGTTTTAGCCGCTGCCGATACAAATGAAGAATTTCTATTCCGTTTTTTAGAAGATAATTTTATCACTTCAAATTTCTTTAAAGTTTATATCGACTCAAACCATACCCCAATTAAATTAGTTCAGTTAGGAACCGATATAAATGTAAATTTTGCCGAGCCTGTGGCGTTATCAGTTTACGAAGATGGGGTAATAAGATTCTATCTCAACCTTGAGTGCAAAAAATTTTATGGGATGCAGTCAGCCCGTTTTTTTTATTACGATAACAATCAAATTATTTCAGAAAAAATTCTTACTGAGGATAGCTCTAAAATTATATATGAGGAATCCCCCGGTGGAAATAAACATCGCCTAATGTTTGAAAAATGAATGAGTCTTCTCTGATAAGATATTTTCGTCAAATAGATGTATTGAGTATTAACTCATGTTACGCAAAGTGATGGGTGAGGAGAGATGACATCTTTACCATTTAATAGTAATTACTTCAAACTAGCGTTTATCATATGGAAATGAGGATTGACATAAGCTTTTCCGTCCGAAGGATCCTTTGGAAAGGATCGTTCCGAAAAAAAATGTCGTCTCTTCAGAGTGCGTAATGTGAGTTATTAAGAATATTTAAATGCAAAATTTTCAAATAAGACCTTTTTAGATGCGCCTCATGAATGAAATAAAAACTAATCAACGTTTATTAGGTGTTCTTCCTCATGACGACGTACTTTCGCAGTGCATCCATTGCGGAATGTGCCTGGCGGTGTGTCCAACTTATGAGCTGACAAAGTTCGAACGATCTTCGCCGCGCGGCAGAATTAAACTGATAAAAGCCGTTGCCCGCGGTGAGATGGCAATCTCCGATTCATTTGCCGAAGAAATGAATTTTTGCTTGGACTGCCAGGCATGCGAAACTGCGTGTCCCGCCGGTGTAAAATACGGCTCAATGGTTGAAGCTGCACGTGTTGAAGTTGATAACAGCGGCTATGGCTCATTCGCTGCCCGGTTCATCAAAAAAATAGCTTTGAAATATGTTTTGGCTTCAAACGCTGCATTGAAGTTTTTTGCCCGATTATTATTTATATATCAGAATTGGGGCTTGCAAAAAATTGTTCATTCATTACATCTCTTAAAAGTATTTTCACCAAAGTTAGAAGAAATTGATAAGCTTGCACCAAGAGTTTCGAAAACCTTCAGCGACGATTTATTTGAAGTGATAACTAAACCCGAGGGTGAGGTTAAATATAAAACCGCTTTTCTTACCGGTTGTTTGATGAACGTAATGTTTGCCGAGATAAACAAAGATACGGTTGACGTATTAAAAGTCTGCGGATGTGAGGTATTCGCCCCGAAAGATCAAGTTTGCTGCGGCTCGCTGCATGCACATAACGGTGATTTTGATACCGCAAAAAAATTAGCCCGAAAAAATCTGGATGCTTTCGATAATTATAAATTTGATTTTGTAATCTCAAACTCTGCCGGATGCGGTGCTTTTATGAAAGAGTATCAGCATGTACTGAAAGATGACCAGAAGTATAGTGTAAGAGCAAAAATCTTTTCAGCCAAGGTGAAAGACATAACTGAGTTTGTAACCGAAAATAAAATTCTTCTGCCGTTTACAGAATTTATTGATCACATTACCTACCATGACGCATGTCACTTAGTGCACACACAAAAAATTTCAAATCAGCCAAGAGAAATTATAGATAAAATTCCCGGAATAACATTCACACAGTTAGAAGAATCCACATGGTGCTGTGGAAGTGCAGGCATCTATAATATAATTCACTACAATGAATCCATGATCTTTCTTGAGCGCAAGATGAAGCATATCAAAAACACAGGAGCAAGAATGGTTGTGACCGGCAATCCCGGCTGTTTGCAGCAAATTAAATACGGCGCTGAAAGATTTGGAATGAACATCGAGGTTCTTCACCCCGTTACATTATTCAAAAGAGCTTTGAATTTTAAAGCAGAAGAGTGATGGAGGATATCTCTGAAGAGAACTCCATTATGCATGTGGGATAAACATCACTAAATTTATTGATGCAGCAAAGTGATGAATTTTTAAATAAAATAATTTTTGTTTTTTTTACATTATTCTATAAATTTGACGCCAAGTTTTACAAATAAAACTTAGCGTGTTCAGTATCAAGCGGGCTCATATTGAATCGCCGCATCTTTAACTCAATCTTAAAAAAATTTTCATTTTGAGGAGTAATCCTAAAAGTAAATGATTATATCCTTATTACTACTCTTGTTGATATTCGGCGCGGGTGATAGAGGCTAATACAAATAATTTACTGCGGCAATAAATAATTGTCGTATATCAGAATTTACTTTCAGGATCATTCGCTTAAATGCGCTTTTAATTTGAGTTTCAAAATTCCAAAACTAAGCAGGCAACCAAAAGGGAAATAATGAAAAATTCATTATTGGACTATATACTTAGAATTCGTTTACCTATCACTATCTTTGTTATCATTGCCTCTTTTACATTAACCTATTTCGCCTCTCGAGCCGAACGTGACGGCGTTGGATACATGCCCGATCAACCGATAAATTATTCCCATAAGCTGCATGCAGGAGACTTGCAAATTGACTGTCAATACTGCCACGTAGGTGTTGAAAAATCAAGGCATGCCATTGTACCGGCTGTTTCCGTTTGTATGAACTGCCATACTGTTGCACGTAAGGACAGCCCAGAAATTATTAAACTGACCGAGTATTATAACCAGGGAAAAGCATTACCATGGAAACGTGTACATAAAGTACCCGATTATGCCTATTTCAGTCATAGTGTTCATGTAAATAGGGGAATTGACTGTACTGTTTGCCACGGTGAAATAACACAGATGGAGAAGGTAGGACAGATGAGTTCTTTTACTATGGCAAATTGTCTTGATTGCCACCGAAACATACATCAGAAATTACCAGATCTGGCAGGCATAAACAAAGGACCGGATTATTGTTGGGCTTGTCATAGATAATTCATTAACATTTTTATAAAGATTAAAAATGAAAAGAAAAAAATTTTTTACTTCGCTCGGTACAGCTTTAACAGGGATTTTATTACTGAAATCGATCCCTTCGTCATTAAGAAAAGAAAAAAAGATTAAAAAATCTAAGACGGTAAAAATTATATTATCCCCTGATGCTGTAAGCCGAACAAAAAAGGTTTAAAGAATGAATAATAGAAAGAAGGAGAAGGCTGAGTTGAGTGAAAACAACAACCTGCAGCCACACTATTGGCGCAGTTTAGCAGAATTGCATAACGATCCGAATTTTAAAGAAGCAAGCCGGCATGAATTTCTTGAAGGTGTTACTAATGATTTCCATCCATCTCAATTGCCATCATTTTCAAGGCGTAAGTTTCTTGCATTGTTAGGTGCTTCGGCTGCATTAGCTGCGGCGGGATGTTCCGATTATCATGATAAAGGAGAGATTGTCCCTTATACTTCTAAACCGGAAGAGATTCTTCCGGGCAAGGCTAATTATTATGCTTCCTCTGCCAGAGACGGCTCGGGTATTCTAATTAAAACGCGAGAAGGAAGACCTATCAAAGTGGACGGTAACTCCGATCATCCCGTTAATAGAGGAAAAGTTTCTGCACAGGTTCAAGCCGACATTTTAAATCTTTATGATTCATCTCGGATTAAAAATCCGCTTAAACGCAGAGCGGGAAATGCTTTTACCGAAACTTCCTGGAAAGATGTTGACAATGAAATCATTAAGGAATTGTCTAACGCAGGTGGCAAAGAAATTGCAATAATCACTAAGAGAATAATTTCGCCTGCTACAAAAAAGGTTCTGGACGGATTTGCACAGAAATATCCGGGTTCAAAAGTTTATTCTTATGAATTATTTAGTAATGTTATTCGAAACAAAGCCTGGCAAAAATGTTATTCATCTTCTCAGTATCCTTTAATTAAATGGGATGAAGCAAAAATCATCATTTCTCTCGATGCTGATTTTTTAGGAACCGACGGTGACAGAATAGAAAATTCGAGATTATTTGCTATCGGGAGAGATGTAAAGAATCTTAATAAATTTAATCGTCTTTACACAATCGAAGGAAACATGTCGATAACCGGAATGAATTCCGATTATCGTATTAGGCTTAGACCCGATGCACAACTTGAATTAATCATGGGAATAATAAATGAACTGGGATACGGTGCAAATTCCGTTAAGTTAAATGATGTAATTAGAAAATATTCTTTACCGGGAAAAACTATTTCACTGCTTCTGGATGATGTAAGAAAGAACAAAGGCAAAGCGATTTTCTATGCAGGCAGAACTTTACCGGAGAGTATTCACATTGCCGTAAATTATCTCAATGAAAAAATAGGTGCTGTATATCTTTATCGAACAGATGCTGCAAATGTTGAATTGATACCGTTAAGTGATGATTCGGATTGGCAGCAGTTAATAGATAAAATGAATAATTCCCGTGTTGCTGCAACAATTCATTTCGATTCAAATCCGGTCTATCATCTTCCAAAAGATTTAGGATATGAAAACGCTCTTCTGAAAGTATCAACTGTAATCAGTTTAACTGAAACAGAAAATGAATCTTCGGTAAAAGCAAACTATACCTTGCCGATTAATCATCCGTTTGAAGCTTGGGGTGATGTAAAAATTAGAACAGGCTTCTATTCTCTGCAGCAGCCGGTTATCGCTCCGATATTCAACACACGGCAGAAGGAAGCAGTTTTGCTAACATGGTTGAGCGGAAATCCCGATTCATATAACGATTCTTTGTACCATCAATACTTGAGGAATCATTGGCAAAATGAAATTTATCCCACCATTAGCTCTGTTCTAGATTTTAAACAATTTTGGTACGGTGCTTTGCATGATGGAATAGTCCTTTCAAAAGACAAACCTATTCAACACGGTTCGATTAATTCTGACATACTTAAATCTAAACAACCCGAAGAAACAAGCACTGATCGATTTATTATTTCGCTAAGAGAAAGTTATAACGTAGGCGATGGTCAATTTGCAGGCAACGGTTGGCTGCAGGAACTGCCCCATCCGGTTTCGAAAATAACTTGGGATAATTATGCAGCCTTATCCGCAGTTAGCGCAGAAAGAATAGGAGTGAAAAACGATGACTTGATTGAAATAAACATTGACGGAAGGAAATTGGAGTTACCCATTTTCATTCAGCCGGGTGCGGCTGATGATACGATTACAATTGAATTGGGCTTTGGCAGAAAATCTGCAGGTGTTGTTGGTACCGAAGTGGGATTTAATGCTAATGTACTTCTATCCAAGAATGACGGTATTTCAAAATGGATTTATAGTGCCTCCTCTGTTCAAAAAGTAAAAGGAAGATACAACCTTGTAACAGCACAGGAACACCACGCATTTGATAATGAATTGCTAAAAGATATTGCACAGAATCGCGGTATAATTCGGGAAGGTACTGTAGAGCAATACAAAAAAAATCCTCGTTTCCTTCACGAAAAAGAAAAACACGAACTGCATTCATTTTATACCACTTTTGAGTATACCGGTGTAAAATGGGGCATGGCAATAGACCTGAATAAATGCCTTGGATGCGGTGATTGCATCATTGCCTGCGGTTCGGAAAATAATATTCCGGTTGTAGGAAAGGACCAGGTTGCAAAAGGGAGGGAGATGCATTGGTTAAGAATAGATAGATATTACTCGGGATCGCCGGAAGAACCCGTGGTCAGTAATCAACCGATGCTTTGTCAGCATTGCGATCAGGCTCCATGTGAAAATGTATGCCCTGTTACAGCTACTACACACAGCCCCGACGGACTTAATCAAATGGTTTATAATAGATGCGTCGGAACCCGATATTGTTCAAACAACTGCCCATATAAAGTCCGACGGTTTAACTTCTTCAATTTCCGCGATCATTTCAAGAGCGGATATCAAGAAGATTCATTATTCAGCCTAATTTATAATCCGGAAGTAACTGTACGTTCGCGCGGAGTGATGGAAAAATGTACTTTTTGCATACAGCGAATTGCCGAAGCTCGTCAAGAAGCTATAAATGAAAATAGAAGCTTGAAGGGAAGCGATGTTAAAACCGCTTGCCAGGATGCCTGCCCGACTAATGCTATTGTTTTTGGTGATATGAATGATAAAGAATCAGAGCTGACTAAATTCCGTAATCATGAATTAGGCTATTACCTGCTCGAAGAAACAAATTCGAGACCCAATGTTACATATATAGCTAAATTAAGAAATACTCACCCGGAGAAAGCATAAGTGAAGATCGACTATAAAATTGAACCGCCGGTAGTAGAGGGTCGTTTATCTCTATCCCAAATAGAAGAGCTTGTAGCAAAACCGCTTGAAACTCGACCCGATAAAAAATTCTTCATTGCAATCGGCATAAGCGGAACGGCATTGCTAATAGGTATAATTTGTGTTGCAATCACGCTGCATTATGGGATAGGCATGTGGGGCAACAATCAACCCGTAGGTTGGGGTTTTGGAATTGTAAACTTTGTATTCTGGGTCGGTATCGGTCATGCAGGAACGCTTATATCTGCAATTTTATTTTTATTGCGGCAGAAATGGAGAACAGGTATAGCCCGCTTTGCCGAAGCAATGACGATCTTTGCGGTTATTTGTGCCGGCTTGTTTCCTATTTTACATACAGGGAGACCCTGGTTAGGTGGCTATTTATTTCCTTATCCTAATCAGCATGGATTATGGATAAATTTTACCTCACCTCTTATCTGGGATGTTTTTGCTGTTTCAACTTATTTTACTGTTTCATTGGTGTTCTGGTATATTGGACTGATCCCGGATTTTGCTTCATTAAGAGAAAGAACTGCTTCTAAGGTTAAAAAAATAATTTATTCAATATTTAGCTTAGGCTGGCGCCACTCTAACAGAAATTGGCTGCACTATGAAAAAGCATACTTGCTTTTAGCAGGATTTGCAACGCCGCTTGTTCTTTCCGTACACACTATCGTAAGTTTTGACTTTGCCGTTTCCATCATGCCCGGCTGGCACACTACCATCTTTCCGCCATACTTTGTTGCGGGTGCTATCTTTTCCGGTTTTGCTATGGTGGTTACAGTTTTAATTTTTGTTAGAAAAATATTCAACCTCGAACATATCATAACGTTAAATCATTTCGATAAGATGAATAAGGTGATCATGGCTACGGGAATGATGGTTGGATATGCTTATGCAATGGAATTTTTTATTGCCTGGTACAGCGGTAATCCGTTTGAACAATTTGTTATTATAAACAGAGCATTTGGACCTTACGCCTGGGCGTATTGGATAATGGTAACCTGCAATGTGGTCTTTCCGCAGTTGTTTTGGATAAAAAAATTCAGAAGATCAATTCCGGTGATGCTTGCAATAGCGATATTAGTGAATGTGGGGATGTGGTTCGAACGTTTTGTAATTACTGTTACTTCGCTTCACCGTGATTATCTTCCGTCAAGCTGGGGATATTTCACTCCAACTTTGTACGATATCGGAATTTTAGTAGGGAGCTTCGGGTTATTTTTTACGCTGGTTATTCTTTTTACAAAGACGCTTCCGGTTGTATCAATTTCGGAGGTTAAAGCGGTTGCCGGGGGCGCTCAGCCTTCTCATCACGGAGGTAATCATTGATGAATAGAACAGATAAAATTTTTGGAATTGCCGCATTGTTCGATACGCCGGATGCAATAATTAATGCAGCAGAAAAAGTTACTGCCGCAGGATATAAAAAGATAGATGTCAATACTCCTTATCCCGTTCACGGAATGAATAAAGCTATGAAATTAAAACCGTCAAAGCTTGGATTCATTACATTATTCTTTGGATTGTCAGGTGCAGCGTTTGCGATGTTGTTCATGTTTTGGGCGATGTCGTTAGAATATCCTATGATAATTGGCGGAAAGCCTTTCTTTTCATTACCTGCTTTTATACCGATTACTTTTGAAGTTACAGTCCTTCTGGCGACTCTTTCAACTGTAATAGGAATGCTAACTTTCTTTTTCAATTATCCGAATAATAATCATCCGTTAAATGGGACTGCATACATAAAAGCCGTGGCGGTCGATAAGTTCGGTATTTGCATCGAGGCTTCCGATAATAAATTTGATAAAGACGTTATCGAACAGTTGCTGCATCACCTTGGTGCTAATGAAATCGAAACAATTTATTATCCAAAAGATGAAGTCTATCCGATCTTTCAGCCAAAATATTTAATGTTCCTTGCAGCCACTGCAATTGCCACATCTCTTGTAACATATTTCGTGCTGAATAAATTGATGTTTATGGATCCGTTCAACTGGATGATGGTTCAGGACAAATTAATCCCCCAGGAAAAAAGCGAAGTTTTTGAGGATGGTTTTGGCATGAGAAAGCCTGTTGAAGGTACTGTTGCCAGGGGATTTATTCCTTATCCGTTTATGGGAGAGCCAACTCCGGCTGATGTGCTTTCTAATCCGTTTCTTCCAACCCGGGAGAATATTGAATTAGGTAAAAAGAAATATTTAATCTATTGTAGTCCGTGTCATGGTAATTATGCTGAAGGTGACAGCCGGTTAAGAGGTCAATTCCCTAATCCGCCTACACTTCATTCTGTGCGTTCGAGGGAAATGAGCGACGGAATGCTCTATCATATAATTACTAACGGTCAAAATATCATGCCTTCGTATGCATCGCAAGTTACAAGAGAAGAAAGATGGGCAATTGTGAATTATATCAGGGTACTACAAAGAGCAAAATTTGCCCGGGAATCTGATTTACAGGAAATTAAAAAGGAGTCTGCCGCAAATGTCGAATAGTGCGATAGAATTTAAAGCTAAACAAATACCCGATACTCTAAGCAAATTAGGATTGATTATCCTTGCTATCGGTGTGGTTTTGGGCATACTTGCTTTTTATACCGATCATTCAAGAGCCTTATTTAATTATCTCATTGCCTTCATGTTTCTGCTTAGTGTCGGTGTCGGTTCAATCTTTCTAATTTCTCTTGAATATATTACCGGTGCAGTTTGGAGCGTACCTTTCCGCAGAATAGTTGAATTCCTGGCATCGGTTACTATTCTTTTATTTATTCTGGTAATTCCGCTGCTGCTTAATATGCACGATCTATTTCATTGGACTCATACCGAAGCAGTCGCCGGAGACGAAATATTAAAAGGCAAGTCACCTTATTTGAATACTTCTTTCTTCATAATACGAGTTTTGGCAGGATTAGTAATATGGGCTTTCTTCTATTTTGCCTTTACCCGGAATTCGAAAAAGCAAGATCTTTCTCAAGATCAGCATCTGACTACAAAGAACATAAGGCTTTCCGCTGTCTTTATTCCAATATTTGCAATAACGATTACAGTTTCGGCTGTAGACTGGTTAATGAGCCTCGAGCCGCATTGGTTCTCTACCATATTCGGTATTTACTTTTTTTCGGGAACGGTATTAGCCGCATTAGCAGCCGCTACACTTATAGTCGTTCTGCTTAAAGAGAAAGGCTTTCTTCATCCAAAAATAATCGATGATCATCTTTATAGCTTTGGCGCTTTGATGTTCGCATTCATTAATTTCTGGGGTTATATAGCATTTTCTCAGTACATGCTAATCTGGTATGCAAATCTGCCAGAAGAGAATTTTTGGTTTTTGCATAGATGGGAAGGCGGTTGGATTGTCGTTTCAATTCTATTAATCATAATACACTTTGTTGTTCCGTACTCAGCGCTTCTTTCGCAACCTGCAAAGATAGACCCGAAGAGATTAAAATTTGCTTCTATTTGGATAATGTTCGCTCATCTTTTCGATCTCTATTGGTTGATTATGCCGAACCTTGAAAGTGAACACGGATACTCTTTTAGCTCGATAGACCTCGTTTTCCCTGTGTCCGTCGTCGGAATACTTATTTTGGTATTTAACTACAACGCAAAGAAATATAATTTACTGCCCCTCGGTGATCCAAAATTAGAGCGCGGGCTAAATTTTCGCTTATAAAGTAAATGTTGCATAGGATTTTGTATGAAGGAAATATTTAAAGAACAACTTTCTCAGTTGAAGGAAAATCCGGGAAGGGCTTTTGGATTGGTCTATCCTTTTATGCTGATAATCGGTTTAACTATTGGCATATATTACCTTAGTCATTTAGATTCTGTAGCCAGACAATCGATACCGCCAAAACTTCAAGATACGGCAACGACAACAGATTTACCGCTTATAGAAGCCAAATCAATTCCACCGATTGATGTTATTTCTATTAACAATCCTACTGATGAACTTGTTCAGAAAGGCAAACAGTTATATTCTGCAAATTGTGCTTCCTGCCACGGTGAGGATGGTACAGGCAACGGACCGGCTGCTGCCGGGCTTAATCCCGCTCCAAGGGATTTCACCGATTCTACCAACTGGAAAAACGGAATGAAACTGGTGAATATCTATCAAACGTTGGAAGAAGGAATTAACGGAAGCGGAATGATTGCTTATGATTTTATAATTCCGGAAGAAAAGTTTGCCATTGCTCATTATATCAGAACACAATTTATTCCTAATCCGCCGCAGAATAGTAATGACGATTTAGCTGCTCTTGACCTCACCTATAATCTTTCGCAGGGGAAAGAAGTTCCCGCTCAAATACCGGTTGCGGCTGCAATAAATTTGATAGTGAGTGAAAATCAATCGACGGTTCAAAAGGCAGAGCAAATTGTTAACGCTATTGACAACGATAAATCTTCCGAAGGTGCCGGTATATTCAATCGTGTTACAAAAAATCCTTTACAGGCGGTAGCATTGCTTAGCAGCTATTCCGGATGGAAAGATAAGGAGAGTGAATTCATCAAAGCTCTAACCAGCAATGTAAGGGTTAACGGTTTCAATAGAGAAGTATTTTTATTATCCGAAGATGATTGGACTGTACTTCATAATTATTTAAGAAAATTTTTTTAAGCAAACGAAATGCGATTCCAATTGATTCTTAAAATTTTACTATTATCCTTTCTCGGCGCAAACGGTAGCATTGCTTCTTCAGATAAAATAGAAGCCGGAATTGATGAACAGTTAGGGAAAAAAATTCCGTTGGATGTGCATTTTACCGATGAGAGCGGTCGTCAAATTAACCTTGGTGATTTATTTAATAAAACCACCATAATTACTTTTGTTTATTACAACTGTCCCGGCATTTGTTCACCGCTGCTTTCGGAAGTTGCCGATATAATTAATAAATCAGATTTACAGCCCGGTAAAGATTATAACGTTATATCTATAAGTATGGATGATAGAGAAACTTACCTCCAGGCTGCAGAAAAGAAAAAAAATTTTCTTCAAATGATAGACAAAAAAATGCCGGAGGATGCCTGGCGTTTTCTTACAGGAGATAGTATTAATATTTACAAGGTTACTAATGCTGCTGGATTTTATTTTAAGAAACAAGGCGATGAAATAATTCATTCCGGTGCATTAATTTTCTTAACAAAGGAAGGAATGATCACCCGTTATCTATTTCCAGGCTATAATAAGAAATACGGATTCAGCATATTACCCTTCGATTTTAAGATGGCTGTTACAGAAACCGCTAAAGGAAATACATCTCCGACCGTAGCACGTTTTCTGCAGTTTTGTTTTAGTTATGATCCGGAAGGAAAAACTTATGTATTAAATTTAACTAGAATTTTCGGTGTAGGCATTCTAATGTTAGTTGTTATTTTCATTTTGTTTTTAAAAGTTAAACCTAAAAAAGAAAATAGAATTACGAGGTAATATTTTATGTCTAACGATGCTTTAGCAATAAAGAAGAACGGCAGCGAACCAACATATCTTGAATATGATGGGAAGGGCAGGGGAATCAAATCATGGATATTCTCTACCGACCATAAAAGAATAGGTATTCTGTATCTCGTTTCGTTGATTACATTTTTTATAGTCGGCGTCACTTTCGGATTTTTAATGCGGCTCGAATTAATTGCTCCGGGCAGAACTATAATGGATGCTCAAACTTATAACTCCATTTTTACTCTTCACGGAGTTATAATGATTTTCTTATTTGTAATACCGGGCTTGCCTGCCGTATTCGGAAACTTTTTCCTTCCAATAATGATTGGGGCAAAGGATGTAGCGTTTCCGAGAATCAATTTATTATCGTGGTGGCTTTTTGCATTCGGCGGATTTTTAGCAGTTCTTTCAATTTTATTACCCGGTGGACCTGCAGATACCGGCTGGACTTTCTACGTTCCTTACAGTGTTAGAACAGGCACCAACGTAATGTTAGCGCTTTTTGCGGCTTTCGTACTCGGTTTCTCTTCGATACTGACAGGATTAAATTTTGTTACAACTGTGCACAGGCTAAGAGCTCCCGGTATGAGCTGGTTCAAGCTGCCTCTATTCATCTGGTCGCTTTATGCCACTGCATGGGTGCAAGTTTTAGCAACTCCTATAATAGGTATTACTTTGCTGCTTGTAGCGGTAGAGCGATGGTTAGGAGTCGGTTTATTTGATCCCGCGTTAGGCGGCGATCCTGTCTTATACCAGCATTTGTTTTGGATTTATTCTCATCCTGCTGTTTATATAATGATACTGCCGGCAATGGGAGTAATCTCCGAGATAATCCCGGTCTTCTCGCGAAGAACTATTTTTGGTTATAAGTTTATTGCATTTTCGAGCATTGCCATTGCACTTTTTGGTTCGCTTGTTTGGGCACACCACATGTTTACAGTAGGAATGAGCGATACGGGACAATTTATATTTTCGCTGTTAACTTTTTTGGTTGCGATTCCTAGTGCCATTAAAGTATTTAATTGGACAGCCACCCTTTACAAGGGTTCCATCGAGTTAGCGCCTCCGATGCTATTTGCACTTGGCTTTGTTTTCCTCTTCTCTATCGGAGGTTTTACCGGGCTTTTCCAGGGGACATTATCTGTTAACATTCAAATACACGATACTTCATTCATCGTTGCGCATTTCCATTATGTGATGTTTGGTGGAACAGGCTTCGGAATTTTTGCCGCATTACATTACTGGCTTCCAAAAATGTTCGGAAGAATGTATAATTTGAAAGCAGCCAAAACCGCCTTCTGGATTTTATTAGTAGGCTTTAATACATTATTCTTTCCGATGTTCATTATGGGCTGGCTGGGTATGCCGCGCAGATATTACGATTATTTACCTGAATATCATATCTATCATTTAATTTCAACAATAGGTTCATGGATTTTGATAATTGGGCTTACCATAATGTTCACAAATCTTATAAGATCATTAAGGAGAGGAAAAGTGATTCAGGAGAAGAACATTTGGGGCGGCGAAACTCTGGAATGGTCGGTTGATACTCCGCCTATATTAGAAAATTTTGTCGACATTCCAACAGTCACCGAATCGCCTTATGAATATAAAATGAACGAATACTCTGAAACGGAAAAGGAGGAAGTGAAGTGAGTTCACAAGAACACGCAGCGGCTCATGTCCATCGGGATGATGTCGGTTCACGTATGGGAATGTGGCTGTTTCTTTTTACCGAAATGCTTTTATTCGGCGGTATGTTTTTCCTTTACTCGATTTACCGTTATATGAATCCCGAAGCATTTCATGTAGCGGCAAAGGAATTGAATACGCTTATTGGTGCATTCAATACTGCTATACTTTTAACAAGCAGTTTAACCATGGCGCTTTCAATTACAGCTATTCAAAAGAATAACAAGAGCCTTTCATTATTTTTCCAATTCCTTACAATTCTTTTGGCGCTTGGCTTTATGGTTAACAAATATTTTGAATGGACAGCCAAATTTCATCACGGTATTTATCCCGGCGGAGAAGAACTTCTTTCGCGTTCTCCAGGTGAAGTGCTTTTCTTTGGGCTGTATTATGTAATGACCGGATTGCACGGATTGCACGTCGTAATAGGTGCCGTAATAATTGCAGTTATGATGAGATTTACAGCAAAAGGAATTATTACACAAACAAATTACGTTAAATTAGAAACCGCCGGTTTATATTGGCATCTGGTCGATATTATCTGGATATTTTTATTTCCGTTATTCTACTTGATAACATAGGATTAAATTATGGATGACTCAAAATCGCATGTTGAACATTCTCATGGCTACGGTATTTATATTTTAGTATGGATGGCGTTGATGACATTAACGGCGATTACGGTGGCAGTAGCAGGAATTAATTTTGGTGCATTAACTATAACTACCGCCTTAGTTATAGCAGCAATCAAATCCTATCTCGTGCTTCAAATTTTTATGCATTTAAGGATTGAACAAAAAGTTTTCAGAATTTTTGTTTTTGTTGCGGTACTATTTTTTGTTATTACAATTGTATTATTATTTACAGATTACTCTTTTATGTAAGGTGAGAAAATAAAATGTTTGAAGGAGCGTCAAATTTTGTTCATTCGGTCGATACTGCATTTCTAATTGTACTTGTTATTTCCGTTGCATTCTTAGTTCTCATAACATTTCTGATGATTTTTTTCGTAATTAAGTACAGCAGAAAAAAGAATCCTAAAGCGGAAAATATTCATGGAAACGTGCCGTTAGAGATTGCGTGGACAGTTATACCAACCATATTAGTTTTGGTTATGTTTTGGTTTGGATGGACCGGTTACAAGGAAATGTCAGAGATACCCGAAGATGCTTACGTAATAGATGTTACCGGTCAAATGTGGCAGTGGAAATTTAAGTATGAAAATAATTTTGAATCTGATTCTCTCTTCGTGCCTGTGAATAAACCAATAAAGTTGAGGCTGCATTCACTCGATGTAAATCATGCTTTTTTCGTTCCTGCCTTTAGGGTAAAGAAGGACGTTCTGCCGAACAGAAATAATGTAACATGGTTTACAGCGACCGAAACAGGTGAATTCGAAATATTATGTGCTGAGTATTGCGGAATGAATCATTCATATATGCTTTCTAAGGTGATAGTTTTACCTGAATACGAGTTTAATGAATGGCTAAAAAAAGATTCTTCCAGTTCAATCTCAACTCTTTCATCGGCTTCTGAATAACTTTTGTATGAGAAAATTAATTTAGCATATATTGAAAAAGAATCTAAACATATTAGCCGAGTTAACAAAAATCCGTATTACGTTGTTCGTAACAATAACTACTTTGTTTGGGTTTATTTCGGCAGCTGGAAAAATTACTACAGATGCAATTGCACCCACTGTCGGTATCTTATTATTAGCCTGCGGATCTGCTGTTATTAATCATATTCAAGAACGTGACACGGATGCTAAGATGGATAGAACTAAAAACCGTCCGCTTCCTTCGGGGAGAATTAAATTACAGCATGCCGTATTAATTGCAGCGATTTTGACTTTAAGCGGTTCGGTTACACTTTTTTGGGGCGCAGGTATTACTGCATTAGGCTTAGCATTATTAAATTTGATCTGGTATAACGTAATTTACACACCCTTGAAAAGAAAAAATGCAATGGCCGTAATCCCGGGTTCTTTAGTTGGAGCGATTCCGCCCGCTGTTGGATGGGTTGCAGCAGGAGGATACATCCTCGATCCGCATATTCTGATAATCTCATTCTTCTTTTTTATCTGGCAAATCCCGCATTTCTGGATCTTACTGCTTATGCTCGGCAAGGATTATGAACAAGCCGGGCTTCCTTCATTAACAAAAATTTTTAGTGCCGATCAATTAGCAAGAATTACTTTTATGTGGACGGCAGCAACAGTGGTTACTTCTCTGCTGATCCCGTTATTCGGAATCGTTCAATCACCCTTTATTGCCTACAGTCTGGTAGTGATTGGTTTGCTAATGACTATTAAAGCTTTCAGACTTCTGCTAACCGGGAAAGAAAAGCTGTATTTTAGATATGTATTTAGAGGGATAAATTCTTTTGCATTATCAGTTATTGTTCTTTTGTCTATCGACAAATTATTTTTTTTATCATAAGAAATTAAGTGAGAATATAAAATGGAATTATTAGATAAACTAGTTTTACCTCAATCCTCCGAGCATATTCAGCTTTTACAATTTTTACTTATGCTGGTAATGTTTCTCTTCATTCCGTTTTTGGGTGCCATATTAGGCGGAACCATCATTTCGATTTACTTGCAAAGAAAAGGGGTAAAGGAAAAAAGTTATAACAGCCTCCGCTTTGCAAAAGATATAATCGAAATTGTTACAATAAATAAAAGCATGGGTGTTATACTTGGGGTAGTCCCTCCAATCGCAGCCGCTCTAATCCTGGCACAACTGCTTCATAAATCCGGTTCTGCTGCAGTTGACTTAACGATATATGCATTTGTACTGATTGGCATTGGTCTAATATTTATTTATGCCTATCGTTACTCCGTTATATTTTCCTACATGTTTGGGAAAATTAATTCATCGGGTGATAGGGATGTAGATGCAGAAATAAATTATTTTAAAGAAGGTTCTGAAAAACTGCGTTCAAAATCCGGCAAATATGGCTTTCTAATTTTATTTTTTGGAATGTGGACATTCATCTCAGCACTTTCTCTTGCAGCTTATCCGCTCAAATGGTCGGCTAATGATTATGTAAGCATTATTTTTTCCTGGGAAGTTATTCTACGAATACTACAATTCATTTCAGCTTCATTAGCAATAACAGGTGCAGCGGTCCTTTTCTCATTTTTTTACTGGGAGGGAGGCAAACAAGAGATTGGGGATGAATACAAACGCTTTGTTAGGAAATTTGCCATCAAAATTACTTTTATCGGTGCACTTTTGCAGCCTGTATTCTTAGTGCTAAATTTATTCACTCTGCCCGAAACCGCATTGTCGGGTTCAGTTTTTAGTTTTTCGGTAATTGCACTTATCTTACTATTGCTTGCGTACAATTATTTATATGCAATGGTTAAAAAGACTGAGTTCAATTACAGCGGACACGTTTTCTTTGTACTGGTTTTTGCGCTTGTCTCTCTTATTATAAAAGATCAACTTGCTATGAACAACGCAACCAAATCTCAATCGCTTAGGCTAAGTTTGGAATATGAAAAGTACTTGAGTGAATTACATGTTGATAGGCAAGGAATAGCTGAAATCAGCGGTAAGGAGATCTTCGATGTACGTTGCACGCCGTGCCATAGATTCGATCAAAAATTAGTTGGTCCGGCTTATAATGATGTGCTGCCTAAATATGAAGGTAAATCGAATCAATTGGTTGCTTTTATTAAAAATCCTGTAAAGGTTGATCCCGCCTTTCCGCCTATGCCTAATCCGGGATTAAAGCCCAACGAAGTGGAAGCTGTAGTTAAGTATTTGCTTGAACAGAGCAAAAAATAATTTGAAGAAAAGAATCACCTAATGCCCTGCGATAAATTTCTAAGGGCATTTTTAATTATATATCAAGCGAGAATGGGGATAATTTCAGATTGTCTTTCGCCCCCGGTAGCGATTACTTTACCATCCGGAGAAATAAAAACATCAATTTCACTTCTTACACCGAACTCACCCGGCAGATAAATACCCGGCTCAATTGAAAAAGAAGTAGAAGGTAAAAGTAATCTTTCATCTTTTGTTTCGAAATTATCAAGGTGAGCACCGCTTCCATGTAAGTCGGTCGTTATCGAATGTCCTGTTCTATGAATGAAATAATCGCTGTAGCCTGCTTTAGTGATAAAACTTCTTGCTTCTTCATCAACTTCGAATCCTCTTACAGGTTCATTTGTTTCAAATCTTCTTTTAACTAAATCGAATGCTGCATCTCTGGCTCCGGCAACAATATTGAATATGTTAATATATTTTTCGGGGACTGATTTACCGGCATATCCAACCCATGTAATATCCGACCAAACACCTTCCGGTTTATTTAGTTTTGCCCAAAGATCAATCAGCACAAAATCATTTCGTCTTACCGGTTTATTTATTTCTATCGTGGGAGCATAATGAGGATTGGCACTGTTTTCATTTACGCCAACTATCGGAGGATGATCGGTATAATAACCTCTTGCATCAAATTCTTTCATTATGAATTGCTGAACATCATATTCGGTAATAGAAGAATCGGATAATATGTTATTTTTAATGAAGTTAAAAGCATCTTTTACTATTGCGGTTAAGGAGTTTGCAACCGGTTTATTCTCTCCAAATTGTTCTTTTGTCCAAACAGCTGCAAAAAGAGATATTAAATCTGCACTGCTCCCGATCTCCACATTTAAGGATTTGATTTGTTCAATTGTTCCTGCATCAACCTTTGATACATAAGGTATTGCATTCTTAGGAGAATATTCCATGGCAATTCTTTTTGTTCCCGAAAGCATATTGGATAAGTGATGAGCAAGAGAGGCATGACTGGAATAAGTTAGTTTCTCTCCGGGTAGATGATCGAGATTGCCGGCTTCAATTGCATTAACTATCTTTTTTGGGATTCCTTCTTTAGGAATAAAGTAATAAAATCTTCGAGTCAAATGACTTGCTTTAGGCACATCCAAAATATTCAGTGCTAAGTCATTACTGCCCCGAAAATCATACAATAGCCATGCATCGAAATTCATTGACTGTATAATGGATTGAATTTTAGAAAGATTAAAGTTTCCCATCGGGTCCTCTTGAATGGTTTTATTTAGAAGGTAAGAGTAAATTAAATATCACAAATAATGCTAACCTTCGTTCCCTCATTAAGCAAGCTTTCAATTTTAAACTGACCACCGTGCAGCTCTACTATTTTTTTGGCTATGATCAGGCCTAAGCCGGAACCTTGCTGTTCATGAAGTTGACGGTCGAACTGCATATACCCACCTACAGAAATAATTTGTTCCGGAGTCATCCCGCGTCCGCTGTCCGATACATGAAATAGAACGCTGTTATCATTAGACATCAGGGTAACGATAACCGGTGTTCCTTTCTCGGAGAATTTGAATGAGTTGTCGATTAATTCATAAGCAAGTTTTTTTACATAACCTTCACCCATCCTCAGCGGAGCGTCCTCAACTTCTAACAGTAAGTCCTCATCCCGTTCCAATTCTTGGGCAAGCTGCTTAGCGGTAGATATTATAATATCCCGCGGGTTATAGTAATAAGATTTTCTTAACAAGCTGACTTTTTCGGGGTCCTTTCCGATCATATCGAGTTGTGCAAAAGCAAGAAAATTTTCTGTAAGTTTTTTTAATCGAATAGCATCCTTGTTGATGTATTTAAGCATCTGAATCATTTCCGGTTTGTTCAGATGATCAAAGTCCTTAATAAGTATTTCCGAGAACCCGAGTATTCCGTTAAGGGGAGTAAAAAATTCATGCGGCAAAGAGAAAGAAATACTGCCGCGTAAATCATCTAATCTCTTCTCGGAATTTTTGAGCCACGTCTCGTACTTTTCGAATGCAAGCTGTATAATCTTAATAAGTTCGGGAGAGCTGAAAGGTTTTATAATAAAATATTCAAAACTAAAGAGAGACCCACCTTTTTTGGCTTTGCTGGATTTTTTATCTAACAGAAATATGAATGGAATAGTTGCAATAAAAGTTTCATCGCGCAGCCGGCGCAGCACATCGTATCCAAATCCGTCGTATATATCCCAACTGCAAATGACCAGATTAGGAACGTTCTTTAGTGCTAGCTCGTATCCTTGTGATGCTGTTTCTGCAACATCCAGGTTGAACTCGTCGGATTCAAGCGCAGAAGCCACCTGCCTGATTACCTTGCTGTCATCTTCTATGAGGAGAATATTTTTCATTAATTCTCTTAAATCATTATAAAATATATTTGCAATGCAAAGTTAAACATCTCACACACAATAAAAATTACAATAATTTATTGCTTTTTCAAAATAATTGCAGAAACCACTGCTGTCCAAAACTGTAGCCACATTGCATCCTCGCTGATGCCGATAAATGATTTGATTTTTAAGTGTTGTTTAAGCTCTTGGAAGAAAATCTCTATCCTCCATCTCTGTTTATATAGCTCTGCAATCATAGATGCTGTCCAAGAAAAATTGTTCGTTATTACTTCTATAATCCGGTTTTTCTCGTCATCATAGATTACAACACGATTCAGATTTTCCGGGTATAGTTCTTTTGTATCTTCTTCTGTAAGTCTTATTATTTCATCTTTTAATATATGCTCATCTTTATCCTCCGGTAAAGGCAATTCTTTGACGTGTTCGTATTTTATAGATTTCTTTAACAGCATTTAATTAGCGATGAAGCATTCAAAGAATTACTTTCAGATATGCAATTACCAACCAGTGATGCCATAGGAGACTGGTTACGACGATATGGCGGGTAACAATCCGAGGAAAAGATAAAGATGGTATTAAAGAAGATTATGAAATAGCAGAGACAAAATATCGGTTTGGTTCAAAGAAGCACATGGTCAGAATAATAGCAAAACGGACAAAAATAAAGCAGCAATATGATTTGTTTTTAAATTACCGTTATTGGATAGTTGCTACTAGTCTAGGAATAGAAAAATATGATTTTCAAGCAATAATAGACTTACACCAAGGAAGAGGAAACATAGAAAAAAGAATAGGAGAGTTAAAGCATCAACTAAATTTTGACAGGCAACCGTGCGGACAATTTGAAGCTAACTGTTTATATTTTACTATTGGGCTATTGGCGTATAACTTATTGCAAATTCTAAAGTTGTTAGGATTACCGGAAGAATATCACTCAAAGAGCATACGAAAATTGAGATATTAACTGCTTAAGTTAGCTTGTAAAGTATTTTTCATGCAAGATATTTAGTCATTCAAATAACCGCTCCGTTAAATAACATTGAATTGTTTAAGAGGGCATACTATCGCCTCAGATAAGCGCCTTTACCTTCAGGTTAAAGTTTTGAATAAATAAAAGATAAAAATTTTATCGGGCAATTGATTGTCAGCGAGGGGGTATGGTTAAAAGCGTATGAAAAACTGAAAACACCTCTTTACCAGAACCGGATCATTACAGGCAAATTAAAAAATCAAACTAAATGAATGACTTTACACTCTTTCCTGGCTTTTACCTATTTATTTTGACCCCTATATCGGATTTAAGGAATCTTGCATTTGGTTCAGTAATAGTTATTATTACAGGTGCTGGTTTGTAATTATCACCGGCAAATAATATTTTAAGTCAGCGTCAAATCAATATTTTCAAATCCTGCGGAAAAAATTCAGATGAATTATTTATATACCTGTCTTTCGAAGATCGGGCTGACACGTTCAGATAATGAAGACTCAATCGGTGTATTCAAACTCGATTACGGTTTGCTTGCAATAGTTTGCGATGGATTGGGCGGGAACCAAGCCGGCGAGGTTGCATCCCGTTTAACCGTTGAAACAGTTAGCAATAACTTTTTACAATCCGATGAACCTAATTATTTAGAACGGATAAAGGATGCCGTTATAAATGCCAACGATCTACTGATAAAAAAATCAATTGCCGAACCGGAGCTTAAAGGTATGGCTACAACGGTGGAGGTGTTGTTCTTAAATGAAGAAGGCGCATATTGGGGGCATGTTGGCGATTCAAGAATTTATTCGGTAATGAACGGCAAACTGAAGCAGTTAACCAAGGACCATTCCCTTGTTCAAAAATTAATTGATGAAGGTTTTCTTACTCACAAGGAAGCTGAAAATCATCCGAACAAAAATATAATTATGCGCGCTCTCGGCGATGAAAAAGAAATTGATGTTGATCTGAGCAAACTAAAATTTAATTCAAAAGAGGATGCCCTCTTTTTTATGTGCACCGACGGAGTAACTAATGTATTGAAAGATGATGAGATTGAACAAGTGCTGAGCAAAAATGAGTTGAGCGTTAGCCCGGATATGCTTTCAGGCATAATAGAAGAAAGAGGGGCGCCGGATAATTTCTCCTTTGTCATTATCTCAAAGAGTGAATAAATGGTCGGGCGTAACATAGAACATTATAAACTTATCCAGGTACTCGGCGAAGGCGGAATGGGTATTGTTTACAAAGCCTTTGACTTGAAGCTTGAGAGATACATCGCTTTAAAAATTTTAAGCTCACATGCTACAAACAACCCGCAGTTCGTTGAACGATTCAAGAGAGAAGCAAAACACCAGGCTAAGCTTACTCACGCAAATATAATTCCGGTATATGGCTTTACAGAAGAACAGGGTGTCCTTGGAATAGTAATGGAATACGTTGACGGCGAGCCATTGGAAAAAATGATTGAACGAAGAGGGAGAATTCCCGTTTCAGAAGCGTTGCTGATTATCAAACAGATTCTTGCGGGTGCAGCGTATGCTCATAAAAAAGGATTTATTCATAGAGATATAAAACCCTCCAATATTATTATTAATAAAGAAGGTGTTGCCAAAATTATGGATTTCGGTATTTCGAAATCTTTAACCGAAACTAAGAATATCACAAAGACCGGGACTAAAATCGGTACCGTATTATATATGAGCCCCGAACAGATAAAAGCACACGACCCGACGATTCAAAGCGATATCTATTCTATCGGAATTACGTTTTATGAAATGTTGGCAGGAAAAGTTCCGTTTGATTTTGATACCGAATATGAAATAATGGAAGCTCACCTTAAAAAAATTCCTGAAAAGCTTTCATCCGTCATTGAAGAAATCCCGCCCGAAATAGATCTAATCCTTTCTAAAGCCTTGAATAAAAATCCGCAGAGAAGATACCTTAGCTGTGAAGAATTTATGGATGACTTAAATTCAAAAATTACACCACAGGTATTAGCAAGAAAAAAAGAGAGTAAGAAAATTGGCAGGGCTTCAACATTAATTCCAAAGTTAAAATTCGCTTTAGTTATCACTTTTATATTTGTTGTATTAGCAGGGCTTTTTCTTTTCGTTTATGATGCAGTGTCTGGATTCTGGAAAGGTGCTTATACCAGCAGTAAAGGTCCCGTTTCCGGCGAGCATAGTTACCGGTTGAACCCATCCTATGTAGTTAAAACAAATTGGATTGCTCTGCCTTCTTCGACCTCTGAAGATTTGAACTCGATTTACATGCTTAACGATAGTACAGGACTTATTTGCGGAAACAGCGGGATAATCTTAAAAACTGAAAACGCCGGATTAAGCTGGAAACAAATTAATGATTCGTTTCTCACCGATAGTCTTTACTCTCTTACCATTAATAATTATGTTGCTTTCGCTGTAGGAAAGAACGGTGCAATCTTAAAATCTACCAATCAAGGAAATTCATGGCAGCCGGCAAATAATTATAATGTTACAGAATCTTTGTTCGATATAACTTTCATTAAAGGAACTCAAACAGGGATTATTGTGGGAAGCAGAGGAACAATTCTAAAGTCTAAAGATAATGGTGAAACCTGGCATCCCATTCAAACAAATGTTTCAAACCTTCTTTATGGTGTTAGCTTTGTGAATAATCAAACAGGTTTTGCCGTAGGCTGGGACGGAACAATCTTAAAATCAACTGATCAAGGCGAAAGCTGGATTCTCCGACCAAAAATTACAGATAATTACTTAAGGGATATCGAATTCTTTGATGAACAAACCGGGATAATTGCATGCGGAGGTGGAGAAATTTTACAAACAAATGATGGCGGTGAAACCTGGACTCTTATAGATGGCGGGGTAATTTCCGGTTTATATGCGGTTAGATTCTTGAATGAGAAATATGCAATGATTTTAGGCAGCCGGGGTGAAATTTTAGTAAGCGAAAGCGGAGGGAAAAATTGGGAACTCACATCAAGCGGAAATTTTATAGCTCTTACCGATCTATCCGTAACACCATCCGGCAAAATCTTTATTACCGGTTTTGGCGGAACCATCTTAACATCCCAAAATTGATTTTCCTTCCTCTAATATTTAATTTGATTTTAAGAAATTAAACTTGCTTTATGGTTATTCAAGCGTTGGCATCTGCTTATTTAAGAATGTACCATTCCATTTAGTTTAATATCTTTATTTATTGAAATTTTTGAAAAAATTTAGGAAAATTATTTGATATGACTAACAGCAAGGAGAGGCCTTAGAGATAGAAGAAATGAAATACTTTTCATTGATACCCGCAATATGGGGTGCTTAATTAACAGAAAAACCCGTGAGCTATCTCAGGAAGATATTAGGAAGATCGCAGATACATATCATCGATTGAGATATTCCCCCTCACCTAATCTCTCCCAGGGGGAGAGGGATAAAAATTCTCTCCCTTTGGGAGAGATGTCCGAAGGACAGAGAGGGTATAAAGATATAAAAGGTTTCTGCAATTCCGCTTCTGTTGAAAGAGTGAAAGAACTTGATTATGTGCTTACTCCCGGACGCTACGTGGGCTTGCCCGATGTTGAAGATGACTTTGATTTTAACGAACGATTTACAACACTTAAAGCCGAGTTTGAAGTACAGCTTATAGAAGAAACAAAATTAAATGATCTGATAAAAGAGAATTTAGCAAGGATTGAACTTAAAAATTAATTATTGGATGTCGCAAATTGTGACCTTTGATTTATCACTACCGCATTTTGCGATACCATTATAATAAATGAATACAAAATGAAAGAATCCAAGAACAAAATAATAGTTTTCGATGCTGCAACAATTCAGCGAAAAATTTATACAATTCGTGATGCTCAAGTAATGCTTGACAGCGATTTAGCCAATTTTTATAACGTTGAAACCAGACGACTCAATGAACAAGTAAAACGAAACAAGGAAAGATTCCCTTCTGAGTTTATGTTTAGAATTACCCGAGAAGAATATGATAACTTGATATCGCAAAATGCGACATCAAACGAGGATTCTTTAAGATCGCAAAATGCGATCTTAGAAAAAGGACGTGGAAGACATCGGAAATTTTTGCCTTACGCGTTTACAGAACAAGGCGTGGCAATGCTTTCCGCAGTGCTTAAAAGCGAAACGGCAGTTAAAATGAGCATCCAGATTATGAGCGCTTTTGTGGCAATGAGGAGATTTCTCGTTGAGAATGCCGGTGTGTTTCAGCGACTGGATAGACTTGAATTAAAACAGTTAGAAACCGATAAAAAGGTAGACCAAATATTTGACGCTATGCAAAGCATAGACTTTGCGCCGAAACAAGGAATTTTTTTTGAGGGACAAATTTTTGACGCTTACAAGTTTGTATCATCTCTCATTAAAAAAGCCGACACCTCAATTTTGTTAATCGATAACTACATTGATGAAACAATTCTTGATCTGTTTTCCAAAAAGAAAAGGGATGTTACCGTAACAATACTAACAGCCAACCTAAATAAATCTTTACGTCTCGACGAAAAAAAATTTAACGCACAGTATTCTTCTATTACCGTAAAAGAATTTAACAAAGCCCACGATAGATTTTTAATTATAGATAACAAAGATGTTTACCATTTTGGAGCGTCTCTTAAAGATTTGGGTAAAAAATGGTTTGCTTTCTCTAAAATGGATAAATCCGCACTTGAACTTTTAGAAAATCTTAAAAAGGTTGTCGCTGATGAGTGAGTGGAAGGAATCAGACTTTGGACTTACCGTTTTACAGGGAACTAAAAGGGATTGTTAATCGCACCTAGCGTTCATTCGGCTACCTGCCGGATATGCAAAAGCTTACAACCGAAACAGTTCTTAAACAAGCTGAGTTAATTGCTAATGAATTAACAAGTGAAAAATAGTTTTCAAAAAAATATCTGAAAAATTAAAATGGATAAATTTGTAATAACAGGCGGGAAAAAATTAAGCGGCACAATTGAAATAAGCGGAGCAAAAAATGCTTCGCTTGCATTGATGCCTGCATCGATACTTGCCCATGGCAAAGCAAAATTATTTAACACCCCCGAGCTTAATGATGTATTTACTATGCTTAAGCTGATGAAACATTTAGGGGTTGAAGGCAGCTTCTCAAATCATGTAATGGAACTTGACACAAGCAGAATCAATAACCTCATCGCTCCCTATGAACATGTGAAAAAGATGAGGGCTTCTGTTTATGTGCTGGGACCGCTGCTCACAAAATTCGGTGAAGCAAAAGTTTCATTGCCCGGCGGTTGTGCCTGGGGACCACGACCCATCAATCTGCACCTCGAAGGTTTGAAAAAAATGGGGGCGGAAATAGACCTTGAAGAAGGTTATATAATTGCAAAAGCAAAAAGACTGCATGGTGCAAAAATTAATTTCGATGTTTCTTCGGTCGGTGCAACAGGAAATTTATTAATGGCGGCTGTTTTAGCAAAAGGCACCACTGTTATTAACAACGCAGCTATCGAACCGGAAATTACGAACCTTGTCGATTATCTAATTAAGATGGGTGCTAAAATTTATGGAGCTAATACCACCTGTTTAACTATCGAAGGAGTTGATGAACTTCAACCATGCAGCATCGAAACAATTCCGGATAGAATAGAAGCCGGTACGATGCTTATTGCTGCAGCTATTACAGGAGGCAGCATAACAATTAATAATATTTCATCTATGCTTCTCGAAGCGGTTCTTTCAAAGTTGGAAGATAGCGGCTGCACAATTTCAAGCTCATCAAACAGAATCGAATTAAAGGCTCCCGATTCATCTATTAAACCTAAAGATGTATCAACCGCAGCTTTCCCCGGTTTTCCCACGGATATGCAGGCTCAATGGACTGCTTATATGACGTTAGCAAATGGGGCATCGACCGTAACCGATACTATCTATCTGGATCGATTTAAACATGTTCCCGAATTACAGCGCCTCGGTGCAGATATTTCGGTCAACGAAAACAGTGCTGTTATAAGAGGTGTAAAAAAATTAGTTGGTGCAAAAGTGATGTCAACCGATTTACGAGCCAGCGCATCGTTAGTGCTTGCGGGTTTAGCAGCAAAAGGAAAAACCGAAGTGCTTCGTGTTTATCACCTCGATAGAGGATATCAACGAATTGAAGAAAAGTTGAAGGCTTTAGGTGCGGATATAAGCAGAGTTGAAGGGACTGAATATTAATTGTGCCGAATCTAAAGAAAATATTCTTACTGCAGAACAAACTTTTGGTTTATTTGCTTGTTCTCATACTCTACAATTTCATTTTATTACAGCTCCCATTAACTAATGTATTCGGATTTGAGTTTGCGGTTTTTAACGGGATTATACTTGTAATCTTAACCGGTTTTTATTCAATTTCACTGCTGCGGAATCCCTCCAACCCTGATTTGCCGAGAAGATCTTTTAAAACGGGATTTCGGATTTCATCTGTGCTTTTCTTGCTCATTCCTTTTGCAATAGCTCTAATAAATTCTTTTTATACTGTTTCTTGTTCGGTAATAGACGGCATTATTTTTTATCTGATTATTGCTGCTCCTTCTATTGTAGTAGGGAATGGAATAGCGTTTAGTGCTTTTGCTTTTTCGAGACGGAAAACGATATTGTTTTTTTCTGTAATCTATTTGATCATTTTATTAATTCCGCTATTCGAATATTATTTTAATCCGCAGATGTATTTTTACAATCCAATTTTTACCTACTTTCCGGGAAGTGTTTATGATGAAGGAATTGAAATTAATGCCAAGCTCATTCTATACAGAACAGTGAATCTGCTCTATTTTGGAATTTTATTTTATGCATTGTTTGCCTCTCATTTCAAGCTAATTAAAATAAAAGCAGCCATTTTTCTCTTTGCTTCATTAGCCGTTGCGATAGTATTCATTTATTTATCACCGCGATTGGGATTTTCAACTACTCTAAGTTCAATTAAAGAAGAATTGAGCGGAACAATTGAAACGGAAAATTTTATTATTCATTATCCTGATAACATAAATGAGAATTTGCTTAAGGCTATAGTTTTACATCATGAATATTATTATGAATCATTGCATAAATTTTTCGGAGTTAAACCAAAAGAGAAAATCGTATCTGTTATATTCGGCTCGAGAGAACAGAAAGGCAGACTTTTCGGCACCGAAGCGGCTGATGCTGCAAAGCCCTGGCTGAATCAAGTTTATGTTAATAAGGATAATTATACATCAACTCTTAAACATGAAATTGCTCATTGTTTCGCCGGAGAATTCGGCTGGAGTATTTTTAAAGTGGCTTATATGGTAAATCCAATGTTGACCGAAGGCGCTGCAATGGCTTCCGAATCGGAGTATGATGAAAATGATCTTCATTATATGGCTGCGCTTGCATATAATAATGATTATCAAATTGAATTAAAAGAGCTTTTCAGTACGGTTGGTTTCTTTACAAGAACTTCCGGTCTTTCATACATTTATGCGGGTTCGTTCTCTTTGTATTTGATAGAGAAATTCGGAATTGAAAAATATCGCAAGTTTTACGGCAGTCTTGATTTTCAGAATATTTATTCACTTTCGGAATCTGAAATATTAAATAGCTATTATTATTTCTTAACAGAATTCGGTTATGGAAATCGTTTGAATGATCCTTCGAAAAAACATAAGGCTAATTATTACTTTGGAAGAAAATCTATTTTTCAAAAAGTATGTCCCAGATATATTGCGGTAAACGTTAAGAAAGCATGGCGGCTCTATAACGCTGAGGAATATCAGGCTGCTCAAAAATTGTTTAATGAAATTTTAGCAATGAGCGATAATTATCAGGCTATTATAGGTGCGGTAAATTGTGCAAAGAAAATATACGGAATACCGGAGGCTATAGAACTGCTTAATGAGAGACTGGATAATTATAAGAATACCGCTTATTACTACAATCTAAAATTTATGCTGGCTGACTTATACGCTGAAACAGGTGCCTTTCAAAATGCTCTTGAAATTTATGAATCGTTAAAGAAAGAAAATCCTAATAATACATTACTATATTTATCGAACTTAAGAATTTCACTTTCACGGATTGATTCATTATTAAAAATTTATTTAACGGGAAATAATTTTAGTAAGTATATTGTGCTGAAAGATTTAAATAAATTGGAGTATGATTATTTTTCATTTCCCGTGATGATTGATTTATCGAGAGAAATAAATGACGACTATAAACTATTTTTAAAGCAGTTCGATAAAACCTTTAAAGCATCCGATTTTTCAAGTTCGTACGGCTTGTTCCGGCTTTCGAATTATATGGTTGAGAATATGGATATAGTTAATGCCCGGAAAATGGCTGCGCTTGCCGCACGTTATAAAGGCGATGCAAAGTTTAGCAAAATATTGGGCGAAAATTTCAAGAAAATGGATTGGTTTTACATAAACCGGAATTATATTTTAACTACATCATTTAAACAAGATGAAAGTAAAATCGAAAATGGAAATTAATACAAGTCCTTCGGCAAAATATATTAAACTGACCACATACTTGTTGGGCTTCATTTCCTTTGCTTTGATTGTCTATATTTTAATGGCGCTTAAGGAAATATTACTGCCCGTTACTATCGCAGTTTTTATGACGTTTCTTTTCAGCCCGGCGGTTTTATTCTTAGGCAAATATAAAATACCACGATGGCTTGCCATAATTTTTATCCTCATTTTCATTTCGGGGCTATACTATCTGCTTGTCTTAATTCTAATTTCATCTTTTAGTACATTCCCGGATAAAATGCAACTTTATATTCTAAACCTTTCTTCTTTTTTTGAAAATCTTCTTCAGCCATTTGATCTTACCGTAAAAGAAGTTGCGGTTTTCTTCAACATTGATGTTCAGGATTTTAAGATTGGTTCTGTGTTAGAGCAATTGCTATCGGCAGGTATAATTCAGGATGTGGTAAATTCCTTAACTGCCTTCCTTGGTAATTTTTTTATTTCACTTATTTTCTGGGTGTTCATGATACTCGGAAAACTTAAATTTGAGGAAAGGCTGCGAGTAGCTTTTTCCGGTAACAGCGCGATGATAGAACAAAGTGTTGCAAGAATTGATAAACAATTACAATCTTACATTACTATAAAAACTATTCTCAGCCTAATAACCGGTGCTATTACCATGATCATCTTAATGGCTTTCGGAATAGACTTTGCAATTGTTTGGGGCATTCTAGCTTTTGTTTTAAACTACATCCCGAACGTAGGATCGCTTATTGCAACTATTGCACCTATTACAGTTGCTTTATTGGAATATGGATTGGGAATAAAAACTATTTCGATTTCTGTGTTGTTATTACTAAATCAAAACATCATCGGAAATTTAATTGAGCCTCATTATTTAGGAAGGCAGATGGATTTAAGCCCCGTCGTTGTTTTATTTTCATTAATTTTTTGGGGATGGGTATGGGGTATCGTCGGTATGTTTCTCGCAGTTCCGATTGCCGCAGTGTTGAAAATTCTATTCAGTAACATTGAAGGTTTAAAGCCAATAGCAATATTAATGGGACGAACAGCCGAACCAATTAAGTCCTCCGGTAGTTTGTAACGGGGTAAAAACATAATAACATGATAAATTTTTCAACTCAGTTAAAAAGATTTCCTTTTCTTGAAGCAGCATCTGAAATTGCGGCTGAATTAAGCTTCGAAATTTTTATTGTCGGGGGATTCGTTCGTGATCTAATCTTAAAGAGGGATAGAAAAGAAATCGATTTTCTTGTTGTAGGGGACGGAACCGAATTTGCAAAAAAGTATGCTAAACAGCTCGGTGTAAAAAAGGTAACTGTATTTAAGAATTTTGGGACTGCACATTTTCAATTCGGCGATTATGATTTGGAATTTGTTGGTGCCCGAAAAGAATCTTACAAAAAAAGCAGCCGCAAGCCTGAAGTTGTTTCCGGCACTTTTGAAGATGATATTAAGCGAAGAGATTTTACTATTAACACCATTGCTGTATTTATCAGTAAAGAGAGCTTCGGAACGATGATTGATTTATTCGGCGGTTATGAAGATATAAAAAATAAGTTGATACGCACACCGATTGAACCGATGATTACCTTTGACGACGATCCATTAAGAATAATGAGAGCGTATAGATTTGCTGCGCAGTTAGGCTTTGAAGTTGACGAAAGTATAAATGAGGCTGCTGCAAAACTTAAATCGAGATTAAGCATTGTTTCTCAAGAAAGGATCACAGATGAATTTTTGAAGATTTTAGCTTCTCCCAAACCTTCCGTCGGACTAAATCTTCTTTACTATGCCGGTGTTCTTGAAGTAATCTTACCTGAGCTTTCAAACCTTGCCGGTGTTGAGCAGCGAAATGATTATCATCATAAAGATGTGTTCAACCATACATGTGAAGTAGTTGATAATATTTCAAAAATAACGGAAAACGTTTGGCTTCATTTTGCTGCGTTAGTTCATGATATTGCCAAACCGCAAACAAAAAAATTTGTTGAGGGAACCGGATGGACATTCCATGGACATGAAGAACTGGGTGCAAGAATGATGAAACCGCTTTTCAAAAAGCTGAAGCTGCCGATGCACAAACTTGAATATGTAGAAAAGTTAGTTCGGTTGCATTTAAGACCTATAGCACTAGCCGGCGAAGAAGTAACCGATTCAGCCATTAGAAGATTAATCGTTTCGGCAGGTGAAGACCTTGAAGATTTGATCACGCTTTGCAGAGCAGATATCACAAGTAAAAATCCGCGAAAAAAATCAAAGTACTTAGAAAACTATGAAAGGGTAATGAAAAAAGTTTGGGAGGTAGAAGAAAAAGATAAGCTCCGTGCATTTCAATCGCCTGTTAGGGGTGAAGTAATAATGAAAGTCTGCAACCTTAAGCCATCGAAAAAAGTTGGCGAAATAAAAAAGGCAATAGAGGAAGCAATACTGGATGGTAAGATAGGCAATAACTATGAAGAAGCGTTTCAATATTTGTTAGAGATAAAAGATGAGTTTCTGAAGAAAGGGTAGTTATACATCAACTTCATTTTTGTAAACGATAGTGCTTTGGTGAAGATGGCTCCTAAAGCAATTAAAAAATATATTACAGAGTGTTTATCAGTCTTTCCCCAATTAGTATTATCTTCTATTGTGATACATATCTTATCATCTTACAAACTTCTCTAACAAGTTATATTTTTTTACACGATTATATGCAAAAACTGTATATTTTCATTCAAAAAATATATCAAACAAGTTAGACGGTGACTTATTATATATACTCCATTTTCAAAGAAATGGTGTAGATAATAAAATACTTGAATTAACAATCCCATTTTCAAGTTTTCTACCGCACGTGTAATAATAAAACCGTTTATAAATAAAACTTATATTGGGACTGCTCATTGCATATTTTTACTGCGGTATTATTGTTAATTTTATTCTTACAAAATCCATTGCTATTCATTAAATAAACCGAACGAAAAAAAATTGTCTAATAGTCATATTCGAAAAAGCACTTTTATAATTATCCGGAGTTAATAATGCGATTCTACTTTAGTCTCATTCTATTACTGATGTTCTCTTCGGCTGCGTTCGCTCAGCGCATACTTTCATTAGAGGAAGCCGTAAGTATTGCGCTGCACAGGAATACAACTCTGCAAAAAGCGTCGAACAGCATCACAAATTATGAATCCAATCTAAAAGCCTCCTACGGAAATTTACTTCCTAATCTAAGCGCTTCAGGCAGTTGGGGCTGGTCAAGATCTGAGGACGAAGGAACAACATATAATATTGGCAGCATTGTAATTGTAACTCCGCCTTCGATAACTGAAAACAGGAGTTATAGTATAAACGCAGGAACATCGTGGACATTATTTGACGGTTTATCAAATCTAGCTTCGGTTTCAAAAAGTAAATCCGACCTTGAAAGTGCAAAACTATCGCTCGAACGTTTGAAGCAGGATATCGTCTTTCAAACAGTCGCTCTTTACTACGAAGTAATTAACGCACAGCAATTATTAAAAGTTAAGGAAGACGACGTTAAGTGGAATGAAAAGAACCTTGAAACTAATATCGAAAGAAATAAATTAGGAGCAGTTACTTTAGCTGATGTGTATGCACAGCAGGTGCGGGCAGGAAACGCCGAGCTTGAAGTTATAAGAGCAAAAAATAATTTCGAAACCGCACAAAGTGATTTGCTTTATTACCTCGGATTGGATGTTTTATCTGAGTTTCTGTTCCCGGATGCTCTGTCAAACGAAGATCTTAAGGTTTTAGAGGAAAAATTAGATTTGGATTACGGCAATATCTCCGAGCTAGTTCAGAAAGCGCTGCAAAACCGTTATGATTATAAATCGAGCTTGTTCGCACTTGAAAGCGCTTATGACGACATCACCATTGCTGAGTCCGGCTACTTCCCAAGATTAACTAACAGTATCGACTTCAGATCATTTGCAAACAAGTATGATAAGCTGTTTAAATCAAAAACATATTCCATCGGTTTGTCACTCAGCTTTCCTATTTTCTCTGGATTTGCAACTGAAAACCGTGTCCAATTTGCCAAAGTAAACGCAATGAACAGAGAAATTGAACTTAGCGATATGGAAAGAGAGATAAAGAAAAACATTCAAAAAACATTTCTAGATTTACAGGCAGCTAAAAAAGGATTAACCGTAAATGAAAAAACCGTTGTATCGGCAAATGAAAATTTAAAAATAGAAGAAGAAAAATATGCGCTTGGTGCTGGTAAGCTTCTTGATGTGTTGATAGCGAATTCAAATTATACAACTGCATTAACAAATTATATTAATGCGCAATTTGCTTATGTAATCCTAAGCGAACAATTAAAGTACTATATTGGCGTGCTCGATTACAAAAAGTATGAATAATTTTACGTAGGAGAATATTTAAATGGCTAACAATAAAAGAAAAAAATCGAAGAAAAAGCTTTTCATTTTCGGCGGTGCAGGCATATTGCTTGTAGCTCTAATACTAATTGCATTTTTAGGAGGAAGTAAGGAAGAGATAGTCCTCGTTCAAACCGAAAAGGTGAGCAACAGGGATATAACCCAAACCGTTTCTGCTACCGGTAAAATCAATCCGGAGTTTAAGGTAGTCATAACTCCCGAGGTAACCGGAGAAATTGTTGAACTTCCGGTAAAAGAAGGTGATGTTGTTAAGAAAGGTCAGCTTCTTATAAAAATTAAAGCAGATGCGTACATTGCTCAAAAACAAAGAGCCGAAGCAAATCTTTCGTCAGCGCGATCAACTTTGGCGATGCGGAAAGCTGAACTGGATAGAATAAGTGCCGAGTATGAAAGAATGAAAGAGCTTCATAATAAAAAACTTGCCAGCGATTCCGAGCTTGAAATTGTTAAGAGCGGTTATCTCTCTACCTTAGCTTCTTATGAAGGGGCACAAGCCAACGTGCTTCAGAGCGAAGCATCATTGAGGGAAGTAATTGAGCAGCTTAACAAAACAACAATTTATTCTCCTATGAACGGCACAATAAGCCAGCTTAATGTTGAACTTGCCGAAAGAGTGCTTGGCAGCGGCTTTAGCCAGGGTACAAATATTATGACTGTCTCTGATCTCGGAAATATGGAGGCAACCGTTGACGTAGACGAAAATGATGTTGTGCTGGTTTCCATCAACGATACCGCAAAAATTAAAGTGGATGCTTTTGGCGATAAGATTTTCAGAGGCATTGTAACTCAAATAGGAAATAGTGCAATTACTTCCGGCTTTGGAACACAAGAGCAAGTTGTTAATTTTCAAGTTAGAATAAAACTGCTTAATACTGACTCAAATCTACGACCGGGTATGTCATGCACTGCTGATATCGAAACCGAAACAATTTACGACGTATTAAGCGTACCAATTCAAAGTGTTACTGCAAGAAGTGATATTGACGGAAACAAGCCTGAGGAAGAAGAAGCGCCAAAACCGAATAAAAACGGTAAGAAGAAAGTTCAGGAAATTGTATTCGTGATAGAAAGCGGCAGGGCGAAAGCTATTAAGGTTGAAACAGGTATAAGCGACGATAACTAC
>JAGUYG010000077.1 GCA_020061465.1 Ignavibacteriales bacterium
TATCCGTAGGATCTTTAGATTGGCAGAGATAACTTAACATTTAACATTCTGACAGAATTATAAATGTAAAGACATAATTGGTAATAAGTCTCTCTCTTTATAAGAGAGAGATTATCCCAAAGGGATGCCTTTGGCAGAGAGAGTTCAAGAGCACCGTATGCAGATTAACAAAAATGTTTGCTTTAAAACAAACTTTTTGTATGTAATAGCACTAAGATGTTCAGATTTATCTCACGCAATATTCTGCGGGTCAACGTCGTAAAATAATTTTACTTCTTTGAAGCGCGACTTTCGGTTGAAGTTAACGAATGCTTCCAGTACAGCACGGTTTAATATTTTCCCTCCCGGGTCTGTCTTCTTCAAGCTTTTGATTAAAATGTGAAAGCGGTAAAATCCCTTTAACCTCGCTAAGATAGCTGACGAAGGGGGTGTAATTTTCAGCCATTTTTTATAAGGTAATAATTCTTTATAAAAATCGTTTATTGCTCCTTCGGCTTTTTTAATGTCTAAATCTTTCGTCTCTATTAAACATAACCTTGAGAAAGGCGGAAATCCCATTTTTTCTCTATCGATTATTTCCTTCTCATAAAATCCGTAGTAATCGTTCTTCAATACTTTTTGAAGCGCAAATCTTCTTTCATTTTGAGTTTGTATTATTACTTCGCCGGCTGTTTTACTTCTGCCGGCACGACCTGAAACTTGTGTTAAAAGTTGGAAGGTTCGTTCGTCGGCGCGGAAATCGGGCAGCCATAAATTTGTCTCTGCAGATATTACCCCCACCAAAGTAACTCTTGAAAAATCTAATCCCTTCGATACCATCTGTGTGCCGACTAAAATATCTATCTCGCCCTTTTGAAATTCCAACAAAATATTGCTCAAGCTTGCCTTGCGCGAAATTGCATCCGAATCTATTCGCTTCACCTTTGCGCCCGGAAAATAGTACTCAACCTCGTCTTCCACCCGTTCTGTGCCTGTACCGAAATATTTTACTGCAAGCGAACCGCAGTGCGAGCAGGCTTTCGGAACTTCTTTAATGAATCCGCAATAATGGCATTGCAGAATATTTTTGTTTATATGATAAACCATCGATACCGAACAGTTGATGCACGTTTCAATTTCACCGCAGTCGTCGCAGTAAATTTGAGTTGAGAATCCTCTTCTGTTTTGAAGAATAATTATTGCTTCTTTTTTGTTAAGCCTATCCTGAATTTTATCTAAAAGAACTTTTGAAAAAATATTTTCCATCCGCTGCTTTTTCTTTTCAACCAAAACATTCACAAGCTGAATTTTCGGCAGTTTGGCATCGTCGATTCTATCGGGCAGCGTAATTAATTTATACTTATCCGTTTTAGCGTTGTTCATACTTTCTATCGACGGTGTGGCGGAGCCTAAAAGCACGGGACAGTTGTGTATCCTTCCCAGAACAACGGCTGAATCTCTTGCATTATATTTTGGCGACATATCAAACTGCTTATAGCTTGCGTCATGCTCTTCGTCTACTATTATTACTCCGATATTTTTAAGCGGTGCAAATAATGCCGAGCGCGCTCCGATTACTACTTTAGCTTTACCTTTTAAAATTCTTCGCCATGAATCAAATCTTTCGCCGTGCGACATGCGGCTGTGAATAACAGAAACAACTTCGCCAAAATTATTTATTAAGCGCGAGGTGATTTGCGGTGTGAGTGAAATTTCCGGAACGAGCAGCAGTGTCGTTCTATTGAGCGATAAAACTTTTTTTATCAATTCGATATATACTTGTGTTTTACCGCTGCCGGTAACTCCGTGCAGTAAATATGTCTGAAAAGATTGCGGTTCAAAATGTTTTGCTACTTCATCTATTACGCTTTTTTGTTTCTCGGTAAGTTCAAAATTAATTATCTCTTCTTGATACTCTTCAACGTAGGAACGTTCAACCTCCTGTTCATAAATTTCAACAAGATCTTTCTCTGCTAATGAAGTTACTGAAGAATGAGGAGCGTCTGTCTTTTTAATTACTTGCGAAAGAAGCGCCGGTTTTCCTTTTAAGGAGATTAAATAAAGCAGCACACTAACTTGTTTTGGCGAACGCGATTCGATCTCGGGAATGAACTCATATATTTCTGCTGCCGGTTTTTTCAGCTTAACATACTTTACTGTTTTAATTCTAACTTTCGGATCCTGCAACTCATCGAGTATAGTAATGGCTCCTTTTTTCTCTAAAGCTCTAAGTGCATAGTGGATATTTTTTTTATTGACTAAATTTTGCAGAGCAGATACGCTAATTTCATTTTTGATTATTAGTGCATTTAAAATTTTTGATTTAATTGTGTTTTTGTTTTTTTCCGATTGATGTAGTTGTGCAGTTATTTCCTTATCAACCAAAATTTTTCTTTTTGATTCCACTCCTGTACCGTAAGGAATGCCAAGTCTTATTGCTTCGCCTAATGAACACAAATAATAATCTGACAGCCATTGATAAAACTTAAGCGAATGCTCGTCGAATACCGGTATCGTATCCAGGATATCGATAACAGGTTTTACTTTATCCTTTACGTCCGTAGTTAATGATACATTTATTATGTAACCGGTAAGCGTTCTTTTCCCGAACGGTGCTACCGCGCGTACACCTATACTGGTAAATTCTTCAAGCTCTTCGGGAATGGAATACGTAAATGAATTTCTGAACGGAAGCGGAAAAATTAGTTCTACGTACATTTAATCTTCTTTTTTATAGAATGGTGCAAGCCGCTTGTATGAACTATTCTTAAACGACTCACTAAGCATTTCAAATTTTAATGTTTTGAAGCTGCTGTCCCATAAAATTCTTTTATAATCCTTTGAAGTTATAACTTCACCGTTTGTTGAAATTATACTGTCTTCTACCGGAACGGTTAAGTAGTAAAATCCGTCTTCATAATTTATTCCTTCTATGCGTGTAACATCGCTAAAATGATAAACAACCTTTCCGTTAAGAGCGCCGTTTTCAACGTTTAATTCGCGCAGCTTAATATCTTTTCCGTCGGTTTTCATGGAAGATAAAAACTCTTCGCTCTTCAGCATATAGTTGAAAAGATAATCTTTATCTTGTTCTAATTGATCGTCCGATTCCGCATCAGAGCGGAGGTTGTATATAAGCATAGTAACGGTTCCGCCTGAAGAATTATTTAATTTAATTTCGTATGAAACTTTATGAAAAACGATACAGCCCGATAGAAAGCTTAAAATCAAAAAAGATAAAAGTACGATGACAAATGATTTCATTTCAATTTCCTCCGATATTTCAAATTACTGCCGGTTCAAGTAGTTTAAGAGTTGCTTCAACGGAATTTAATTCGGCTTTAACTCCGATGGGCAGTGTTATCTTATTAGTTATATGTCCGAACGACATTCCGTAAACAACAGGTATACCTAAATCAGAGAGCCGATCGAATAGAACTTCTTCGAGAGTAAAAGAATTAGTAATTCCCGAATCGGAAGGTTTAGCTTCGCATCTTCTGAAAACTCCTAATGCAATTCCGTTTGCGTTAGTAAGTTTTCCGGATTGAATTAATTGCGTTAACATTCTATCTATTCTATACGGTTCTTCTCCGATCTCTTCAAGAAAAATTATTTTATCCTTTGTATCTATATCGTAAGGAGTTCCAATCATCGAAACAACAATGGATAAATTCCCTCCTGCAAGTTCACCTGAGGCTTTACCGCTCTTAATGGTTTTTACTTTGTATGAATTGTCACTATCGTCTTCTTTGGCATTATAAAGCGTTAGATTGTCCGAGGGATTCATTAATACTTTTTCGAAGTACTCTTTGCTGTAATCATTAAAGGTAGAAATTCCTACAGGACCATGGAAACCTATCAATCCTGTGCGTGCATAAATTCCGTAAAGAAGCGATGTGATGTCGCTGTAACCTATGATAACCTTTGGATTTTTTTTGATTAAGTCATAATTAAGCAAAGGAAGAATTCTCGCACAACCATAACCACCGCGTGCGCACATTATAGCGGAAATATTTTTATCGGCAAACATCTCATTTAAATCTTCGGCACGTTCTGTATCGTTTCCTCCTAAGTATCCGGTACGGGAAAGTATACGTTTTGTATGGTGAACTTTAAATCCTAAATCTTCAAGATTTTTAATCGACTGTTGTAATTCATCTTCGGTAATGAAGCTTCCCGGCGCAGCCAATCCGACTGTATCGCCTTTTTTTAAACGTTTCGGTTTTATCTTTTGAATTTCATCAAGTGAAGCCGCTTTGTTAAAATTATTCAGCGGCGTTGTAAATATAGCTGCGGCGCCTAATGTTTTGATAAAATTCTTTCGCTTCATTTTTATCGATTTATTTGAATAAAGAAACTTTAACTACGCTAATAATTTACAGAATATTGAAATAAATAACTTTGGCGTGGAGTGGGTGGTTTGCCTGCCCGCCGAAGTTCCATCGTTGGGACATTTAAGTAGCGTCAGAACGAAGGCGGGTTGTTTGTTGTTTGTCGTAGGTTGTTTGTTGTAGGTTGTTTGTTGTATACCCGGCTTACCATGCAATACATTCCTTAAATAATTTATTCTCGCCTGAATCTTTCAGGTTGAAAACATTAACATTAAGGTTAGATGACATTTGTTCAAGCAGCAAATTTTTATCGATGTATTCAGGTTTGAAACTGTGGTTAATCGGTTTAGGATAGAACGGATTTACAGTAACGGCTGTTAACTCCGGTTTATTTAAATAAGTGATGTTAATAGGATGAGCATCAATTAAATTAATAGTGTTTGAGGTTGAAGCCGGCTCGCCGAATAAAAGCAAGCTAATCGGCGAATCTAATATCAACTCGATTGCATTTTTTCTGGCTGCAAAAAGATTATTTATTAATTCAATGAGTGCTTTTTGAGAGATGAGATTTGGTATAAAGATTTTATTTGTGCTGTTCTGTATCTTTTGTAATATTTCATTTACATCATCAAGATCTAATAATGAACCACTCGATATTTCATACTTGCCTCTTTCAGATATTAATGAAATTACACTACTTTGTATTTGGTTGTTTGTTTTAGGGAAAGAAAATATTTTCTGAATTACTTTCATCTCTTCCACAAGAAAATCGATGCTTGTATTTCTCGATGCACCGGTGGTGAAAATCAGCTTATCAGCAATTGACAGCGGTGTAAGGCGATTGAGCGATCCGTCAACAAAAATTATCTCCACCTCAAATTTTTTCATTTGGGAAATAACTTCATTCAGTGCTGATTTCTTATTCGGACCGGCAATCACAACCATTCCAGGCGATAAAGTTCTAACGATAACGATTTCACCTAAAGCAGTTTTAAATTCTGTCTTAACGAGAGTTTCAAATTTTATATCTGTACTTTCAAGGCAGTTCTTTGATGTTGTTATGATTGTTCCGGCGTTAAAAAAAAGCCGCGGCTTAGGGAGAAATGTTATGTTGTCAATTTCTTCCCCATCGTATCCAATTCCGGTAACGCCAAAGTTAATTTTGTTTTGATATGCCTCGGAAAGCAGATAAGATAGTGAAGTGGTTTTTCCTGTATTCTTAGCTGTTCCAACTATTCCGATGATTTTCAAATCGATCACCTTACCTTATTCGAAACAGTACCTGCACCAAATTTACCCGGATATGCGCCATCATTTTGATCACCAAGCAAACCGGAATAAATTGCTTCAGGTAGATTATCTTTTTCATCCACCGCTCTTAGAACCTCGATAATTTTTTGAATTAAATCATTCTTATATTTTTCTGCTTCCGGTGTTAATTTAAAACCTGCATCACCCACAAAACGAAAAGCATCGGTAACTGCGCGTATGCTGTCAATCCTTGACGTAATTGCAATCGGTCCCCTCGAGTAAGCTTCATCGGTTGAAGCGATAGTTATAGCATCAACCCCGAGCGAAGCGGCTAAAGAAGCGTGATACGAAGTTGCATTTGCAGATTGAACACGCTCTTCAGACTGTGTCATAAATGCAATTGGTTCGCCGGGCCAAATCGGGCAGTCTACAATTTCTCTGAGAGCCAAAATTTTTGCTGCATTATAATCGATAAAATTCTTTTCCATAAAACTATTTAATACTATATGCGGTCCATAACAAAAGAGCGGTTTTAGAATTGGCTTTGCATTTAACTTAACTCCAACCATTACATTTATAAGCAAACCGGCAAGTGTTTTCCAAGCAGGCACACCGCTCAATTCATCATTACCCGGAATATCGAACGGTATTCCGTATGTTGCGGTTAGTCTTATGGCTTCTAAACCATCTACCCCTAAGCGAATAGGATCAGTTCCTGCACCTAATGATCCATAAACCAAATTTATTTTAGTAAGATCGGCACCGGCTTTGCCTGCTAATAAAACAGTTTCGGGAGTATTTAATCCGCGGTGTGCCCGCACTGTTAGTAAAGTGGAAGGATCTAGACTCCGCCGAATTAGACGGATATTTTCGAGCGAGGTTATAGTGCCGTCGTTTTCATGTGTTAGATTTCCAAACAATAAACCTTCGTAACGTGCTTCCCAGGAAGGATTGATTATTAGAAATCCGTCAATTCCCCATCGTTCGCATACTTTGCCGTGCGCTATATCCATCAGCGGGCAGCCGCTTCCTAAAAATTTAAATATCAACGGATGTTTATCACTGTGCTGAATCTTTAATTGCCCCGCCGATTTTTGTGATCTCAAAAATGATTCAAGTGAATCAAGCTCCTCAGCGGTAACCTCTCTAACACCTTTGGGATATATTTTCTTAACATTACCTTGTGCGATTTCGGCATCCGAGAGATCGTTATATTTTTTAATCAGAGCTTGCTGTATGTTTTTATCTCCAGCGTGAAGTATTTCTTCGCGAAGTCTTACTCTTTCGATTCCAGGTGATGTTTTATTTTTTCCCCAATCAATAAACTTATCGGCTATTGAATTCAACAAGCTCTCAATTTCAGAATGGAAAAATTTGTATGAGTAAGGTTCAGCTAAATTCTTTTTTATTTTTTGAACCGAAGATGAAGAATCATTTATTTCTCTCTCTTCAATATATGCTATAACTTCCTCGGTAGAACTGTTTGCTCCGAAACCTTTATCAAATCCGAGTTCGGCAGCTAATTCGGGAGTAACCGGTTTCCCTCCGATAACAATTTTTGTTTTTTCTCTTATGCCCGCCGCATCAAGCAAATCATTAAATCTGGCTAATAGTTCCGCAACACCGTAACCAAGTGTGCGGCTGACTAAAATAAAATCATAATTACCTGCGGCAGCTTTTTTTACTATTGCTTCCATGGTAAGATCGGGAGAGAGAAGTTCGGTTTGATGTCCGCGTTTATCAAGTGCGCTTTTAATCAGCTTGATTCCAACATCATGAACCGGATCGAGAGGAACACACAAAATTTTCTTTGGCATAATTATTCTCCCTGTTGATAATTTTTGTTCGAGGATAAATTAAGCCATTCATACCTGCTGCCCGGTTTGTGCACGTACTTGCGGAGACGAAGGCGAATTCCGTATCCGTCAAATTCTTCGAACATGATATCGACATCGCCGAGGTTTAGCTCCTGACCTAACTTTAAGGCAAGCATTCTGCCTTCATTTGCATCCCTACAAACAAGGTAAGTTTCGATATCAATTGCATCCATTACCCGTTCAAGTGCTGTGCTCATGTTAATTACCTTTTAAGTTTGTGTTATTATTTCATAATGAGCAAGAATCTAAGTGTTCGATTCAAATAAATATTTTCATCGATAAAAATATTTTGAATTCTTTAAATCACTAATAAATATTCACATCCACGTAGAGACGGGGCATCCCGAAAGAATTCGGGACAAGTTACCCCGTCTCTACAATACAAAACAACATAAATTTTTTTTCCGATAGTAAAATCATGATACTTTATTTAATATAAACTGACCTGCGATATCAACCTTTATAGATGGTCGAGTTGAAACTCGACCTACAATAAATTAATTTTATTCGAAAATGCCGGCGTGGTTGCAAACAATTTCGATTAACATTACTAAAGCCCGAACAGTCATTCTTGCTCGTTCATGAATTAATTGACCGTGATTGTCGGTTGTACCCAATCCGGGTGAAATAAATATATTCGCATCATAAGCGATAGTAGGAATGATTCCCATCTGAGTCATTCCGTCCTGGAATAAATTTGAACCTGCATACATATCTTCAATCGTGAAAATCGGGATACCGAGTTTTCCGTTCTTCCAGCTATCTTCATAATTAATTTCCACTGTTCCTGAATTGTAGCTTTTGAATATCTGGAAAAACGGTTTTATCCTTGAATCTATTTTGGAGAATTCATCAACCACTATTTCGTATAATTCATCAATCGGCTTAGTTAAAACTTGAGGATTATCCCGCAAAACTCTTAGTGCCGCAAGCTGTCCGCTTAATCCTTCTTTACCTGGATCTTGAGTTACAAGTGCGGCTTTTCCATACGATGCGGTAGTTCCATAACGATTGCCGTGTAAACCTAATGCCCGTCGAATTGGAACCATCACATCTTCTTTACCAATAATTAATCCGCTGGTAGCTGAGCCGGTTGCTTTATCCATGCTGTAAATCATTACATCTGCGCCAACTTCTTTAATGCTCGTTCCGATGATTGGGATACCCCATGCGTTATCGATAACGTAAGGAACGTTGTAGCTTTGTGCTAATTCGGCGATACCTTTTAACAATAACGGAGTTCCTTTTTTATCTTTTTCACTGTAGCCGTAACCGGGTGTATCATATCCTAAAGACGCAAAACCCGAAAGCAGCGTTTCATGTCTTTTAGCCGCAACAGCCAGGTTTTCTACCGATTGTTTAGCTTTAACATTTTTCAGCAAAGGAACAGGATGATATTTTATTCCGTGAACCGGATATTCAGCGCCTGCTAAAGGAACGAGTACAGTATCAAGATTATTTTGTCTTTTTCCGTAAAAGCCAAGTTCACCTGCCGTGCAGCCTCGGTCGGCTAAAATATCTTTATATTTTGGTGGAAAAGGTCTTCCATAAGAAGCCTGATGATGAATATGTCTTTCCATCGGTGATATGTAACGGGTACGGTAATTATCACCTCTGCCCTGCATCGGCGGCGTAAACAGAGAATCGAAACTGACCCAAAGACCTGCTTCGCAAGTGTTTACCGGTGCAGCATCGTAGTCATCTCCATAGGCTTCTTTTATTACTTCTCTGATTTGATCAACATAAATTGCTAAAGGAACTACTTTCTTTGATTCTTCAGCCATAAATTTTTCTATATCTTCACGCAAGGGTGAAGGGCAGCCCGATATTGCGCCCGTTAAACCAAATGCGCCTTTAAGTTCAGCAGGAATGTTTAACGAATCGGCGGCTTTTTTTGCCTCGGCATAAATCTGCGGAATTCTTTGTTGTAATCTTTTGTACATCTGAAATTTAAATTTTGGTGCAGCCATTATTTTCCCTTTATTTTTTTTGAAGTTATTACTTTTTCTTCTTCGGTTGAAGAAAGTTCTTTATTATTAAAACCTTTTATAGTTATTTCGTCATTCAAATTTATTCCAAGCTCTTTACCGGAAATTCTTTTCTTTAAATACACAATAGTATTTTGATGATTAGGCATGTGTGTGTCATCAAAACCTGCTATCCTGCCAATAGGTTTACCTTTCCATTGGACTTCATCACCTACTAAAAGCACACCACTTTCTGATAGTTCAACAAAACCAATGTAGGATATTTTATCAACCTTTCTGCCAGGCATTGCATTCGGGTCGTCAGTACCAATGAGTTCAATTACAGTTCCTTTAGAAAAAGCTCTAGATATCGGTCGAATTAGGTTTAATCCTCTGTTGTCAAGCATACCTTCTAGTACTACAACAATCCTGCAGCTTATATCAGCTTTACTGTGGTAAAAATCTGAGTTAACGAGGTTTCGTTCGTATGGATCTGACATTTGTTCACCTATACTAAATTTGTTACAAATGATTCTACATCACCATAAAGAAAATCAATCACAGGTATTTCGATCATTGTATAACAGCCCGGCTTCTGTACCATAGCCGCTCTTGCTGCCGAAACCATTACTTGAGAGGTTAATGCCGGATTATTTATTTTCAGTTCAAACTTCATTTGTTGATTATGAGTAGTACCGGAAACTCCTTTTCTTTCCATATAAACACCGTGCCCCACATCGATAAGCTTTGTAACATCCTCTACTTGAAAAACATAAGTTCTGTCTTTAATAAAATACGGATCGTTCTTAATTGCGATTTCAACTTCTTCAAATGGCACACTATTGTTCAGTTCTACATAAACCATTCTTCTGTGAATTCCCATACCGGCGGGTACAGTAATCGACAGCGCATTTTTTACGCCTTTGATATCTTTAACTGCACAGGTATGCCCCATTGACATTCCGGGTCCATAATTTGTATGCGTAATACCTTTCGGAGCCATTGCCATAAACCAGCCGCGTATTACAGAATCGATTCCGGGATCCCAGCCTGCTGCAATGATAGAAACCGCATTGTGTTCTTTTGCAATTACATTTAATTCTTTTCTTAATGCAGGTATTTCGGAATGAACATCAAAGCTGTCGACAGTATTTATTCCGAGCTTCAAAATTTCGGTAACAGTTTTTTTAACCGAACGGGATGGACAACAAATAATTGCCACGTCCACTTTATCAAGCTCTTTGATATGATTCACTATTCTTGTTTCCAAGAGCTGTGCGCACTGTGCGGCGTTCAATTTCTTTTTTAGCTTCTCAATATTTTTTAATTCTACAACCCCGATTAGCTCCATATCCGGCTCCTGCTTAACGGCTTCGAAAGCCCCGCATCCGACGTTGCCATAACCGACAATAGCTATTTTTATTTTGTTCATATTTTCCCCATATGTAATTTTTAATAATTCTACTTATTCTTTCCGGTTAATTATTCACTCTAAAGTTTTTTTCTCTATATACTCCCTTAAAGCTTTCCGTGCTGACTCAGCGTGCGCTCTAATTAAGATTTCTACCTTTACGGCATCTTTATTTTTAAATGCTTCAATTATTTCAGCATGCTCTGCTACCGATTCGTTTAGGTGCGAAAGAAGCGAGAGGTAAATAAAATTATACCGTAAGGTTTGGTTGCGCAGGAGATTAATTGTTTTGTATAATTTTTCGTTTCCGGATGTTTCATAAATTATTTGATGAAACTTCGCATTCAGTTCAAGAAAACATTTGTAATCTTTTTCTTCGGAGGAAGCGATCTTACTCATCTTTTCGTTTAAGGTTATCAGTTCGTTTAGTGTATCGCTGCTTATTTTATCGACGGCAAGCTTTGCGGCAAGCGCTTCCAATGTTCCCTTAATCGTATATGTTTCCTCGGCATCTTTAAGCGAGAGATCACTTACCACGGCACCTTTTCGCGGAATCACATTTAGGAAACCTTCCGATTCTAATTGTAAAAAAGCTTCCCGCAATGGAGTCCTACTTACTCCCAAAGCATTAGCCACGTCCGGTTCCATTAACCGTTCACCGGGTTTGAATTTTCCTTCAACGATAGCATTTCTTATGGAAGCGGCTATTTTATCGCGTAACGGTTTTAACTCCCCTAAATCGATTTGCATATTGTCTAAATGCCTATTCTGTTAATAATTCCAATAATTTTGAATTAAATACTGTATATTGTATACAAAATACATGTAAAAGTTAGGGTATGTGGTTGAAATAGTCAACCCTCTTAGGGGTAGTTAGCCCAACTTCGACACAATCAAAGAAAAAACATTGATTTTGTAATGTATTCGCACTTTTTTGCTCTCCGTTTTCACTACATTTTTAGTTATTTGACCATCTCTTTGGAACCCTTATTTTTAACTTTTCCATCAGAATAGATAAATGTTTATCAGGTTGAGTTACACAACTTAGTCTTATCTCGTTGCCTTGTCTTGTCGGTAATATGACATCATTTAGTATTATTCTTCGCATCTCTTGTACTACTTTTCTTGGCTCATTTCCTAAGCCGGCTCTTTTACACATCTGTGAAAGTGTCTTCCATAATACATGGCTAAAAAGCAAACTAATATGTGCGCTTCTACTCTATGTTGTTTTTGATGAAACACCGGTCTCAGCTGCAAATCATTTTTTTGTATCTTAAATGCTTCTTCTGCATCCGTTAATTGTATGTACGCCCTCCAGAGTTCCTCTCCTGTCCAATCTGTTATGTTGCTTCTTAGCATATAACATCCCTGAGTTATATCTGAAAATTCTTTCATGTCTTTTTTTATTTCCCATTTTATTTCTAATCTTCCTTCCTCAACTGACTCTGTCTTTATTTCAAATAGTCCCGATGCTCTTTGATTTCTTTGTAACAATCTCCCTATGCGTCTTTCCAATATGTTTTTATTTTTTATCCTCCCTGCTTTACTTTGCTTTTGATATTTTTCTAATCCTTCTTGTATTCTTTCTATAAATCTTTCTGTTATTCCTTTGTCTTTTTCTTTCCTCATACTGCTTCGGCATAGGATAAATACTTCTCCTTGATCCTTGCATAGCTTTACTTCCAATCCTTCATATACTTTTTGCCAATCTTCTTTTAGTAATTCCTGTTCAAATTTTTTCAACTGGCTCTTTGGTGTTCCTATTATATAACGCCTTCCTTCTGCTTTTAATATCTCCATATTTCCCTTACTTATCATCCCTCTATCCATTATCCATATCCGATCCGTTTTCCCGTATGCCTTCTCCATCTTATCTATGATTTCTTCTACTGTCTTCGAGTCATGCTTATTGCCTTCTGCCAAAGGCATCCCTTAGGGAAAATACTTCATAGCCTATTGGCATTCCTTCTTTGGTTACTACCAAGCCTATACATACCTGTTTGCAATCCCCTCTACTGTCTCTTGAATATCCTCTCTGTGCTTTTGGATTTCCTTCCGAGGCCCCTTCAAAATATGTTGAGGTAACATCATATAATAAAATGTCATATTTTATTTCAAATAACTCCCCAAGTCTTTCTTTGAGTCTTTGTTGCAGCTTTTCTTTTTGCTCTATCAGTTTATCTAATCCCCGGTACAATCTATTTTCATAAATCTTCTCTCCATCTATTCCCAATATTTCACATACCGCACTCTGTTTTATAAATTCTTCTGCTATGTATAACTCGCTTGATGGTTCACAGAACCGGCTTATAACCAACAACTCTGCAAGTATATTATTCCGAAGGATCCTTTGGAAAGGTATCTCTGCTTTTCTTCCGCTACTGCTTTCATCTGTCCTATCTAATAGTTCTTCAAACAGCTTATCTAACTGCAATCGCTTTATCAGCTCTTCTGCTAAAAATATGTAATAACTCTTTAGAAATGTCAGTATGTAAAACACAATAGAAATGTCAGGGTATAAGTTAAAAAGTTGATAAGAGGGATATTTTTGTTGTATTCCATTATTAGACAAAATCTTTATACTGCGGTGTAATGTGGACAAGCCAAAATTGTTAGGTCAGGTTAGAATAGAACTTCGGACAAAGCACTACAGTCCTCGAACTGAAAAGACCTACATAGGCTGGATCCGAAGATTCATATTATTCCACAATAAACGCCATCCAAACGAAATGGGCGCTGAAGAAATAAAAGCGTTCATTAACAATCTCGCGACGAATCACCACGTATCCGCGTCAACGCAGAATCAGGCATTACAAGCTGTACTTTTCCTTTATAAGAATGTATTAGAGAAAGACATTGGTTGGATTAAAGAAATAAAAAGAGCATCAAGAATAAAACATCTTCCCGTAGTTTTTTCGAAAAGAGAAATAATAAAAATCTTCGAGAATCTTACCGGCGTTCCGCGATTAGTTGTTTCACTTCTTTACGGGGGAGGATTACGGCTCTCTGAAGCTCTGCGATTAAGGATAAAAGACATTGATTTTGATCATCAGCAGATAATAGTTAGAGATGGAAAAGGAGAAAAAGACCGATATGCTGTATTACCTTTTTCAATAATTCAAGATTTTAAAGACCATCTGAATAATGTTTATAGGCTGCACAAAAAGGATTTAGCAAATGGCAGAGGGGGGACAAAATTACCCTATGCCTTAGCAAATAAGTATCCAAATGCAAGTAAGGAATTCGGTTGGCAATATGCATTTCCTGCTGAAAAGTTTATAAAGGAAAAAGAAACAGGATTGATTTACAGATACCACATTCATGAAAGCACGATACAAAGGGCGGTAAAGAAAGCTATCAAAAAAGCCGGGGTAAACAAACCAGGAAGCCCCCATACGTTTCGTCATTCATTTGCAACACACCTTTTAGAAGCAGGAACAGATATTAGAACAATACAGGAATTATTGGGTCATAGTTCTTTAGATACAACAATGATTTACACTCATGTAACAAATAAAGGCGCATTCGGGGTACAGAGCCCTGTTGATACATTATAGTTTTAAAAAAGATATATAATTGAAAAAATTGTTTCCCGGATTTTTATTATTTTGAACTCACCTAAA
>JAGUYG010000103.1 GCA_020061465.1 Ignavibacteriales bacterium
AGATATGAAAACAATAAATTTTTGTAATAATAATGCGTTGAAAAAGAAAGATGATGAATCAACAGAGAATATTATCTCACGCCCTGAAATTATTGGCTTAATAGTTCCGTTTAAGTTTCTTGTTCAAAGTTGTTCTTTTAAAAAATATATTTAATAAATAAAAAATTGTTGGTATTGTTCGGCATTCTTGTTCCCGCCTTCGTTAAAACTACGGCGGGCAAGCTGGGGTGCCGCTTAACGGCTACGCCGTTAGGTAGTAAAATAAAAAAGGGAAATATGTTAATTAAAATTGCTTTAAATGGAGCTCGACCAAAAGAACAAAATTCATATCTTCCACATTCTCTTAGTGAGATTGAGAAAGAAGTTAATTTATTATACAAACACGGTTGCAAAATATTTCACATTCATTGTTATAATGAAAATGGGAATGAAAGTCTAAAACCTCACGATGTAAATAATTTGGTATTATTAGTAAAAAATATTTCTCCAGAAATACAAATTGGTATAAGTTCCGGTGAATGGATTGAGCCAGATTTGGAAAAAAGAAAAAGTTATATAAATGCTTGGGAAAATATTCCAGACTTTATTTCTGTAAATATGATTGAAGACGATGCAATAGAAATATCAAATCTTCTGATATCAAAACGAGTATTAATTGAAGCAGGTTTAAATGAAAAGAAAGCTGCAGAAATATTTGTTGAAAGTAATTTAACTAAGAATTGTTGTAGAATTTTAATTGAACCGGAAATTGAAGAATTTGATTCTGCGGTTCAAACAATAAATGAAATAGAAAAAGTGCTAGATTCAAACAATGTAAAAATACCAAGATTGTTGCATGGTTTTAATTCACTTTCATGGGATATTTTAAGAGAAGCAAAAAGACGCGGATATGATAGCCGTATAGGAATGGAAGATACGATTTATTTAGAAAATGGAGACATTGTAAAAGGTAATTTAGAAATATTACAATATGCAAATAATATTATAAATGCTACATAACCCGCAAATCAACCCGACCGCGATATTCAAGCGGGTTAGGTGCAGTTCTTAAGTTTTGTGTTTTATAAAAGTTGCTCTTTAAATTAGTTTATGTTAGAAAGGTAGTTCCGCCTTGCTTGTTCGAAAGTTAAGCAAGGCTACACTTGAAAACATTTTTTAATAATAAAAAAATATAGTTGTGTTAGGCGGCGGGTTATTTGCCACGCCGTTAGGTTGATTAAAAGTGAGAGTTAATGATTCATAAAACATGTATTAGTTCTGTAATCAATGTTGTTTTTTTATTTTAAATTAGGATTTTGCTAATATAATGAGAATCGGTGAAATGCTTATTGGTGAATTATTTACTTATAGTGATTCGGAATATATTATGAAAATTATGGATAGTGGTATGAGAATTGAGAAATATAATATTATCTGGAATACATTATTTAATGCTGAAAAAGTCAAAATAGGGAGAATACTAGTGAATGATGTAAAAGTTATTGAACATATAGGCAGTACAGCTATTCCTAATCAATATTCAAAGTCAATAATTGATATATTTGTAGCTGTGTATGAATTAAAACCCAGTGCATATTATATTGAAAAGCTAGGAGCAAAATACAGAGAAATAAAGACAGATATGAGGAATAGATATTTAATTAGGAAAACTGAAAATGAACAACAATATAATATCCATATTCTTGAGTATGATCCTAATTTCCATTTGAGAAATGAAATACTGTTTAGGGACTACATGATAAGGCATAAAGAAGAAATTGAAAAATATGGCAAGATAAAAATTGAGTTGAGCAAAGAATATGGATTGGGGAAGGAATACACGAAAAAGAAGACAAAATATATACAAGAGATAGTTGATCGAGCAAGAACTGAAAAAGGCCTACCTAAGATGAATGTTTGGGAATAGAATAAATAGGAGAATCAACCTAACGAGACTATCGAAAAAGTCATGCTGAACAAAAAATTAACGTAAAAGAGAATACAAAAATGATGACTTCAATTGAGATCGTGGCGTACAAACCAAATATGGAAGTCGTTTTTTTCGGTTCCGCTTTGTCTTTACTTTTTCGACAGTCTCAACCCGCCAATCAAGCGGACGCCGTTTTCGCATTCGGCTTTTGTTCTGTTATTAAATTTGTAGTTCCGTTTATAGTTTGTTGTTCTCCCGAAGGGATGGCTACGCCAAAAGTAGTTCTAATAAAAAAGTTTTTTAATAATTATCCGCCTTCGCTAAAAGCTTCGGCGGACAGGTCGGCTTGGGTTTTTCATTGCTGCATTCTTGTTATGGGCAGCAGCTTAACCGCAACGTCGTTATACCGCATTAAATACTACATCTAAAATATAAAGGTGGTGGCTTGATTTAATCGTAATGCTTTATTAATTTTTGCTTGTGTCAAATAGGCACACAAAAAGGAAATTCAATAAATGAAGTATTTTGCCTGGGAAGAGGATAAAAATAATCTCTTAAAAGAAACAAGAAATATATCTTTTGAAGAAATTGTATTATCACTTTCAAATAACAAATTGTTAGAAGTAGTTGAGCATCCAAATAAACAGAAATATCCTAATCAAAGGATATTTATCGTTGAAGTTAGAGATTATGCATACATTGTACCATTTGTTGAAGATGAAGAAAAGTATTTTTTGAAAACAATTTATCCAAGCAGAGAAGCGACTAAAAAGTATTTGAATAAGGAGGAATAGAAATGAAATATTTAGATAAAGAAGAAAAAAAATTAGTAGAGTCTTATGAAAAAGGTGAATGGAAGCCCATTAAAAAGAAAGACCAAAAAGTTTACGTAAAAGCTGCCAAAGAAAGCATAACTAAAAGCAAAAGAATAAATATTCGCCTAACTTCAAAAGATTATCACGATATACAAGTAAAGGCAGTGGAAGAAGGAATTCCCTATCAAACATTAATTTCCAGTATAATTCATAAGTTTAATAAAGGGGAATTAAAATCTACGCAAACATAGAACAGCGGTATAACAAGTGGCTCTCCAAAGGAGTCCTTCGGACAAGGCGACAGCCCGTCTTGGCTCGGCTGTTGAGAGATTAGTAAATAAGAAATAAGGCGATATTTTTTTAAAATAAATCAATCAATATTATAAGCCAGGCCGAGACAGGCGTATTCGCTTTCGGCATTTGGTAGTTTAAAAGTTTGTAGTTCCGTTTCGGCTTTGTTGTGCGGCGTAGTTTGTAAATGAAAGTTCGCTTTAGTTATAAATTAATTAAGAAGCTCGGCATTGTAGAGATTGTGTGAAAATTCATCCATAGGATCCTTAGGAAAACTGTCATTTCGCCTGCCTGTTTACATGCTAAAGGTATGCTGCAGGAAGGAGCGGAGTCCCGCAAAGCGGGAAGAAATCTAAACCAAATCTCCGTAGGATCCCTTGGAAAAGATTTCTCTCCCGACCATAGGTTCTCCGAGGATCCTTTGGACTTTGGAAAAACATTCGGGATCGATCATATGATCCTTCGGAAATGACAATGACACTTTTCCGAAGGATCATTCTGATCACACAGTCTCTGTAGTTTGGGGCTGCACCTTAGCCACAAAGCAGTTAATTTTATGTATGAGACAGTTACAAACAAAAAAGGCGTCTATAAAGACGCCTAAAAAGGAACTAATAATTTTATATCTTTAGCTGCGCGGATTTGCTTTATTAACTACGATATTCCTGCCTTTTAATTCCGAATTGTTCAATACACTGATCGCTTGATTTGCATCGGTGGAATTCTCCATCTCCACAAAACCGAAACCTCTTGATCTGCCGGTTTGACGGTCGGTGATAACCTTTGCCGAAACAACTTCTCCGTGTTTCTCAAAAGCTGATTGTAATGTTGCGTCGTCTACTGACCATGGGAGAGATCCCACAAATAATTTAGTACTCACTAAAAAACCTCTAAAAAAATATTAAATAAAAAAAGCCGGCTTAAACCGGACGATCGAACTTACGATAAATAGTTCGAATAACCTAATTGGTGCTGCGTTTGAATATCCAGCCGTGTGTTTAGCAGCAAGAACCGGGCTTTTTGTTCTAATTATAAAGAACTGAAATATACTCCTAAATAATAAGGCCAAAGAACAATTGCTAAAAAACCCTTAAAAAACGGCAATTGTAAAAAGCCAATTGTGAACAGCCAGCCTATAACCCATACAGGTCCGATAATGCTGGCATTTTCAATTCTGATTTTTGTGTCCTTGCTATCTCCCATTGTTTCTCCTATGAATTGTTAACGATGTATTTTTCGTAATCCTCATTACTCTTCAAAAACTATTTCGGCGGTAATTGTTTGTTTGTCCAATTGTAAATTCATTATCTCCTTCATGTATTTCTTTTTTTGTTCTTCCGAAGAAGCTTCTTTGAGCAGCTTGCTGTTTTCTTCTATAAGCCTATCGATTGAAAGAAGTTTAAACTTCCTCACATGATCGTACGCAATTTTAAGCAGAATCTTTTCGGTTTCCTGTCCCGGGCGAAGGGTTTCCCAATTCCTGCTGATGGAGTATTTGTCGAATGTTATCTCGGCAATATATTGTTCCAATTTTTCGTCATGCATTTTTGAAATGAGCGAGCTGGCTATTAGATCATCCTGGTTATGAAAAGCCTCAAAAACAACCGATGCGATTTTACTATGAGCTTCGAATAAAAAATCTTCGTGGGAAATATGAGCGGAGATAAACTCAATCACAGGCCGGGATGCTTCAAACAAAAGTTTAATTATATCTTTTTCCAAATTGTATTCGATGCTGTCAGTAGAAACATCCTCTTCTGTTGATGTCGTTATTTGCTCCTTCTGATGTTTTCTTTCCTCGATTCTTTGTTCGCTGTCGATTTGCTTTTCAACTTTAGTTAGAGCTTTATCTAATTCGGACTCAAGCAATTTTTCGCGGATGTTAAATTTTCTGGCAATCGTTCTTAACAAAAGACCGCGCTTCAATTCATCGCTAATCAATGCGGCAGGCTTAACCAACTCTCTTATTGCTTCAGCAGCTTTTGCGGGATCGTCAAACATTCCTTGAGATTCGTAATATGCGGTTTGATATTCAAGAAAATTATCGGCTTTCTTTATCATTTCTTCGAACTGCTCTTTCCCGAATTTATTTACGAATGAATCGGGATCTTCACCTACTGGAAGAGATACAATTTTAATCTCCATATCTCTTTTAAGCAGAAGTTCTATACTCCGCATTGATGCTTTTATTCCTGCCGTATCGGCGTCAAAAAGGAGCACTACGTTTTTTGTATACCTCGATAAAAGCTGAACCTGCTCTTCTGTTAAAGATGTTCCCGAGACGGCAACAACGTTTTTAATTCCGTTTTGGTAAAGCGATATAAGATCCATATAGCCTTCAACAAGAATGGCTTTATCTAATTTGCGGATTTCGTCCTTGGCATGCGATAAGCCGTAGAGTATTCTTCCTTTTACGTAGATGGATGATTCGGGTGAGTTTAAATATTTCGCCGCTCCTTCTCTTTCTTCTAAGAGACGACCGGCAAAAGCAACAACTCTGCCGTTGGGAGAAAATATCGGAAAGATTATTCTTCCGGAAAATTTATCGTACAATCTTCCGTCATCGCTTTTGCCTATTAGTCCTAACTCAAGGGCTTTATCAAGGTCTAATTTTTTCTCAACGGCGAAATTAATAAACCTTTCCCAGCCCGGCAGTGAGTAGCCTAAGCCAAATGCCCGCAGCGTTTGCAATTTTAATTTTCTATGTTCAAAATATTTTCTTGCTGCCTCTCCTTCTTCATGATGAAGGAGATTATCGGAAAAATATCTTGCGGCGGTTGTATTTAAGTCATACAGCAGTTCCTGTTCAGATTGATAGCCGTTTGTTTTGTCTTCCGTTACTTCAAGATCGATTCCCTGCTGTGCTGCAAGTTGCTGAATTGCTTCAACGAAAGAGATTTTTTCAATGTCCATCAAAAATTTGAATACGTTACCGCCCGCATGGCAGCCAAAGCAGTGAAAGATTTGCTTTTCCTGGCTTACGGTAAATGAAGGTGTTTTTTCGGTATGAAAAGGACAAAGCCCGATATAATTTTTGCCTCTCTTTTTTAATTGCACATACTCCGATATTAAGTCCACAATATCAACGGACAATCGTACTTCTTCTATTTTACTTTCCTGTATTCTCATTTTTCTATTTAAGATATAAAAAATTTTTTCCTGATCGAAGTTAATAATTTAGAACGACTATTTCCTCAGCTAAATGTGGAGTTAAAACTAACCAAAGATATTTGGCAGAAGGACTCTTTTCGAGAAATTTAATCGGCACTAAATTCCAAAAAATCCAAAGGATCCATAGGACAAATCACAAAAAACAAATAAGCACCAAAAAACAAATTCGAAATTTCAAACCTTATATCAGCCTGCTTTTTGATTCGTCGTAGTAGCATGTAAATCTGAAGGCAATAAATTAAATTACCGTTCACTTTAGTGAACGGACTTACCAAGCAAGATAAAAATGGCTTTCCCAAAGGGAGCCTTCGGCTAGCCACATTGAGAGGTTTTTTCTCAATTTATTTCTATTAAGAATCTAAATTTTTCCCAAGACGTTGCTTGGGAAAAAAGCCCCGATGAAATCGGGGGAAAAATAAACCTGTCCGAAGGATCGTTCCGAGAAAAT
>JAGUYG010000013.1 GCA_020061465.1 Ignavibacteriales bacterium
ATTCGAATATTCTGTCCAAAGGATCCTTCGGAAATAATCGAAACATTTCTTTTCGGAACGATCCTTTGGAAATGAAAATACCTTTTTAGAGAAGACTCACATATAAAATTAAGAAATAAAATTGACTTGTTTAAACTGCGCAGGAAAAAGAAAAGATGTTCTGTGCAGAATTAACTGATCCCCTAGATGTTATTTATTCTAGATGTCATAAACCTCCAACGTCGCTGTCTTAGACGTTGGAGGTTGCTTGCCGCTATGACATAATGAAAAAAAATTGTTTTCTTACGGAGGAGAAGGCAGCAATCTTTGGTCCTGTAACCTTCGAGGTCAGGGTCAGCGACCTCGAAGGTTATAAATGGTTTGATTACACATCATAATAAAGAGCAAACTCATACGGATGCGGTTGAAGAGCCATAGGTTTAATCTCTTTATCGGTTTTATACTTTATCCATGTCTCAATAACGTCTTCTGTAAAGACATCACCTTTAAGAAGATATTCATGATCGTTTGCTAAAGCAGTTAAAGCATCGTTCAGGCTGCCGGGTGTTGATGGAACATCTTTCAATTCTTCCGGAGCCATATCATAAATATCTTTATCGAGCGGCTCACCCGGATCAATTCGATTTAGGATACCGTCTAAGCCAGCCATCAGCATTGCGGAAAATGCGAGATACGGATTGCATGAAGGATCGGGGCAGCGGAACTCTACTCTTTTTGCTTTCGGGCTTGCTGAGTACATCGGTATTCTTATAGATGCACTTCGATTTCTTTGGGAATAAGCTAAGTTTACGGGCGCTTCAAAACCCGGTACTAAACGCTTGTATGAATTTGTAGTTGGATTAGTGAATGCCAGAAGCGAAGGAGCGTGTTTCAATAACCCGCCGATGAAGTACAACGCAGCTTCACTCAAACCCGCATAACCTGTTCCGGCGAATAAAGGTTTGCCTTTTTTCCATAAACTGGTGTGTACATGCATTCCGCTTCCGTTATCGCCAAAGATTGGTTTGGGCATATACGTAACGGTGCGGTTATTTTTCTTTGCAGTATTCTTAACGATGTACTTAAACATCAACAATTGATCGGCTGCTTTTACTAACGGTTGAAAACGAAGATCAATTTCGCATTGACCACCGCTTGCAACTTCGTGATGCTGGGCTTCTACATCGATACCGCAATTAATTAGATTTGTAACCATTTCGTTGCGAAGATCAACTAATGAATCTGTCGGCGGCACGGGGAAGTAACCTTCTTTATAACGAGGCTTATAGCCAAGGTTAGGAACTTCATCTCTTCCCGAGTTCCACCTGCCTTCAATCGAATCAACTGCATAAAAACTTCCGTTTGGCTGCGAATCAAATCGGACATCGTCAAATATGAAAAACTCAGCTTCGGGTCCATAATAAACCGTATCCGCTATTCCGGTTGATTTTAAATAAGCATCGGCTTTTTCGGCAATGTTCCTAGGGCAGCGAGTATATTTTTCTTTTGTTGCCGGTTCGTAAACATCGCAAATTAAGCTAACAGTCGGTTCGATAATGAACGGATCGACGAACATTGTATTAGGATCGGGAATGATCAGCATATCGCTTTCGTTTATCGGTTTCCAGCCGCGAATTGATGAGCCGTCAAATCCAAAACCGTTCTCAAAAGAATCGGCATCGAATTGAGAAACCGGAACGGTGAAATGCTGCCATTGTCCCGGAAAATCCATAAACTTCAAATCGATAAATCGAATTTTTTTATCTCTAATGAACTTTAAAATTTGTTCGATAGGGGAAATGCTTTTAGCCATACAATTTTCCTTCTGATTGATTTTGATTTATACTGATTAAATATCCAATATAGTAGTTTCTTTTATTGTAGATAGAACAAATGTGGTTTTTGTTGATATAATCCCTGGCCAGGATTGAATTTCCCCTAATAATTTTTCTAACGATTCAGTGTTTTTAAGAATTGCCTTAAGCAAATGCGAACCTTCGCCAAGCACCGAATGGCATTCAACAATTTGAGGGATCTTTTCAACTTTAGAGATCAATCCCTTATAGTGTTTTGATGACTCCATCATAACTAAAATATAAGCCATGATATCGTATCCAAAAGCCTTTCGGTTAAGTTTTGCGAAGTATCCTTCTATTACTCCTCTTTCTTCAAGCTTATTTAAACGTTCGCTGACGGACGGAATCGACAATCCTACTGCTTCGGCAATTTCGTTGCGTTTGGTTCGTCCTCCCCTCTGCAGCATATTCAAAATTTTTATATCTAAATCATCTAACATAAAATTCCTTATTTATTTAGGTGTTTTTTTTTAACGGGTCAAATATAAATGAATGAATTATGCAACGCAAGAATTATTATGGTATTTCAATGAATATTTTTTAGGAATTAAGGTAGTAGAATGAAATAACCTAATTTATGAAGGGGAAAAGGAATCTTCGATAGTTTTACTTTTTAAGGTTGGATCAATTGTTCAACTACCCGATTATAAATGAAGTTGACGGTAATTAGATATTTTATTTTGTCAAAACCATCGCCTTTGTTTGCGAAAAACTTCCGGTAGTAAGATTGTAATAATAAATACCGCTGGCAAGCTTTGAATATTTTCTTGAGTCGAAAATTACTTTGTGTTCACCGGCTGATAATTCATTATCCACAAGTATGTCTATTAGCTGTCCTAATGTATTAAAAATCCTTAATTGAACTTTAGTTCCTTCTTTAAGCTTGAAGCTTAAGGTTGTAGCAGGATTAAATGGATTCGGATAGTTCTGAAGCAGCTCAATATTTTCCGGCATTTCTTGTAAAGCAACTTTTGTAGCAGCACCCCGATAAATAATTCGGAATGCGTCTGCGACTACCGTTCCCGAACTGCTGCCGTTCACTGTAATTTTTATTTCACCGCTTGTATTTAATTCGACCTCAGTGAGAAAATTCCATTGCCCGCCGTTTAGACGCTGGGTTTTTTCAAGTATCGTTTCCGAACCATTCGCATCTATTTGAAAGCGTGTGTTGAACGAATTAGCAAGATCGGTTTGCCACCACCCGTAAACATCATATTTCCCCGGTTCAAGTGTTCCGGTCATGAATACCGCCGATGAGCTTGTATTACCAGCGGCTAACTGCAAATAATCGTCGCTGTAAAATTCCAATCCTACTGTAGAACTATTCCACTCACCGTTTAAGAATGCATATTTATTATCAAGTATAAGATGTTTTGGATGAGATAATTCCAAATACTCCGCTATAGCATAAACCGTTCTATAACCAAGCTCGTATAAATTCTCGTTAGTTACCCAAACATTGTTGGAATACCGGTCGTACGGAGTTTCGTAGGTTAACGCCATTACGCTTTCGCCATGATTGTTCCACAACCATCCTTCAGGAAAATATTTTTGAAGAGCAGATTCCCTGTAGTCGGCTTGAACAAAATAAGGATTATCAGAAGTATTAAGATTTGAAAACTGATACTCTCTTCTGTAAAAATAATCCGAAGTAGACTGCGCGGTATGTATCCAAAAGGTGCAATACGGAGAAGCCTGTGAATGTAAATTCAAAAAAACCGACATAACTTTTTCATCATTAATTTCCTGCATGCGTGCTTTTAGAATTTTTACTTCGTTAATTGTTTGATCTTCCGGATCATCCCAGCTTCTTTCTACATCGATGTAGTCATAGTTTGTTCGGGATCTTCCGTAGTAAACTCCATCAGGATTAGTGAAAGGAATTAAATAAAAAACTATTTTTTTTCTGTAATAATCAATTACATCATTATCAATTAATAGCTTTTTGATAATTCCTTCAAAGTGCCAGGACGAGGGAGTTTCAGATGGATGTGTCCGCGCATGTATCCAAATGCGGTATTTATCATCAACCGGAGTAATGGGATCGGTTATTCTTATTTCCTGAATAGGAAATCCTCTATCTGTAAATCCTAATGTATCGATTTCTACAAATGAGTTTTTCTCCCATGATGAAATTCTTTCCTGAAGAAGGCTGTAATTATATGGCGTATAATAAGCAACGTAAACAGTATCGTGTTCAAAAGTTTTTTGAAAGACATTTGTTGCAGGACTTTCCGCCGCAGAAAAGCGCTGATAGGTTTTATCGTCGTAAGAAAACATCGCCCGCTTAACATCGCTGTTAGTTACCTTTACACTTATAAATTTATCCTTAACACAGGTTATTCTGAAGTAAAACCATCTGCCGCCTATATCAGTTTTTGTGGTAACTGAATAATTGACAGAATCCGTTGTGGTTACAGTATTTAAATTTCCGCTTTCAAAATCAGCATCAAATTTTATTTGAGCCGTAAGAATTAATTGAATATAGAAGACAATAAGTACTGTTTTGAACATTATATTTCCCCGGATTTTTTCAAGATGATTAAACAAAATGTTTGATTAATTGTTTATTAGTGTTCATTAGTGTCCATTCGTGGCAGAAAAGGAAATCCAATAATGAATTCGAAAATTCATGATCAGCGAACCACTTTATTTTTGTTTAAAATCAACTCACTGCCAGATATTCCGTATTGCGTAAATGCAGAATTCTCCGTTTTTACTGCTTCGAATAAATCTAAATTTTTTTGAGGTCTTTTTTGCAGCTCATGATAAAGATGATATTGAATTGCAATATTGTTTAAGGACTTTATACTCACCCCGTTTAACTCAAGCCGGAACTGCACATCGGTATCCTCGCCGATTGATGGTGCTTCGTAGCGTTCATCAAATCCGTTTATTTCCAACAAATCTTTTTTATGAATTGAAAAATTACAACCAAGCAGCCCTCTTCTTTTTTTGTTAAAATACTCTCTAAGAAAAGAATTTTTAAAATAGATTCCTTTTTCCACGTCAAAGGATTTACCGAATAAACCGTCGGGCAGCAAAAAATATTTTCTCTCTAAGAACCCTTCTTCCACAATCTGCGGCGTTAATTTTTTTGTAATTCTTTCCGAAAGGTTCACTCTTCTTCCGGTTAAGCATAGCTTCTCCTTCCTCTGATCAAAATGTTCCTTGATGAATTCCTTATGCGGAACGCAATCACCGTCAATAAAAATCAAGTAGTCAGATGCCACAGCCAAAATAGCGCGGTTTAATATCTTGTTTTTGCGGAAACCTCTATCTTCCTGCCAAAGGTGCAGAACAGGGAATTCTACCGTGTTGGAAAGAAATTCAATTTCTTTTATGCTTTCATCATTAGACCCATCATCGGCAAGAATAACTTCAAAGCCGCGAAATGTTTGTCTGTTCAAACCTGCAAAAACGAGCTTAAGATAATCGATTCGATTATAGATTGAAATTATAAGAGCGGCGTTGATCATTAGGTGTTTTTATTCTTCTTCAGAATTTTTTGCAGCTTTTCCTTCTCTTTCTTCCGGTCATATTTCTTCTTATCTGCTTCCACCTTTGGAGGCTTTTGCGGAACGGGTATTCTTTTTTTCTTCTTTTGAATTTTTATTTTTGTCATCGTTTAATAAAAATTTTTATTAAGAAGCTGATCAAAGTGTATGGCGAAATCGAATTTCTCCACTACAAATTATTGTAGAATCATTCATTTTTTTAACTCACGTTGTAAAGAGATCTAAATGTTAGGCTATAAAAAGATATTTGAATCCAAACAGTCTTATAGGAAATTTGTAAATTGTTAAAAAATAATTTACAATTCCGAACGTAAAGACGGGGTAACTTGTCCCGAATGCTTTTCCTAAAGAACCTTTGGTCGGGATGCCCCGTCTCTACAACCAAATGTGACATAAAATATTTTACAGTCAGATAAAAAACTCAAGATCAATTTTCTTGAATTTTGCATAACAAGCATTACTAAATCGTTAAAATATTGCATAAATAAACGGCGCTAATGCCGAACCTTGAGTTATTATAATTAATCCTCCTAAGAGTATTAGAAAGATTAGAATCGGCGCAAGCCACCATTTTTTTCTTATTCTAAGAAACTGCCACAGCTCGGATAATATCGACAGCTTACTCATAGCTATACCTCAAATTAAAATTGTCTTTCGTAATTGGCGGGATCCTCATCTTTCATTTCCCGCTTTTCCCAATAAGATTCTGCAGTTTTATCAATATTAAGTTCTAAAAATTTTTTTCCGAATATTCTTGCAAGAAAGCTAATCGGAGTTAATACAAAATAAAACAAAATAGCTAAAATTACACGGGTCATTACCCAGCCAAGAATAATGGCAAGCATCATCCATGCTCTGTTCAAAGGTTTGAGAGATGCGGGAATGATAACGCCAAACATTATCAGTACAATCCCTATCAATCCGAAAAATTGAAAAGAGGATTTATCGTATAGGTATAATACAACGGCAATGAGCAGAAGCACTGTTCCGACCGTGAGTCCGAATTTTTTAAGGTCTCTCTTCGATTCTTTAATAAGTTTTAATTCTTCTTTAATCATTTTTAATCCAGTTCAAATTCTTTTTGCCAATCGGTATCGTGCTCGATCGGTTTTTGGTCTTCTTTTTTCAGCAGGTAATTGCCCATAATTAAATAATCCATATTGGTCCGCATAAAACATTTGTATGCGTCTGCGGGAGTGCAAACAATCGGCTCGCCGCGTACGTTGAATGACGTATTGATAATTACAGCACATCCGTATTTTTTATCAAACTCATTTATGAGATCGTAATATAATGGATTAGTTTCTTTGTGAACTGTTTGTATCCGTGCTGAGTAATCAACATGTGTAACAGCAGGAATATCCGATCTAACTACATTCAGCTTGTTTATTCCCCAAAGATTTTTTTCATCTTCAGTCATTTCTCTGCGAAGCTCTTTTTTTACATCCGCAACTAAGAGCATATATGGACTTGGTTTATCGATTTCAAAATAGTCCGGTATTTTTTCATACAGCACCGACGGCGCAAACGGACGAAATCCTTCTCTGAATTTTATTTTGATATTCATTATTGCCTGCATTTTCGGAGAGCGCGCATCGCCGATTATTGAGCGTGAACCAAGTGCTCGTGGTCCAAACTCCATTCTGCCCTGAAACCAGCCTATTACTTTTTCTGCCGCTATTAACTCCGAAATTATTGAAAGAATTTCATTCGCTTCTATAAATGAGGATTTAAGTTGATGAGCATTTACAAATTTCAAAATATCGCCGTTAGAATATTCGGGACCGAGATAAGATCCTTTTTGAGTATCGTTCATTTCATCTGCTTCTCTCGGATTATTAAGATATTTATACCATGTAATTAATGCCGCACCTATAGCACCTCCTGCATCTCCGGCAGCCGGTTGAATCCAAATATCATTGAATGGTCCCTCGCGCAGCAATTTGCCGTTTGCAACGCAATTCAGTGCTACACCGCCGGCTAATACAATTTTTTTCATTCCGGTTTCTTTGTGAACATGGCGTCCCATCTTCAGAACGATCTCATCCGTTACCTCCTGAATAGAACGTGCGATATCCATTTCCTTTTGAGTCAATTTTGTTTCGGGTATTCGCGGAGGTCCGCCGAAGAGTTTGTGAAATTTTTCGTTTGTCATCGTGAGTCCGGCGCAGTAGTTAAAATATTTCATGTTAAGTCTGAATGAGCCGTCATCCTTTATGTCGATAAGTTCATCAAGAATTAATTTTTTGTATTTAGGTTCACCGTAAGGAGCTAATCCCATTACTTTGTATTCGCCGGAGTTAACTTTGAATCCTGTATAATAAGTAAAAGCCGAATAAAGCAAGCCAAGCGAATGCGGAAATTTTATATCAGCCCAAAGCTCAATTTTATTTCCTTTACCGAAGCCATAGCTGGTTGTAGTCCACTCGCCAACTCCATCCATCGTAAGAATTGCAGCTTCTTCGAAAGGGGAAGGATAGAAAGCCGAAGCTGCATGGGATTCATGATGCTCGGGGAATATGACTTTTCCGGTGTAACCAAGCTCGTCTTTTATTAGCTCCTTCATCCATAGTTTTTGCTTAATCCATAAAGGCATTGCTTTGATGAAAGAATTTATTCCGGCAGGAGCATAGGCAAGATACGTTTCCAGCAGTCTTTCGAATTTCAGAAACGGTTTGTCATAGAAGGCAGCAAAATTCAGCATGCTGCCGTCAATGTTAGCCTCTTGAAGGCAGTAACGAATTGCATTGGAAGGGAAGTTGTGATCGTGTTTTTTTCGGGTGAATCTTTCTTCCTGAGCTGCTGCAATTATTTCACCGTCTTTTATAAGAGCGGCTGCACTGTCATGATAAAATGCTGAGATTCCGAGTATGTACATTGGTCGTATGGTTTCTGATTGTTCCGTTAGTAATTAATTAAATCATGTCATCCCTTCGGGATTTTGTTTTTTATTTTCAGGTTGCTTTGTTATAATCATTTCACCCCTTCGGGGTTTTTGTTTGGATTAATTAATCTTCGCGTTCTATAATCATATCATCCTTTGGGGATTCTAATTCTAAGCGTATCATTTTTCTATAATCATACCACCCCTTCGGGGTTTAATAATATCTATTTGGTTTTGTTTGTTAAAATCACTTTAGCACTTTAGAAGTTTTGCTTGTTTTATAGTGTTACTGTTTATAATTATACCTACCCTTCGGGATTTTGCCATATATTATTCTCATAATTATAAATGAACTCTTTCACAGGGACTCTTATAATTTTAGCATATTAAAAATATTCAATTCACTAGATAAATATTTATGAAACCCGCATGGTTGATATGATTATAGTATATTAAATCAAAAAAAAACACGTCAACCTCGAAGAGGTGATATTTCATTCGTCATTCATTAATCACTTCAAAGATTCCCGCCTCAAATTTATTGAGTTTTATCTCTGCTTCGTTCGTAAAATATATGGACTCCTTTGTTCTTAAATTTTTTATGCCCTTAACATTTTGAAGAACACTCATATTTAAATTTAGCTTAACGCTTCTTTCTTCTGAATTATTATTAATTATCACAACCGTTTTTTCGTCATCCAATATTTTAAAATAAAAATATACTTCTTGCACCGGCGACAGGTGGAGCATTTTACCGGAAGCTAACGATCTATACTCCTTACGAAGATTTAGTAATTCCTTAAGAAAATTGAAAATCTCATTCTCTCTTTCATCACGCCCCTCTTTAGTGAACGCATTTCTTTCATCTCCCGGAAAACCGCCAGGAAAATCTGCTCGTAATTCTCCGTGCGATTTACCGCCAATCATCCCTATCTCCGTGGCGTATAAAATTTGCGGAATGCCTCTCGTTGTAAGCAGTATAGTAAAAACAATTTTCAGCTTATTGATATTTCCTTGAGCCGAAAAAATAGCTCTCTCGATATCGTGGTTGTCTGCAAAAGTCATAAGGTTTTTAGGATCGGCGTAAATAAAATCTTTGGCAAAATGTTCATAAAATTTATACAGCCCTGCATTGCCTTTAAGGTAATTATAAAAGGTGTTGTAAAGAGCAAAGTCCATTACAGACGGCAAATATGAATCGAATTCTTTTCTTACCTTGCTTCTGTGCTGATAGTAAGCAGTGAAAACGGGATCGTTATCCCAAATTTCTCCAACTATATTCAACGAAGGATATTCATCAAGAATTGCTTTTGCCCAATCTGCCATAAACTTTTGATCAGCGTATGGATATGTATCTTCACGTATTCCGTCAAGTCCGGTGTATTCAATCCACCAAATCATATTTTGTGTTAGATATGCAGCAACAAACGGATTCCTCTGGTTTAGGTCAGGCATATAGTGGGTAAACCAGCCGTCAACATTTGCTTTGATAACGCTGGAATCTGCATAAGGGTCTGATAACGAAAACTTGCGATGATTAGTAACTATATGATTTTCGGCTGTGCCGTTAAGCCAATTATCTGTTGGTAAGTTATTAAGCCATGGATGATTTATGCTTATGTGGTTTGCTACGTGGTCATAAATAATTTTTATATTTCTTTTGTGAGCTTCATCGACAAGCTTTTTGAACAGTTCATTTGTACCAAGCCTCGCATCAATTTTATATAAATCCGTTGCGGCATAGCCGTGGTAGCTTACCTTTGTATTATTTTCGACAATCGGGTTTAGCCATATTGCAGTTATTCCAAGATCGGCTAAATAATCAAGCTTATCGATTACTCCCTGTAAATCGCCGCCGTGACGCATCGACGGATTGCTTCTATCAACTCCCTCAATGAAACCTTCAACTACATCATTGGAGGGGTCGCCGTTAACAAATCTATCCGGCATAATTAAGTAAACCACATCCTCCTGTCCGAATCCGCCATATCGTCCTTTAGCATCCTCTCTTTGCAGAATATCATAATCCAGGGTGATGGTTTGGTTTTCTTTCTTCAATAATAAACGTTGTGTTCCGGGAGTAATCGAATGAGGAATTTCAATATCAATAAAAAGATAAGACGGATTTTGAGGCGGAGATATTTTTTCAATTTTAATAAAATTATTCTCGAAAGCTGCCGAAACATTATCAAGTCCTTCGCCATAAATCATCAATTGAATTTTATTCAGCTTCATATTAGCCCACCAATTTGGCGGTTCTATTTTTTCAATCCTAAAGCTTTGAGCAGATAGTTGAAATGAAAAAATGCAGATTATTAAGAACAATTTTTTGATGCGAGGCATAAATATTGTTTCCATAGTGTGAATGATTTATGAGTAATTCTTTACCAAATACTGCGCTTCAAGTTACAAAAAAAATCCTTTTTTTCCTTAGAAGAAAAGAAGCTGAAAACACATTGTAAAGCTCTTTTTATGAGAGCGAAATATTTCCTATTTTAATTTTGTAAAGAAAATTATCCGAAGTACCCTAACAAATAACATTCGATAAAAAGCAAAAAACAGCCAATGCCTAAATCCAAAAAAGAAAGTTCCGCACCAAAGAAGAAAAACCCATTCTGGTTTTATCTTATTTTAATCATTATTCCGGTATTGTTCTTCATCGTTCTAGAAGGAGCATTGAGAATATTCGGATACGGTAATGATACCAAGCAGTGGATTGAAGCCACCGAACAAAAATATATTTTAAATCCCGACCTTGCTTTTAAATATTTCAGCAATGTGCAGAAAGTTCCTACCTCAATTGAGGATGTTTTCGATCAGAAGAAAAAGGAAAATGCTTTTAGAGTTTTTGTATTGGGAGGTTCAAGTGCTGCGGGTTATCCCTTTATGCCGATGGGTTCGTTTTCAAGATATATCAGAAAAAGATCAGAGCTTGCATATCCAAATTCAACTATTGAAGTTGTTAATGTTAGTCTTACTGCAGTTAACAGCTATACTATCCGCGATTTAATTCCGGGAATTTTAGAACATGAACCGGATCTTATTTTAATCTACGCCGGTCACAATGAATTTTACGGCGCTTTGGGTGTAGGCTCGATGGAGTCATTAGGACAAAGCAGAGATTTAATTAATATGCTGTTATACTTAAAGAAATATAAAACTGTAGAGCTGCTTACCGACGCAATGACGTTTATTATCGGATTATTTTCCGGTGCCGATGAAAGCCGCCGCACCGGCACTTTGATGGCAAGGATGGCTAAAGAGCAGTATATTCCATTTAACTCGGATGTTTATAAGCTTGGACTTGAGCAGTTCGAAGGAAATATGCGCGATGTAATTCAGTTGATAAAAGCGAAGAACGTTCCGGTAATAATCGGAACATTAATAAGCAATTTAAAAGACCAGCAGCCGTTCATTTCAATTAAAACTGAAAATTATCCAACAGCTTCCACTGTGTATAATAAAGCCGTTGCGGAGCTTAAAAAAGGCAGCAGCAAAAACGCTCTTGATGATTTTGTTTTTGCAAAAGACTTAGATGCATTAAGATTCCGAGCCCCCGATGATATAAATATTATACTTAGAAAATTATCTGCCGAACTAAATACACCTGTTGCAGACATATTTGGAGTGTTTAATAATTTAAGCCCCGATTCAGTAACAGGTAATAATTTTATGACTGATCATCTTCATCCGACACTTGAAGGATATCAGCTTATCGGAAAAATATTTTATGATGAAATGCATCGAACGAATATCCTTCCCAAAACGTCTGTTGTTGTACCGTTTGAATTACAGGATAGTCTTACCAAAGCGAACTTCATGTTTACAGATCTCGATTCTACTATTGCCCAGTATAGAATCAAGTTCTTAAAAAATGATTGGCCCTTTGTTGACAGAAGAAAAAGTCTGCCGCCTAATAAATTATTTACTCCTAAAGGTTATATTGATTCTCTGGCGTCAAAGGTGGTGCTTGATAAAATTACCTGGGTTGAAGCCCACAGAGAAGCAGCTTCAAAATATTTAGCTGAAGGTGATTTGAAGTCGTTTCAAAAACACATGGATATATTAATTTATCAGTATCCGATAATTGTAGAATATTACGACTACGTTGCAAATGAATTTCTGAAGAAGGAGGATTTTGAAACGGCATATAAATACTGTGTACGGAGAGATAATGTTAAGCCTGGTGCTTTCTCGTCAAAGTGGATTGGCATAATAGAATTGTCAAGGCACAACACCGAAAAAGCGATTAAATATCTTATGCATAGCCTTGAACTAAAAGCCGACGACTCGCAGGTTTTATACAATCTTGCAGGCGCTTATGTTATGAAGAAGGATTATGAGTCTGCCTTGAATTATGTGAACAAAGCGCTTGCCGTCGATCCTCAATATCGGCAGGCTCTGGCTTTGAAGAAGCAGCTTGATGATGCGCTAAAGTAAAGACACGAATTTCACGAATTACCACGAATGAGATCAAATAAATAACTCACATTATGCCTGGTTAGGAGATGACATCTTTTGTAACATTGTAATCATCAATATTTGGGTTTTAACGTTTTCTCTATGCAAATTCGTCTTATAAGTAAAAGATATCATCTCTATGTATCGAATTTTCCTTCGGAACATGAGTTGATAATTAGTCAACATTTGAAAAAATCAGCAGTAAATATTTCTATTAATAAAAAGGAGTTGTAGATGAATACAATTCAAGTAAATACGCAATTGGGAATACTAAGACCGGCAAATGAAGTTTTTGAAGCCATAGTTGATAATGAAAAAATGTCCGGCTACTTTATTACATCGGGAAGCGAAAGAATGGCGGAAAACAAAACCGTTACATGGGAGTGGAAGGATTATAACGAAAAGCATGATATAAAAGTACAGAAAATTATTAAAGATGAAATTGTTTCTTTCCTTTGGTTAGCAACGGGAATAGAAACTCTTGTTGAAATAAAGCTGGAAGCAAGAGACAACAACTCCACTCTAATAAAAATAACAGAAACCGAATGGCAGCCGGATGAGCAGGGAATAAAAAGCAGTCTGGAGCAAACACAAGGCTGGTGCACTTCCTCTGCTGCCTAAAAGCTTATGTTGAGTATGGAATTAATTTGAGGGTTGGCGGGGTGGGGTGAGGAAGACGGCTCTTCGATCTTTGATTTATCTAAGGTATATTTATTCATAGTATTATAATTAAGTAGAAAAAATCTTTGCAGTGAAAATAATTTCAATAAACAAAATTCCTGTTGGAGAAAACCTTATGAAGCAATATGAAGCGGTAATTGAGGTAATGAAATCTAATGGAGGGTATTCCACCTTAGGAAATTTATATCAGGAAGTATTCAAGATTGAAAATGTAAAGTGGGGAACAAAAACTCCTTTTGCTTCAATCAGGCGCATTGTACAAAATGATCGCTTCTTTTTCAAAATAAAACCGGGTTTATGGGCACTCAAGTCTGAAAAGGAAAAAGTGTTAAACCTTTTTGAAATCCAAAAAAAGAAAATTAATGCGGATAAAGAATTTAACCACTCTTACTATCAAGGATTGCTGCTTGAAATAGGAAAACTAAGAAAGTTTGATACGTATGTTCCGAATCAAGATAAAAACAAAAAATATCTTCAAAAGCCCTTGAAAGATTACGCAACTTTGGATCAATTTTATTCATTTACATATGATCAAATTGTTAATAGAGCATCGACAATAGATGTTTCTTGGTTTAATGAACGTAAATTTCCTCAAGCATTTTTTGAAATTGAGTATTCCACAGATTTTAAAAATTCTTTGCTAAAATTTTTAGAGCTTCAGGATTTTAATGTTGACTTTCGAATTGTCTCGGACAAAAAAAACGAAAGGCGTTTCCATACAACAATGACTTTCACTGCTTTCAAAAATATTGAACATAGAGTAAAGTTTCTCTCGTACGATATTGTAGCAGAATTACATGTTAAGACTATTGAATTAAGTTTAATAGAAAGTATCATATAAATCAGTATGGAAAAAAACAATTTGGCACCTCTTTCCGATCCGTTTGGTAAGAAATCAAAATTAACTTCGGGTTTATTTACTAGTCGGACGGAAGAATGGGAAACTCCAGATTATGTTTTTTTGTCATTAAAAAAAGAATTTGATTTTCAAGTGGATGTCTGTGCAACTTCCAAAAACGCAAAATGCAAAATATTTTTTGATTTATCGGTTGATGGATTAAAAAGAGAATGGAGTCCATTTCGTTGCTGGATGAATCCACCTTATGGACGTAATATCGCCAAATGGATGAAAAAGGCTTATGATGAAAGTCGAAGAGGAGCATTAGTTGTTTGCCTAATCCCAAGTAGGACAGATACTAAGTGGTGGCATGAATGGGTAATGAAGGCTTCAGAAATTCGATTTATTATAGGTAGAATCAGTTTTGGAAATTCAAAAAACTCTGCCCCCTTTCCATCCTGTATTGTAATCTACTATCCTGAATTAGAGAATCCATATAAATTATCGGTTCCTTTAATTAGATCTGTTAGCTTTGATAAGATAAAAAACAAGATGAGATTCATTCCAGGACAAACTCTAGATGAAAGTAAAGATCGACTTTTTTAACTTAAAATTTATTTCAGATTTTCAGTTTTGAATTGCACATGGGTATGAACATCTTTTTGTTTTCAGGAAACCTATTGCTGGAGAAGATCTTTCAAGAATTGCCTGGTCAATAAAGTGATAATCTTTCGTTAATGTTTTTGGGATCCCAACCCCTGTCATCAAAAGCATCATGTAGAACTCAAACCGAATTGCTAAACTTTTCCGGTCTGGTTTACTTACTTAAGCCAGGCTTTCAGTCCATTAAAAACTTTCCAGCCATCTTTCCAAAAAAACATCATAAATAAAATAATCGTCTTGTTCTTTGTAAACCATTTCTTTTTCAAGCAGAGATTTAACCGCTGTGTGAACGGAGCTGGGTGTGCCAAGGTGATGTTTTGAAATAAAATCTTTTGAAGTTATCAGCTTGGCGTTTCCTTCGTAGGCTATAGCAGTTAATACTTTCCATTGGTAATCCGTCAGCAGGTTTCTGTAATTTATATATACAGCCTCATTCTCTTTTAATATGCTTTTCAATGTTTCTCTTACCAGCGGTTCGGTAATTAAATTATTTTTTAATCCGTATAATCGGTTGCATAAAAACTGCACGTAGTACGTATGCACCCGGCAGATATCAAGTATAAGCTCAGCGGCAGAGTCGCTTATTTTTTTCTTTCCCCTTTCGAACTTTGAAATGATAAATTTTGAATACTCACTTTTCTCAATTCTTTCAAGCTGAACCATTTCGGTGCTTTGATAAAATGGTTTGCCGTACTGACTAAAAATAGATAGAAGGATGTGCGTTTGACTTCCGGAGAAAATAAAATTAATTCCAGCCGCCCGTTGTATGTTTGTTCTTAATACAGCCTCAACGTTCTTTTCAGGATAGCTGACTATTTGCTGAAACTCATCGATTGCAATTACAATGTTCTTACCTGTTTGCTTGAGATATGCGAAAATTTTTTGCAGCGATTTGTCGGCGTCTTCCGTTGATTGAATGTTAATTTGCAAAGTCGGCATACCGGTATAAGGGTCAAACGAAATCGCCGGTCTGATTCCGGCGAATAGATCTCCAATCTTTTTAATGAATTTTTCAGGCGCTGATTCCAATTTACCAAGAACTGTTGCCGCAAAGAGATTTATAAATCCGGATAAGTCCGTAGTAGGAAGAATATCAAGATAAAACAAATGAAATTTCTTGTTGGTTTTAAGATGATAGAAAACATGATCTATCAATCCGGTCTTCCCCAATCGTCTTATTGAGAAAAGAGTTATGTTTCTTCCGTTTTCAAGAGCGTTTATTATTCGCGCCGCTTCATTTTTGCGGTTACAGAAAAATTCAGGGGAGTAATAACCGGAAACGATGAATGGATTTTGAGGTTTCATATTTTACGTTACGTATTTTACGTAACGCAACTTACGTAATATTAGTGGGTGAATCAAGTAAATTTATGGCAGTGAGAATATTGGAGATTCATTTAGTATAGGAAAGAATATCCCTCTTATTCTCCCTTTAAAATTTTACGTTACGCAAATTACGTAATCTGAATAACCGAACTGAAATAAAAAAGCCAGTCATATCTCAGACCGGCTTTCATTCATTAAAGAGGTAACCTTTGAAATTATTAGCAAAAGTCTCAAAGGTTTGAGGCAATGTTATTTGACCAGCAGCATCTTCTTCGATGCATTAAACTTGCCGGCATTAATCGTGTAGAAGTAAACACCACTGCTAAGTTTTGAAGCATCAAAATTAACCTCGTAAACTCCCGAAGTCATTTCGGTGTTCAGCAATGTTTCAATTTCCTCACCGATTAAGTTGTAAACTTTTAGAGTTACCAATCCGCTTTCGGGAATAGTGAACCGGATATTAGTAGTCGGGTTAAACGGATTTGGATAATTTTGGTCAAGACTGAATTTATACGGTGTTAAACCGGTAACCTCACGTACGGAAACATATCCCGGAGGATTGTCTTCTATCTGATCCGATTTATTTTCCGCATTAGTCCATTTATCAACAGGTGCATCATACGGCTGAACGAATGCTCTAGCTCCGGTCATAGCAATATGACGTACACGTCGTACGTTGTTAGCAAAACCGGTTGGTTCGTTAACAAGTCCGCCTGCGTTTAGGAACTGATAACTGTATACGAAAGCGTTAAAAGAAGGTCCAACAATAGTCATCGTTCCGCTGTAAACTAAATCTCCGTCAGGATCGAACATCTCAAAAGTAGAATCCTGTCCTTCGGTCCATCCCATTGTTGCAGCAAAAGCTGCCTGCCCGGGCTGCCAAAAAACTCTATCGGTAGCGGGAACAAAGGGCACTGCTTGCAAAGCAGGATCGGTTGCAGGCTGCATGTTTACGTTGAATGTAATCGATACAGTTTGTCCGGCAGGAATCACAAAATCCGGTAAAACATCGTTGAAGTAAACCATAAGTGTTTGCTGATTAGCAAGTCCCTCGAATTCAACGCTTCTGTTACCTCCGCCGGTAGAACGCGGTCTTTCATAACCGGCATCTCCACCTAATGGAGAATTTTGATCAGCTACTTGTAAGCGGAATTTATATTCCTGAACTGAATTTACTTCAGTTTGAACAAAAGGTACATCAATAAACCACATTGAAGGGTTTAAGAAGTCCTGGTTCATTAATGATTTTGCCACATTAGCACTGCTCCATCCGTTGAATGCACCACGCACTTGAACAGAATCGGAGGATTGGTTGAACAAACCGATTTCCTCCAATACGCTCACGTCAGCTTGAAAGCTGATAGCGCCATCGGCTAATTGAACATTAGGATCAACGTTATCCCAGAATTGGGTAACTTCATTCGTTCCGTCAACGACCCAGTATTTTCTGTCGCTGATGGTTTCCCAATTGGTAGTGCTTCCGCCGGTATGTGTGTACTTATATTTCAGCAGTGTTGCCGAATTAACTTCGATGGTTGCCGTATAAACAGTATCGCCGTCGGAGTCAAGCATCGGTGTTGCCGATGTATTCCAGTCGTTAAAACTACCTGCAAGATTAACAGCATCTGTACCGGGAATAAATGCAGACTGCTTTGTAGGTAAACGCATATCAACATTAAATGTAACATTGGTGGCTGCACCCGATGGCATTCCTTCTCCATTGAAGAAAACCGGGTCAAGGGTAACGTCCGAAGTACCAAGAGTTACTTTCTTGTTATCACCATCTTCCCAAACGCCTCCGCTTGCAGAGTGATAAAATTTATACTCGATGTTTGAATTAGCGGCAATGCCGCTTACCGTAACGGTATAGATTTTATCACCGTCGCCGTCAGTCATGGGGGTTTCTCCCCAGTCATTAAAACCGCCTCGCACCGAGATTTGGTGCTCGGCAGGGTTGAAGACTTCTTTTGCAATCTGAACACTCATGTCAACATTGAAAGTAACGCTTACAGTTTGCGCGTTGACGGCGAGCATACCGCAAAAGAAGAGAATTCCGAACAGTACGAAGAATTTTTTCATTATCTGCCTCCTTTGTTGTTTATGATAGATCATTTATTTATGCCTTTAGTAACAAGTTAAAATCTTAACAATATACCAAAGCTGTGCATGTTATCAAGAAATTCAAATTTCTGATAAGAATAATCAACTGCTATACTAAAATAATCTAATCCGGAATAATTTATTCCGAATCCCAACGATAATCCTTCCTGTGTATCGTCTAAGAATAATGATTTATATCCGCCACGAAGCATAACCATGTTATCGAACAATGCTAATTCACCCCCGAAATTTAAGTATTGTGCATTATCGTTTGGATGAGCCGCATCCATTGCCAATGTTAAACGCTGGTTATCAAGAAACATAAAATCTCTCGATATTCCTATTTGCAGCTTTAACGGCAGGTCGAATTGATCTGTGGATAAATTAGCATTAATTGTTTGGTTGTTACCGGCGCGCTGCGGATCGGGGTCGTATCTTATCAGCAAATCATCGCCTGTCATCTGCATCTTAGTACCGTAGTTGCTGATGCTGCTGGAAAACCGGATACCATAAAACGGCGTATTGAAAATTGTGCCGATATCAAAACAAACTCCCTGAGCACTCGAGTTAAATATATCTTCTCTAATATACTTAACGGTCATACCAACTAAAAAGTCGTTCGTTACTTTTCTTGCATACGAAAGCCCGAATGCATAGCTGCCGGCAGAAAAAATTTCTCCTGTTCCTTCCGGGTAGTATTCGGTTGTAACTTCCATATCGCCGTAGTTTAATGCTGTTATGTTAACTCCGAACGAGCCCATTTCACCGGCAGGCAGAACCAACCCGAAAAAATTCAGGTTTATATCGGCAAACATTTTTGTGTAAGTAAATATTCCCTGAAATTGCTGAAGGTTTGCAATACCGGCAGGGTTCCAATACATTCCGGAAGGGTCGTCGGCAAGCGAAGTAAACGCACCGCCCATCGCATTTGCACGCGGACCTACACCGATGCTCAGAAACTTTGCAGCAGTTGTTCCGGTCTTCTTTACTTCTTGAGCGCTAATAAAAACACTGCACGATAGGAGAGTGATTATTAGCAGCATATAATATTTTTTATCAAACATATTTTTTCCCTTGAAAAATTTTTCTTCAAGTTATCTGTTATTTAATAACTGCGAACTTTCCGATTTTCTGTCCTATTCCGGGTGCATCAATGTGATAGACATAAACACCGTAGGAGATAGACAGCCTATCCTTTGACAGCATATCCCAATAAGCTGTACCGCCGCTAAAAGGACTGTTATGTTCAATTACATCAACAAGCTCTCCGCTTACTGTAAAAATTCTGATTGTACACTGATTTGGAAGATTTGTAAAGTGAAGCGACCTTGGACCGCGTCCGCTTGTATATGGATTTTTAATTTCCCAAAGAGCGGATGCCACATAAGGATTTGGTACTACTTTAATTCTATCCAAATCTTTTTTAGCTTTTTCTGTGTCGATTTTATCGGCGGAAGCTACAAACCTGAATTTATCTGTGGATAAAAACGGTTTACGAAGAATTACGGTAGCTGTGTCTCCAGCTTGTGGAAATCTGAAGCCTAAAGAAGTATCCGGTTCAGCAGCAAGATAAAACCACCATGTAAATACCGGTATTCCCTGTGCCGTCGGTTCTACAAATACAATACGATCTCTGAAAGCACCTTTAGTTGTAAGCCTTCCTTCACCGCCTGTTTGGTCAACTTCTATAAATCCAAAATCGATAAACCTTTCTTCGGACCTATTAAAGACCTTGAAGTTAACTTGTTTTGACGGAAAAGTATTGTTGCCGACTTTAATTTCTTTCGAAGTACCAAAACCCACATCGCCGAAAATGATTTCATAATCATTCGGACGTTCCTGTCCTGAAATGCCGCCTGCGGCAACAAATTTTTCAAAAGTGAACCTCGTAATTTTCGGGTCGCTCCAACGGGATAAAGTTGCATTTAATTCTACACGGGTTTCATTTTTAAAATTGAGCTTGAAGCCGTCAACTATCGGTTGTTCGAAATCTTCAGTAAACTTTGGGCTTTTATAAATAAGAACTATATTGGTGGTTGAGTCAATCAAGGTATAATTTTTAGTTGTTAAGGTATCAGGTCTGCCTTGCCCGCCTATAATTAATGTATCTTCAAATGTGATATGATAAACGTGATTATCTCTGATATAATTTATGTCGATAATCTCATAAGAAACCTGACCGGTTGTAGAACCTTGAACCAAAGCTATTTCACCTAAAGTAGCCGGAACGTAACCGGCGGAAGGAGCTTCAGGAGTTACACGCACAACATTAGGTCCTAGCTTTACACTGCCATCGGCTTGAAGCGACACTCTAATCGGTGATTCTGAGGGGGCGATGTTACCAGCCGGGTAACCAAAGTCGAACGATGTAATAGCATAGTAATAAGTAAATCCGTTTTGAACAGAGCTATCAACCCATGAATGCTGCAGCCCGGAGTCATTACCCAGATCAAAATGAACTCCTTCAAATCCAACCGAATCGAGTCCCATGATTCCGTCAACTAAATCAAAGATAACCAAAGGCAGTTTGAAAACTTTAACACCGTAAGCATTCGTGATTTGCTCGGCGTCTTCGAATGCCGGATCGGAAGCACGGTATATTCTGTAACCCTCAAAATCATTTCCGTCTCCGCCTATGTTGTGAATGTATCTATCAAAGCTTTGCTCGGCAGCGTCATCCCAGTAAAGAGTAACTCTATTATTGCCTGGCACTGCAGTAAGCCTAGGAGTAATCGGTGCATTCGCAAATTGATAATCGTTATTATAAGTCTCTTGTGCTCTTACTCTCTTCTTCAATATTTCTCTTTTTCTAAACTCTCCGTTTGGATCCGGAACAGGACCATTAGCAAAGAGAACCGCAAGCGAGATTGGTTCCGTTTGCCCTGAAGTTAACGGGAAGAAACTTGAAGAAACAAACAAATCGTATTCGCCTGGAACTACAATAGCCGGATCGTAGAATTTACCGGGTATCATAAAGTCGAACCACATTTGAGCATCGCTGTTTATGTTCAATCCGCCGGCAGGCAGATATTGAGCATTAGTAATACCGATTTGGTCTGTTTCCGATACGTCGGTTACATCCACATTGGGTTCGCCCGGCAGCCCAAAACGTGCACCAGAAGTAGGTTTACCGTCGCCTTCACCATAATCGCCGGTATCGGGAACGCCGTCTAATCCAACATCGTCTGTAAAAGGATTCCAATCGTAATCATCGTCAATTCCGTTCTCTCTGCTTTCATCAATCATCACGTCTATTCCTTCATCAATACCTTCATCAATTGCACCGTCATTATTATTGTCAATTCCATCGGCATATTTCATTCCTAGTGTTGATTGAACAACATTATACAAAACGACTCTATTGTTGACACGGTAACGATAATAAGGTGCATCCTGTGCTGCTTGGTCAATCATCTCTTGAGTAATAGTAGGGCTGCCTTCTTCACCATCGCCGTCATTATCAATTCCATCTTTAAATGGCAGACCTAATTTATCCTGCGTGACCATGATTAAATGGACTTGTCCATTTTGGGTTTGATCAGGCGGCGGCCAAAGTTTCCATTTATTACCAACCGGATTAGAACCGGCAATATCAATCATTTGCTGTGTTACTACAGGGCTGTTAGCTTCTACCTTGAATCTTGGACGAAGTGCGGACCATGCAGGGTCAATCGGCTGCCCGATTCTATCGGCATAGGTAACACCTTTCTGAACGCCAAATGGAACGTGAGTCATATTTTCATCTATAAGACCGTTGCCGTTATCGTCTTTACCGTTATCAGGAATTTCACCGTCTAACATTTCCTCGGTAACCAATGGTCCGAATTCCGGACTATCGCCATCGTTATCGATTCTATCGCGCGCATTACCCGGTGTTTCTAGAAATACAACTGCGACCATTCCTACCGGATCACTGCCGAAAGTAGGTGCGCGGTGGTCTCTATCGCGAGTCCAGGCAATATCTTCTAAAAGATCGAATTCTGAAATATCGTCTTGAGAGTCACCGTCACCGCCAACGAAATCGGCGTACCAAATTGTTACTCCGACTCTTTCAACGTCTTCCGTACCGTCATTCTTTATATAATGGAGGAGGAAGAGAGCATCTTCAACTAAAACTTGAGACCAAGCCATAGCGCGGACATCGAGCAGCATTCCCAGACCTTTACGTGTTAAGTCGGTTGTGTCGGGATAATAATCTACATATCTGCTATATTTATCATCCGACGCGCGATAGAACATTTCTTGATCTGCGTTAAAAATATTTTTCCCGAAGTAACCGTTCCAGCTTCCCCTCCAACCGGGGTCTTTTTCATCAACCAGCTTATCCGGCCAGAAGGACGGCCAGGTTTCTTCATCTAGGCTTGTGGCTATTTCCCGCGGTTCTTTGAATTCATTAAAATAACCGGGTGCAGGTTCAATGTTCCAGGTTTTTCCTTCGGGAGATTGGCGGTAATTCATTACACTGATAATTCTTCTTGTTTCTCCTTTTGAATCAACAACCTCGCCGCCGACAAAAATTCCAGTTAAAGCCAGATAAACTTTTCCAGTATTCTTTGGCCACTCGTAAGGAGTTTGAACCGAAATAGGGAATTGACCGCCTTCTCGTCCGGTTTGCCCGAAGTTAAAAATGGTAGTTCTTATCTTATTTCCTTCCATCTGCCCTTTTGTGCGGTATGCAGGGTCGCCTCGTTCTTTACCCGGTTTGTACTGTGCGTAAGCTCCGTTTCCGATTAAAAATAGCAGTATTATAAAAAAAGTTAATTTGCTGAATATTTTCATTAACGTAATCCTCCCAAGTGGATTTAAACTTTGTTATTCTAAAAAGAAAATTCAAAACCAAACTGAACCAGGCGCGGCTCGCCGTAATGCCACGGGTATTTTAGATACTCTTCAACCGTGTTAGGGCGATTCGGGTCATCACCTATATTTTGTCCCGTAGTCGTAAAGTCTGCTTTGCCGGTATCACCAAAAACATTAACAACGGTTCTATTATCCAAAATATTGAAAACACGAATAAAAGTAGTAATGTCCAAACCATAAAGATTAAAAATTTTGTGCAGCTTAAGATCGACCGTAAATTGATTCGGTCTCCGCCTGCTGTTCCTTTCAAGCCCGGATGTTATTCCTCTCTCCGAAGTATACTGAGTTATAGCGGGAGTATAAGGCAAACCTGTACCGTAACGTGCCAGCAAGCTTACTCCCCAATCCACTTCTCCGACAAACAAGGATGCATTAAACATATGCCTTTGATCCCAATCCATCGGGATTAAAAAGAGAGTCGGTTCGGCATTACCTTGCTGTGCAAAGAATTCTTCTTCGGGAGTAGAGTTGCTTCCTTCGGCAACCTGATAGGTATAATTTATATCGAATGAATAATTCTGAGTAAACCGTTTGCTGAAGGTAAGCGTTATTCCTTTAACATTCGAATAATCTTTATTGATATACATTGAATATGTAACAAGATTCTTTGTCGCGATGAAAGGTCCGGCGGTAATCCAGCTTCTTACATCACGATAAAAGCCGGTAACATCCATTAAAAAATCGTCCATAAATTCTTGTCTGAAACCAATCTCATACATAACGGTTCTCTGTGCATCCAAATCGGGATTACCGTAAACTCCGTACCCGCTTCCTGTTTCCGGCACGAGGTACGAGCCTCTATTATAGAGATATTGGAAAGAAGGGATTTGCAAAAAATGACCGTAAGAAAAATGCAGCACCCCCGTAGCGCTTATAGGATATGCAATTCCGAAACGCGGACTTAGTTGCCACTTCGGTATAGCCTTTTTATAGAAATATGGCTCTCTTTCTTCAATAGATAATTCTCTTAATTCCGGTCGAAGAGGTAAATAAATATTCGGGTCGGTCGGTTCCACCAAAATATTAGCACGCGAATTAAAGTAGTCCAGCCGCAGTCCAATATTTATAATAACGTTTTCGAATTCTATTTTATCCTGTAAGTAGACAGCCGCTTCAATAGGCTTATTTTCATACTTTGTTCTGTTGGGAGTATTTTCTGCCGGTATCGCAGGCTCGAACGGTTCAACCGGAACCCCGCTCTCTCTCCTGGGCTCGAGAGTGTAGTCGTCAAATTGTAATCTATGATATCTTGTTTCAAAACCTCCTTTGAGCAAATGATTTTGAGAAACCTGGCTTGTGAAATCTCCTTTTACTGAAAGTGTGTTAGTCTCCCTAAAAAATCTGTGAAGATTGGTTCCTTTTGTTCGGAATGAATAAGCGATGATATTGAGAGAATCCGGGTGCAAATATCTCGAATTATAAGGATTTTCAAATAGGTATTCTTCAAAGTCTTTAAAGAAGTAGGAGCCTTTCAACGTATAAAAAGTTGAAGATGAAAGCATGTGAGTGAAAGTAAGCGTTCCGTTATAGCTGTTGGTAAATTTTTCAACGTTTCCGTCGGGTACCCAGCGGAATGAATGATCATAATCCTGAAAATTTTCTTTTGAGTATAAAAGTTCGCCGTTCACTTTAACATCCTGGCTTGCCCAATAGCTGATATTAGCTTGTCCGATATATCTTTTGCTCCAGTTCATCGGAACGACTTCACCGTCGGCGGGTGTACCGTCGATATAGTAACGGCGTTCTCCGTAAAGATGTCCATCGTCATAATTGTAGCGGGCATTAACAAAAAACTTTAGCTTATCGCCAAAAATCGGCATCGGACCGCTGAGGCTTCCTTGAAAGTTATAATTTGCAAAGGGATTAATTTTATCGATATGAGGGAAGTAAGAGGTAAAGTTACTCACATAGTCGCTGCTGTAAATTTTTACATCGCCGTTAAATTTTGTACCGCCTTCTTTTGTTACGGTATTAATGATGCCGGACATTGCATTACCGTACTCTGCATTAAATGTTCCGCTAATTACCTGAAGCTCCTGAACGCTGCTGTTGTCAATTTCAATTCCCCGGCTGTTATCGTAGGCATCTGTAATCGAAATGCCGTTCACCCAATAGGCAATTTCTGATGAACGCCCTCCGCGGATATGGAAGCTGCCGTCTGCACCTCTGGTAACGCCTGCCTGCAGTTGAAGCACGTCGTCAAGTTCGGCAACCGGTAAATTTTGAATCTGCTCTGCAGAAACATGAGCCTGGCTTGAAGTGATGTCTTTCTTTATTGCTTCTCTTTTTCCTTCAACCACCACAGCATCCAGCTCAACCGCCGTTTCCCGCAATTCGAAATCTCTGATTGTTGTTAAATCAATTGAGATTGGAACATCTTCCATTATAACGGTTTGATAACCTATATACTGAACCTTAACGGAATATCTGCCCGGGCGTATATTAAGGATTGTATAGTTACCGTTGATGTCGGTTGCGGCTCCGAGCGTTGTACCTTCAATGGTTATATTAACGAAGGGAAGAGGTTCTTTTGTGACCGTGTCAACTACTTTACCGGCAAGCTTTCCCGTAGTGCTGGCAAAGAGCGTGCACACTGCCGAAATAGTGATAAGAAAAACCAGTAAAATTTTTCTCATAGAACTCTCCTGTTTTCTAATTTCATTGTTATCTCGAATTTTTATTTTACAATCTAAAGCCTGTTAAAGCAGGCTAATGCCTGCTATATTTAATTTAAAAATTCATCCATGCTGAATGAATGAAGTAATTGTTCATTTATTTCTACGTGAACTTTTTTATGCAAATCATTTATATATGCCGGAAGCTTTTGAGAAAGCATTTCAAGTCTTAAGGCTTTTTCAACATTATTTTTTACAAGAGTAAAATCTTTTGGCTTACCCTTATTTTTCCCGATCACTTTAAATATTCCGTAATAATCGCCAGCCATTAGCGGACCGACTACTTCTCCAGGTTCAGCACTCCAAAATATTTCTTGAAGTTTACCGAACCTTGACTTTGGTTCAAACCCGATTATTCCCTCTTCTTTTGCAGTTACCTCCCTCAGAGAATTATCCTTAGCTAAACCGCCAAAATCTTTTCCGCTTTCTATCTCTTGCATTAAGCTGTCGGCTTTAGCTCTGCTATCAACAATAATTTCCTGAATGTTTATTTCGTCCTCATCTGTGAAGAAATGAATATTATCATTGTAGTATCTTAAAAGATCATCTTCCGAAAGTTCAATTCTATTAGCTATTTCATCTCTTTTATAGCGCAAAAAGATATTAGTGACCATTTTATCGTAGGTAGTAATCACTTCCGGGTCGGAATCATATCCTTTGCTGTGCGCAATATCCATCAGAATATCTTGGAGAATAAATCCCTTAATGACCGTTTTTAATCTCTCTTTTGAATTTACTTTTTCTCTGTGATAAGCAGGCAGTTCATTTATCAGGCTTTCGATCTCCGGGGATAAATATACTCTGCTTTTATACTTAACACAATAATTATTCTTTTTAACTTCTGTTTGTCTCTCTGTCGGGAGGATTATTGAAGACGCGAAATGAACTGATAATTTTTCCAGTTCGGGTTTATTGAAAATTAGCTCATCATCATTTAATATGCTATTGAGATATGCTCTTTCAAAAGGAATTTTCTTACGAATTTTCAACTGCCGTTCTATAAAGGAACGCTTCTTCTGAAATTCACTTTCCGTTAAAAGCGGATGAGTAACTTTATCTTCAAGTTTTATTATACTGTATCCGTGAGCGGTTCTAACTGGTTTTGAAATTTCTCCAATTTTTAAATTGAATGCGGTTTCCTCGAAAGCAGGATCCATCTCCCCTAATGAAAAGTAGCCGATATAACCACCATTATCACGAAGGACAGGATCGGTAAATATTTGACCGGCAAGACGATCGAAAGAGACGCCAGCTTTTACAAGCTCATACAATTCGTTTGCTTCTTCGTAGGTTGCGGCAAACAAATGTCTGGCAGCAACTTTTTGATTCGTTTTAACAAAAGCCTCATGGACTTCATCATCCGAAGCAGTAATCTCGGCATAGATTTCACGATCTTTCAGAAATGCGAGTATTACTTGCTTCTTTGTCCATTCAAACTCTTTCTTATATTCATCCGATTCGAAAATATTTTTATTATCATCATAGTAATACAACAAGATTTCGTTAATCATATTATTAAGAATTGAATTACGAATGGGCTTGGTGTCATTAACGCCGGAGAGTGCTATGTAATCTAAGTAGCGGCTTTTAAATTGAGGAAGAGTTATTGTATGAGTATCAACAATTGCAACTGCTTGATAGGACTCAGGCTGGGCATTTGCAAAAGCAGCCGCAAATAAAAGTTGTATATGTATAAGCGTTAATAGGATCTTCATCAGCCAACCTCTTCGGCGGAAAGCAGAAGATGGGATTATTTAATCATAACTTGAATTAATTTGTTTAGATGACTCCAAGATAAAACAATTTTTTATTTCAGTCATCCCAATTCCGTGCTGCAATAGAAGGGTATGAAACCATTAGAAAACACCCTCATCCGCCAAATTAATTTTTAATGCTGAAGGAATATCTATAGTAAAAAACAAATAATCCACTAAAATAATTTACCCTTAATTTTTTATGCCGGGACTATAATGTTCATCACAAAGACTGCGGATGTCGAAGACATAATAAATTCGCTCTTATATACCCCTCATGCCTTTCTGTATTATTTAAACTATGGAATTGTGTACCTTTCTGCCACTACCCAAACAAGGGTATTTTTTCAAAAAACTTGAGAGATTCGCCGCTATTACTACCTAAATAGATAGGAAGAGGATTACATATTCTGAAAATTTTACACCTCATCTTCTATCGATTCTGAAATAGCCAGATTGTGAATTTTTTTGTAAATATTTTTTAAACTTCCCTTTACATCGTTAGGTGTAAGAAACAGTGACTCTGCAATAATTTTAAAGCTGTAGCCTTCAATTAAACCCTGTAAAATACTTTTTTCGTTTTCATTCAAGCCGGAAGAATTATTAACGGTACCTGGATTCTTTTTCTGCTGAAAATAATCCACAACTTTTCGAGCGATTAAAGAACTCATAGGTATTCCGCCTTCTAAGGCATCCTTGATTGCTTCGAGGAGTTTTTCAGGCGGAGTTTTTTTTACAATATATCCCGAGGCACCCGAGCAGATAGCATCGAATATCATCTCATTCTCTTCATAAATAGTAAGTGCAATAACCACAAGATTAGGAAGAAGCTTTTTTACCCGCCTCGTGCCGTCTATTCCGTTCATTTGAGGCAGTATAAGATCAATTAACAGTACATCCGGATTTAGCTTTTGAATATTTTCAAGCATAACTTCGGAGGAGGAAAATGCTGCAAGGCAGCTAAATCCGTCTGCTCTGTCGATTAGCAGTTTTAATCCCTCGCGGATTGTTTTATTATCTTCAACAACAACAATCTTTATCATACAATACTATAGGCAAAATTTCATACTTCAAAAATTTTTAACGGCTAAAAAAATCAGCCGTCATCAAATTATTTTTTGGCTGCAAGCTGTTTGAACAAACTTTAACATAATAAATCTAATGCATAATGAATGCTAAAACTACTACACAATCATAGGTATTTTTTATCTACAGCATCGAATTGAGTGACGTTTTACTACCCGAATGAGTAGAGTTGAGGGGGGTAGGTGGTAGGTTGTTGGTGGTGGGTGGTAGGTGGTTTGTAGTAAACTGTTATATTATCAAGTTATTTCTAAATTCAGAATTATGTGTTTAGGGAGAATGATCATCAAAAAAAATTTTTGAACACGTGAAAATTTTTTAATGAATTAGTTCACTCTAAAAAGTATGAAATTCAATTTTTTGTTTTTAATTAGTATTAATTTCAAAACATTTTTACTAAAAATATGTTTATAGAGTGTCTTCATGAATCAGATTAGTCTTTCTTTAAGCGCTTTGGCAACTGCTTCGGACTGGGAGTGGACATGAAGCTTTTTATAAATATTTCTGAAGTGAAAGCGGACCGTTTCTACGCTTATGAATAGTGAATCGGCTATAGCTTTAAAACTTTTTCCTTCGACTAAACCGCTTAACATTTCTTTCTCGCGGGGTGTAAGCAGATTGGGTTGGTTGGGTGGGGCGGATTGTTTTATCTTATGGAACAAATCAATAACCTTCCGTGCAATGTGCGAACTCATCGGTGCACCGCCCTCGTATGCATCTTTAATTGCATCAAGCAGCCGTGAAGGAGGTGTTTTTTTAATCAGGTAACCGCAAGCACCCGCGCACAATGCTTCAAAAATTAATTCGTTTTCTTCATAAACCGTCAACACCAAGATATTTACGGAAGGTAGTTTTTTCTTTACCTCTTTGATTCCTTCTATTCCGCTCATGCCGGGTAAACCAATATCCATTAAAATAACGTCGGGATTTATTCTTTCTATTTCTTTTAGCATGGGTTCGCAGTGGGAATAAACATGACCGCAGCGGTAGCCTTCAGTACCGTTTATTAATGTTTTCAATCCCTCACGAATCGAATCGTTATCTTCAACTACAACTACGCTTAAAGTTTTATCGGTCATAAAGGTATAAAGCTTTCTAATTAACGTTCAGCTTTTAGGTTAATCTTTAACCGTCATCATGAGAACCAACACCCGGTTGTAAAAATAGATTTTCAACTTTTAGATTAAATCCATCTAATAACTTGGAGCTGATAGTGCCTGAAGTTCTAACTTTGGAGAAAAGTCTGTAAGCATTACTAACATTTTCGTAAATCTCTACTGTCTTCCCATCCGGATCGATTACCCAAAATTCTTTTACTCCCGTTTCTTCGTATATATTTTTTTTATGCACAAGATCGTAGTAAGCCGTAGAAGGAGAGAGTACTTCAACTACGATGTCGGGAACCCCTTTAATTTTCTCATGAATGATATTTTTATTTTTTTTCGAGATAAAAATGATGTCTGGCTGATATACTTCACCTTCTCTTAAAAAAACATCGATAGGCGCAATGAACAAATACCCAAGTAAATTTTTATCAATGTGATTTTTTAATAATGCTGCTAACTCAAGTACAATACTTTGGTGAATTGCTGAAGGTGAAGGCGACATAATTACTTCTCCGTCTATTAATTGCTGCGGTTGTCCTTCCGGAAGTTTTTCGTATTCGAAATTTGACATTTTTTTAGTCGTCGTTTGCATAGTATTTACTTTAACCAATCATTAAGGATTTTCTTAATTTTAATTTACAAACAGTCAGGTTTGAACACAACTGAAAAGCAGGGAATACTCTTAAAAAGATTAAGTACCATTCAATAACTCATTCAATTGCCAAAAGAAATGTGGAATCAAGTTTACAGACATAAATGTATAGCTCATAAAATATTTCCCGAAAAGCGCACAACAGTCCCTTTACCCTTCTGAGAACTAACAGTAAGTTTACCGCCGATAATTTCAGCCCGTTCTTTCATATTTCCTAATCCATTGCCGTCAGTAATTATATTTAGATCAAAACCATTTCCATTATCACTTAAAATCATTTCAAGTTTTTTCCCTCTAATAAACGCATTAAGAGAAATTTCGGTGCACCGGCTGTGCGTTATTGAATTATTAATCCCTTCCTTAAAAATGAGATACAAATGCTGCCTGTGTTCCATTGAAAGTGAAACCTTTTCGAGCGATTTAAGATTTTCGGATTTAAAAGAAATCGCAGCAAAGGATGACAATTCGGTATACGTATCCCTAAGCCTAATAATTAAATCATAAAGCGAATCTCTTTTGGGATTTACAAGCCACACAATATCGCTCATGTTATCCACAAGCTGTCTTGATTTATTACTAATTGAATTAAGGCTTTTAATGATATCATCATCTTCATTTTTTATTTGTTTCGAAATTACTTCGCTAAGGATGGAAATTTCCGTAAGGCTGCTGCCTATGTTATCGTGCAAATCGGCTGCAAGCTTTAGGCGAAGTCTTTCGATACCGAGAAGATATTTTACTCTATATGTGACAAATAGAATTATTAAGCCGGCAAGGATTGCCGTGGAAATAAGAATAAACCACCAGGTTTTCCAGAATGGCGGTGTTATTACAATTTTTATGGCTGTTCCGGTTTCATTCCAGATGCCGTCGTTATTCGATCCTTTAACTTTAAAGATGTATTCGCCAGGTGATAAATTTGTGTAAGAAACAAAACGTCTCTTTCCGGAATAATTCCAATCCTCTTCGAATCCTTCCAAAATGTATGCATATTGGTTTTTTGACGGAATTGTATAATCTAAAGCGGCAAATTCAAATGAGATAACATTTTGGTCGTAGGATAATCTAAGCTCTTTCGTTTCGGTAATCGAGTGTTTAAGGGGCGAGTCTTCGGCACCGATTTCTACCGGTCTATTGAAAATTTGAAAATCGGTTATTACGATGGGTGGGATGTGTAAATTATCCTTAAGGTCTTCCGCATAAAAAATATTAAAGCCGTTCGTACCGCCAAAAATTAATTCCCCCTTTCTGCTTTTTTTACTTGCGCCCCAAAAGAACCGGTTGCTCTGCAATCCATCACTTTCGTAATAATTTCTAAATGAATTAGCTGTGGGATTAAACTTCGACAAACCGTTATCGGTGCTTAACCACAAATTCCCTTCGTTATCTTCAAGAATTCCATAGATAATGTTGCTTGCCAATCCGTCATTTACGGAATAGTTTTTAAACTGATATTTGGATTTATTATCCGTCTCCTGCGGTAATATAGTAAGTTTATTAAGCCCTCCGCCGTGCGTTCCCACCCAAATAATTCCTGTTCTATCTTCATAAAGAGAAATTACCCGGTTATCGCTTAAGCTGTTTTCACCGTTTGAATGATGCTGAAATCTAATAAAGTTTATTTTATCGCCCGGGGAATATTCTACTAATTCGCGTGCTTCAATTTTGTTTAGTCCATCCCACGTGCCGACCCATAAATTATGGCTATTGTCTTCAATCATACATGACTGAACCTGCCTGCTGCTTATGGATGTGCTATCATTAGGATTGAAAGTATACAAGAAAAACTTATTTTGTTTGCTATCGTACAAATCTAAACCATCGCCGGTGCCGATCCATAAATATCCGCGCGAATCTTCAAAGATAACTTGAACAATGTCGCTGCTAAGCTTATTTGGCGAGCCGGGGTCAAACCTGAAATGTGTGAAAGATTTTCTCATTCGATCCAGCTTATTTAAGCCGCCGCCCCAAGTGCCCACCCACATAAAACCATCTTTGGTTTCGAAAATAGATGTAACTGTATTATCGCTAAGACTGGTATTATTGTTTAGCACGCTTTTATAATGTATGAATCGGTTCTTTTCTCTGTCGAACAAATTCAATCCGCCGCCTAACGTTCCAATCCATAAGTTGCCTGCTTTATCTTCATGGATTGCTCTTACCGTATTGTAGCTAAGGCTGTTGGGGTTATTAGGATTATGTTCGTAAGTAATGAACTTCATTTTATTGCTGTTGTATTTTATAATTCCCCCTTCTGCAGTTCCGATCCATATCAAACCGGAATTATCTTCAAAAACTGAGAGCACATTATAGATTAGATTACTGCGCGAAGGAAAAGAAGGTTGCAAATCGATAAAAGATTGCTTCTGCCTATCAAATTTAAACAAGCCGCCTCCGGTACCTACCCAAAGTACACCGGTTCTGTCCTCTAGTATTGAATTTATTCTATTGCCTGTTATACTGCCGTTGAAATTACTACCTTTAATATATCGGGTGAACTCACCTTTCTTCCTATCGAAGCTGTTTAAACCTCTTATGGTTCCTATCCACAGCATTCCGCTCTTGTCTTCATAAATTGATAAAACCACACTGTTGCTTAGGCTGTTTGGATTTGTATTGGAAGCCGGGTACCGGATGAATCTTTCTTCATTAATTAAAAATTTATCTAAGCCGCCGTCGCTTCCTACCCAAAGCGTACCGGCTTCATCTTCATATAAAGATAAAACAGTATTATTGCTCAAGCTGTAATTGTCATTTGGGTTATGAAGATAGCGGGTAAACTTTCCGTTTTTTTTATCAAGCTTATTTAGCCCGCCGCCCTCCGTAGCCACCCAAAGAAAACCGTTTCTATCTTCCTTTATTGCTCTAACATTATTGCTGCCAAGACTGTTAGGATTTGACGGGTCATGTTTGTAGCTGATAAACTTTTCAGTAACTCTATCGAATTTGTTTAAGCCGCCGGAATTAGTTCCTACCCAAATTATGCCATGCTTGTCTTCATATATCGTCCAGATGAAATTATCCGATAAGGAGTTTTTGTCCGCGGGATTATTTTTATATACGGTAAAGTTATAACCGTCGTACTTATTTAATCCGTCCTCTGTGGCAAACCATAAAAAACCTTTACTATCCTGGATGATAAAGTGAATCGTATTCTGCGATAGTCCTTCATCGCTTTGAATATGTTCAAATTTTATCAGTGGAGTTTGGGCATTTGCAATGTGAAGAAAAACGAGACTGATTAGTATGAGTATAACAAAGTATATCTTCTTAAAAGGGAAACGGTATTTTGAATTTTGTTTGATCAACCGATTCATCGTTTTTTTTGATCAGAACAGCTTTGCTGTATGTATATTATTAATTACGGGTAGATTAGCAATTGCCTTGTTAACCGGATTATTATGAGTCGAATAAAACTCAGATGAAACAGATTTAAACGTATTTTTAGTATTCAACAGTTTTATCCCCAAGATGAAGAAGAAGTTTTCCACCTGCTGTTTGAATTGACTCACTACCTAAAATTTTTTGTGCAGCTAATTTTCTTTGAGAGATCATCTCTAATTCACTATTAAAATTAGAGAGGTAAAGATTATTGCCATCAGTTATTAAAGCATAAACAGCGCTTTTGTCAGCAGCTAAATCAAGTACTCTCGCGTGTAAATTAGAGGAATACACTTTTTCAATAGTAAGATCTATATTCAGCTTAAATATCTTATCTGCATATTTCCCGAATAAAGAGCTGCCCGATTTTACCAGCCTCTCTACGGCAATATTGTTCGAAACAGTTGTTTGCAAATTTTTTGTGAATTTAAATAGGTATTGTACCGGCTGTTGTGCAGTGAATTTAATTCCCGATACATATAATTCATTCTCAATAATTTTTAGTAAAACCGGTGTTGAAAGATCAAGCCCGGTTTGTTCGATTATACCGTCGCTGCTATTTATTCTGAATAAAGACACATTTGCTTTTTCATGTTCAATTGACAACGGCTCGATGGAGGATAACACATAGAATTCTTTGCTGTCAGCTTGAATAAACGCAGCGCGCTCCATTTCGAAAGGTGCATCCTTTATAACGGCTGATTCTTTTATCTCATTTTTACTTATGGTAATAAACTTGAAGTATAACGGATCAAATCCCGCTGCGATTCCGTCATCATTTATAGCGAAGAGAGGGTGCGGCATATCGAAATATGCTTTAATGTTTTTTTCGAAAATTTCATTTCCCGAATTGTCAAATACGCTTAATGTGATTAAATAATCGGATTTATCCTGAGGGAATGCATGATTGGCAATTAAAAAATATTTACCTCCGGGGGAAATTTTCAAAATTTTTCTGCCGGCGATTTCCTTCGAGTATGTCTCACCGTTTTGATTAATTATTATAAACTTTGTGTCGTCAAATTCAACTTGAATATCGCCGTTAACATAAGTCCGGTGTGAATTAAAAATATTTTGTGGAGTTAATTCTTGTGCATAAGAAATAGAAACGAATAGAAACACCGTTGTTAAAATGCCTGATAACTTTCCCATTTTATACTGCTTAATAGTTTGTGAATAAAATTTACGTTCGATAAATAACTCATTCTAATTTAATAAAAATCAATAAAAGATATTGGGTAAAAGAGGACATAAAGTAACGAAAGGTTTGTAAATAGATAAGATTGGACGATTCAGGATGGATGATAATTAAGCCACGAATTAGCACTAATTCTCACGAATATTTTTCAATTAGAATATTCAATCGTAAATTCATTTAGACTACAAAAGCCAATTAAAACCAAATCCGAATTTTATGATGTAATTTAAATTTGTTTCAACAATCAAGCTTACGATCGATTTTGAGAGTTAGGTTTATTTGGAACTGATATGGTATTTTGAACTTATTATGGAGGAGCGATTGATAAAGGAATGTTAAAGTGATATTTTTTAATTAAAAGGTTTTCTGAAATAGGACCATAGCTGGAATATGTTATGTAGATATTCCGGTTTATAATTAGATTTGTAATAAATAGTTTGACAAAAATATGAATATCGACAACATAACCGTCCACCAAGAACAATTATCTGAAATCTGCAAGAGATTTATGATTCGGGAGCTTGCTCTTTTCGGTTCGGTATTGACAGATGATTTTAACGAAAGCAGCGATATTGATCTCCTTGTAGAATTCACTCCGGACTCTGGCATCAGTTTATTTGATCTTGTTGATCTTAAAGATGAATTTGAAAACCTATTCGGAAGAGAAGTGGATATCGTTTCAAAAAATGCAGTAAAAAAAAGCCGGAATTATATTCGAAAAAAAGCAATATTAGAAAATTATAGTGTTATTTATGCGTCGGAATAAATCATCATTAATAGACATTTTTAATGCGTGTGTCGGAACGATCCTTTGGAAAAGTATCTCTCGTTTTATAAATAAAAAAACGAAAGAAGATTTTTTTAATGATGAAATGATGCACGAAGCAGTAATAAGAAAAATTGAGATTATTGGTGAAGCGTCCGGTCGAATTTCAAATCAATTTATCGGAACGATCCTTTGGAAAAAACGATTTCCTCAATTACCCTGGCGAAAGATGAAATCAATGAGAAATATACTCATTCACATGTATGACGAAGTTGAACTTGAATTTGTTTGGGATACGGCGACTAAGGATATTCCAGCGTTAAAAAACATGGTGAGCAAAATTATTCCGTTATTAGATGATCAAGATTAAAAATAATCATTCCGGCAAAATATAATTCTCTAAGCACTTTGAATATTATCTTTCACTTAAATTTATCGCTACATTAAGCTGATAATTACACCACGAATTAGCACTAATTCTCACGAATTTTTTTAACTATAATATTCAATCGTAATTTCATTTAGACTACAAAACCCAATTAAAACCAAATCCGAATTTTATGATGTAATTAAAATTTGTTTCGATTGTTTTCATCTCTCCCGGATACTCGAATTCAATATGCCGTTTCCATTCTTTGGGAGAGGGAATAAAAATTTTCAATTCGAATGAAGCAATTTTTGACGCCATGTAACCTATGCCTAATCCGGGCATAACATAAGAGAACCTCTAAAAACTCAAATCACAAAAAATCCAAAGGATCCATAGGACAAATCTCAAATAAGAGCCAATAACCGAAATACAAATGACCAAAACAAAGCAAAAACTGTATTTGTCGGAACGATCCTTCGAATTTGAAATTTCGTTTTTTGAATTTGTCCCAAGACTCCTTAGGAGGAATTTATTTGTCTTTTGGTGCTTGTCATTTGAGATTTTAGAGGTGCCCATAAGTGCTTTCGTAATTTCTAAATGTTCCGTGCCCGGCTCCGCTGTTAAAGTGAAGATTGATTCCTCCGGTAACGTACAATGCCGGTATTGGATAATAAAGAATAAATGCTCCGCCTTCTAAGCCGCTGAAAGATTCTACGAATGAATAGCCTGCTAAAAATCTGAAGCGAGCGTCTTCAGCTAATATCATATCGTAATTGATGAATATGCTCGAAGGAACAAATGGAGCCGGCTCAAATTTGAATGTGCTATTGTTATTGATGTTGTGAACGGAACTGAAGGACTCGACTCTAGTTCCTAAAGCAATATGCTGAGCAAATGTGTTCGGAAGAAAGGTTAGGCAAAAAATCACCACAGTAGATTTTAGTGTCTGCATACTGCCTCCGGCTATAGTAAAGTTTTAATTCAATATCAAAAATATCGAGCACAAATTTTAAAAAAAGATTTATATCTAAAATTATCTCATTAAAAAATATTTTTTCATAATTTGGTTTTAAAATTAGCACAATTTTTTCTGTTATCGGAGACATCGATGAAATACATATTTTACTTTCTTTTCACTTTAATTATTTTCAGTCAGATAATCTTTTCTCAAAAAAATAATAATGAATTTCGGGCAACCTGGGTAATAACCTGGGAATTGATTAACGGAAGCAACACTGTTGAACAAAACAAGGCACGCATAAGAAAAATATTGGACGACCATAAAGCTGCTAATATGACCTCTGTAGTTTGGCAGGCAAGGCAAAGAGGAACGGCTTATTATAATTCTTCCTTTGAACCGTGGGGTTCGTATGCAGGAAGCAAATATCCCGGCTTCGATCCGCTCGAATATGCCGTTCAAGAAGCGCATAAAAGGGGACTCGAAATTCATGCATGGATAAATACATTTGAAGCAAAGAGCAATGTAACCGGGGCGCCGGCTCAAAAATATCCCGAATGGATTTGCACCGACCGCTACGGAAACAGAATGCTTTCAGATTTTGCCCTATCGCCCGGCTTGAAAACCGTGCGCGATTATATTCAAAATGTGACGATGGAAATTGTACGGAATTACGATGTCGACGGCATCCATTTCGATTATATCAGATGGAATGAGTATCGTAATCCTGAAAACAATGAAAGATATATTTATGACAGCGAACATCCGTACAGTGTAGGCATTCCGGCAGGTTTTTCAAGCTGGGCTGATTGGAGAAGATGGACGGTAACAGAATTTATTAAAGGCATGAAAGATTCAGTCATGGCTGTTAAACCATGGGTTAAAATTTCAGTTGCCGCATTAGGAAAATATAATTGGAGCGGCTGGCAGGGTTACGATGTCGTCTATCAAGATGCGGCTCTTTGGTTCAACGAGGGCTACATCGATCAAATAATGGGAATGCATTATCATTGGACTACCGGCGATGGATTTCTCGGTATGCTTCAAAACGATTGCCCGCAATGCTGGGGACAATATATTCAGCCGGGTGTTGCAGCCGGAAGGTTATTCAGCGTTGGTCCATACTCGGCATTACTTTCAGATAATGATATTTTCGATAATCACATAGATATTGTTAACAAAACCAGAACAGTAAGCTGGGTTGACGGTTTTCAATTTTTTAGTTATGGAAGCTGGGAAGGTCAGAACTATTGGGGAAAAGCCAAAGATATTTTTTTTAATAGGAAGGTAAAAGTGAGAAGCGTTATTCTAAATCCCGGTACAATACCATCTTCTCCTTTAGTTACTTTAGATAAAATTGATTCAATGAATTATAAAATTACGATTAGTCCTCCGCCCGGAACCGACGCAGATAATTGGTTTGCAGTTTATCGTTCCGAAGACAATTTTGTAGATGTATACAATGATGAAATATTAGAAGTCTTTTTCGGCAGAAGTGAATTTTCTTTGACAGATTCTTTTAACGGCACACAAGATTTTAACGGGAAATATAAATATGCGGCAACTATGTTAAACCGTTATTGGACAGAGTCTGCAGTTTCGCAGGTAGTTGAGACGGATAATATTCCCTCATTTGCTCCGGTAATTGTTAAAACCTATCCGGCACAGGGAGATACTGTTGAGGCAGGAAAAATCATTGAATTTTATTTCTCCAAATCTATTGATCAGTCAACCCTAGATAATTCAATTATAATCACCCCCGCAGTGGCAATTCAAAATGTAAATTGGTCACAGACGGAAAAAAGGATAACAATTACATTATCAGAAAATCTTCTCCATGATACCGGGTATTCGGTAATCATCTCTCCTTCGTTAAAAGATATAAACGGAAGAGAATTAGACGGCAACGGCGACGGAATAGAAGGTGATGGTTTTATCTTAACATTTAGAACGGTTGAACAAGACCTTAGCGGTCCTATTATTATTGCTTCGTTTCCTTCGGGTGAAGCGACTGAGGAAAAATTTGATGTTGAAGGAGTTATCTCAATCGAATTTGATGAGTTAATTAATACAGGAACAATTAACCACAACACGGTAAAATTAATTCAAAATGAAAATCAGTTAAGCAAAGATATTCGCATATACAAACACGGCAGCAGAAATCTCCTTAACCTAAAAACACAGCAGCCGCTAATAAACAATGCCGAGTACTCTGTTCTTTTAACAACCAGCATCGAAGATATTCATGGAAACAAAATGGAGTCGGAGAGTGAGCTAAAATTTAAAACAGCCGACATGTATTATAACGAACGTAAGATGATTGACGACTTCAGCAAAGAAGGATTTTGGGAGGCTCCGGGTTACAGCGGAAGCACACGCGGTATAGTACCTTCGGGTACGGCATTCGGTTATACAAGCGAAATTTATTTACCGGCTTCAACTCCTGCCAAAGCAGCATATCTGAAGTACGAATGGGATATGTCAGTATCGTCAAAGTTGTTGAGAGAATATTTATCCAACGGTGCACCAAGAGATGTGGTATTCGATACCAGCTACGTTCTGCAAGTTTATATTTATGGAGATGGAAGCGGAACAAGATTCCGGTTTGCGCTTGACGAAGGGAACGGAACTTCCTGGCCAGATCATGAAGTTTCTAATTGGTATACAATAGATTGGATCGGTTGGCGTTTAATAGAATGGCAGCTTTCCGACCCTAACAGCGTTGGAACATGGATTGGCAATTCAAAATTGGATAATGCATTATACAGAATAGATAGTTTTCAATTGACGGATGCACCGGGTTCGGCTGTTTCGGGTATTATTTATTTTGACAACTTAAGAATTGTTAAAAAGAATCCTGTGCTGACATCCATTGCAGCAAATGAAAATCTGAATCCGGAAAATTTTGTGCTTTATCAGAACTATCCAAATCCTTTTAATCCAATTACAAAAATTAAATTTATGATACCTAAGATTGCAAAGACGGTGTCGGAACGATCCTTCGGACATGCCCCGACTCTACGACACGTAACACTTGGGATTTATGACATGTTAGGAAGAGAGGTTGCGACGCTTGTAAATGAAGTAAAAGAACCCGGAGTATATGAAGTTGTATTCGATGCAGAGACTGCCGCAGGCGGAATATCAAGCGGAATTTATTTTGTTAGGCTTTCAGCAGGAGATTTTATAAGCGTGAAGAAAATGGTACTCACAAAATAACGCCATCCATAAACCTCCGAGGTTACACGGTGCAAGACAGTACAAAAACCTCTGAGGCTGCTGTATAATGCTTGTCAGCCTCAGCATTTCAAAAAACTTGTGGCGTAAAAGAAAAAAATTAGTTAAGTTACAATCGCTCTTCTTATGGCAGTGGGGATAAATAGTTAAAAAGTTGATAAGAGGGATATGAATGAGGTATTCCATTATTAAATATTATCAGATTAAGCCAGAAATAATAATTGCAGTAAAGTGTGCCAAGATTAAAGCTGTGCGTTGGTGTGCACTTCCGTTTAATATTAGGATCGTAAAACAGAAAATAATTCTCAACTAGCAAATGGATTAAAGAGTGCAAAAACGGTTAGAGTAATAAAAATGAAACAAACAGAATATAGAGAAGAAGTAAGACGATTATCCGTAGAATAAATTAAAGGGATATGAATAACATACCATAATTTTATAGATAATGATATTGTTTGACTCATTTAGATTATATTTTTTTATTTATTTAACTGCTTTCTACGAGTATACAAAAATTACACTTGAAAGTAGAAAGGCTTGCCTACCGACAGGCAGGCACAATTTTATTTTTTAATTAACTAAGCGTAAGATAGAAATC
>JAGUYG010000097.1 GCA_020061465.1 Ignavibacteriales bacterium
ACAAAATTTTTGTTGACCCATTTTTAAATAGTGAACTCTTTGTGTCTTTGAAACTTTGGGGCTATTTTTTTGCCACCAAGGCACAAAAACACCAAGTTTAACAAAAAATTATCTGAAAAAAATGGGGCGAAATTATTTGTCCCACTACCTCTCAAATTTTACAGCCTACCTTGAGGGTCTGAAACCAGTGACCCTTAAGGTTTTTTATTATTTTGCATAACGTGAGTTAAGTAAGTTAATGTGGCTGAAGTCAAATCAATTCTTTGTCCTCAAATAAATTGCTTAGGTGAGTTAATAATTAAAGAAATATTATGTCGTTCAGATTTATTTCTCAAAAAAAATTTTTCAGGGTACCAATGCAGTACTTTGTATAAATTGATATTATTTGAGTATTAGACTATTTTTATCACGCAATTCGAATTAGATTATTATGCAGCAAACACCATTAATGGCGCAGTACTACAAGATTAAAGAAAACTATCCGGATACTATTTTACTCTTCCGGGTTGGTGATTTCTTTGAAACCTTTGAAGAGGATGCTAAAACGGCTTCAAAGATTTTGGGCATTACTTTAACTAAACGCGCCAATGGTGCTGCCGAAGATGTACCTCTTGCCGGTTTTCCGCACCATGCAATCGATACTTATTTGCCTAAGCTCGTACGTGCCGGCTATCGTGTTGCAATTTGTGAACAGGTAGAAAATCCAAAGTTTGCCAAAGGGATTGTAAAAAGGGAGGTAATTGAAGTTGTTACTCCCGGTGTTGCGTTTTCCGAAAAGCTGCTTGACCATAAGAGAAACAATTATCTTATGGCTATCTACAGACACGATGAAATTACCGGGCTTTCGTTCAGCGATATTTCTACAGGCGAGTTTTATGCTTTTGAAATTCCTTCAACTTTGTTAACGCAGCAAATAGAATCGATTTCGCCCGCTGAGATTTTAATTCAAAAGAAGGATAGAGAATATTTTACAGGATTAATTTCAAAAATCAATCCTTCGATAAAATTAACCCGGCTGGACGATTGGATTTTTAATTATGAATATGCTAAGGACCTTCTTATAATTCAATTTAAAACAGTAAATCTCAAGGGATTCGGAATTGAAGGTCTTAAAGCCGGTATCGTTGCCAGCGGAGCCGTGTTGAATTACTTATTGGAAACGCAGAAATCCAATCTGCCGCATCTTACAAAAATTTCAGCTTATAATGCATCGGAATATATGGCGCTTGATTATTCAACTAAGCGCAATTTGGAAATCACACTTTCACTACATGAGGGCGGCAGGGAAGGAACGCTAATTTCTATTTTAGACAAAACTGAAACTGCGATGGGTGGAAGGCAGTTAAAAAAATGGGTGTCAACTCCCCTTAAAAAACTTGAAAGTATTGAGAAAAGATTAGACAGCGTCGATGCTCTCTTCAAAGACAAAAATATAAGAAGAAAGCTTCAAGGACATTTAAAAGAAATCGGAGACCTTGAAAGACTGATTTCTAAAGCTTGTACGGGACGAGCTAATCCGCGAGATCTAACGGCAATAAAAACCTCACTAAAAAAAATTCCGGATGTTAAAAAAGAATTGCTGCTGTTAAATCAAAAAACACTTTCGCAGTTAAGAGACAGTTTGAATCCTCTTGAGCAAATTGTTGAAAAAATTCAAAACTCGTTGGTCGACAATCCTCCGGTAAATATTTTAAGCGGAGGAGTTATTAAATCGGGCTTCAGTCCCGAATTAGATGAACTGAGAGACATTGCACTGCACGGAAAAGATTGGATTGCAAAGCTGCAGAAATCGGAGAGAGATAGAACAAAAATTTCTTCACTCAAAGTAAGCTTTAACAAAGTGTTCGGTTATTATATTGAAATAAGCAACGCTCATAAGGATAAAATTCCGCCAGATTACATTCGAAAGCAAACACTGGTTAATTCCGAACGCTACATCACACCGGAGTTAAAATCTTATGAGGATAAAATCCTTAACGCCGAAGAGAAAATTTATGAGCTTGAGTCTCAGCTATTTAGTGAAATAAGAGAAACCGTAGCAAATGAAGCCGAATCGATTCAGTTAAATGCTAAAGCTATTGCAGCGTTGGATTGCTTTTTATCATTTGCAGAATGTGCAGAGCAATATAATTATGTGAAGCCTGTCCTTACGGAAGAAACTAAATTGGAGATAACTGAAGGTCGCCATCCGGTTGTAGAGAGAGTGCTTCCGCCCGGAGAACGATTTACACCAAACGACTGTATACTTGATAACGAAGAGAATCAAATAATAATTTTAACCGGTCCGAACATGGCTGGTAAATCTGTCTACCTTCGCCAGGTTGGTTTGATAGTATTGTTAGCCCAAATCGGTTCGTTTGTTCCTGCAAAGCAGGCAAAGATGGGAATTGTAGATAGAATTTTTACAAGGGTGGGCGCAAGCGATTATATCACAACCGGCGAAAGTACTTTTTTAGTTGAGATGCAGGAAGCAGCAAACATTTTGAATAATGCAACTGAAAGAAGTTTAATCCTTTTAGATGAGATTGGAAGAGGGACAAGCACTTTTGACGGGATATCAATTGCATGGACAATTACGGAATATTTGCATGAAAATCCTTCGGTTGCAGCCAAGACTCTTTTCGCCACACATTACCATGAATTGAATGAACTTGCGGAAATCTTTCCGAGAATAAAAAATTATAAAGTTGAAGTTCGAGAATACGAGGATAAAGTAATATTTCTTCATAAGGTTAACCCTGGAAAAGCTGACCATAGTTATGGAATACAGGTTGCACAAATGGCTGGACTGCCGCGCTACGTTACCAACAGAGCTAAAGAAATTTTACAGAATCTCGAAAGCAAAGAATTAACTCCTTACGAGGAAAAGAGAGAAAAGTTAAAAAGAATGAAACGCCGCGATGATAACCAAATAAGCATGTTTGAAATAATTGACGATCATCTCCGCCAGGAAATAGGAGAAATAGAAATTAATAATCTAACGCCGATTGAAGCTTTGAATAAATTGCACGAGCTGAAATCAAAGGTGAAAGAAAAATCGGGTTAACTTGCGCTCAAAAAAAATTACAATGGAGTTCCATTTATTCTGATATGAAAAAAATACTCATTTTACTGCCCGCAGTTCTCTTTTTCCTTACATCTTGTGGTAAAAATGTTTCACCTGAGACGGAAGAATACTTCAACGGCATAAAATTTTATCAGGCTCAAAAAGACAGCTTCATGCAGTTCGATTCAAATTCACCGTTCAATCAGGATCCTAATGCTCATTTTGCACCGTTAAAATATTATGAACCAAATGAGAGTTTTAAATTCCAAAGTAAGCTGTATGAATATGAACCTAAAGACACCATTATAATTTTAGGTACAAAAGGGGAAGAGCGTAAAGTATTGAAGTACGGTTATGTACTTTTTAACTATGAAGGAAGTGAGTACAAAATAAATGTATACCAGGGTGTAAGCCGCTCAGGGGAAGAATACCACAGCATCTGGTTTACAGATAAAACAACCGGGGATGAAACCTACGGAGTCGGTCGTTATATCGATTTTGAATTGAATCCCGAAAAAGAATTTATATACACAATCGATTTTAATTTAGCCTACAATCCTTACTGTGCGTACAGCGCTAAATATTCGTGCGCAATTCCTACAAAGGAAGATTATATCGACCTGGCGATTAAAGCCGGTGAAAAAAGATTTCATTAATAAAAACGGAGTAAAAATTGGTTATAGTACTGGACAAAAATATAGACGAGAAAAAATTAGAGAACGTAATAAAACACCTTGAAGATTTCGGTTTTGCCGTTCACAAATCAACCGGCATTCAGCAGATTGTTTTAGGGGCTATAGGTGTTAAGCCCGATTTTGATATTCGAAAGGTAAAAATATTAGATGGCGTTTCCGAAGTATACCGTATTACCGAACCTTTTAAGCTTGCAAGCAGAACCTTTCAGAAAGAAGATACTATAATCAAAATTAAAGATGTTGAAATAGGCGGTAATAAAGTAGTAATGATTGCAGGACCGTGCTCGGTTGAAAATGAAAAACAGATATTTACAATTGCTTCAATCGTGGCAAAGGCGGGCGCAAAAATTCTGCGCGGAGGTGCATTTAAACCAAGAACATCTCCGTACTCTTTTCAGGGATTGGGCGAGGAAGGCTTAAAGCTGCTTCGAGCTGCGGCTGACAAATTTAATCTATTAGTTATTACTGAAGTGATGGAAGTAAATCAGATTGAATTAATTTATAAATACACCGACATTTTTCAGATAGGTGCGCGTAACATGCAAAACTTCTCTCTTCTCAAAGAGCTTGGTAAAGTAACAAAACCGGTGATGCTAAAGCGGGGACTTGCCGCTACGGTCGAAGACTGGCTGATGTCTGCAGAGTACATTCTTTCGAACGGCAACAGAGAAGTATTACTATGCGAAAGAGGAATAAGAACATTCGAAACATACACAAGAAATACTTTCGATCTCTCGGCAATTCCGGTTGTTCATAAGCGAAGCCATTTACCGATTGCCGCAGATCCGTCACATGCAACCGGGTTGAGAGATAAAGTGCTTCCGATGGCTCGCGCTGCGGTTGCTGCCGGTACCGATGCATTGATGATCGAAGTTCATCACGATCCGGAACATGCCCTATCCGATGGTCCGCAGGCATTGCTTCCCGATCAATTCGAAGAGTTGATGAAACAGGTTAAGCTTATTGCAGAGGTAATCGGAAGAAAAATGTAGCTTGTCTTTAAGGCTGCGTAATTAAATATCTCTTAATCTATATGAAAATTAATTTCCTCGAATAATGCACCCGATAATTAATTCAATTTCAATAATTGGACTTGGTCTAATAGGAGGCTCTATTGCCAGAGCTGTAAGAAAATTTAATCCCGAAATTTCAATTTCTGCTTTTGATCGTCATGAAGTTTTAAATTTGGCTTACAGCAGTAAGGTAATTGATCATAAGCTGAAAAGTGCACAGGAAGACGTCAATTCGGATATTATATTTCTTTGCCTTCCGACGGAGTCTTCTCTAAAAATATTTGAGCAAATTGTTCCTCTGTTAAAGGATGGACAAATTTTAACCGATGTTTGCGGCGTAAAGGGCATCTTTGAAGAAAAATGGAAATCACTTTCATCTTCGGGTGTTTATATCGGAGGTCATCCTATGACGGGGAAAGAGAAAGGGGGGTACGAAAATTCGGATCCGCTGCTGTTTGAAAATTCTGTTTATATACTTTCTTCGCAAGCCAAAGATTTTCCTCAGACGAGAATATTAGCCGATTTGATAACTTCGTTAGGTGCGCGTGTAAGATTTTTAGATCCCTTTATTCACGATAAAATTATCGCACGCGTCAGCCATTTGCCGCAGTTACTTGCCGTATCGCTTGTTAACACAGTAGTCGATGAAAAGAGCGAAATAAATTATTTAGATTTTACAGCCGGTGGTTTTAGAGATATGACCCGTATTGCTTCGGGGGATTTCAATATCTGGCGTTCGGTGCTTAAGCTGAACAAAGAGGAAGTTTTAAGTTCGATAGATAAATTAATTAGCTGTTTGAATTCAATTCGCGAACTGCTGCAAAAGGACGAAATAAAAAAGATTGAAGAAGAATTTGATAATGCAAGAATGCGTCGCGATGAAATTCCAAAGAATACCAAAGGATTTTTAAATCCTTTGTTCGACATTTTTGTTTATGTAAAAGACGAGCCCGGTGTTCTTAGCAAACTAACAACTGTGCTGTTCACTAATTCAATTAATATAAAAGATATTGAACTATTAAAGATAAGAGAAGGAGAAGGGGGAACTTTCCGGCTTTCCTTTGAGAGTGAAGAAGATGCATCAAAAGCTAAATTGCTTATCGAGCGCTCTGGTTTTACAACTAAATGATTAACTCATGTTACGCAGGGAAGTTCGGAACGTAGAGATGACATCTTTTACTTAGAAAACGATTTTGCGCTAAAACAGCATCTTAACTCAAATATTGGTGATTTTTACTTAATACAAAAAGATGTCATCTCTTAACCGTGCGTAAGGTGAGTGATTAATAAAGATGACATTCTTCCACATGAGTTAGCGATCTAAAAGATAATATCTATTAGCCATCGCTTAAGGGTGTATCTAACTACATTTTCTGCCTGCCGAAATAATTTTATTTTTGCGGCGTTAATTCAACTTTAATTTAATGATCGGTAATCCTATTCAAGAAAAATCAATGCATAATCTTCTCCGTCCGAAGGATCCTTTGGAAAGGATCGTTCCGACACAATTCTTCTCCAAAGAATCGAGATTGTGTGAAAATTCAAAACTGTCATTTCGAAGGAGCGGAGTCCCGCAAAGCGGGAAGAAATCTAAACCAAATCTCCGTAGGATCCCTTGGAAAAGATTTCTCCCTTCGGTCGATCAAAATGATCCTTCGAAAATGACAATGGTACTTTTCACACAGCCTCGATCGTTCCGAATTTACATTTTTATCACTTTTATTTTTTATCCTGCTTTTATTTTGGCACAACAGGCAGGTATCGAAATAAAAAAAACGTATTATCCCGGCGGTCTAATTAAAACAGAAGGACAGTACATCAACGGTAAGCTGCACGGAATTTATAAAGAATTTTATCCTAACGGAAGATTGTGGAAAGAATGGAATTTTCAAGACGGTAAAGAAGAAGGTCCATCTAAATGGTATTTCCCCGACGGACTTTTAAGCATTGAATGGAACTACCATAATGGATTAAGAGAAGGATTAGCAAGATGGTACTATGAAACCGGTGAACTGTGGGCTGAACAATATTATTATAACAACAAACTTCACGGGATAATTTATACTTACTACAAAACCGGTGAGCTTCAAGGCGAATGGAATTATGTTGATGGTTTATTACAGGATATTTCACGCACCTATTATCAAACCGGCGAGCTTGAAGTTGAAAGAAGATTTGTCGACGGGCAGTTGCACGGAAAAACGAGGGTGTATCACAAAAATAAAATCGTTGCGCTTGAAGTTCTTTACTTAAGAGACAGAATTGAAGGTGAAGTAAAAATTTTTGATGAAGCCGGCGGTCTTCGTGTTATTGATAAATATGAAAACGGCGAGCTGCAGAATCGAATAAGATACGATTACCAGGGCAAACTCGAATCCGAAGAAAGAACCGAAAGAAACTATTACGATAACGGCAGCATGAAAGAAGAAATATTTTATGTTAATGGTAAACGCGAAGACTTTACCCGCACCTACTACGAAAGCGGATATCTAAAATCAGAACTGCTTTATAAGAATGATGTTTTAAATGGACGCTCTTATTTCTATTATGAAAACGGCGTCCTGCAATCGGAAAGTGAATACATAAACGGAGTAAAGAAAGGCATATCAAAAGAATATTTTGTAACAGGCGAATTAAAATCAGAATCGATCTACGATAACGATATGAAAAACGGACGCTCTCTTACTTATTATCAAACCGGCATTCTTGCAACATCCGTAAATTATAGAGACAATATACTCCATGGCGATTATAAAGCATACCACGAGAACGGCATAATGAAATTTATTGAAATGTACGAAAACGGAAGACGTAACGGTAAGCGGATAGCTTATTATAAAAACGGCGCTGTTTTCGAAGAAGCAAATTACGTCAAGGGAGAATTAAACGGCTGGCTGAAATCTTATTATGACAACAAACAGCTTCGCAAAGAAGAATTTTATAGTAAGGGTAAAGTTGAAAGAAGCAAGGAATACGATTATAACGGTAATCTAGTTTCAACGTTCGGGTATTAAGAGATAGTTGCCGTAACATTAAACCGGTAATAATTTCATAAAAACAAAATTCATCTTGACATACTTAAACACTCTGTTTAGATTTCCATAAAGTTTAGAGAACAAAATTGTTATTTTTATGAAAAAAAATACTTCCCTCAAAAAAATTACAGTCGGACTCCTCCAAATGTCCGTCTTAAAAAATCCCAATGATAATTTAAAAAAGGCAATCGATTGGATTGGCAAAGCGGCTAAGAAAGGTGCGCAAGTAATTTGTCTGCCTGAACTTTTTCGATCGCCGTACTTTTGCCAAAGAGAGGACATAAAATATTTTGATCTTGCGGAAACTATTCCCGGACCTTCGACTGAATCAATTTCAAAAATTGCAGCGAAGAAAAACGTAGTAGTTATAGTTCCTATATTCGAAAAAAGAGGAAAAGGTTTATACCACAACAGTCTTGCAGTAATAAATGAAACAGGTGAAATTGAAGGCATTTACAGGAAGATGCACATTCCCGATGATCCTGCATATTATGAAAAATTTTATTTCACACCAGGCGATTTGGGATATAAATCTTTTAAGACAACTTTTGGAAACATCGGTACATTAATTTGCTGGGATCAGTGGTATCCCGAAGCTGCAAGAATTACGGCACTGCAAGGAGCTGATATAATTTTTTATCCGACTGCAATCGGCTGGCATCCGCATGAAAAAGCAGAACACGGAAAGCCACAATTTGATTCGTGGAAAACTGTACAGCGTGGTCACGCTATTGCAAACGGCGTTTATGTTGCGGCAGTGAACAGAGTAGGGCTCGAAACGCAAACGGATGATTCAGCCGGAATCGAATTTTGGGGTGCTTCCTTTGTAGCCGATCCGCAGGGCGTTGTTATTGCCGAAGCTTCAACGGATAAGGAAGAAATTCTATTAGCCGAAATAGACATGGATAGAATAGAATATATAAGAAGAAACTGGCCTTTTTTAAGAGATAGAAGAATCGATTCTTATAATGAAATTCAAAAAAGGTTTATTGATTAGTAAGTTTGATAATGAAAGAAAAAAACAAATCACCTTTCGAACAAAAATTTTATTTACCTGCGGAGTGGGAAAAGCATGATGCTACGTGGGTCGGCTGGCCCCACAACAAAAGTGATTGGCCCGGCAAGTTCGAACCGATTCCATGGGTTTATACCGAAATAGTAAAAAAAATATCGATAAGTGAAAAAGTTAGAATTATTGTTGAGAATAAATCGCATGCTCTCTCGATAAAGCGTTTACTTAAAGCTGCTCATGTTGATTTGTACAATATTGAAGTTCATATCTTAAAAACAAATAGGGGATGGACGAGAGATTCAGGACCTGTTTTTGTTAAATCTAATGATGAGATCGCACTGGTGCATTTCAGGTTTAATGCATGGGCAAATTATTCGAATTACAAAGCTGATGAAAAGCTGCCCGATTATATTGCCGAGAAATTTGGATTGCGAAAATTCCTTGCTGTTCATAAAAACAAGCATGTAGTATTAGAAGGCGGAAGTATCGACACAAACGGAAGAGGAACACTGATAACAACCGAAGAATGTTTGTTGGATAAGCATGTTCAAGTGCGCAATGAAGGATTTACAAAAAAAGATTATGAGCATATCTTTAATAAATATCTTGGCATAACGAATACTCTTTGGTTAGGGAAGGGAATAGTGGGGGACGACACTCACGGGCATGTTGACGACTTGTGTAGGTTTGTGAATCATAATACTGTTGTAATCGTAAGCGAGAAAAATGAGCGCGATGAAAATTACAAATTGTTAAAGGAAAACAAAGAGCGTCTTAATGATATGCGTTTAGAAGGCGGCAGCAAGTTAAACGTTGTTGAATTACCTATGCCTGGTCCGATAAAATTCAGAGGAATGCGGCTGCCTGCAAGCTATGCTAACTTTTATATAGCCAATGCTGCGGTACTTGTTCCGACATTCAATGATGAAAACGACCGATATGCACTTGGTATTCTATCAGAATTAATAACTGATCGACATGTAATCGGAATTCATGCGGTTGATTTAGTATGGGGCTTAGGTACGCTTCATTGCTTAACCCACGAACAGCCGGCATTATAGTTCCAGTAATAATTTTTTCCGGAGATGATCTTTCATTTAGTCGGGTTATGATTATGGCGATAAGTAAGAAGCAAATAATAATTTCACTCCTTGTGATATTATATTTTCCCTCGACTGATTCCCTTGCCCAAATTGAAAAAAATCTTTTAAACAATAAAACTTTGTATGGCAAAGAATATTATCCAATCAATGCAGGTTTAAAGTTAGTTTATAACACCAATCTTGGTGAGGGTTATTGTATAATAGATTCTTTAGAAAACGGTTTCAAGCTCAGCTATACATTGCCGGGTATTGTGTACGCTCAATATCTTGAGTTGAAAGATAATGTGGTGCTTGTTACTAAAGCAGAAAATAAAATTTTACTCTGGCAAAATGAATATTTTTATCCCTCCCCGATTCCACGATTGATAATGCCTTTTACTGTCGAACAAAAGTGGAGTTGGTCCGGGATAGAAATTTATAAAAACGATTCAATATCAACTATTGTTGAAGTAGAGATTTTAGAACAAGAATATATCTCAACACCGGCAGGCAATTTTTACTGCATCCCTGTTTCAACAAATATTATCTCAGCAGACGGAACAGAAAAAAGATCGATCGAGTGGCTTGCAAAAAACATAGGACTTGTGAAGGCAAATATAAAGATGAAAGGAACGGGGATTCCCTTCCTCATTCAAAAATTATTTGGTTTGGATGAAATAAATTTTGAATTAAAGGAAATAAGAAATTATTAGATGCGAATAGTTAATCTATTACTTTCAAATCTTTAAACGTTAATACATAGCAATAAAAATCTCAATAAAAAAAGCGAACCGTCCCCTCTTGAGAGGGGCGAGGGGTGTGTACTATTCTCCGTTGTTTTCAAGCGAACTCTGCTTTTATAAATTTTGTTTTATAGTTCATTGCTTTTAACACATCCCTTTCCGTCGGAACGATCCTTAGGAAAGGATCAATTTGACTTCCCTTCTTTCAAAGAATCCTTCGGACAAGAAGGGGCTACATGCTTTCTTATACAAACTTTTACTTCTATTTAAAAAGGTTTAATCTTTATAATGAGTAGTCAGTATAACGTCATCATTCTTTAAAAAAAAGCGAACTGTCCCCTCTTGTTTACCCGACTGACTCCATTAGAATCGGATATGTTAGGCGGGCTTGCCCGTCCTAAATGAAGTGAAGGCGGGAGAGGGGCGACCTGTCTCGGCTTGGCCGAGCCAAGACGGAGGGGTGTGAAAAAAACAGTTCAGCATCAATTCTTTTAACCTTCTTTTGCTGCCACCTTCTATTGATAAACCGGTTATTCCACACTAAAGATTGGTCGATTATTTCGCTAAAGAAAACTTCAGTTGTTTCAGATGGTTTGCCAACAATCTCCTCGAAAATTGCATAAAGAAATGCCGCACCAGAAGGATTAAGAAATCCGAACTTGGCACGGCATAAAAAATTTGAAATGAATTTATTCGGCATAACCGAAATTAATCCTTTGTTCCTCCGATAAGCTTGTAGACCACTGCGCCTAAAATTCCACCTATGATTGGTGCTACCCAAAACAGCCATAATTGTGCAATTGCCCAGCCGCCTGCAAATAGTGCAACACCTGTGCTTCTTGCCGGATTAACCGATGTGTTTGTTACCGGGATGCTGATTAAATGAATTAAGGTAAGGCAAAGTCCTATTGCGATTGGTGCCAAGCCCTGCGGTGCGCGTTTATCGGTTGCACCAATAATTACAAACAGAAACATAATGGTCATTACGACTTCAGTAACCAAAGCCGAAAACAATGAGTAACCGCCCGGCGAATGATCCCCGTATCCATTAGAAGCAAAACCGCTGGAAACGTCAAAGCCGGCTTTGCCGCTTGCAATAATATAAAGAACCCCACCGGCAGCTACAGCTCCAAGAACTTGAGCGATTATATATGGAAGCAATTCTTTTGCAGGGAATCGACCACCAGCCCAAAGTCCTATTGAAACAGCAGGATTTAAATGACAACCCGAAATATGACCGATTGCATAAGCCATGGTTAGTACAGTTAATCCAAAAGCCAATGCAACACCCAAAAGACCAATACCCAGTTCAGGAAATGCAGCAGCTAAAACTGCGCTTCCACAGCCCCCCAACACCAGCCAAAAGGTACCGATGAATTCTGCAAAATACTTTTTCATACATTAACTCCTGTTTTAGTTGTTAAAAAGAATGATTAATGTGCTGCTGAATGCAATAAACAAGACAACTTACGCGTTGAGCAACCCCCTTCACAAGATAAATGCTTTTTGTTTGTATTTAACAATTGTTTCGGTCAGTGTTAATCTAATAATCTATTTCAACAATATGGCTTTTTTTATTTGTGTAAAGTTATCTACAATTAATCGATAATAATATATTCCGTTAGGTAAATTTTCAGCGTTAAAAATTATTGAATAATTGCCTGCAAATAATTCTTGTCTTATTGGTTCTTTAACTTTTATACCAAGAGCATCAAATATTTCTAATATCACAAAATCACTTTTATATATTGAAAATTCTATTCGTGTTGAAGAGTTAAACGGATTCGGGTAGTTTTGATAAAGCGAAAACATCTCAGGAAAATCAGATATATCTTCAACCTCAGAGGTGATTTCTAAATAATCTATTATTCCATTAAGTAAAGCAAATGCTGACGAATCATAGTGCGCATCGTTTTGGGTTGGACATTTTTCATGTGTTAACGCCATTACAGATTCGGCGTAATTTTCCCAGAACCAGCTTTCAGGATAAACAAGAGGATTGCCGTCAGTCCAGGAAACCATATAATTCCAATCATGAATTCCGTTAACCCAGTAATTACGTACTGCTGTAATAAACTTTTTCTGATCCTCAACGAATTGTGCCGATGTTCCGTTTTCATGGTGAAAAACAAAATAATCTTTAGCAGCACCGCCATCGCCATGCATATTAAGTGCAATTCGAATCGGCAGGAAAGATTCCATGAATTCAAGATATTTATTTTTTAACGCTTCAACTTCGGGTTCGTGGGGATAGGTAAACCAATTGCGTTCCAGATCAACGTAATTTGCATTTTGTCTTCCATAACGTAATTCAACACCATCGGGATTATACATTGGCACGATGTGAAAGACGAATCTATCGCGTAACAATTCACCGAGCGGGCTGTCTTCAATCAGATATTCGATTATGCGATGCGAAAGCATTTCCGATTGAACTTCATTCGGATGTGTTCTTGCATGTATTGCTACGCGGTAAATAGGAAGAAAGTGACTCTGCATTCCTCTGATAGTTAACATCCAGATTGCTCGCCCTAAAACACTTGCACCAATAGAATCTATTGTAATATGAGGACTTTGGCGCCACGTTTCTAACTGAGTGAGCAGACTATCGTAACCGTATCCGAAGTTAAGGATTTCGTGTGTCGTATCAAATTTATCTAATTTAAAATCTTCTTGAGCAATTATATTCGGAGCTATACAAACTGCAATGATGAGTACAAACGAAAGTTTTACTTTCTTTTCAATAATTAAATTCAGAGAATCCTTTTTCTTTATCATACGCTTACTTTCTGTTACATTTATTCTATCTGTAAGTTGATACATCTTATTTTTATCTTAGATACACCAAACAAGTTAATCCGCAAACTATTTACTATTACGACATTTGTCGCCTGACATTTTTGCTTTTGAAACCTCCGAGGTTTCCACATAGCTGCGGCTATGCCGCAAACCCCGGAGGTTTACAAATGTAGTTATTTTGCTAGTACAATCTTCTTTACGCTTACAAAATTTCTGTCTGTTCCAAAGTTACTTGCAAATAATTTGACAATGTAAATTCCGCTTGATAAATGTTTTGCATCGAATTCAACTTCGTAAATTCCAGGTTCTTTTACACTATGTACCAACAGCGCAACCTCATTTCCAAGTATATCGAATACTTTTATTGAAACAAATTTTGTGCTGCCTATTTTGTAGCGGATACGTGTTGCAGGATTAAATGGATTAGGATAATTCTGATAAAGGACAAATTCTTTCAGCGTTTTAAATTCATTTGCAATTCCAGTTGCTGCATTGATCTTTTGGTAGATATTATAATCCCACGCCGGGAGTGTAATGTTGGCTCCCTGGTAAAATGAAACGGTATCGTTAGTAAAGACATCTATATAAGTAGCGTAAAACAATGTATCCAGCAGTGCTGCGCTATAAGACCCGGGGGAAAGATTAAAAACAGCAAATATTTTATCATTTTCCTTTTCTCTTACAAAGGCAAAAATCGTCTGATTATTCGTAGTATTTACTCGCTGAAACTGCCCTCCGTTGGTGCCATTCCACAACGCCTTATTTTCTTTTTTAAGGTGTAACAATTTACTGTACATATCGGCGAAAGGATGCTGCTGCCAGGAGACCTGATCTTTGTCGAAAAACAGAAGCCGCTTATTTAATCCGGCTTCCTGCCCGCTATAGATTAAAGGCATTCCGTTCATTGTTGCAGTTAAAACGGCGAATGGTTCCGCAGCATTACCAAATTGTTCAAAGACCGTTCCATGCCAGGAATTTTCATCATGATTGGATGTGAAATACATGCGGTAATGGTTATCAGAATAAGTATTCAGTTCATTCTTCATGTAACTGTCAAGTGCTGTTACATTGTTAGTTCTATTGGCGATGCGTTTCAGAACCCCATTTCCAAAGCCGTGCAATCCCCAGGCATAACTCATATCGAATCCGACGGATTGATACTGGGGACCGTCATCTTCGGCAAGCATTAAAATATCCGGTTTAACGTTCTTCAAGGAAGCGATTGCTTCCGACCAGAAATCAAGCGGTACAAAGCTGACCGCATCGCAACGGAATCCGTCTATATCGGTTTCATTTATCCAAAAAGTCATGGCTTGAATCATATAATCGCGTAAGCCCTGCACACTGTAATTCAATTGGATGACATCAGACCAATTAGTACCGTGCGGCGGTACAAAATTGCCGCTGCCGTCCTTTACATACCATTCCGGATGTGATGTTGTAAGCGGATTATCCCATGCGGTGTGATTACCGACCCAATCCATTATGACATACATACCCTTGGCGTGGATGGTATCGACTAATGATTTGAAATCATTTAATGTGCCGAATTCAGGATTTACGTCAAGATAATCTTTTACGGAGTAATAACTGCCGAGAGTGCCCAAACGATTCTTTGCGCCGATAGGATGGATAGGCATAAACCAAAGTATACCGACACCCATATCTCTAAGCCTATCCAAATGGGTTGCAAACTCAGCAAAGGTTCCTGAGGCGGTGAATTGCCGCACATTCACTTCGTAAATGTTCAGATTATAACTCCAGTTCGTATGATCTTGTGAAGGGGAAGCGGCAGGAATTAAAATAAGACAAATCAGGCTGAGGAAACATAATTTCCAGTAGCGTAAAAAATTTCTTGTGGATTTTCTAATTAACAAATTATTCTCAAAATTTAGATACATTCCAGCAACGTCTTTAAAAATAACCGCTTCCAAAAACTAATTGAGTAGTTCAACAAACCTCCCGAGGAAATTTCCGCGAATAAATCCGTCAGTATTTCCTTTACTTACAAAATACAAACTATTGAAATTAAAGGTAATCTAACAAAATCGCTTTGCACCTGCCCGCCGAAATAAAATGGAGGAGGGGCTTAGTCCAATTTAGTAGGCTTCGGACTACCACAGAATTATGTTTACCTGCCGCAGGCAGGCCTCTGCAAAGGATCGTTCCGAAGTGCATTTCGGCA
>JAGUYG010000074.1 GCA_020061465.1 Ignavibacteriales bacterium
AAAGACGAAATTAATGCCATCTGCAAATACTATGGTATTAAAGCTGCTGCTTAATTATCGTTAACATGTTATCAATAGTGATTCTCTAAGAGCCTAACTGGGTCTTCATAGGAGCTGAGTTCTATACACTCAGATCTTCAAAAGGCGGTGCTGCAGGTACATGGGAAACAGCAGGTTTAACCGGAAAAAAAACTTATGATTTAAAGGTAGACGGGAATGGAAACTTGCTAGCAGCCACCGATCAAGGAGTATGGAAAACAACGAATGACGGCGATACGTGGACTCAATTATTCTATCCGGGGTTTGAAGTTACTGCTCTATCGTTAGACTTAACCGATATTATGTTAGCCGGGACAAGAGGAAAAGGAGTGTACAAATCCACCGACGAAGGAATAACCTGGAGTCTTTCTAATGCAGGATTACTCGGATTTCATATTCGATCAATTGTAATAAATGAACTAAATCATATTTTTCTTGGTACGTTTGATTATGGTGTATTCATGGCTACTGATTTTGGGGCTTCATGGAGCCATATTAACTATGGTTTGGGTAATTGGGCTGTGAACTCATTGTCAATTGATAAAAATGGTTATTTGTATGCTTCAACTAACTCAGGTATTTATAAAAGCATATCTTCAACAACGTCGGTTATTGATAATTTTGATTCGCCTAATAAATTTTCTCTGTTTCAAAACTATCCCAATCCATTCAATCCAACGACAACAATAAGATTTTTCATTCCTTTTGTAGAGACGGGGTCGGAACGATCCTTCGGACATGCCCTGTCTCTACATACCACACTGAAAATTTTTGACTTGCTCGGCAGAGAAATAGCCACACTTGTGAATGAAACAAAATTTCCCGGAACTTACGAAATAAGTTTTGATGCAACTAAACTTTTCCCAAAGGGATCAATTCTGACCAGCGGAGTTTATTATTATCAATTAAGAAGCGGTGATTTTGCTGAGACGAAAAAGATGGTGTTGATTAGATAATTCTCATCTTTTCTGCTCAATGAGATATAAAAAGCCGCTGCAAATTTTATTTCCCTTCAGGGTAAGCAGAAAATTGCTGAGCACACTTCCCATTAGATTATATCTGCAGCAGCAATTCAAATTATTTGAATACATAAACAGAACGCGGTAAAACGATTAGGTTCGAGAAAATTTTCATTGATAATAATAAAAGAATTAGATAAGTTAAAAAGAGAGGTAACGACACTTGTTTATGAAGAATGTCAACGAAAAGAACTAATATAGAGTTTGATAAAAATAATCTTCGCAGTGAGATGTATCATCAAATATTAAATTGGGAATTTTCATAAACAAAAAAAACAATTTTAATAAGATGAGCAGGAAATGAAAAAAGCTTTATTAATCCTTGCTATAGTTATTTATTTCGGTTCAAATCTTTTTGGTCAATGGATATGGCAAAACCCTATGCCGGCTTCAATTGATATGAACCAGGTAGTATTTTCGGATAAAAATACAGGTTGGGTAGTGGGGGAACCGGGTTACATTATAAAAACAACCGACGGCGGTGAAACCTGGTTTCATTACAATATTGGAAAAGATTCCGTATGTTCAATATTCTTTGTTGATTCACTTAATGGCTGGGCAGCAGGTTATTCCGATCCGATTCTTCATACAACTGATGGTGGAAATAGTTGGATTCTTCAGTACAGCCAATTAGATAATTATATCGGTAAACGTATTTTTTTTCTAAATAAAGATGTTGGATGGATAATCGGCAGCTTCAAAGGGATTATGAAAACAACCGATGGGGGAGCAAACTGGCATTTTTACAGCTCTTCCGGTTTTTACAGCTTAAACGATATTCATTTTCTTGATGAAAATACAGGATGGGGAGTGGGTCAGTACGGCAGATTGATGAAGACGGAAGACAGCGGTTTGAGCTGGTTTGAATATAATACAGGATTATCTGAAGACCTTTATTCAATCTGTTTCATTGATTCTGCCTTTGGCTGGGCTGCAGGTTGGCATTTTGTTTTTCGTACAACTAATGGTGGAACTTCCTGGGCTAAATTCAATCCCTTCAATTCGACTAACTATTCAATTTACTTTGCTGATAAAATGAAAGGATGGCTCGCCGGAACTTATAAAGGTAAACCTGTTATTTATAAAACTACAGATGGGGGTTATAACTGGACTGAAAGTCTTATTTTACAATTTTATCCATATCATTTTTATTCAATTTCTTTCACCGATACTTTAACGGGTGTTGCCGTAGGTTCTAAGGGCATGATTTATAAAACTACCGACGGTGGAAATACGTGGTTACCCAAAACTATAAATGTTGTGGAAGGTTTTACATCGGTATTTTTTATAAATGAAAGTAAAGGTTGGGCCTCGGGTAATGATCTTATTGCAAAAACTACCGATGGCGGGAATACCTGGACAATTGATAATCTTAACTTATCTATTCAATTAAAAAAAGTTCAATTTTTGGATGACAATCTTGGGTGGGCTTTTGGATGGAGTGCTTCTCAAACAGATAAGATTTTAAAGACTACGGATGGAGGGCATTATTGGAGTGATATTTATTCAAGTTCAATAAAAGATTTGTTTTTTGTGAATCCAAATGTAGGTTATTTGGCTGCTAGCGGTTCAAGAATTTTGAAATCGATAGACGGTGGATTCACCTGGAATGAAGTAAGTTTTACGGACCAGGCAATTTATAATTCTGTTTATTTTATCGATGAAAATAGGGGATGGGCTGCCGGAACCATTGGAGAGTTTCGTGCAGGTTATAACGGTTTAATAAAGGGTACATTAGATGGCGGTCAAAATTGGTTTTTATTTACTAGTTCTCAAACAAAAAACATATTAAAAATTAAATTTATAGATGAGTTGAATGGATGGGCTTTATCTAATACGGGAATTTTAGGCTCAACGAACGGCGGTCAAACCTGGAATTTCTTAAGCTCAGTTGGTGGAAATGATTTTCAATTTCTTGATTATAATAACGGATTTATAGTGGGGAATAAGGGTGAAATATTTTATACTTCCAATGGCGGTAATACTTGGGAGATGCAAAAGAAAATAACAAGCAACAATTTAGTTTCGGTATTTTTTGTTAATAATAATTCCGGTTGGGCAGCCGGAGAATATGCTACTATCCTTAAGTATGATACTCTATTGACTTCTATCTCAACGGATGACAAAATTCAGAAACTAAGTTATAATCTATTTCAAAACTATCCCAATCCTTTCAATCCAACGACAACAATAAGATTTTCCATTCCTTTTGTAGAGAAGGGGTCGGAACGATCCTTCGGACATGCCCCGTCTCTACATACCACACTGAAAATTTTTAACTTACTTGGCAGAGAAATAGCTACACTTGTGAATGAACCAAAATCTCCCGGAGTATACGAAGTTATTTTCAATGCTGAAGGATTAAGTTCAGGAGTTTATCTCTATCGATTGACTGTTATAGGAACAGAAAGCAAAAAAGAGTTTAGAGGAATAAAGAAGATGGTGTTGATTAGATAACGACAAATGTCGTAATTGTAGATAATATTTATTGTAACAATGAATAAAGTAATTCAAATGCCTATCGGAATAATAAATAAAAAAATTATAAAAGTTGAACAATGGTTTAATAAGATTTTTTTCAATTTTTATTATGTGGAAAGGTTAAATAACAGTATTAAGGCAGATAAAATTCTTAAGAAGCAAAACAATCAATCAAATTTTAAAATATTTAAAAGACTTAGACGGCATATTCAATTCATTTTTATTTCTATCGTTCTAATATTCACACTCTTTATTTCGTGCACAGATAATATAACCGACAACGGAAAACGCAATACTATCTTTCCTATAACTCCAGTTTACTTCGACAATCCTGTCTGGCATCCGACT
>JAGUYG010000037.1 GCA_020061465.1 Ignavibacteriales bacterium
ATAATACGAATTTTCTCGGAACGATCCTTCGGACAGGTTTATTTTTCCCCCGATTTCATCGGGGCTTTTTTCCCAAGCAACGTCTTGGGAAAAATTTAGTATCTTTAAAGCAAATTGTGTTTGCAACAGGCTCATACGGAAGAAACAACCTCACAAAATTATGTCCGGTTTCATCAGACACATAAACGGGTTTACCTATTGCGTAGATTTTTCCCTTCGTATCAATTGCTAAGGAATTAATTCCATAACTACTTATATAAAGCAATAACTCCCATCCAGTACCTCCGGCTATCGACTTAAAAATATTCTTAAAAGTAGCCAGAAGAATATTGTTGTGCTCATCAAACGTTACTGCTTTAACCTGTGCAATATTATCAAAACCGGTCTGATGCCAGGTTAAACCTTCGTCAGTTGACCGCCACAAACCAAATATTTTTGTCGGATGTACCGCACACGCTAAAATATGCCCTAAAGAATTTATTGTAATCGAATTAATATTAATGTATTCAGAACCTAAATTTAGCAAGTCCCAGGATTTACCGTTATCGGTTGATTTAGCTACACCTTGATCAACACCTGAATACATAAAATTATTTGATTCAGAATAGAAACTATTAGGAATGAAAGTTTTATTCTTCTGATCGCAAGCTTCCCAAGTTACTCCGCTGTCGGTTGACCGATAAACTGCACTACTAAAGTCATGATAGTTTTTTATACCAACAAAAAGAATTCCGGTATGATTCGTTGCGGCGACATTGTAATGAGGAATTGAAATGCCCGGGAAATTTACTTCTAACCAGGTATTGCCATTATCTGTAGACTTGAAAAAGTTTAAGTAATATGTACTAGAAATGTAATCATCTTTTGTAATAATAAATATAGCATCATCCTGCTGAAATGCGATACTGCCTATATTTTGAGAAAATACAATTTCCCAAGCATTTCCCTCATCGGAAGATTTGAGCAAACCACCATTGAACCCTAGTTTAGCACCAAAAATAATTCCCTGATTATTAGTAGCGATTTTTTTAAAGGTAAACGGATGTTCCCTTATAATCCAGTCCTGACCGTAATTAGTTGAGATTAAAAGTAGGTTATTTGAAGCAGCGAAGAGTTTTCCATTAAAAAAACAAATTGAATATACTATTTCATTATAAATTTTACTCCAGTTGTAACCATTATCGATTGATAAAAATAAACCCCCGTACGAAATTGATGCAAAAATATAACCATTTGGTGTAGTAAGAATGTCTAAGATTTGGTCATCATAAGGTCCCCCTAATTTCTCCCAATAGTTCTCTTGACCGAATATGTTTCTGCTTAGAGTTAGGGTAGATACGAGAAATAACAAAACTAGATAAATTCTTAAACTATGGTATCTTCTTAACATGGTTCCCCCCATGTAATTTTCTAAAATGATTTTCAACTTTGATATAACTTATCTAATTCTTTTATTATTATCAATGAAAATTTTCTTGAACCTAATCGTTTTACCGCGTTCTGTTTACGTATTCAAATAATGCAATAGTTAGTTTGTAACTAAAAATTCCTACCGGTATTATCAGCAATGCACTCAAAAGATGCTCATCATTCCAAAAGGTTATTAACATTAAATATAAATGAGACAGCAGTGTTGCCGATATAAAATAGAAATAGGCACTTCTAAAAATATTTTTATGTTTCCACCTCACGGAGTCATCACCTTTCCGAGGAATCTATCCACTTCGTAATCTTTCAATGCGGAAATGCAAAACGGAACGGCAAAGAAAAGCTGCGGCAAATAATCGCTGCCGCTGAGAAGCGAATTTACTAATCCGTTATCCGAATTGTATATAATGAAAAGCACAGCCAGGAGAAATGAAAATAATCCTGACGTAAAATATAGTTCTTGTTGGTCTGTTATCATCCAACCTGTATACAGAGTTACAATAATAAATATTACGATAAGCCAAATCGGAAATACGTTTAAAATGGTTGTTAGGTCTATCCCTAAATAGGAGACGGGTATTAACAGAAAAAGAAGAGCTGTAAAAATGAGAGTGGTAATAAAAAACAAAGCAAGCTTAACCAACTCATTTCGATAACGAAAAAGAGCATAAATAATAAATACCGCTCCACCAATTCCGTTTAATAAAAAAATAAATGAGAATAAAAGAGCAGCAGCGATGAGAGAGATATTTATTCTTTCTTTCCTTTTAACCGGTGTAGTCAAGCTAATCAGCGAGATTAATAATACCGAACTGATTAGTGATTGACCGCTGTTTAATAATTCATCGGTAGTTTCGGCAATAGAGGAGAAAATAACAGCCGAAATTGTTAGAACAAAAAATATTATTATCTGAACCGCTGGAAACCTTTTTTCGCTTGTTGAGGATTTTTTTACTATCTTATCAACAAGAAGCATTATCAAAAAAAAACCAACAAAAAAACCACCTGCGATGATAACCGAATCAAAATATTTTAGATAGAACAAACTGGTCACAATATCTATAATCAGCAGGCTGATGATATTGATATAATGTTTTATAGTGAACATATTTGTGCTGCAATTTATTAATCAGGAGAAATGAATGAAAATTTATTTAACACTAATTTCAGTGTCAGCCATGCTTCTAGTTTTATCTGCTTGCGGCAGCAATCGTAATGAATCTGCTGCTTTAACCAATGAATCAAAAACGGGAGACGTAAAAATGAACAATAATATTAGCGATATTGCAGTCAAAGATATGGAAGACAATGAAATAAATCTATCCGCTTATAAAGGAAAAGTTTTATTGATTGTAAATGTTGCAAGCGAATGCGGATATACACCTCAATACGAAGGACTGCAGAAAATTTATGAAGAATATAAAGACAAGGGCTTTGAGATACTGGCATTCCCCTGCAATCAGTTTGGAGGACAGGAACCCGGTACAAACAAAGAGATAAAAGAATTTTGTTCGATCAACTACGGAGTAACATTTAAACTTTTTGATAAGATTGATGTAAACGGAACAAATCGCTCACCTCTTTACGAAAGATTGACTAATAATACCATGACTGAATCCGGCGATGTAAAATGGAATTTTGAAAAATTTCTTATAGCAAAGAACGGAGATATTGTTAAAAGATTCCGTTCTAAAGTTAAACCGGAGAGTGAAGAGTTAATTCAAGCTATTGAAAAAGAAATAATGCACGAATTATAATTTCATCTTACACGGAAAAGTTTGGAGTATAAAGATGACATCTTTTAACAGTGCAAAATGTAATTTATAGCTTTTGCTTCGATCGCTCTATTTCTTCTTTAACCAAAAGCTTTGCGCCAATAATTTTTTGATGCTCTAAGTTTAACGTACCTCCGATACGCTTTATCAGCACATCCTCGTACTTATGAAGTTGATCGTCAACATAAATCAAACGCCATAAATCTTTTAACAGCTCAAATTTCTCCTTTTCGGAAAAATGCTGATTTATAATCGAAGTAAATTCATAAATGCTTACGCTTTCATATACTTCCTGTTCGGCTAACTCAAGCAATTCGTTAACATAGTAATCCTCCAACTTAAACGCTTCTTTCATTATGGAAATAATTTTGTTTTTCTCTTCCGAAGTGAATTCGCTGTCGGCTTTAGCTATTTCTACAAACAATGCACATGTAGCCACATGCAGCTTCTTTTCTTCATCGGATTGGCTAAAAGTTGTTTTATCACCGTTTAATATTTTGCTTTCCGGTTTATCCGTAAGCAGCAATTTTTTTATTAATTCTAACATGGCAAAATATTATAACTCTTCAGTAATAATTTCAGTTTTTGTTTTTTCGATGATGGGTCTTTCATAAAGAACACTTAATTCTTTATATACATCCGGAATGTTTTTACTTACTTGATCCCAGGTAAACCGCCAGGTCCAATTACCGCCAAGTTTGCTCGGAAAGTTCATTCTTGCCTCACCGCCCAGATTAAGAATATCCTGCATAGGTATTATCACAATATCTGCAACAGAAGCGTAAGCGACGCGTATCAGTGCAAAGCTCATATCGTCACCATAATAGTTCAGATACTTTTGTGCATGTTGATAGATATCGTTCTTGTTGTTTTTTTCTTTTCCAAAGAAGCCTCTTGTTGTGTTGTTATCATGCGAGCCGGTAAATACCACACAGTTCTGCGGATAACGATGCGGAAGAAATTTCGATTCCATATCTTTTCCGAAAGCAAACTGCAATATTTTCATTCCGGGGAATTCAAAGTAATCTCTCAACTCTTCAACTTCAGGAGTTATTACACCAAGATCTTCGGCAATTATCGGAAGTGTTCCAAGATGTTTTTTAATTGAATTAAATAATTCTTTTCCCGGTGCTTTTACCCATCTGCCCTTTATTGCAGTTTTAGCTCCCCCGGGAATTTCCCAGTAAGCTTCAAATCCGCGGAAATGATCAATTCTTATTATATCGACCATAGTTAAAGCTTGAGCCATTCTTTTGCGCCACCAGAGGAAATCGTCAGCTTTCATTTTATCCCACCGATAGAGAGGATTTCCCCAAAGCTGCCCTGTTTCGCTAAAATAATCCGGTGGAACGCCGGCAACCGTTTCAAGTTTTCCGTCTTTATCAACCGTAAATAATTCTTTGTTCGCCCACAGGTCGGCGCTGTCATAAGCAATGAATATTGGCATATCGCCTATAATTTTTATTCCTTTTTTGTTTGCATACTCTTTTAGGTTCGTCCACTGCTTCAGAAAGTTAAATTGAACAAACTTGTAATAGTAAATTCTGTCAGCTAACTTTTCTTTCCATTCATTCAACGCATTAGGCTCACGTCGAACCAATGCTTTATCCCACTCTGTCCAAAGCTTGCCGTCATGGAAATCTTTTGCCGCCATAAAGAAGGCATAATCTTCAATCCAATCTTGATTATGATTAACGAAGTCATTTAATGCGGCTTCCATTCCGTTGTTGTTACGTTTGTAATTTTCAAAGGCTATGTTCAATAATTTTTTTTTGTAATGAATTATTTCGCCATAATCTATTTGATGAGGGTTATGTGCCGGAATTTCATTTAGATCATCATCATGAAGAAAGCCATCTTGTTTTAATATTTCGGGACTTATAAGCAGCGGGTTACCTGCAAAAGCGGAGAAGCATTGGTAGGGTGAGTCGCCATAACCCGTAGGACCCAATGGCAGAACCTGCCAAAGCTTTTGTCCGGCAGATTCCAAAAAATCAATAAAGTTATATGCTTCGGGACCCATGTCTCCGATTCCGAATTTTCCCGGTAATGAAGTAGGATGAAGCAATATTCCGGCTGATCTTTCAAATTCCATATAAATATTCCTTTAAAATTTTTTTGTGAAATATATGTAATGAGGATACGATTGCAAAATAGTAGGAGCGGATATTAAAATTGCATTCATAACCATATTAAGATGGTTTGGGATGCAAGTAATTGCTCGAGTAGAAACAGAATTATTTTACACTTTAATAAATATCTTTTTAGCGTAAAGAATCCACATTAATCCCAGCCAGATAATTATATAAGTGATTGCCCAAGCTAACGATGCATTTATCGGGTCGAGCCATGAAGTGAATAGAGATTCATATAAATAAGTTTTTAACGCAACCTCTGCACCTGATGAATCCGTAACTTTTATCATAATCATTAATCTTCCTACTATTCCCGATAGGAAGAAAACCGTTATCGCATTCAAGCCGTAAACAACAAACGGCTTAGTCCACCACTTATAACCTTTAACATCTATAATCCAATAACACATAGCTAAAAAGTGCAAGGCTAAACCTGCAGTATAAACTACATAGGAGCTTGTCCAAATATTTTTATTTAACGGGAACCATACATCCCAGATTATTCCCAAAACTAAACCGATGTTGCCAAAAACAAAAAGCCATACAACTTTTGTAGCTTCATCTCTTTTGCTTCGCAGCCAATAGCCGGTTAGTACACCGAATAATGCAGTGGATATTGCGGGAATAGTGCTCAGGATACCTTCAGGGTCCCAAACTTTTGTTGATTTCCAAAGATGACCTTCTAACAGAGTTTTGTCCAGCCACGCGGCAAGATTGGTGGTCGGTTCAAGATTCGGATAACCAACACCGGGCACCGGAATAACCGTCATCAAAAACCAATAGATTAGAAGAAAAGCTGTGGAGATATATACAATTGCTTTTATGTTTGCTTTAAGGAATATAAGCGATGCAAAAAAGTAAACCACCGCAATTCGCTGCAGAACACCTGGGATTCGAATTTCACTAAAATTAAAATTTGGAAATCCGTGTAAAATAATTCCTAAACCGAAAAGAATAACTGTCCGCCTGAATATTTGCAGCAGCAGCTTCTTTTGATCGTCACCTCTCTCTTTTCTCTTTGAAAGCGAAAATGTTATTGCTACTCCCACAATGAAAAGGAAAAAAGGAAAAATTAAATCGGTTGGAGTGCAGCCGTGCCAAGGTGCATGTTGAAGCGCCGGGTAAATATTTGACCAGCTTCCGGGATTATTGACAAGGATCATTCCTGCAATGGTGATTCCCCTAAAAACATCTAATGAAAGGAGGCGTCCTGATTTTTGTAATTCCATAAAAAGCAGCTCAAATTTTGCCGGAAAAATTAAGGTATTCTTTTTACTTCTGCAAAATAAAGAAGGTTGTTGTTAGTTAAATGTCAGCCGGATAAACTATAGTTAAAGATTTTAGCGATAGTTGATTGGCGGCTTTATTCGGCTACAAAAGAAAACAAAGGAAACTTAGCCACGAATGAACACTAATTTCACGAATTTTTTGTATGAATAGTGAATCCAAATGTGATCTGTTTCCTACGGCTCAATTTTTTCTAACTGCTCGATGGCTGATAAATTAAACCAGTTTTTTATCTGCTCTTTCTCATTGTTAAAGGAAAGAGTGTTAATAAATTCATTTTTTGTTTTATCGTAACGATAGTCTCTTTGCCATTCATCTACATTACGAATTATTTCTTTAACAGCATTTATTATGTAATACAATTCGTCATTCGTTGTTGTTGGATGCAATGACATTCTAACCCAGCCAGGCTTTTCGGATAAATCGCCTTGATCGATTTTATCAGTAATTCTTTTTGAGCGGTTCGGATCAACATGCAGCAAATAATGTCCGTATGTTCCTGCGCAGGAACATCCTCCTCTAACCTGCACACCGTATCGGTCATTCAGAAGCTTGACCATTAAATTGTAATGAATATCATCTATATAAAAGGAGATAGCGCCGAGACGATGTTCAATGTTTTGAGCAAGTATATGCACACAGGGGATTTGCCGGAGTCCGTTCAAAGCTATTTTAACCAATTCCTCTTCCCTTCTAACCATATTTTCGCTGCCCATCTCTTCTTTCAACTTAATACACAAAGCTGCTTTAATACTTTGCAGGAATGCAGGCGTTCCACCGTCTTCCCTGGCTTCGATGCTGGATACGAACTTATGCTTTCCCCATGGATTTGTCCAATCCACCGTTCCGCCGCCGGGGTCATCAGGAACTTTGTTATGATATAATTTTGAATCAAAGATTAATACACCTGATGAGCCGGGACCACCAAGGAATTTATGCGGAGAAAAAAATATTGCGTCCAATTTTTCTAACGGATCTTCGGGATGCATGTCTATATCAACGTAAGGAGCAGAACAGGCAAAATCGATAAAACAAAAACCGCCGTGTTCGTGTATCATTTTTGCCATCTTAAAATATTGTGTTTCGATTCCGGTTACATTAGAACATGCAGTAAAAGAACCAATTTTTAATTTCCTGTCCTTATGATGATTTAACTGTTTTTCGAAATCATTTAAATCAACCAGTCCGTCTTCATTTGGAGCTATAATAACAACATCGGCAATTGTTTCCAGCCATGAAGTTTGGTTTGAATGATGTTCCATGTGGGTAAGAAACACTACCGGTTTTAATTCTTCAGGAAGATGAAGATAATCTTTTAACTGCTCACATACTTTTAAGCCAAGTATTCTCTGAAATTTATTTACCATGCCTGTCATTCCGGAACCGGCTGATATAATTACATCATCGGGTCCGGCATTGCAGTGTCTTTTAATGATATCCTGAGCATGGTGATAAGAGAGCGTCATCGATGTGCCGGTTACACTTGATTCTGAATGTGTGTTGCCGACAAAAGGAGCGAAGGTATCAAACAATTTCTTTTCGATCGGTGCGTACAATCTACCGCTGGCAATCCAATCGGCATAAACAATTTTCTTTTCGCCGTAGGGAGAAATGAATGTCTGATCAATTCCGATGATGTTTTGCCTGAACTGATCGAAGTATTTTGATAAGTTTTCCATATCGATGCTCGGTTTTCATCTTAAATCATTATTACATCGATAAAATAATGATTTTATCCTAAAAGTAGAAACCATTTGTTTATGTCATGCTGATTATTCGTCGTTACCGGGCAGGCTTACAAATTTTTTGAAATCGTAAACCTCAGAATCAGTTCGTCATATTTGTTCTCTTTTTTATTAACGGAGTAAAAACTATTAAACATTTCTGTTTTCAACTTCAGCCGGATTTTTCTATTTTTAATTAGTTAATATCCAAATAAAAACAGCCGACTTTGTTTATGAATTATCTAATCGGGATGGATGGCGGGGGAACTAAAACACACTGCATATTGACCGACCTCAACGGAAAAATCATACATGAATGCACAGGCGATGCTTCTAATTTTTTAGTAAAAGGTGTCGATCCTGTTTGCCAAACTCTTTTTGATTTGATCACCGAAATAACTCATAACTCTAATATAAAATATTCCGACCTGGCTGCAGTAATGTTAGGCACAACGGGTGCCGGAAGACGCAGAGATGCCGAAGCTTTGGAAACTGCTTTTAAGAATTTTTGCGCGACAAAAGGAGTAAAGATTAATCGCTTTTATGTCGACAGCGATGCGCGAATTGCATTGGAGGGAGCTTTCTCCGGCAAGCCCGGAAGCATTCTGATAGCCGGAACAGGTTCTATTATGTTCGGCAAAGATGCAAAAGGAAATATTCACCGTGTTGGAGGCTTCGGTAGATTTCTTGGTGATGAAGGCAGCGGATTTGTAATCGGCAAAAAGGGATTAACTGCAGTATCAAAATATTTTGACGGTCGAGGCAGCAACACTTTGATTACTTCGCTGGTGAAAGAAAGATTTAATATAGCTTCATCCGAAGAACTGATAACTGAAATTTATAAGAATAATTTTGACATCGCTTCGGCAGCACCGATTGTAATTGAAGCGGCAGAGAAAGGCGACGACATCGCATTAAAGCTCATTGACGAAGAGACGAACGAATTAATTCTTCACATTAAAGCTATGGATAAAAAAATAAACGAACAGGTGTTAAAAGTTTCGTTTATTGGAGGAATCATAAGCACGGATAATTTTTATTCCCGAACTTTTCGTAAAAAAATTAGCAGGCAACTGCCTAACGTGGTATTAAAAGAACCTGACTATCCTCCGGCAATGGGTGCCATTCTAATGGCAAAGGATTTATTAAATAAAAAATAGAATAATAATTCTTAATCTTGTTTTTACTCTTTTCTCTCTTATTGTGTGAAGGATATTTTTACGCTCTATAAAAAAATAAATACACTACTAATTTTTTAGCGGAGACTTGACGTGCCGAAAACCAAACGTACCTTTCGAAATCCCTGGACATGGGTACCCTCACTTTATTTTGCCGAAGGCATTCCCTACATAGTCGTTATGACCGTTTCGGTAATTATGTATAAAAGATTGGGAATCTCGAACACCGATATTGCACTTTATACAAGCTGGCTTTACCTGCCATGGGTAATAAAAGCGTTGTGGAGTCCCATTGTTGATTTACTTAGAACTAAGCGGCTTTGGATAATTGTAATGCAATTATTCGTCGGTGCAGGACTTGCGGGTGTGGCTTTCACAATTCCCGTCTCAAACTTTTTTCAATATACGTTAGCATTTTTCTGGCTGCTGGCATTCAGCTCTGCAACGCATGATATTGCAGCAGACGGATTTTATATGCTTGGTCTTTCAAAACATGATCAGGCTTGGTTCGTCGGCATTCGAAGCACTTTTTATCGCTTTGCAATGATTTTCGGACAGGGTATTCTCATTATTCTTGCTGGCTACATCGAAAGTAACAGCGGCTTGCCGCCGGTGGATTTAGCGGTTAATTCAAAGCCATCTCTACAGCAAATTCAATTTGTTTCTCCGGAGGAAATTTCTTTCCCCGAAGGAACTGACGAACTAATAATTTTGTTACATAAAAGTGAATTAGAAATTAGTACCGAACCTATCCTCAAATCAAAAGTTGATTCAATAATCAATTTAGTTAAAGAATGGAATTCCTCTAATGGATTTTATAGGGCAGGAAATGAACCAAAAAAGGAATTGAAAGCTGAAAAGGATGAGCCATCATGGTGGAGCAGAAACGTTGCACAACCATTAGAATCATTAATAAGAAAATATTTTGCACCGGCTGAAGTAAAAACAGCTAAAACCGATTTAACCGGAAACATAGCATTAGTCTATTTCAAACTGTCGGGCTCACCGCCGGAAAATGAAGATGTTGTAATGAATTTCGGAAGGGAGTCCGGCGATAACAGTATCTCTCTGATTGAAGGAACACGATTTGTTTTTAGCAAAGCTAATTGGGAAATACCGGCAATTGCAGTAATTCAATTAGACCCGAAGTTGAAAACCGAAACAACCACTTACTTCAAAGGTTATGCGGGAAATATTCCTTTGGCTTGGATGATAACTTTTTTAATACTTGCAGGACTTTTTGTTCTCTTCTTCGTTTATCACAAATTTATCCTCCCCTATCCAACAGCAGATAAACCGGCTGTAAGAAATGAATCTGCGAATCTATTTTCAGAATTTTTTAAGACATTTATCCTTTTCTTCAAGAAAAAACAAATCGGTCTTATTCTTGCATTTATATTATTATACAGATTAGGCGAAGCACAACTTGTAAAACTTGCAACACCCTTTTTGTTAGATGCTCAGGAAGTTGGCGGGTTGGCATTAACCACCGGACAAGTAGGATTTGTTTATGGTACAGTCGGCATTTTGTTTTTAACGCTCGGTGGAATAGTGGGTGGTATACTTGCAGCAAAATACGGATTGAAATACTGGATATGGTGGATGATTGTTGCAATAAATGTACCCGACATTGTTTACATTTATCTTTCCCATACGCAGACCACTAATTTCTTGATCATAAATTTAATGGTAGCAATAGAACAATTCGGATATGGCTTCGGATTTACAGCTTATATGTTATACCTGATTTATATTTCCGAAGGCGATCACAAAACTTCCCACTATGCAATTGCAACAGGCTTTATGGCGTTAGGAATGATGATACCCGGTATGTTCAGCGGCTGGATACAAGAGATAATTGGTTACCAGCATTTCTTTGTTTGGGTAATTATCTCCACCATACCCGGATTTATCATCGTTAAATTTTTAAATATCGATCCCGAATTCGGGAAAAAAACTGAGGAGAGCAAAGCATAATGAAAAAGACGTTCATCTCTACAATTGTTCTTTCATTACTCCTATCAAATTTTTTATTCGAAGGATTCTCTAAATATCAAGACAAACCGATAAGCAAAGCTGCTTTCACGGAAATCTTTACAAAAAAAGATGATCCATGGGTTGAAAATATAATTTCTAAAATGACCCTTGAAGAGAAAGCCGGACAGGTCGTTTTTCCTCATGCTTACGGCAGATACATGAGCGCTGATAGTCCCGATTATCAACGACTTGTTAAGCTTGTTAAAGAAAGAAAAGTAGGCGGACTAATTTTCTTTCTGAGTAACATTTACGATCAAGCGATACTTACAAATAAAATGCAGGAATTGGCTGACGTTCCCTTATTGATTTCGGCAGATTTTGAGCGCGGCGTTGCACAGCGCGCAGTTGATGCAACGTTATTTCCTTACAACATGGGCATTGGTGCGGCAGATGATGCTGAATTAACTTATCAAATGGGAAAAATAATAGCCGAAGAAGGAAGAGCTTTAGGCGTGCACCAAAATTATGCGCCTGTTGCAGATGTGAATAACAATCCTTTCAATCCTATCATCAACGTGCGGTCATTTGGAGAAGATGTTAGTCTTGTTCAACGATTGAGCAATGCATTCCTGAAAGGTATTCAAGAAGGCGGAATGTTAGCTACATCAAAACATTTCCCGGGACATGGCAATACAGATACGGATTCACACCGCAGCCTGCCTACAATCAGCGGCTCGAAACAGGATTTGTGGAAGACTGAATTAGCTCCCTTCAAATCAAATATAGAAAACGGAGTGATGTCCTTCATGATCGGTCATCTCGATGTGCCGGCTTTTGAGCAGAAATCCGGTTTACCTTCTACTCTCTCAAAAAGCATTGTTACCGAACTTCTTCAATATGAAATGAGATTTAAAGGACTTATAGTTACAGATGCAATGGGCATGCGGGCAATAACTAATTCTTTTACAACTGCGGAAGCAACTGTTCTAGCACTGAAGGCAGGCAATGATGCAATTCTTTTTCCTAATAATCCTGAAGAATCAATCGGTGCAATCATTGAAGCAGTTAAAAAAGGCGAATTGACAGAGGAGAGACTTGATCACTCAATAAGGAAAATACTGCTCGCAAAAAAATGGGCGGGGCTTGATAAAAATAAATTTATTGATTTGAATGACATTGCAAATAAAGTCGGCACAAATTCGCATTGGGAAACTGCAAAAAAGTTAGCGCGAAAATCAATTACGCTTGTAAAGAACGATGATTCAATAATTCCGCTAACATCAGATTCTAAAAGAAATTTTCTTAATATCAGTTTGTTAGACAGCCGTATTCCGGGAGCAGAAAGATATTTCAATTCTCTGCTGTCACAGCGGCTAACTAAATTTAATTCGAGAACATTATTAATAAACGGCACCGATGAGGATTATAAGGCAGCTCTTGAAGCCGCTAAAAATTCAGATGTGATTTTTCTCTCGGTTTACCTGAAAGTAAGAGCTTACGAGGGTAATCTTGGATTAACGGATAGACAGGCACAACTTGTTAATGATTTATTAAAGCTTAATAAGACTGTCGTATTCACATCGCACGGAAATCCTTATATACTTTCACTTTTTCCTGATGCAAGCACATACTTATGCAATTACGGTGATACGGAAGTATCCGAACAAGCCTTAGCCGAAGCAATTTTCGGAGAGATTGATATACGGGGTAACCTGCCTGTTTCAATTCCCAATTCATCATACGCTTTTGGTTCAGGAATTAAATTAAATCAATCAGCTTTACGAAATGAATACTTTCCTCTTCCCGGTGATAGAAATAAATTTAAAGAGGCAGATAACTTAGTTGAGCATGCAATTTCAGATACCGCTTTCCCGGGAGCGGTTTTGCTTATCGCTAAAGACGGTAAAGTGATTTACGAAAAAGCATACGGAAAATATACTTACGATTATACTTCAAAACGGATGAGCACAAACACGATTTTCGATTTGGCTTCCCTTTCTAAAGTGATTGCAACTACAACTGCAGCTATGATTTGTTATGACCGAAAACTTATCGATCTTGACGATAAAGTAGCAAAGCATATTCCCGAGTTTGGACAAAATGAAAAGGAAAATATTACAATAAGAAATCTGCTTGTTCATAACAGCGGCTTAGTTGCATGGAAAAAATTCTACGAGCATTACAATAACCCCGAGGACGTGTTGAAGGATATTTATGCTTCACCGTTAGAATACCCTACGGGCACAAAAATGGTTTATTCTGATTTGGGCATGATAACCTTAGCCAAGATTATCGAAAAAGTTACAGGCAAAACGCTTGATGTTTTCTGTAAAGATGAAATTTTCGACACGCTTGGAATGTCAAACACAATGTATAATCCGCCGGCATCATTAAAAGATAGGATTGCACCTACAGAATTTGATAACTATTGGAGAATGAGACAATTAGTAGGTGAAGTTCATGACGAAGCGGCATCGTTACTAAATGGTGTTGCAGGTCATGCAGGATTGTTTTCCACAGCAAGCGATCTTTCAAAGATACTTCAAATGTTAATGCGGAAAGGAAACTATCAAGGCAAGCAGTTTATTAAACCTGAAACAATTGAGTTGTTTACTAAAAAACAATCAGACCAAAGCTCCAGAGCATTGGGCTGGGATACAAAATCTCCGGAGGGATCTTCGGCAGGAAATTTATTCAGCAATTTATCTTATGGTCATACCGGATATACGGGAACTTCAGTTTGGAACGATCCTACCCGAAATTTGTTTGTTGTTTTTTTGACTAACAGAGTTTATCCTACAAGAAACAATACTAAATTACTTAGGCTTAGACCAATACTTCACGATGCAGTTATTAAAGCGATTGAAAATAATTAATAGATTTTATGCCCCGACATTCAGCCGGGGCTTCACTTCGCTTTTTTATGATCAAACAATACATTCCGGATTGGTGAATGAATCCCAAATTGATTAAAACGACAATTGTCTTATGGATTTTACTGCTGCCGATATGTGCGCTTGCACCGACGGACATTACTCTTTCAACAATTTATTACAGCGGGAGCTATATGAAAGAAACTAATGAATCAGTATTTAATTATCCATCTGTCTTCCCACTTACCGATGACGATAAAAATTGGATTGAGCAAACGCTAAACGGTATGAGTGTTCTGGAAAAATGCGGACAGATGATAATGCCTTGGGCACTTGGAAATTATATCTCGGATGACTCAAAAGAGTTTAAAAGACTTTCTTCCCTCGTAAGAGATCTTAAAGTAGGCGGAATAATTTTCTTCAAAGGGGATATTATGAATGAAGCCTTGATAATAAATAAGCTTCAGGATTTGGCTAATGTTTCGCTTTTAATGGCGTCTGATTTCGAGCGCGGTTTAGGAATGAGGCTTACCGATGGATTGGAGTTTCCTTACAACATGGCTGTTGCAGCCACCGGTAAACCCGAGCTTTCTTACAAAATGGCTCGAGCTGTTTCAGCAGAATGCAGAGCTATGGGTGTTCATCAAAATTATGCCCCTGTTGCCGATGTAAATAATAATGCGGAAAATCCGATAATCAATATTCGTGCATATTCTGAAGATAAAGATATCGTATCTGAATTTTCGAACGCATACATAGCCGGTGCAGCAGAGGAAATAGTATTAACTACTGTTAAACATTTTCCCGGACACGGCGATACAAAAATTGATTCACACCAGGATTTGCCGGTTATTAATATCGACCGTTTGAATTTAGCAGCCAATGAGCTTGTTCCGTTTGCCGAAGCAATTCGGGCGGGAGTTCACTCTGTTATGGTTGGGCATTTGGCTGTTCCGGCAATTGAACCGGAACCTCGTTTGCCGGCAACTCTATCCAAAGTTATAATTTCAGATTTGCTTAAAGGTGAAATGGGATTTGAAGGACTCGTAGTTACCGATGCAATGAACATGAGTGCAATTACAAAGTACTATTCCACCGCCGAAGCAACTATACTTGCCATTAAAGCAGGCGTAGATATTTTACTTATGCCGCCGGATGAAGAAGTTGCCGTGTATGCAATAAAAAGTGCGGTTGAAACCGGAGACATCGACATCAAACAAATTGATAACAGCGTTAGAAAAATTTTAGCTGCAAAAAGATGGCTTAGAATTACAAACAATAAATTTTCAAATATTGAAGAATTGAATAAAGTAATAGGTAAAAAATCTCACTATAGACTGGCAGAAGAAATAGCAGAAAAATCTATTACACTTGTTCGTGATGAAAAAAGCATTCTGCCTCTTGATCCTAAAAAAATTTACCGCACTTCCTGTATTACGCTTACCGATGGGAGCGGCAGCGATGGCATAATGGTCTTCCAAAATGAAGTAGAAAATAATTTTGGATATGTTGCAAAAACTGTTCTCACGAAACGAAGCAGAGCAATAGATTATTCAAATGCACTTCAAATTGCTAAGCAGTCGGATCTTATATTAGTACCGGCATTCGTTAAAGTAAAGGCATATCAAGGTACCGTAAGCCTTCCCGATGAGCACGTAAAGTTTATCAATAATCTTCTGAAATTAAAAACTCCGGTTGTGCTTATCAGCTTTGGCAATCCCTATCTTTTATCTCTATTTCCGAAAGCTAAAATTTATTTAACTGCCTACGGCGATCCAGCCGTTTCGCAAAGAGCGATGGTTAATGCACTAATCGGAGAGAACAGCATAACAGGCAGACTTCCAATTTCGATTCCGAACACAGAGCATAAAATTGGTGACGGAATCATCGTCGAAAATTCCTTTTTGAAATTTAGTGCCGCTGAAAATGATACTAATTATGATTTTAGAAGCATAGATCAATTGATGACTAAAGCAGTCGAAGAAAAAATTTTCCCGGGCGGCGTGTTGTTAATCGGTCATAAAAGCAAAGTAATCTATGAAAAAGCCTTCGGAAAATTTACGTACGAAGAAAATTCAAATCCGTTTACTATCGACGCAATTTTTGATCTTGCATCGCTTTCAAAAGTAGTAGGGACCACTTCGGCAGCGATGTTTCTCTTTGATGAGAAGAAATTAAATTTAGACGAAAAAGTATCCGCGTATATACCTGAATTTGGCACTAACGAAAAAGAAAATATTACAGTTAGAAATTTACTGCTTCACAATTCGGGATTAATTGCTTACAGAAATTTTACAAATTTATATCCCGGCAGAGATGAAGTCCTCTCGGCAATTATGAATGAAAAGTTAGAATATCCAACTGGAAATAAAGCAGTCTACAGCGATTTGAACATGATAGTGCTCCAACAAGTTATTGAAAAATTGAGCGGTAAAAAGTTAGATGAGTTTCTTGCAGAAAAATTATTTAAACCATTAAAGATGAATCGCACTATGTACAATCCGCCCAAGGAATTGTGGTACTACTGCCCTCCTACAAGCGACTCTAACGATCCATTAAAAAGAAACAAAGGAGTAGTTCATGACGGAAATGCTTTCATTCTGGAGGGTGTTGCAGGACATGCTGGACTTTTCTCTACAGCAGGTGATTTGGCAATCTTTATGCGATTGATGCTTCAACACGGGAAATACGGAAATAAACAATACATAAAGCCTTCTACTATTACAGCCTGGTTAAAGAATCAATCGAAAGAAAGTTCACGAGCACTTGGGTGGGATACTAATTTCGAAAAGAACTCTGCGGCAGGGGAATTATTTTCAGAAAAGTCTTTTGGACATACAGGTTTTACCGGTACTTCCATGTGGGCGGATGATGAGAAAGATTTATTTGTAATATTATTAACAAACAGAGTTTATCCCGACGGAACTAACACAGGCATAATAAATTTCCGTCCGCTTCTTCATACTGAAGTAATAAAAGTATTAATGGAATGGTTTTCAAATGTAAGTTGGTTTTTACATTAGATTAAATTATCTAAACATTCAGGATGACTTTAGTAATAAGATTAAAAATCTAACCTACGGTTTAAACTTGGTTGACAAATTAATATTAAAAAATTTTTATGACAACGTATAAAACCTGTCAATAGCGTTACTTATCGTTAGTTATTAACCTGTCTCAATTTTAGATGGCTCACACACAAATCTCAAAATAAAATATTCGCTAATCAATCATCTAATATTAACATCACTAAATCTTACAAATCGGGTTCAATTAGCCGATTTTAGCGATTCATTTTTTATCAATTGCTGGTACAACATTTGAGTTTTCTTTGTGGTAAAGATAATGTACTATTAAAAAGGATCGTTTAATGAACGATAATTCAAAACTCAAAGCCTTGATTGTAGATGATGATTTACAATTCAGAAAACTTCTTAATATTTTATTAAAGAAGTTTCCGGAAATTAACGTCGTCGGTGAAGCTGCAAGTCTGCGTGCTGCGGTTGATTTAATAAACAGTAAAAAACCAGACAGTATATTTCTGGATGTGTGCTTAAAAAATGAGAGTGGATTTGATTTAATTAATAAAATTAATAAAGACACAAAAATTGTTTTTGTAAGCGCTTATGATGAGTATGCTCTTAAGGCTTTTGAAATTGATGCGCTTGATTATCTAAAAAAACCCCTTGAAAAAGATCGTCTTGCTTTAACTGTTAAGAGATTATTAAAAGAAAAACCCGGAAACGGGGACGATGCAGATTTAAAGACACCAAAATCGAAAGGGGACTCGCAGCATCCCGAGATGAAAAATCGTAACGGCTCGAACAAGCGTTTCAGTTTTGACGACCGAATATTAATTAGCGGCGATGGAATTTCACGCTTTATAAAAATCAGCTCCATTCTCTGCATAACCGCAGAAAAGGATTATTCGTACATCTACGCTGTGGGTGAGAAAAAACATATCGTTCTCAAATCAATGGTTGAGTGGGAGGAAAGACTGCCTTCAAAATATTTTGTGCGCATACACCGTTCAACTATTATCAATCTTGAATACGTTGAAAGAGTTGAGAAATGGTTCAACTATTCATATCATGTATATTCGCAGGGATTGGCTCAGCCTTTAACAATGAGTAGAAGATACGCGGCTAAGCTTAAACAACGTTTTAAATAAAATTTTTCCAGCCTAATATATATCCTCGATTAACTCATCAAAGGTTCTATTATCAAAATCTAACCATGTATTATAATTCCAAATGATTTGTCTGATGGAAATACCCTCTCCTTAGCATTCGCTTAACAAAAAGTTTTTATTTAAAATCTACAACCATTTTCCATTTAAGCCTCAAATTCTTAAATTACTTCTGAAATAAAAGGATAATAAAATGCCATTAAAAAGATCGCGTAATTCAATTATTGCAGGTGTATGCGGCGGAATTGCTGAATGGCTTGGCTGGGATCCAACTGTAGTACGCATAGGTTACGTACTTCTTTCAATCCTTTCTGCAGCTTTTCCCGGTATTTTGGTATATATAATTCTTTGGGTAATAATGCCGGCACCCGATTCTAACAATTATTAAAAGCGTATTAATATTTTGGTATTAGCATGAGGATATTAAAAAGATTTTTTATCATGGTAATTCCTTCATTTTTTATCTTAACACTTTTCTGTAACATAAATCAAGAAAAAATTGTAATCGAACAAAACGGGTTTCGGCTGCCGCAAGGATTCAAAATTGAATTGTACGCAGATAGTATAGAAAACGCCAGATCGATGACATTAAGCCCGGGAGGAATTTTATTTATCGGTTCGCGCTCCGCCGGAAAAGTTTATGCGGTGCTTGATAAGAATAAAGATTACAAAGCTGATGAGATAATTGTAATAGCCAGCGGTCTAAGATCACCTAATGGAGTAGCAGTTAGAGACGGAGATCTTTACGTAGCAGAAATAAACCGCGTTCTCCGCTTTAAGAATATTGAAGATAACCTTCAAAATGTTCCGCAGCCGGAAATAATAAACGATTCATTCCCGAACGATGCTCATCATGGGTGGAAATTTATCAGATTTGGACCGGATGGTAAACTATATGTACCCGTTGGTGGACCATGTAACGTTTGTTTGAAGGATGATAAAAGATATGCCTCAATTATGCGAATGAATCCCGACGGTTCAGAATTGGAAATTTTTGCAGAAGGTGTCCGCAATACTGTCGGTTTTGATTGGCATCCGTTCACTAAGGAACTCTGGTTTACCGATAACGGCAGAGATCTGATGGGCGATGATATTCCGCCGGATGAACTTAACCACGCAACAGTAAAAGGTCTTCACTTTGGTTTTCCTTTTATTCATGGAAATGACGTCATCGATCCCGAATTCGGAGATGAAAGCGACAAGATTAAATATACAAAACCTGTTAGGGAACTTGGTCCCCATGTCGCAGCTTTAGGTATGAGGTTTTACACAGGAAAAATGTTTCCCGAAGAATACCATAATCAGATTTTTATTGCGGAACACGGTTCATGGAACAGAAGCTCTAAGATTGGATATAGAATTACTTTAGTCCGGCTTCAAGATAACACCGCCGTCAGTTATGAACCGTTTATTGAGGGATGGCTAAAAGATGAAAAAGTTTTTGGCAGACCGGTGGATTTAGAAATTATGCCGGATGGGTCAATGCTGGTTTCAGATGACTTTGGAGGAAGAATCTACAGAATAACTTATTCCGAAGATTAATTTTTATAACTTCTTAATAGCCTCTGATAAAATGTATTTGTAATTTTGACGCAACAATTTCTTACTTAGAGGGAGCTGAATTGGATAATTTTCTTGCCGCACGATTAACAATGGCTCTATCGCTTGCCTTCCACATTATATTCGCTTGCATTGGAATGACGATGCCTTTTCTGATGGTAGTTTCCCATTGGTTATGGTTAAAGAGAAAAGACGAAATATATTTGCGTTTAACAAAAGCTTGGTCGAAAGGGGTTGCAATATTTTTTGCGATCGGCGCTGTCTCCGGCACTGCGCTTTCATTCGAGCTTGGCATACTTTGGCCCGGCTTTATGGAACACGCAGGCGCAATAATCGGAATGCCTTTTAGCTGGGAAGGCACTGCTTTTTTTGTAGAAGCTATTTGCTTAGGACTGTTTTTATACGGATGGAAGCGATTAAATCCTTATGTTCATTGGGCATCGGGTTTAATGGTTGGAATTTCGGGTGTTGCAGCAGGAGTGTTTGTGGTAACGGCAAATGCCTGGATGAACTCACCTGCCGGATTCGATTGGGTAGATGGTCGGGCAATAAACATCAATCCGTTCGCTGCTATGTTTAACGATGCGTGGATTAGTCAAACATTGCACATGACTATTGCGGCATTTGAAGCGACTGCTTTTGCCGTAGCAGGATTACACGCTCTGCTGTTAATTAAGAACCGGCAAAATGTTCTTCATAAAAGAGCAATGATAATAGCGCTTACAATCGGAAGCTTTGCTGCAATTTTGCAGCCGCTTAGCGGTGATTTTTCTGCAAAAGACGTTGCTACACGACAGCCGATAAAATTAGCCGCAATGGAAGGTCTTTTTGAAACTCAACAAGGTGCACCGCTTACTATCGGCGGAATCCCGAATGAAAAAACCCGGGAAATGAAATACGGAATTGAGATTCCCAAAGCTTTAAGCTTTTTAGCTTTTAATGATTTTGATGCCGAAGTAAAAGGACTGAATGATTTTCCTGAAGAAGAATGGCCGCCTGTGCTTATAGTGCATATCGCATTTCAAATAATGGTGGGCTGCGGAGTATTATTAGCTTTGCTTGGCATACTTTTTTGGATTTTAAGGCTTAAGAAAAAAGAGGCTCTTCTCAGCACAAAATTTTTAATAGCAGTTGCCGTTTGTACTCCGCTCGGTTTTATAGCAGTTGAAACAGGCTGGATAGTTACAGAAGTAGGCAGGCAGCCATGGATAATTTACGGAATAATGAAAACCATTGATTCCGTAACGCCGGTACCCGGTCAAGTGTTTCACTTTTTAATTTTCACTATTCTGTACTTGTTCTTATCTGTAGTTGCTGTTTGGTTGATGAAACGGCAAATCAAAGCCCTTCACGAATTTGGCAATAACTATTATAAAAATGAAACGGTAACCTGATGCTATACATTGTAATATTTTTTTTCATGGTATCAATTTTTCTATACTGTCTTTTAGGCGGTGCAGATTTTGGAGCAGGAATTGTTGAACTGACTGCAAGGGGCAGCAGCAAGGAACGAGCACGAAAGCTAATCAGTAAAGCAATGGCTCCAATTTGGGAAGCTAATCACATGTGGTTAATCATAGCTGTTGTTATTCTGTTTAATGCCTTTCCTAAAATCTACAGCCAGGTATCTATTTCTTTATATATCCCATTAATTTTACTACTGGTTGGAATTGTGCTTCGCGGAACAGCATTTACATTCAGACACTATGACGCAGTTAAAGATTTTTCTCAAGAAGTATATTCGAAAGCTTTTTCTTACTCAAGCATTATGGTCAGCTTCTTTTTTGGATTAGTAGTGGGCGCACTGGTTTCAGGTAAGATACCTGTTTATCCGGCTAATTTTTTAGATGGCTATATTTTTCCGTGGTTCAATTTATTCTCTATTTCAGTGGGAATTTTTATTTGCTCTTTATTTGCCTTCATTGCATCTGTCTTTTTATTAGGCGATACAGCAGACCAGGAATTAATAAAAGACTTCATTATCAAATCTAAAATAGCGATCATTGTGATGGTTATAAGCGGCGGATTGGTATTTGTTTCTTCACTTATAGAGGGAGTGGGATTTACAAAAAAATTTATCAGCAACCCGATAAGCATAACTTTGATTGCTGCAGCTACTGCTCTATTGCCGCTGTTATGGAAAGTTTTAAGCAAAGGCTGGAAGTGGCTATCCAGATTTTTAGTCGGAGTTCAATTAAGTTTTATAATCGGGGCATTTTATTCGGTATATTTCCCTGCAATTGTAAAACTAAGAGATGCGGAAGATCTTACTCTTTACAACTCTGCCGCTCCTGAAATCACTCTTACTCTTCTTGCATGGGCATTGATGGTAGGTTCTGTAATTATATTTCCTTCTCTTTTCTTCCTCTTTAAAGTATTTAAATTGGGAAGAAAAGAAGAGCCGACTTAAGCAACGGCAATTGAGTTCCTGCAGTATTTTATAATAATAAATTTAATTAGTGGAATGATAATATCGTGGATTCATCTCTAATATTACCTTACCCATTTTTTAATAAATTTAATTTTTCTGCAAAGGCTGCGCTGCAATTTTCTATTAATTTTGCGGCTTCGGAATTCTTGGTTGCTCTTAAATAAGTATCGGTAAGTTTAACCAAAGTTTGATGTACGTGGATATTCATATCGTCTATCGTCATTTCTTTAGTCCAAAGGTCTATTCCCATGGTAACTTTTTCCTGTTTAGCCCAAACCGATAACATCATCGACAAACATTCTGATGGTTGTTTCGCCTCGCTGTCTTCTGCCTGCCAGAAGATTTTTTCCGGGACACGATTGGAATCGAGATCTACAATTAATTTTATTTCTGATTTTTTAGTCATTTTGATTTCCGTTCATTATAATGATTTGAGAAAATTTATCTTAATATGTAGTAAATATTCTTGAAAAGTAATTTAGTAACTCATCTTACGCAAAAAACTCTAACTCATCCCCCTCACCCCCTTCTCTTGCTAAGAGAAGGGGGTAATGGGGGTTGAGTTTTTCGTATATTCGATAACTTCTGCATAACGTGAGTTATTAAGTCATGTTAAGCACGGTTGAGAGATGACATCTTTTTGCAATAAATATCAATCATCAACATTTGAGTTTACATGCTATTTTAGTGCAAATTTCTTTTATCAGAAAAAGATGTGATCTCTAAGCTCCTCACCTTTCTGTGTAAGGTTAGCTAATAAGCTTTATATTCAGCAAATCCTTCTTTAACTATGAGATCATTAATGTTAACATATTTATCAGTTTTTTGCTTTAACCAGATTTCGCCAAGGTAACGACCATATTTCCCCTTCTTGTCTTTAATCGTTTGAATAACCACTTCTTTATCGCTGATTAGATTTCTAAGAAAATCTCTCGATTCGATACCGCGAGGTCTATCTTTACCGCGTAGTTCCGGTGCATCAATTCTGTTCAATCTAATCTTTTCGCCCTTAATCCATGTATGCAATCCAAGATCGATATCCACTGTGACGGTATCACCATCATATATAGAAGTTATTATTGCTATATAAGTATAAAGCTGTTTCATTTTTTCACCTTTATTTTAGATTTTTGAAAAAGTATTTTTATAATCAAAAGGAAGTTTACAAATTACCGATGAGTTTGAGTGTCAAATTAAATGAAAAAAGTTTTATTGACAATAAAAATTTTATTTCTGATTATTTTATTTCTGCCGGTTACTAATTTATCAAGCCAGGCTAAATTAAGTGTAGGATTTTATATTGGCGGCGGAATAATTAATAGCAATTCACCTGATCTTGGCAGCTTTACATCATCAATCTTTATTGAAGGCGCTCCCCTTTGCTCAGAATATTTTAATACACGCTTAAGCTTTATTTATGCAGGAGACTTCGATATTATCATTCCCGGAAGCAGACAAAACTATTTCCCGTTCATAAAAGGTTTTTCAGTAAAAGGAATTCTATCACAAGTAATAAATGAACCGTATTACTTAGAAGAAGGTGCGGGAATTTTGATCATTAACAATAGAACTTTTAGTTCATTAAGTGAATGGAACTATGGAATAACTTTCTCTCTGCTTGCCGGAATTAATTTAAGAAGACTAAATGCTTCGGGAGTAAAATTAGGTGTAGGAACCGAGTTCGGATTAACCTTTAACGAATCTCTGCCAAGGTTTTTTTCTCTTCATCTACAGTTTCAGTATCTGTTCTGATTTTTCAAAAGATAAAAAGTGTACGCTGTATATTTTTACAGATGAACAACTGGATTGTTAAATAAATAAGACAGCAAAGATTTGCGGCATAATTATAAGATTAGGTTAATAATTGAACCGGCTTTGAAACAAACACATTCGTCTATTTTACAGGTAAGATTTATGTTTATGCTTCAAAGCCGGATACTCTAACAATTTTAATGAACAATTTTACCGTTTATAATCTCTTCGGCTATTCTTTTTGCTTTATACAAATCCTTTATTGTTTCAAGAATACCCTGTGAGGCGACGGAAATCATTCTATTTTCCGTAGTATCGAATATGAAATAACCCGAGTTACTTTCGATGTTGCCGTCAAAAGCTAATCCGATAATTTCTTTATTCTTATTGATAACAGGACTTCCGGAACTGCCCCCAACTATATCATGCGTGCTTATGAAATTAAACGGAGTTTCTAGATCGAACTCCTGAGGGGGAGTTTGCCATCGCGTCGGAAGACTCCAAGGATATTTTTTATTGAATGAATAATAACGATCGTACATTCCGTAAAAAGTTGTAATTTCCGGGGCAATAGTTCCATTATAATCATAACTCTGAAGGACTCCATCGCTTATTCTCAAGGTGAATGATCCATCGGGCGGAATTGAAGTTCCGTATACTGCGTAAATTGCATGCCCTAAAAGCTCCTCAAAATTTGCTTCTGTTGCATTTATTTCTTTGGCTAACTTTTGAATTTCTTCATAACGGTCCTGAGTCTTCACAACAAACGAAATGAAAGGATCATCAGAACTTAATATTGCTTTTGGTCCCGCTTCTATTAAACCCTTTACATATTCGGATGAGTTTAACTTGGAATTAGCGAGTAAGTAATTTACGGCTTCATCCCTTTTTCTTCCCCCAATTAAACTTTTCACAAGAGGATGTTCTTCACCTAAAAATGTTCTCAATAACCCAACATGGATTCTCAATTTTTTATCATTCAATGGTTTATCGAATTTCAAAGGAAATACCTTATCGATAGTGCTGCTCAGGTTATCACTCTTGTATGCATCGCTTCTCTCATCCTCGGGAATTTGTAATTCATTAGCAAGATTAACAATCTTATAGGCGATATTAAAATACTCTGAAGTCATAGGAGGGGTTCTTAGCATGGTGTAATATTCATCTGCAATTTTTCTCATTTCGTTTCTAGTACTTGCAATATTATCCCAAACATTGCCGTATTGCCTTTTCAATTGGGAGTTGGATTCAACTGCATCTCTAAGATTATTTTCGAAATCTTTTTTTCTTGCCATGTAATAAGGATTACTCAAGCCGCTAAGAATTCCTTGATACCGTTTAGCTCCGTTTGCAGCACCGGATAATCTATCTATCAACTCGTCGTATCTCTCGGGGTACTCATCAATTAGCTCTGTATAAATATTTTGCAGTTCGGTGGCAATAAAAGCACTGCTTCGTGTAGAATAATCTCTCATAAATTCTAGCTGTGAAAAAGTTTTTAACTTGCTGGTATTGCCGGGATTTCCGACAACAAAAAGAGGCTCGTTCGGTTGTGCTCCGTTTTTACTCCACTTAAAATAATTATTTATCTTGAGCGGGTTACCATCTTCGTCGTAAGCTCTCCAGAGCGTAAAGTCGAGGCAGTAACGCGGATAGGTGTAATTATCGTAATCGCCTCCAAAAAGCCCGACTTCGGATTCGGGCATTAAAACTAAGCGTACGTCGGTATATCTTTTGTAGCCATATAAAGAATATCTTCCTCCCTGGTATAGAGAAACCACATTATAATTAAGGTCTGTATCCGGATACTTGTTCTTAAGCTGTCTGATTATTTTGCTTTTATTTTCTCTTTTTTCTTCATCCGTTTTACCTGCGGCAATTGCTGCATGAACTTCCTCGGTAACATCTTCAATAAAAACGAGCTGATCAACGAAGACACCTTCGTCTCTCCTTTCATCATCAAGTGCTTCTGCTATGAACCCATTTTTTCTAACACTTTCATCTTCTTTTTCGACTTTTGGTATTCGAAAATCGGAACAATGATAGTTAGTTAAAATTAATCCGTCTTCAGAAATAAATGAAGCAGAACACCAGTTTGCAAATTTAAGCGAAGCCATTCTTACATCTGTAAGCCATTCATCAGAAGGATGGAAATTATAATTTTCGGCAAAGTAATCGAGCGGCGGAAAGTCGAAAGTCCACATTTTGCCGGTATCAAATTCTTGTGCCTTAACCGTATCGAGCAGTATCCCTTTATAAATCGCTGCAGTTTCTATTCTGTAGCTGCCGGTTTGCTGTGTAACCGAACAGCCGGCTAAAAATATAAATATGCCGGTAACGGAAAGCTTAATTTTATACATAGTTAAGAAGTTCATTTTATTACCGTAAAGATTTAAATGTTAATAAATATTATAAGATTGTTTTTAATTAATAAACCCAAATAGCGAAATCATTTATTTGTTAAAGCGGGAATTAGCCGCAGGTATGCATGCTTATTCTGGAAGGAAATAATCACAGGATTCTACTAATTAAAGCACTGGCGTTGATTACTACAAAGCTCAGAATCAAAATTAGGCATCCCACAAATTCCACAACTTAAACACCCCGGAATAACTGCCGCGATTCTATATATAAGAATCCGGTTGGTACAAGGGTTCTACTTCCCACTCATCTTCAATAGTTCCGACGCAATGCGAACATTTCGGAACAGTGAATACAACCTTCTCCTCGTTAGGGGCAGCCCTAACAAAATTTAGTATCGTTCTACAGCTTGAACACTGAACAATATGAGAAGTAATTGTTTTTGCGCTGCATTCAGGACAAATAAATCCCAACTCTCCGGGTGTTTCTTCAGGATTCACCAGAAATATTGAGTTACATTTAGAATTGTTGCATTTAGCGAAGTGCCATTTAACAGTATCTATAGTAGCGATAATCCTACTCCCTCTGATATTTGTGACGAAACATAAATACTTAGGTATAAAAAGTAAATTGAAAAAAAATTCTCTTATAAATTTTTACATTGCCCTCCAATCGGCTGACAAAATTTATAAATAAATTTGTTATCTTAAAAGGGAATAATAAAACTTAAATTACTTTTTTAATTTTCAGAGGAGTCATACGGATGGATAAAATTAACTGCTTTAAAGCCTACGATATACGCGGAAAAGTTCCCGAAGAATTGAACTCCGGACTAGATATAAATGAACAAATAGATAGAGTATTTAAGCAAAAAATTTATATATTTATTCACAAAAAATTTTAGGAATTGTAATTATCTTAACAATGTAGAAAGTATAAAATATGGGATATGTGGGAAATATTAATGGTCCGAGAAAGTCAGAAATTGTACGCAAATTAGGGGCATCCTATTTTGGCATAAGTGATGAGGAACTAGATAAAGAAATTCAGATTTATCTTGACGAAGAATATTCCGGAGAAATCGATCCAATTCAATTAGATGAAAACAAAAAGCCATATTTACTTTTTTATGGGCCAGAAAAAATAATACAAAAATTCTATCTAGATAGTGCTGGTTATAAACTAACTGGAAAAGTAAAAGCATCGATTAACAATGAAGAAAGGGAGATAACTCTTGAAGACTAATAAATTTAAGTCCATCACTGATGAGTGGAACGAAATTAAAAAGGAAGTTGAAAATTCTATTAATAAATATCTAAAAAATGCTCCTTTAGATGATTTAATTAGACAAAAATCTTTATCAGATAATGGTGTATTAGCCAATCTTACTAAATGGATGGAAAACCCTTATATTGGTAAATTATCGCCAAAAGCGAAACAGGGTATTTTATTAGCAATCAAGAGTAATAATAGATGGGGGGATATCGCAGAAGCATTTTACACTGATATTGAGTTTGGTACTGGAGGAATTAGAGGTAGAGCGGTAATTCAAGATCAAGAACTTGAAATGTTAAGGGATGAAGGTATTCACGCACCATTTCTTCGTGGTCCAAATACAATTAACGATTTGGTGTTTGCAAAAATTTCAGCTGCAATAGCAAAATTTGCTATGGATCGAAAATATAAAAGCCTAGTTATTGGATATGATAGTAGATTAAGAGGCAAAGATTTTGCACACCTTATTGCAAGTGTTTTTATTTCTTATGGAATTAAAGTTTATTTATTTGATGATGTTGTTCCATATCCAGAAGTTACATTTGCAATACCTTTTTTAAAAGCTGACATGGGAATTCTGATTTCAGCTAGTCATAATGATAGAAGGTACAACGGCTATAAACTGTCGAGTGCAAACGGTTCCCAGTTTTCAATTGAAGATCGAGCAATTATATTAAATGATTATATAGGAACAATTGGATTCGATAAAGTAAAATTCGCAAACTTGAAAGTTGCTGGTAAAGAAAAATTAGTATTCCTTGGTGGTTCTGTCCGTTTTCCACATTTGGAATACTATTCATATAAGGGAAATCCTATTGATGTGCACTCTGCACATTGTAACCACATATTAGGCTTTGTGTTAGACCGAAATCAAATAAGAAATAATGAAGATAAAATACACCTTGTGTATTCAGCTTACAACGGAGCTGGAGGACCAACAATAAAGCGATTAGTTGATTCCTTAGGAGTCACAAAAATGGATATTATTTCTTCCTTATATAAAGTGGATGGAATGTTTCCCGCGTTTGAAGATTTAAAAAGTCCAAATGGTTATAAGGTTTACCAACAACCTGATCCTGGAGAGGAAAGGGCTGCAGATATAGCATTAGATAAGTATATTGATGAATTCGGATTAGAGAGGGCTAAAAAACTTGATGCTTTGATCGGAACTGACCCAGATGCTGACAGAGCTGGCATAACCATACCTGTACCTAATGAATACAAAGAGATATTTGACGGAAGAGACTTTAAACTTTTGGACGCAGACACAGCATGGTCTTTAATACTTTGGCACCGTATAAATAATTGGAGAGAAATTAAAGGACTTGTTAAACTTAAGCTAAATTTAGAAGATTGTTTTATAGTCCAATCGCATACTACCACAGACATAATGCCACTTCTCGCAGAGAAATTTCAAATTGGTTGGGTTAAAACATGGGTTGGATTTGCACAGCTGGCAACAGGCGTTGAAAAGGTGTGGAATAGGTCGCTTTATGAAGACTATTTTACTAATAACAATAATAGCCAAGATTTTAAATCCATATTTAAATTCAAAGGTGTTTCGCAGAGATCATTATATAACTTTGCTGCATTAGAACAATCTAATGGGTTTAGTATTTTAGGTGCAAAACCAAGAAAAAAATATGAATTGGGAAGATATGGACATGTCAGAGATAAAGATGGCACGTTTGCGGCAATTCTCTTTCTTGACATACTTGCATATTCTAAGCAAATAAGAAAAACTATATGGGAAATAATAGATGAAAATATATATCTTGATTCAATTATAGGCTTAATTCGCACTGGATATAGAGCTGCACCACAATATGGACAATATGAAGGATTAGAAGGACGCTCTTTCAAAATAAAAATACTTAAAGAATCTCTAAAACTTATTGAGTTAATTCCGTCTGGTCTTAATATAGGCAGTCGTAAAGTATCAAGAGCAGAGATATATAAAACTGGCAAATACGATATTCAACATGGGCATACTAAAGAAACAGGATTTGATCCTAAAAGAAGGGAAACATTTTGGTTCCCAGATGAGGGAATAAGATTTTATTTCGACGATGAGTTTAACCATCTGACGATAAGACCTTCGGGAACCTCACAAAGTTTAAGGTTTCACATTCAATTACGTGATAAAAATGTTAATCAAAATAACTTATTAAGAAAAAGAATTTCATTAGAGTCTGAGATTCTATTAATATTTGAAGATATTGGAAAGAAGGTAGGTATAGACTGGAAAATCTAATAATAAATGATCCCTTTAACTATTCGCTATTGCCCTCTGATTCCATTGTCATAGTTATAGGAGGGGCAAACAATGAAAAAATTCTCATATATTCGGGGAAAGAGCTACAGCTTGGAATAAAAGTCCCTGTATCTTATTCATATTCATACGGAGGTAGTGGATTAAATTATACTTCTAGATTAATTAATGTTGGTAGAAAGGTTTATCCCATTCTAGGAATTGGTGATGATGAATATGGGATAAATATAAGAAATAATCTAATAAGGATGCTCGCAAATACTGACTTAGTAGCAGAGGTTGAGGAATTACTTTTACAGAAGAGTTTTCTTTGCCCAGGGTTTATGACCCCTTGGACTACAATCATAGTAGAACAATCACCTCCTCGAAGAACTATTTTTAGAGAAAATACTAATAATCACCTTTTGCGTGACTTTTTCGAAAATAGGTTGAATAATTTAAGAGTAAATAAAGTAGGGGCCTTGATGATTGGACACATCCCCTTCTCTGAAGGGGTTTCGGAGTTTGTTTCGAAGGCAATTCAGAAATTCAATGAAGAAGCTGTTATATTTATGAATTTTGGGTTTACTCAATTTTCACTTGGATTTTATTTTTGGGAAAAAATTTTAAATCGTACTGATATATTACAAATCAATCTAACGGAGGCACAACAATTCTTTTTTACAAATACTAAACATAAACTTAGAATTAAAAGAATTATTAAGAAACTGAGATCTTTTCCATTTACTTCTGTGCTAACATTAGGTAAGAGAGGGGCAATAGTATTGAGTAAATTTACAGATGCTGCTATTTGGGTTAAACCATTCCCTAGCCTGAAAATATTAGACTATACTGGAGCGGGGGACGCATTTGGTGCTGGATTGATAAATGGCCTTGCAGGAAAGAAAAATTTTACTCAGAATGATTTATCTCACAGCCTACTTTTAGCTAGATTATTCGCAGCCTATGCTTGTACTACTTTTGGTGGTGCTTTAAACTGTCCTACAATTCCAGAATTGATAAAATTCTCATCAACTGATACTGAAGATATTCCTATAGAATATATAAAAGATCTTGATTTCTTTGAATAAATTGAAATTGATTAATTTTATGAAAGAGGATTTACTGTATGGATAAGAAAGTTGATATAGAATTAGTCCAATTAATATTGATTGGAGCTGTTATTCTAATATTTTCAGTTGCTTTCATATTAGTGAGGAATTATAATCTTTTATGGGGTATAATACCCTCAGGTCTTTTTACTATGCTTGTAATCCTAATTCCTTATTTACACCAAAAAAAGGGAAGAGATATTAAAGGTATTATAGTTTTTAAGAAGAGAAAGGGGGATATGGTTAAGTATATTCAAAGCTCTATTAAAACATCCTCTTCAATATCGATGTTGGGGATTAATCTTCAAGACATTCTTGGTGATTACACTTTCAGACAAGCTCTCCAAGAAAATACCAAAAAACCGCACAAAAAACTCAGAGTATGTGTTTTGAGACCTGTGAAAAGCGAAATATTTAGTAAGCGAATACTTGATGAAGTATTTGGTGAGTATTTTATAAATCAGAAGGAGTCTGTTAAAGTAGAGAATAGAAAGATGGAATATTCTACTGATATGGCCGATTATAAACATAGAGTTCAATATACAATTGATAAAATTGAAGCCGCATCCAGACTACTTATGGAGCTTGAAAGGAAGAAGCAAGAGTTTAAACAATGGGATATCGAATTAAGATATATTGACAAATCCTATATATTGAACTCAATAATTATTATGGATAATAAAATGCTTGTAGTCGATTACCTTCATAGAAGAGGTAGTGAGTGTCCATTAATAGTTCTAGACAGAAGGAATGAAACTTGGCAAGCTTATGTTAATGAATTTGAGATAATGTGGAATTTGGCTGAACCTGTTGATTTGTCATCAAATGATGGGAAATTAGTCGAAATCACAAAAAAGACAATTGAAAAGCAAATATTAAATAGACAAACTGGGTGGATAAGATGGCGCAGAGTGAGAGTATCTCTTGAAAATCAGAATAAATTAATTTGTGAAGCTGATGTGGAAAATATGACTGATCACTATGCTGAATGTATAATATATATTCAATTGCAGAATGATTATCCTGAAAGAATTGAAATGAGATTTCACCTAACACCTCAGAAATCAGAAACCCTTGTTCTTAAAAAAGACCTTGTCTCTAAATATAGCGGAATCTATGCTATTGAAGTTGATGAAGAATAGGAATTAGAAACAAAATTTCTATTAAATAAAATGTGTATAGATAAATATAAGGACGAAGTATATTTGGCTATAGAAGCAATAAAAAAATCTTCAGCAATGGTCAAAGTTTTATCTAAACGTTATTCTGTAGAATGGAAAATATCAAAATCATTAGAACTTGAAAAAGTAACTAATGTAGATTTTGAAATAAATAAATTGATTGCAAAAATCATATCAGAAAATTTTTCTTCAGATAAAATAATAGGAGAAGAATACTCAATTGAACCTAAAGTTACTAATTCTAAACGGTTTTGGCTTATTGATCCAATTGATGGAACAAAATCATTTATTAAAAACCTTAGGTATTATTCTATTATAGTCTCATTTATTGTGGAAGAAAGACCAGAATTTGGGATTATATTTGATGTCCTAAATAACGAAATTTTCCTGGCGCAAAAAGGTAAAGGTATATTAATTTTAAAACAAGGCAACTTTCAGAAATATAAATACCCTATTCATTATTCTAAAAAATTATTGTGGAATCCATTTAGTTCTCATAGTTTCAAACATAACCGTCTTAAAAACTATATTATAAAGGAAATTGGATTAAAAGGTATCTTAGAGATTGAGAGTCTAGGACTTAGAGCAATTAATATGGTTAAAGGAAAGGGTACCGTTTTTTTATCTATGCCCAATACTGCGAAAATATGGGATACAGCAGCGGCTTATGTAATGGTCTCTGAATTGGGAGGAAAATATACTGATTTCCGTGGCAATGATTTAGAATATTCATGTGAAAATGTGCTTCATAATTACGGAGCGGTTGCAACTATTAATCACGATCATGACCATGTTATAGAAATTATTAAGCGTAATTTTTACGATTGGGGTAATTAGATTAATATTAAGGGGAATGCCTTACATCCCTCTGCATTCACTAAAAGTCTATTAAAAAATATCGTAGTCATAGCCCGCTCTCGTTTTTATTTTGTGACACCTTCAACTTTAAAAGGAATTTTTAATTTTTCCCATTCTAACTTAACAACTGCGGAAGAGTCTGATGTTTTAGTTATTGAATATCTTAACCACTCTTCATGTTCGTTCTTTTCCGGTTTTACGGCAACTCTTAGCGCATCCTCTGCTTCGTTGTATTCAAAGGCGCCCCACTGATCTGATACCTTGTTAAATATTAATGTCCAGTCTTTTTCTGTAGGAATGGCAAAGAAGCTGTACGCTCCGGCAAGCAGTTTTTTACCTTCGATCATAATATCCGTACTGAAAGTAATTTTTGTCGCTTCGTTTGCACCTGCGCGCCAAACTTTATTATAAGGAACCAACCCACCCCAAATCTGCCGAGATTTTACTCCGGGTCTGCTGTAGCTGATCCTTACTTCTGTAAAGCCCACAACTTGCATTACTTCGGCTTTGGGGCTAATTCGTACCTTATCGTTTTGTGCCTTAAGTTCATTTTCCGAGGCGAGATTCAACAAAAAGAAAAGGGACAATGATGTTAATAAAATTTTCATTCGCATGTATTAACTCCTTAGTTTTTGTTAGTGTAAAAATTTTTTATTTATCTTCTTGTTTCACTCTTCTGCTATAAGCTGATTTTTACCGGCTTGATTACAGGTAAATCATTCCGTATTAAATTGAAGTAGTTTTTAACTTAAAAAGTAATGTTGCCATGTGCAATTTATTAAGCGTAGTCCGAGTATGCAAGAATTAAATTTATCCTATTTAAAGTTTTAGCTCCCTCTCACAGGGATGAGTTAAAAACAATATTCCATTTAATTTTACAACTTGATTAGGGGAATTTGGTAATTCTCTCTGCTGGGTCAATTATTAATAACATTACGGAAATTCATTGTATTATTAAAATTGAAAAATAATTTTTCGAACCTGCTTTGGCATGAGGTTGATTATTTGGATGGAATAGTTACTTTGCAGTAAGATGATAACGGAAAATATTTTCAGCCGAGATGTTAAAAAAAATCTTAACTGTTTAAAATTTTCTTGAGTTCATGAACCACAATGTCAACATCTTCATTTGTGTTATAAAAATGAGGCGACAACCTTATCATTTTTCCCCGGAGCGAACAGCTAATCTTTCTTTTTGATAACTCTTCGAATATCCGCTCATTATCCGGATGATAAAAACTTACTATGCCGGATAAAAATTCTTTTTGACATTTTGATAGTATAGAATTGATGCCGATACTTTCTAATCGTTTCATTATATAAATAGAATTATTTATTACGGTTTCTTCAACTTTATCATAACCGTAAGCATCAAATAATTTTATTGCTTCCTCTAATGCGTAAATACCCAAAGCATTCAAAGTCCCGTTTTCGAAAGCCGATGCGGACTTTTTTAACTTCAAATCATAATTCAAAAAGTCCCAGGCGTTTTCTACCGAAGTCCATCCGACAAACTTTTGCTCGAGCTTAGACTGTAAATCTTCTGAAAGATAAATAAAAGAAAGCCCGAGAAGCCCCATCATCCACTTCTGTGTTCCGCAAGAGACAAAACCAATATTGAGCTCATTAACATTTAATTTAAGTGCACCAACTCCTTGAATTGCATCAACGGCAAGAATAATTCCTTTATCCTTACAATAATCCCCTAAGATTTTTAAATCAATTCTATAACCGGACAAAAATTGAACCTGACTTACTGAAATTAATTTAGTGCGTGGTTTAACCGCTTCAATTATATCTTCAGCCCGAACAATACCATTTCTGGATTTAACCATGTCGATTTTCACACCCATCTTTCCAAGATTAAGAAATGGATAAACATTTGCGGGAAATTCTACATCATTCAATATTATCCGGTCACCCTCGGACCAACTTATTCCCTGTGCTAATACATTTAACCCGTTCGAAGTGTTGTCTAGAAATGCTATTCTATCTTTATCCGCACCAATTAAGTCTGCAACTTCCTGTTTTGTGCCATCCAAGGTTTTGAGATAATCCATGTAGTTATCTATGCTGCCTTCGCTTTTTTCAAACACATAATTGTTAATTGCATCAATTACGGGCTGGGAAAAGGGACTTGTGGCAGCATGATTGAAGTATATTCTACCCGTTTTTAGGTGAGGGAATAAATTTCTTAAAGTTTCGATATCCATACTTCACAACTCATTAAATTATTTCTTCCACTAAAATAAATTATTTCTATATTTAACTAATCATTTGTTTAAGGATTATTTAGTTTACAATCTGAAGTCTATCCAATCATTCAATCAGCCAATAAGAGTTTTAGTTTAACAAAACATTTTCAAATCTCCGCTCTTACCTTTACTGGATGAATTAGGTAAAGATATATCTTTTGATATTCAGTTGAATAATAATTAGATTTTGTTATCAAAATTGATAATTGGTTCAGCCTGGCTGAAACAATTGTAAAAGTAATCCGGGTTTTTTAATAAAAATGTTCACTGCCGCGGATTACAAATCTCAATTCATAAACAGCACCGCAGGATAAAAATGAAAAAACCTCTCAAAAAAAAGCCGCAAGAACTGACCTCAGAAGAATTAAGATGGAAATGCAACCCGGATGTATTTGAATTCGACTCAACAAGCGAGTTGGAACCAATTGAAGGGATACTAGGGCAGGAAAGGGCATTAAAGGCAATTAAGCTCGGTGTGGATTTACGCAGCCCGGGTTATAATATTTATATAGCCGGTCTTTCCGGTACCGGTAAAGCAACAACTGTTAAAAAGATGCTCGAAGCGATCCGGTCTGACAGCGCAAGCTTAAACGATTATGGATATGTAAATAATTTTAGAGATCCCGATCGCCCTATACTTCTCGTTTTTCCTGCAGGAAGTGCAAAAGTATTTAAGCAGGGAATTAACTCTGCTATTAATCTCTTAAAAGAAAAAATTCCACAGGTATTAGACAGCGAATCATACAATGCACGCAAAAGTAAAATTATTGAGCTGTATAACGAGAAAGAACAACAATTACTTCTTTCGTTCGACGAAAAACTCCGTAAAGAAAAGTTCTCATTAGGGCAGCTAAAGGTAGGGGATGCTACCCGCCCCGATATATTCCCCATTATTGACGAAAAGCCTGTCCCCATTCATCAGCTCGAAGAATTACTGAAGCAGCAAAAGATAACCAAAGAAGATGCGAAACAGATTATTAAAAAGTATAATAATTATCAGCAGGAGATGCATACTTTATTTAAGAAGGGATTAAAACTTACCCAGGAATTTCAAAGCAAATTGCAGGAGCTTGAGAGGGAAATTGCGGTAAACGTTGTAAAAGGTGTAATAGATTACCTCCGGGAAAATTTTGAAGATACAAAAATACTCGAATATCTCAATCATGTTGAAGAAAACATTCTACAGAATATTCAAGTATTTAAGGGGGTAAAACCGCAAGGAGAAACAGCTTCGGAAGGTTTTACTATTGATTATTTTAAGGAGTACGATGTAAATATAATTTTGGATAATTCTGAAACTAAAGAATGCCCGGTTATTATTGAAACTTCACCTAATTATGTAAATCTTTTCGGCACAATAGAAAAGGTGAGCGACGGAAGAGGCGGATGGTACAGCGATTTCACTAAAATAAAAGCCGGCTCGCTTCTCAGAGCCAACGGCGGTTATCTTGTATTAAATGTTAATCATCTCTTCGAAGAACCCGGAGTATGGAGAACCATGAAGCGGGTATTGATTTATCGAAAGCTTGAATTTCAGGATACTTACAGTTTCTTCCAGATTTCACCTTCAACCTTAAAGCCCGAACCGATTCCAATGGACACAAAAGTAATTCTCACCGGAAGCAATACTCTTTATTCTTTGTTATCTATGTATGAATACGACTTCAAAAAAATTTTCAAGATAAAAGCAGACTTCGACTATGAAATAAAAAGAACCGATAAAGTACTTGTACAATACGCGAGAGTGATAAAGAAGCTAATTAAAGAAGAAGAATTATTGGAATTCGATAAGAGCGCTATTGCTGCTTTAATCGAAATTTCAGCGCGAATTGCCGGACAGAAATACAAACTGTCAACACAATTTTCCCGAATTGCTGATATTGCCCGCGAAGCAAATTTTTGGGCTAAAGACGACGGGTTCGATGTTGTTAGTGCAGCCCATGTTATTAAAGCTTATAATTTAGCAAAAGAACGACACGGAATGCTTGAATCAAAAATGGATGACATGATTCAAGAGCACGATCTTTTAATCGATACACAGGGAAAAAGAATCGGACAGATAAACGGTCTTGCAGTTTACAGCGCTGATTTTTATTCGTTCGGAAGACCGACAAGAATTACGGCTACTGTTTCGTTAGGCAGCGGAAGCATCATCAATGTGGAAAGAGAAGCCGGAATGAGCGGCAGGCATTATAACAAAGGAGTATTAATTATTTCCGGTTATTTTAAAGAAACTTTCGGACAAGATCAGCCTTTGTCTTTCAATGCCAACCTTGTGTTTGAACAGTCCTACGGAACAGTTGACGGAGATAGTGCATCGTGCACTGAGATATTTGCTTTGCTGTCTACTCTTTCGGGCTTACCCATAGACCAATCCATAGCTGTAACAGGTTCGCTTAACCAAAAGGGAGATGTGCAGCCTATCGGAGGAGTTAATGAAAAAATTGAAGGCTTTTATGATGTATGTCTCAAGCAGGGCTTAAATAAAAGACAGGGAGTAACAATTCCTATTCAGAATGTAAAGGACTTAATGTTAAGAGAAGATATTGTCGAAGCGGTTCATCAGGGAAACTTCCATATTTATCCCATCTCACGCGTTGAGGAAGGAATAGAAATTTTAACAGGCGTAAAAGCAGGTAAAAAAACCGCTAAGGGTTATGAAGCCGGATCGGTTTTTGCGTTGGTCGATCAAAAAATAAAAGACCTTTACGCAAAATCGAAAGCCGCAAAAACTTCTAATAATAACGAAAAACCAAAAAAGAAAAGCAGAAAATGATTCCTAAGCTGGTAGAGGTATTTGCCAAAACTAAAATTCTTTGCACAATAGGTCCGGCAGCTTCAACATGTGAAGATATTAAAAAGCTCATGCTTGCCGGGATGGATGGAATTAGATTGAACTTCTCTCACGGCGATTATAATTTCTATTCAAAACTTTTTGATGATATTCATTCTGCTTGCGTTGATGAAAATTCACCTCTTGCAATTCTGGTTGATTTACAAGGGCCTAAAATAAGAGTCGGTGAATTATCCGAACCCGAAATAGAATTAGTAACCGGACAGAATATTGAAATTACAATCGATGACATGCCCGGTAATAGAAATATCATCTCTACATCATACAAGCAATTAGTTAAAAATGCCCAAATCGGTGATCCGGTATTTATTGATGATGGATTAATCAAATTGAGAACTATCGGTAAAAAGGATAAATCGATAATATGTCTAATCGAGAACGGTGGAATACTAAAACCGCGTAAAGGTATGAATCTTCCGGGAATGCAGTTATCTACTCCTTCTGTAACTGAAAAAGATTACCGTGATCTGGAATTTTTATTAAACTACCGTGTTGATTATATCGCTTTGTCATTTGTTCGAAGTTCCAATGATATCATTACTCTAAGAGAATGGTTAAAGATAAAAAACAAATCGGTTCCGATAATTGCCAAAATAGAAAAGAAAGAAGCAGTTGATGATTTCGACGCGATTCTTAGAGAGTCTGACGGTATAATGATTGCGCGTGGTGACCTTGGCGTTGAGCTGCCTGCTCCGGAAGTGCCGGTAATTCAAAAGAAAATTATAAAACGCTGCAATGCCGTTGGCAAACTTGTAATTACGGCAACTCAAATGCTTGAATCGATGATTAATAATCCGATTCCTACGCGTGCCGAAGCTTCCGATGTTGCAAATGCAGTGTGGGATGGGACAGATGTTGTTATGTTGAGCGGTGAAACCTCGATCGGAAAATATCCTCTCCGTGCAGTTGAATATATGAATAACATAGTTAGAAAAGCTGAAGAACACTTAACTCCGGTACTGGATACAGAATTTGAGATTCCTCAGAATGTTGAAGAAAATCTGTTTGACTCTGTTGGAAAAGCCATAGTAAACATAAGCAGCCGAATTAATGCTGCAGCAATAGTAGTGTTTACGTTTAAAGGAAGGACTGCAAAAAATCTTGCAAAGTTTCGACCTAAAGCCAAAATCATTGCTCTATCAAACAGCTTTGATACAATAAACAATCTTTGTTTGCGCTGGGGGGTAACATCGGTGTACCTTGAAGAAATAGTTAAAGAGCATATAGTAATCGACAAGGCAAAAAAAATGATTTTAGATTCCGGTCATGTCAAAGAAGGAGATATAGTAGTTTTTACTGCCGGGGCACCTTACTCGGAGAAGAGCCGTGCAAACTGGTTAAGGTTTGAAATAATGTAATAGAATTGTTTATACATTTTATTTTAATAGACGATATTTTAATTTGTTAAACATGGTAGCTGAAGAATTAAAAATAGCAAAATGGTGGGAAACGGTTGAGAATGGAAAAATTCTTTGCACTCTCTGCCCGCGTTATTGCAAGATAGGCGAAGGACAGCCGGGTTTCTGCTATATAAGACAAAACCACGGCGGTAAGCTTTATACGATAGGTTATGGAAAGCCCACCGGCTTTGCAATTGATCCTATCGAAAAAAAACCGTTGAATCATTTCCTGCCCGGCACTGCAATTCTTAGTTTCGGTACGGCAGGTTGTAATCTCGGATGCAAATTCTGTCAAAATTGGTCCATCAGCAAAGCAAAGCTTGACGATCTAAACGCCCTATATGCTTCGCCGGAAGATGTTGTTTCACTTGCAAAAAAATATTCCGCCCCTTCAATAGCTTACACGTACAACGATCCAACTATTTTCGGTGAGTATGTAATTGATATTTCGAAAATTGCGCGGGAGGAAGGTATTAAATCTGTTATGGTAACCGCAGGTTATATAGATAAAAATGCACGTAAAGATGTATATAAATATATTGATGCGGCAAATGTGGATTTAAAAGCTTTTACGGAAAGATTTTATCATAAAATAACTTTCTCACACTTAAATGATGTGCTCGATACTCTAATCTGGTTAAAAAATGAAACAGATATTTGGTTTGAAATTACCACATTATTAATCCCCGGTGAAAACGACTCGCAAGATGAAATCAAACAAGAATGCGATTGGATACTAAAAAATTTGGGCGATTCTGTGCCGCTGCACTTCACTGCTTTTCATCCCGATTTTAAGATGACGGATAAAGAACGAACACCGGAAAAGACGCTTACAACCGCCAGAAATATTGCACTCGACGCCGGCATTAAATTTTGTTACGTAGGAAACGTTCATAATCTCGAAGGTCAAACTACTTACTGCCCCAATTGCAAAGCCCCTTTGATAAAAAGAAATTGGCATTCGGTTTTGATTAATAATCTTTCTAACGGGCATTGCAATAAATGCAATACACACATTCCCGGAGTTTTTTATTAAATCTTTATTTACACATTTCGGATAAGCTACAAAATAATTTTGAGAAAAAATCCTTATAAAAATTATTGTAAATTGATTTAATCGAACATATTCCACTGCTTTTTCAAATAAATTATCATTAAATTTGTTTTAGAAATGAATCACCTATAGAGAATTGTAATCAATTGAAAAAAACATTAAGTATAATTTTAGGCATACTAATCGGACTTTTTTCGAGTTTATATTTAACGGAATTATTTAAGGGATTAACAGCTTTAATTTTAAAGGGGGAAAAAATTACTATCATATTTGAAGGACTTCTTATCACTTCAATTAGCCAAGGCGAGACAAATAATTTTTTAATTGATTTTATCGCTTTTGTTTCCCCCCTCATCGCAGTTTTAATACTTCTTGAAATTTCTTTGTATGCAATGACAAAAACGAGCAAAGATAGTTTCCGGATGATCTATCTGATTTCGCAAATAGTGTTGATAGGATTTTTTCTGTTGAACATTATTACCGGCGTTGCTGCTGTTCTGCTAAAGAATTCTTCTTACTCCGGCTGGTATTTACTTTTAGATAGTGCCGGTTATACACACAATCAAAAATTGATTTTTATGTTTTTTATTCTTCTAATATCATTTGCCTATCTAAACTTTATTTCTAAAAGGATTAGAAGATACACACCAATGATTCACCAAAATAAACCACATTAAAAAGGATGTCGAATGGGGCTGCTTCAAAACAAAACTGCATTAATAACCGGAGCTACATCAGGTATAGGGTATGCATGTACCGTAACCTTTGCTGAAGAAGGTGCAAATTTGATTATTACCGGCAGGCGTCGACAGAAATTACTGCAATTAGAAAAATTGTTGATTGAAAATTATAAAGTCAAAGTTTTATCCTTCGAATTAGATGTAAGACGAAGAGAGAAAGTTGAAGAAGTAGTAGCTAGTCTGCCTGCAAAGTGGAAGGAAATAGATATACTGGTAAACAATGCGGGATTAGCCCGTGGTTTTAGCAAAGTGCATGAATCAAACGTTGACGATTGGGAAGAGATGATTGATACTAATGTTAAGGGTTTATTGTACGTTACACGGCAGGTGCTTCCATTGATGGTTAAAAGGGAGAAGGGTCATATTATAAACATAGGTTCAATAGCCGGTGGGGAAGTATATTTAAATGGTAATGTTTATTGTGCAACTAAATCCGCAGTTAACGCACTGACTAAAGCGATAAGAATCGATATTCTTGACAAGAAGATTAAAGTTAGTTCCATAGATCCCGGATTGGTGGAAACCGAGTTTAGCATGGTTAGATTTCACGGGGATGTTGAACGCGCCAAAAAAGTTTATGAGAACATACAACCATTAACAGCAGACGATATTGCAGACGCTGTATTATATTGTGTAACACGTCCCGCTCATGTAAATATTAATGAGATCGTGCTTACTCCGCTTGCTCAAGCGTCAACTACATACATTGTTAGAGAATAAAATATTTGTTAGTTTGATATGAGCTAGTAGTGATTTTTTATTGAATAGGATTTGAGAATAGTTAATAACACAAGACCACATTAATTCATTTTCCGGTTTATGCCATGAATTTGGCAAACGAAAATATATCTAACGTTAACTCACCGGATGAACCTTCTGCTTTAGATTCAATCCTTCAAACTCTTATACACAAATTACAAAATATTCCTCCCAAAACTGATGAAATAACAATTGAATGTGACAAACTTTGGAAATACTTCTCGTCTTTATCTACTACAATTGAACCGGAGAGAATTAAATGTTTGCTTCCATTTTTACGGAAGAGTAAAGGCGAAATTACGGCTCAGCTTTTTTCAGTTTGCGAAGATATAGCAAGAAAATTAACCGACCCGTGGATATTCATGGAAAGTCTTTTAGACTCATGGAATGAAGATTTAATATTTAGAGCGCTTGACCTGTTAGAGAAACTTGCAATTGAAGGTTTAATTAAAGTTGATTTAAGAGTTATTAATTTCATTGCAGATAAATTAGATATTGAGAACTCGATACTAAGCACTCAAAAAGCTCTCGAAAAAATTTCGGCTATTGTAAGTCTTATACCGGTGGAATCTCCTGAACCAGAAAGCGATCCTTTGCTTAAAATTTATTTGGAAAATAAAGATAGAAAATCTCGTGTTCTTGCAGCCAAACTTTTAGATTTACGAAGTGCTCCGGCTCCTGAAGAAACAATAAAAAAATTATTAGGATCCGAAGCTGCTAAAATTCTTACACCATATCTTGCGTATACCCGCGCAGCTTATCTTGATTTGCTTTATTTAGTCCCTGCATTCAATAAGCCCCAGCCAATCCTTGAATCGTTACAGCATTGTGAAAGAGTTTGCGGAGAGAATATCCTAAGGGAAGTAATAGCAAAGCTTGGATGGAAGTACGTAAACTATGGTTTATCAGTAAGGCATTATGTGGGTATATCTTTTGAAGGATCGCTTCCACTATTTCTTTCTGAAAATGAAGCCAAACTTTTTGAAAAATCTGTCAATGCTCGAAGAGTTTCTGAATTTTTTCTTTTCTCCGCACATGGGGGCTTACCTTTTGAAAGCGAAACATCAGTGGACAGCGACAAACCCGTTACACTTTTTCGTACCTATAATTTAGCTCACGCCGATTTACTTCAGGAGATTCTTGATATTGCTCCTCTCACACCTCAAAAGATTAGAAAAATAATTGAACTAACAGACAGAATAGTTGATGATTTTATAATGCTCTTCAAATCATACTCAGAGGAATGTTCAATTCTTCATGATGTATATGAAAAAATTAAATATAAAATACTCGACGAACTGAATCGCGATCCGTCGAAGACACAATTATCTGCCAATATAACCCGTCTTGTTCAAATGTTTGAAGATCCGCATACAATCGGTGAGGTTCACACTTTACACGGACTAAAAAGATATTTACACCAGAAAGGTCTTCAATTAGGATTTAAGCTGGTTGATCAATCCAAATCACCAAACCAAAGTGTAAGCATTGTTCTTGCATCAAGGACAAAAGTCTTATCGGTTATTCAAAAAATTAACTATGCAGATTTTGAATCGGGAATCGAAAAAGAATTTTCGTTCAACAAAATTCCTTACCCGGTTAAAGATGTAATTGACGGATTTGAGCGACAACTCTTGCATGGACAGGAAAGTTTTCCTAACATAAATATTTTTTGTTACGGGAATGAAGTGCATTATTTTGTTTGGTTTCGCAATCACCCGGTATTTATCAGGATTGATTTCTCGCCACCTTTACAGGGCGGAATGATTGACCTTCAATACTTTGCTATTAGTAACTACGAAATTGCTGATCATCCCAACATAAATCTCGATGCAATTAAAATTTTCTTTCAATCACTGGAATTCGATGTCCAGTTGGACGGTACCCATTTACATGCGAGGTATGATAAAGAACGTGCTCTCGATTTAAGCCAGCTTTGTGAGAGAGTTGAATATCTTTTCTGTCTTGTTCCTTACTTGATGGATTTAGATTGGGTGATTGGTTCATTAAAGCTTAGATCAGAGGCAAAATTAAAAATTGCTAAAGTATGGGCAGAGATGTTTAACAGGTGGGGAGCGCTCCCTGTGAACAAACTTCTGACAAAAGACAAACTCGGAATATTACAAGATATATTAACTACTACGGATGGTGAGCACGAATTAGTTTGGCCCGGTGAAGATAATTATCAAGATCGATGTTCAATACAGATCCCGCGTGGATTTTTTAAACAAATTTTTTATTCGATTGATAATCTCGGTTTGAACATTCCAAAATTTTCTGAGGAGAACTTCAATCGGCTTGGTCAAATTTATTTGGAAAAAAAGCTGCTTAATTATTTGCGTGAAGCTTTGACTGACGGTGAAATTGTTGAAACGCCAGAAGGATTGAATAAAACTCCGGAAGATTTATTTCAAATAATTCACGAAGCATATTGGTTTGCAATAATCCTAAGCAGTGGAGGGAAGGATTTAGAATCATCAACAGCTCTTGCTAAAGTGATAATTCCCTTAGAGCAAACCTTGAAATTTCAAACTACAGGTACTTTGGAGAGTTTTAAAGTACAAACATCAATTATTCCACTCAGAGGAAAGAACTTACGAATTTATGTTTTACGTGATTATAACGGAATTATTAGAATGGCATTTTATATTCACGGAAACTCACTCTATCAAAAGAGAAAAGTTGCGGGTGAGCCCTGGGAAACGAACGCAGTTCTATCTCCTATTGAGCTTATGTCATTACTCCGGAGTAATAACTACATTGTCACAGGATCAGAACCATCTGTTGAATCAATAAAAGAAGAAATTCAAAAAATTCAAGATGAATTGCTCCTGCACCCAAAACCTGTATTACAGATTCAAACTCCCGGTGAAAAAGTTGTTATGGGATTAAGCGCTTCACCCGGCAGATCTGCCGGCAGAGTTCTGCTTGGTGTTAGAGGAAGATTACCGGAAGAATTTATCGATCACATTTTTGTTGCTCCTTCTGTATCACCTGATGAAAACACTATTATTTTTAATTCTGCTGGTGTTGTTGCAACAGGCGGCGGCATTCTCAGTCATGCAGGGCTGATAGCAACGCAATTCAATAAAGCGGCATTAATAATATCGGGAAAATGGAAGCAGGAATCAGATGGTTCGTTAATTCTGCATTATCAAACCTCTGAATTCCAGGTTGAGCATAAAAAAGTAAAAGGATTTAATATCACTCTTCATTATGATTTGCAGGAACGAGAGCATCAGATGCATGATGGTGATTTGGTTGTTCTCAATGCAAATGAAGGAAACTTGCAGGTTCTCGGTCAAGAAAGAGATACGATTGCATTGTTTGAAGGTTTAAAATCATTAGGAAAAACAAATGAAGATATTTCTAAAGTTAGTAATGATAAAGAGCTGTTAGTTTTACGCGGAAAGAAGCTGCACATCAGGCACCAGGTTGAGAAATTTCTTAAACGAATTTCCGAGACAGTAATGGCGCGATTTGCGATCAAGGAAATTTTAATCGGAAATTTTCTTGATGGAAATAAAAGTACACCTGAAGAAAGAGCATATCTTTTAAAATTAATTTTAGAAAATGACAAAATCGGACACATTGCAAAAAATTTTCTATCACAGACAGCAGTTGAAATCGAAAATAAATTCATAAGTGCTTATACGAAAGCTGAAAAGGATATTCCTCTTGCCAAGTATCCGTTTGAAGTGGTAATGGCGCGGTTAGAAGTCTTTCGGATTTATGAAGCTATAAGAAGTGTTACTGCTTCTCTTAGCGACAGTTTGCTGCAAAAGATTAAAATTGAAACAAAGAGTATAAACGATATAAATAAAATCAGTATACATCGCCTGGAGAAAATTCGCAGCAAACTCTTAGATAAAATTCAAAGATTAGCCGGCAGCACTGAAAAAAGAGAATTCCTCCGGCATCTTTTTAGACAATTAGGAAGAATAGATTTATTGCTCAACACACAGGAAAGAGAACAAACCAGAATTAAAGAGCTTCATAAGGAATTTGAGAATGAAGATGATATCCTTCGTGAGAAGCTGGCAGATAAATTTATTCTGAAACCGGTTGACGGTTCACTTGAACTATTTCCATTAATCGGTTGGAAAGCCGCTAATCTTGCTGAACTTGAAAAGCTTGGGGGTAAAGGATTAGTTCCTCCTTGGTTCGTTATTACCGATAAAGCATTTCAAACTGTTCTTGAAACAAACATCAAAGAAAATGTTTTTATTTCCGGGGATAATTTACTCGGTGGAATTTCATTACGTCAAGCTATTGATAAAATCCTATCCAGAAATGATATCAATAACAGAGAAAAATCTTTGCACATAAGAAATTTGTGGAACATGATTTCACTGCCGGAAGAAATAAAAAATGAAGTACTTAAAGCATATCGGGAAATTGAAAAAGAGTTTGATTCAAATTCATCTAAGAAAAAAAACGAATCAAAATTTTATGTTGCCCTTCGATCTTCATCTTGCGAGGAAGATGCAGAGATAGCCGCAAGAGCCGGAGAATTCGAAACTTACCTGTTCATAACAGGTGAAGAACTTTTAATTGAATATTTGAAACGAACATGGAGCGGGCTGTGGACTGAAAGAGCAATTCACAACCGTACGGCTTTAGGTACCCAGCAGGTTCGGGCAAAAGGAGGAGTGGTTATCCAGCATATTGTTTGGTCGCGTATATCCGGAGTGCTGCAAACCTTAAATGCCGGCAAAGGTAATTTAAGAGAAATTGTTATTAATGCAGGTTTAGGTCTCGGCGAAGGTGTAGTTTCCGGTACTGTTGCAGCTGATCAAATTATAGTTTCGAAAGAAGGTGACTTGGAAAAAGGTTCTCCCCATTTCAATTATGTTACCGCTGATAAAATGGAGCATGTTGTATTTAATAAAAAAGCAGGTTTTGGTACGGTTCTCACATCAACTCTTTATCACCAAAGATTCCGCCCTGCTTTGGAATATGTCGAACTATGTGAACTTGTTTCTGCGGCTTCGCGTTTAGAATCTGCTTACGGCTATCCACTCGATATTGAATTCGGCATTGAAAAAAATAAATTATGGCTTTTGCAGGTTAGACCGGTTGCAACATTTCTGCCGGCATTCAGAGAAACAATAACTAATTATCCCTTAGTGAATAAAAATAACAGAATTACTTAGGAGAAATTGAAATGATAAAGCGAGAAGATTCTTTAAGATATCATTCGGTAGATCGGCGCGGTAAAATAGAAATTCATCCTACAAAAGCTTGCTTAACCCCGAGAGAAATGCGGCTTTGTTATCTACCGGGGGCATCCTTTCCTTCATCAGAAATTGTAAAAGATAGCGCCAACGTATTTCAATACACTTCAAAAGGAAATCTTGTTGGAGTAATTACTGATGGTTCAGCAGTTCCCGGGCTGGGTGATGTGGGTCCTCTTGCCGCTAAACCGATGCAGGAAGGAATAGCAATTTTATTTAAGCGTCTTGCAGATATAGATGTTTTTGATCTCGAACTTAGTACCAAAGATCCCGACCTATTTATAGAAACCGTAAAAATTCTTGAACCAACATTTGGTGGAATAAATCTTAAAGACATCAAAGCACCCGAAGGTTTAAAAATATACGACTGCTTATGTGAGAGCTTAAACATTCCTGTTTTTCATGAGAATCTTTATAGTACTGCTGTGGTAGCAGTTGCTGCATTAATAAACGCTCTTGATTTAATTGACAAGCGTGTTGAAGAAATTCGAGTTGTTCTGTGCGGTGCAGGTACAGTTGGCATTGGATGTGCAAGATTATTAATTCAATTGGGTGTCAAACCAGAAAATCTGCTAGTTTATGATATAAAAGGTTTGCTCCATCCGGATCGTGATGATCTCTCAGATTATCAGCGACCGTTTGCTGTTAATCATCCGGCGCTAAGCATGGAAAAAGGGCTTGAGGAAGCAGATGTATTTATTGGTGCATCTGCAGGCGGAATACTGAATCTGAAAATGATTCATAAAATGAACAGGTTCCCGATTGTTTTTGCCTTGGCTACTCCTGAACCTGAAATTGATTATGAAGCAGCTAAAGGTAGCAGGCACGATATTATTGTTGCTACAAGTTCGGCAACATATCCAAATTCAATTTTAGATCTATTAAGTTTCCCATATATTTTCCGCGGTGCATTAGATGTTCAAGCTACGCGTATCACTGAAGGAATGCTGTTAGCTGCGGCTCGTGCTTTATCTGAACTTGCTCGCGATGAGGTAATAGAAGAAGTAGTACGAGCTTATGGTTTCGAGCATTTCAGCTTTGGACCTGAATACTTATTGCCTAAACCGATTGATCCACGAATTTTGGTAAGAGAGTCAACTGCAGTTGCTTTACAAGCGATAAAAGACAATGTAGCAAAGAGTAAAATTAAAGCCGAAAATTATCATGAAAGCCTGACTGTACGCTTAGGTACCGGCAGAGAAACATTACGAAGACTTATTTTAAGAGCAAGACAGGAAAAATTTCGCGTTGTATTTTCTGAGGGAACCAGCGAGACAATACTACGATCATGCAGTGTTTTACTTGATGAAGGAATTGCTAAACCAATTCTTCTCGGATCAGAAGATGAGATCGGAAAAATTATTGATAGACTTGGATTAGAATTAAGAGGGATACAGATCATTGATCCAAATCGCAGTTTACGTTTTAATGCTTATGTAGATGAATATTTCGGAATGCGGCATCGCCGCGGAGTTATTCGTGCTGCGGCAGTTGACCGACTTCGACTAAGAGACTATTTTGCCGCAATGATGGTTCACAGCGGTGATGCTGATATGATGATCGCCGGATTTTCAACTCATTATGTAGATACCCTCAGAACATTACTTGAAGTTGTCGGTCCTGAAAAAGGTGTTAAACGAATCTCCAGTTTTTATCTCGTTCTTCTTCCAAAAGATGTAGTTCTTTTAGCTGATTGTGCGGTTAATATTGATCCCTCAGCAGAGGAGCTTGCCGAAATTGCTCTGCTGACTGCTAGAACAAGTCGTGCACTTGGAATTGAACCGGTAGTAGCAATGCTTTCATTTTCAAATTTCGGAAGCGTCGACTCGCTTTCAGTAGTCAAAGTTCGAAATGCTGCAGAAATTGTTAAGCAAAAATCCCCGAAATTTGTAATAGATGGCGAAATGCAGCTTGCAACTGCACGTGATGAAAATATAAGAAGAGATTACTTCCCTTTTACGAAACTGAAAACCGATGCTAATATTTTAATTTTCCCTGATCTTCAATCAGCTAATTTAACTTTACAATCACTCCAATATATGGGAGATGCAGTAACCGTTGGTCCGATACTTATGGGAACGAGATTACCTGTGCATTTGCTTCAATACGGTGCTACGGTTGAAGAAGTGGTTAACTTGACAACTGTAGCCGTAGTCCAAGCCGCAGATGTGAAAAAATTTGAATGAGAATAGAAATAGCTTTAACAAATAGGGATTTATTTTACTTTTTCCTGAAAGAAAAAATTTTAGAATTTTTGCAAATGTAATTCCCCCGGTTGTGCTGATAATAAAAGCAAATGCCTAATGAGATGTTTGTTTTGCGATAGTTTAATTAGAATAAGAACGGTTTAAGTAAAAGAACGGGGCTGATCCGAAACAAATTAAATCGATAGACATGTAGAATCTATGTTACTTTTGGTCAGCCCCTATTTATCTGAACAAATAAAACCATTTTTAATAAACAAATAAGCTTACATCGCCTGCACCAACTCGAACTACCTCGGGGACTTCCTCACTTAGGTCAATTACCGTAGATGGCTGTCCATTAATATTTCCCGAAGCGAGCATTAAGTCAACTTGCGAGTTGAATACATTTCTTATTTCGAATGGATCGTAAAGTATTTCTCCTTTTCTACTAGTAGTGCTGGTACTAATTATCGGATTTCCCAATTCCTCAGCAAGTTTAAGAGTTATAGGATGATTCGGGACTCTGATTCCGACGGTCTTTCTTTTACTCCATAACTTTTTGGGCACGAGCTTTGCCGCGGGAAGAATAAAAGTATACGGACCCGGCAGAAGATGTTTCATGGTTCTATACGCATAATCCGAAACTTTTGCATATTTTGAAATATCCTTCAAATCTGCGCAAACAAAGCTGAAAAGTTTATTTGAACTATCGTTTTTTATATGAAATATTCTTTCGAGCGCTTCTCTATTAAAAATGTCACATCCAATTCCATAAACCGTATCGGTAGGGTAAATAATTACCCCTCCGTTTTTTAATACTTCCACAGCTTTATTTATGAATCTTTGCTGAGGATTTTCCGGGTGAAGTTCATAGTACTCCATGATAGCTCCTTTCAGTTTAGTATTTTTACAGCTGCAATGATATTTGATAAAAGGGATTGGAATTTTATGAAGATGTGGACTCCTAATGTTTATGATTAATTTGTAGCTTATGGTAAAAATAATCACTTAATAATCAATGTCAACAGCATCATTAAAATATTTTATAAAATTTTTGCTTAAAAAAAATTACACTAAAATTTCTAACCATAATGTGTATTTTTTGAGCAAAAATTTACTATATTAGCACTCAAAATTTTAAGATATAGAGTTAAAGGAGCCTTTTATGTCAAGAAGATGCCAGGTAAGCGGAATAGGACCGATTACAGGGAATAACGTTTCTCATGCTCATAATAGAACGAAAAGAAGATTTTTGCCCAATCTTCAGAAAAAACGAATTTGGGTTCAGGAATTAAATAGATTTGTTACCTTAAAACTTTCGGCTAAAGCTCTTAAAGGAATTTCAAAAAATGGTACTGCAGGTGTTGCGAAATTAATCCGGGAGAAAAAAATAAAGATAAGATAAGTTTTTATTCTAACAAAAAAGGGAAGCTTTCACTTCCCTTTTTTTGTCTTTAAATAGCTACTCTCTAACTACCCACACTTTAATTTTTGAACTTACATTTGAGTGTAATTTTATATTAATACCATAGATGCCTAAAGATTTTATCGGCTCCTCAATTTCAATTTTTCTTTTATCAATTTCGTAACCCTTTTCCTTTAGTGCATCAGCAATCATTTGTGTGGTAACTGTTCCAAATATTTTATCCTCTTCGCCAACCTGAACCGGGATAGTAACCGAGACTTTCTCCAGTTCTACGGCAAGATTTTCTGCAGCATGCAGTTCTTGCTTTACCTTTTTTGCAAACGCTCGCTTTTCTTCTTCCAATGATGCAATGTTTCCTTTAAGGGCTGTATAGGCAATCTTTCGGGGGATTAAATAATTTCGGGCATATCCCTCCTTAACTTCTACTACATCTCCCACTTGCCCTAAAGTTTCAAAATTCTGTCTAAGTATTACTTTCATCATTCACTCCCGTTATTAACTATCGAACCGTATCGGAAACATAGGGCAAAAGAGCCATATGCCTTGCACGTTTGATAGCAATTGCTAATTGTCTTTGATATTTAGAGCTTGTGCCGGTTATTCGCTTAGGAATAATTTTACCTTGCTCAGTAATGAATTTTTGCAGCAGCTTAACATCTTTATAATCAATATATTTGATTTTATTTTGAGTAAATCTGCAGATTTTTTTTGTTTTAATTTCTTTTCTCATAAGCCACCATTATTCTTTTATTAAATCCGATTCTTCACTTGATAAAAATTTATCAAAAGAATCTTCTGTATAACCGATACTATTATCTTCCTCGCTAATTAAATCAACTTCTTCTTCAATACCCAAACCATTTTCTCCGTTAATTTTAGATCTTTTATTCAGGAACTGAATTCTTCTTGCTTTAATCTCTACGATGCTTCTGTTGTGTCCTTCGTCCGATTTCCAGCTTCTGCTTTGAAGTTCGCCGTCGACCAGAACAGCAGAGCCTTTTTTTAATCTATCGCGGCAGCTTTCTGCCAGCTTATTCCATGCAACAATGCCGACATAACATACATCCTCCTGCCATTGGTTAGAACTGTCTTTATATTTTCTGTTAGAAGCAATTGAAAAGTTTACAACAGGAGTATTGTTAGTAGTTTGCCGAAAGATTGGGTCTTTTGTTAAATTACCGGCAACTATTACGTAGTTAATTTCAGGCATCTTCAAATCGGCCATGGTATTCCTCCGTACTTAATCTAATATTGTTAATTAATTACTCACTATCTTTTGAATCTTCAACTATTTCAGTTATTTCTTCAATAATTTGATCCTCAACATCCATCAATGGTTCTTTTACGAGCAGGTTGTCGTTTTCAATGATGGAGCTATTTTTATGCTTCTCAAGGTGTTCAATGGCATCCTCATCCAGAATAATAGAAAGGAAACGAAGCACATTGTCATCTAATGTATAAAATCGTTCTAACTTGGATATTAAAGCAGGCGGGGCATCAAATCTGAAAATGGCATAGTAACCGATCTTGCTCTTTTTAACCATATACGCTAATCTTTTTCTTCCCCAGTTTTCAACTTCTCTAATAGTACCGCCGTTGTTGATGATGGTATCTTTGATGCGGGTAACTATCGCCTCAATTTGTTCATCTTCAAGAGCAGCATTTATTAGAACAGCGCTTTCATAGACATTTGTCTTCAAGTAGTCACCTCCCTTTGGACTTTTAATTAGGCCCTCATTCTTTGATGAGAGCAGGGATTAATAAATAATTTGTTTAAAAACGAGGTTAAATTTATTTAATTAAAGGTGCAATTACAAGGGCAACCACTGCCATTAATTTTAAAAGAATATTCAGTGAAGGTCCTGAGGTATCCTTAAAAGGATCACCAACCGTATCGCCTACAACAGCAGCTTTATGAGCATCTGATCCTTTTAAATATTTCTCTCCGTTTATTTCAACTCCTTCTTCAAACATTTTTTTTGCATTATCCCACGATCCGCCGGCATTTGCTTGAAAAATTGCCATAAGAACTCCGGTAACTGTTACACCTGCCAGCAGTCCTCCTAACATTTCTGTTCCTCCTGTAAAACCGATGAAGACGGGAGCTGCAACTGCTAACAAACCCGGAATAACCATTTGTCTTATTGCCGCTTTAGTTGAAATTTCTACACATTTTCCATATTCTGCCGCACCATCTGCATTTTCAAAAACAGTTCTGTCTTCCTCATTCCATTCGTTAATAGATTTACCTTCATTTTTCTGCAGCACTTTGAGAGCAGCTGATAAATTAGGAATGGTTTTAAATTGTCTTCTTACTTCCTCAATCATCGACATAGCAGCTTTTCCAACAGCCTTTAATGCAAGGGCAGAAAATAAAAACGGAAGCATGCCTCCGATAAACAAACCTGCCATTACATCTGCTTTTGAAATATCGATGCTTGTTATTCGAGTTGCAGACATGTAAGCACCGAATAATGCTAACGCCGTTAATGCAGCCGAGCCTATTGCAAAACCTTTCCCAATAGCGGCAGTTGTATTCCCCACAGCATCTAATCTATCCGTTCGTTGTCTAACTTCTTTAGGAAGTTCGGACATTTCAGCTATTCCTCCGGCATTATCCGAAATAGGACCATAAGCATCAACTGCCAATTGAATACCTGTATTAGATAACATTCCTACTGCGGCAATAGCAATTCCATAAAGCCCGCCGAAGTAGAAAGCGGCAATAATAGAAACAGCAATAATTAGAATAGGGAGTGCCGTGGAGAACATACCGTTTCCCAAGCCGGCGATAATGTTAGTTGCACTACCGGTTAACGATTGACGCACAATCTTTATAACCGGTTTTTTATGAATGCCTGTATAATATTCTGTGATAATTCCAATTAATACCCCTGCTATTAACCCGATTACGGTTGCAAAGAAAATACCAAGCGAGGTTATTGTATAAGTTTTTCCGTAAAGCGGATCATTGTAAGTCCACTCTTCCGGAAGCACCCAATGGATGATAAAATACAAAGCAACTATCATTACAGCTGAAGAACCAAATTCACCATTGTTCAATGCTTTTTGAGGATCGCCGCCTTCTTTAACTCTAACGAAGAAAGTACCGACTATCGACACGATTATTCCGATGCCGGCGATGATAAGCGGCAATACAACCGCCCCTAAGCCGTTAAAACTATTGGCAAATTCCGGCAGCCCAAAAAATGCCGCACCAAGCACCATTGTTCCTATAATCGAACCTACATAAGATTCAAAAAGGTCGGCACCCATTCCGGCTACATCGCCTACGTTATCGCCGACGTTGTCGGCAATAGTTGCTGGATTAAGCGGATGGTCCTCGGGAATCCCGGCTTCAACTTTACCCACGAGATCTGCACCCACATCGGCTGCCTTTGTATATATACCTCCTCCGACACGCGCAAACAAAGCAATAGACGATGCACCGAATGAAAAGCCTGTAATTATAGTTATAACTCTATTTAAGTCTTCAACGGTATTTATACCGAATGTATTTCCATATATCAAAAAAAGCGAACTCAGCCCTAGTACTCCTAATCCTACAACACCAAGCCCCATAACTGAACCACCGGCGAAAGCAATTTCTAAGGCTTTATTTAAACTTTCTCTTGCCGCGTTAGTAGTTCTTACATTGGCTTTGGTTGCTACTTTCATTCCGATGAAACCTGCTAAAGCCGAACAGAATGCGCCTATCAGAAATGAAACTGCAATTAATGGCGAAGAAGTTTGCGGGTCGGCTACTATACCTAAAAGGATTGCTACCGAGATAACGAAGATGGAAAGAACCTTATACTCGGCTTTTAGGAATGCCATGGCACCTTCTGCAATATGTCCGGAAATTTTTATCATCTTCTCAGTGCCGGCTTCCTGCTTTGCGACCCAAGAGGATTTCCAAAATGTATATAGTAGGGCTAACAAGCCGAATAATGGAATTAAATAGAAAATGTTACTCATAATAACTCCAATCAAATTAGTCTAGATTGATAGAATTTTCTGTTTGATTTGAATTTGATATCCTGCTGTTCGCATCCATCATCCCCTGTATCCCCGAAGAAATAAATTCTGTTACTAAATTCGTTACGGTATCAAAGGATTTTAACATTTGCATCATTTCTTCTGCCGTAAAATCACCAAGCACATAATCGACTAAATCGCCATCAAAACTTTTTGAACCAACACCGAACCTTATACGCGGAAAGTCTTCCGATTGTACGTGAAAGATAATAGATCTTAAACCGTTATGACCTCCATCTCCGCCGGATTTTCTAACTCTGAAAGCCGCATTACTTAAGTTTATATCATCTAATACAACAAGAAAATCCTTCAGCTCCAAATTGTAACGGGAGATAACTTGCATAGCTGCGATTCCGCTGTTATTAACATAAGTAGTAGGTTTTACCAGGCAGAACTCAGTATTGTTGAACTTTCCTTCGGCGAAACAATAGTCTTCCCTAGAAGGACTAAATGAAACCGAATATTTTTTTGAAAGGTAGTCTAAGAAGAGAAACCCGGCATTGTGCCTATTAAACCTATAACGGGTGCCGGGATTTCCAATTCCAAATATTGCTCGCACTTCCGACAAATCAATTTTCTTCATCTTCAGAAGCTTTACCCTTTCCAATCACCTCAGGCTCAGCAGGTTCTGCTTTAACACCTTCTTCAACGATAACCTCCTTAACTTGCTTTGGATGGGTAATGGCTACAACTACTGAATCTTTCGGATTTAAAATCTTGATATTTTCAAAATTCAAATCCGCTACATGCACCGAATCGCCTATCTTTAACTGTGCAATATTTACTTCAAGATGCTGGGGAATATCTTTCGGCAGGCACTCTATTTCTAACTTATGCATTATGTGCTGAATTAAACCGCCCTCTTTAACACCTATCGGACTTCCGACAAGCTGAACAGGAACTTCAAGCTGAAATGTTTCGTCTTTAATCAAACCAATAAGATCAAAGTGAACTACCTTATCGTTTACGGGGTCGAATTGAATATCCTTAATAACACATTCATACTCTTCGTGTCCGTTTACTTGCAATGAAATAAGATGTGTTTCTGCAGTAAACACAATAGGATTTATTTCTTTTTCGGATACATCAATCGAAAGTGTTTCTGAAACTTTGGAATAGAACACACCGGGAACCCTTCCTGCAGTTCGTAACTGGTTTAATTCCGATTTTGTACCGGTTTTTCTCAGATTTGCTTTTAATACTGTTTTTTCCATTTTATCTCCAATAAACTAAAATTAACCTTTATCAACATCAAATAGTGAGCTGATAGATTCATTATTAAACGTTCTTAAGATAGCTTCGGCAAAAATATCCGAAGCTGAAATGATCGATATCTTTTTTGATGTAGTTTCAAATTTAATTGTATCCGATACATATAATTTTATTATATCGGAATTTTCTATTCTTTCTTTTGCAGAACCTGAAAGCAATGGATGCGTAACCGCACCGTAGATATTACGCGCTCCGTTTTTCTTTAAGGCTTCAATGGCTGCCACAAAGGTTCCGGCAGTATCAATTAAGTCGTCAACTATTAGAACATCTTTGTCTTCAACACTGCCTATAATTTGAACTATTTCTGCAAGGTTTTGCGTTGGTCTTCGTTTATCGATTACCACTAAATTTGCATGTAAACGCTTGGCGTATGACCTTGCCATTTTGATGCCCCCGACATCGGGAGAAACAACCACCAGGTTATCTTTAATATCATGAAAAAGGCTGCTAAAAATTGACGAACCGTAAAGGTGGTCAAACGGGATATCAAAGAAACCTTGTATTTGGGCTGCGTGCAAGTCCATCGTCATTACCCGATCGGCACCGGCAGTCGTAATTAGATTGGCAATTAATTTTGCCGTGATCGAAACCCGCGGCTGGTCTTTCCTATCCTGCCTTGAATAACCAAAATAAGGTATTACAGCCGTAATTCTGCTGGCAGAAGCTCTCTTTGCCGCATCAACCATTATTAATAGTTCTAAAAGGTTATCCGATGGTGGATTAGTAGGCTGGATAATAAAAATATCGGAACCGCGTATATTTTCACCGTACTTAACCCAAATCTCGCCGTCACTAAATCGTTTTAACTCTAATAAACCTAAGGACATTTCAAGCTTTTTTGCGATTTTTTCAGCCAGGGGTTTATTAGAACTACCTGAAAAAATCTTGAATTCCTTAGAAGCCATACAGATAAGGTGCCTTATAAAATCTTTAAAAATTGACGCTAAATATATACAAAACCATTAGGGATGTCAATAAAATCGAGGGTCGAACAATCCACTCAATACTTCTATAATTCAGCTTTCGAATGGTTTTATTATGAAATCTTAAGCAGTGAGAATAATTCTAAATACCTGATAAAAAGCGCAATTATGATGTAAACCCGCCTATTAGATAAAAGATAACCTCTCTCCATTCCGAACTTTTCTGCATGACATGATTAAATACTAATCTTTTTTCTTCTTAAAAAGGAAAATTATAACTATTAGCAAAACAAGCCCCGACAAAACATAAACCCAATACGGTGTTTCTTTCAGCTTATATGGTCTAAATGTTACCGAAATCGTTTTTCCGCTTCCGATTTCAGCTAGTGTATAATCCCATCTTAAAGTGCGCCCTTCCTTCGATGTAGCATTGTGAGTGATGATATCCCCGCTAAAAATATATCTGTAGGATACACTAAATGCCGAGCCGTCTATTCCAAATCCTGTAGCAATAGGGGGAATGAACTGCGAAAAAATTAACTGTCCGGATGCACCTTCCTTTAGAGAAAACCTTGAATCGGCAAATGCTTTTGTTTTATTCAGGGAATCAATATGAATAAAGGATAGTGAAATTACTGCATGTGTTGTAGTATCTGTGGTATCGGTTATAATTTCAACGTTTTCGATAGTGCTGTATTCTGAAGAAAATTCTTTTCGAATGGAATCCGGATCGAATATACCTATTTTTTCCAATATTTTATAGCTTTCGACGTCGGGTAATTTCATCCAATACCTTATAGTCATCTTTCCCGAACCGTCAGGATAAACAGTAACTTCTTGAATATAATTAAGGCAGCCGGCAAACACAGTTGATATTAGCATCAGTAAGAATAAATTTTTCACAGTTCCATCCGGATTTCTTCAAGAAGTAAGTTTTTAGCTTAGTTAAATTATAGAAAAAAAAAACAATTTTTCATTAAGTTTGGAGTTAAAATTTTAATTGGAGAAAATATATGCCGACTTATGATTATAGATGTACTAAATGCGGTTATCAATTTGAATTGTTTCAAGCTATGAGTGCAGAACCTTTACAAATATGCCCGCAATGCAACGGAGAATTAAAGCGGTTAATCGGCACCGGTGCCGGACCTATTTTTAAGGGTACAGGTTTTTATCAAACCGACTATAAGAACAAGACTGCGAACTCCAATTCTAAGATTAGTGGAACGGAAAAGAAATCGAGTGAATCGTTAAAAAAAGCTTCTGACTCCGAAAAGTGATATTCATCAGGAATAATTATATCTAAGCCCGCCCAAATTTTGAGACGGGCTTATTAAGATCCTCCCTAAAAATCGGCTCCTAATGAAAAATAAAATTTAGGTTTAGAAAAACTATCCACATTGTACGCCCACGCAACATCAAACCTCATCAAAAAGTAAAGGAAAAATATTCTGGCGCCAAAGCCTGTTCCCATTAATAAATCCCTGCTTACTATGTCTCCGTATTCATTCCTCTGGAAGAAGCGCAGATCCCGGCTGTTGTTCCATGCAGACCCGACATCTATGAATGCAACACCGTGAATGTTGCTGAATAAAATAGGAAGTGCCCCTGTAACCAAATATTTAATAAGCGGAAATCGCAGCTCAAGATTCATTAACGCATATTTAGTTCCTATTTGTTCGGCATAATTATATCCTCTCAACGGTAAAGCGGCAGTTAAGAAAGCAAAATCGGTAGCGCTTTCCAGCGGTATATCTATTGTAGCAAAGCTTCGATTTATCCAATTTTCAATACCGCCTATAAAAAATCTTTGAGGATTGTTGCCACCGGAGTAACCACCCGATAAACGGAACCCGAATGAGTAATCGGTCCATAAATGATAATACCTGCGATAGTCTCCAAGGAAGGAGTAAAAACTTAATTTCTTATTTCCTAAGCCCGGATTGCCAAGTACATCGAATCTATATCTGGAACCGTCAAACGGTGAAGTATAACCCCAAAGGACATTATCTTTTACTAAACTAAGAGTGGGTATTATAAAGCTTGCTTTGTCAGATGGTTCGAAAATATTATCTAAATTTTCCTGCGAAACATTTAACCAGCTTAAGCCTGCATCAATTCTGTAGAAGCGATTAATCGGGTAGCTTGCAGATAAAGAAGCGCCGAAATTTCTAAATCTAAAAAGATTAGCTCGATCGCCTCTTGATAAAAATACGAAGCGTGCGGTATGAAATGCCTCAATTCCATAGTTGATTCTTTCAGGAAGATAATAATAAGCTAATCCATAATCGCTGTTCTTTAAATCTATTTGAAGGCTGGTTACTCCTATTAATCTATGATTTCCAAGAACATCGCTAAAAGAGATTATGGTTGTGCCAAGTAAACCATATAACGAACTGTAACCGGCGTTAGCATAAATAATATCGGGAGAGAAAGTAGTTTTATATTTATTAACTCTGTAATCTCCCTGAGCATCGAGATTATCGGTTAAGTTAAATTTTTCATCCGCAATTATTGAACTATCAGAACTCGGTACAATTCTGGTACCAAATACATAATTGTGGAAATCTATTTGGACAGAATCGCCGTATACTTTTGTTGAATCGATAAAATTACCCGTATAAAAATCGAGATTCACCGAAGTACTGCCGGTATCCTTAATACTTACTTCATTCTCTATGACAGGACTTTCATTTAAGCTTCCGCTTTTTAGTTGTGAAATATATAGAGTCGGCTGCAGTTCCGATAAGTCCGTTTTGGATTCGAAAGGATTATTCATTAAGAATATATTGTATGCAGCCTGATATAAACTTGTGAAAGCTAATTTCTTACCATCGTTAGATACGGATAATTGATAGAGACCGTTTAGTGAGTTCGTTACAGGAATTGGTGAATTCTGATTTGATTCTATATTATCGTCTTCAGAATTTGCCTGCAGACTTAATTTAAAAATGTTATTAATGCCATTTACATCGGATATAAAAAGAATTTCATTCCCGTTATGTCCTACAACCGGCGAGGTTTGATCGCTTTCGGGCATGTTAGTAATTCTATCAATCGTACGACTCTCGATGCTTAGTCGATAAATATCGAAGCTGCCGTAATTAAAATTATAAATCTTAAAATCATCCCGTATTTGATTAGAGCTTAAATAATCTCCCCGATCGGAAGAAAAATAAATCATTTTCCCGTCCAGCGACCAAGCCGGATCAGTATCGGTAAATACGTCGTAAGTCAGATTAGTTAACTCTTTTGTTTCCAGATTAAATAAATAAACATCCGACTGCCGGGCGGTGTGCCCGATAAAAGCAATATGTTTTCCGTCAGGGGACCAATTCACACTTTTAATTCCTTCCAACTGAATGGGAAGAGTTTCTTTGTCTTTTGTATCTATGTCGATTAAATAAATAACATCATAACCGCTGCTCTTTGCCGATAAGGCAATTCTTTTTCCGTCTGGCGACCATGATAATCCCGGGGTTAAAATGTTTAATTCCTCAAAGTCTGCAGTGCGGTTCCCTTCAACTAATTTCTTTATTATTTTCCCATCAATTGCACTCATCAGATATAAATCAAAATAATAATTTCTATTAGTTAGAAAGGCGATTTTATCGCCCTGAGGTGACAGCGCGGGACTCATATTATAAGATCCATCGCCTTCCCTGTTATCTGTAAGCCTCTTAGAAAATTCATCAGGGTCCTTTCTTATCGCAATATCGGGCCAGTATTTTTGCTTAACATCTTTCTTCCACCTTTCGTTAAATTCCTTAAGATTTAATCCGATAGATGATTTGAGCGCTTCTTCTACATTGCCGGTGCTTTTTACTTTATTAATGAGTTCGCCAATTTTTTCCTTCCCGTATTTTTCTGCTATGTAATAGAAAACGGATTGCCCCCCTCTGTAAGCAAAATAACCATCAAGTCTTTGAACATCGGGCAGGTATTCGCTGATGGCAGCATCTCTAATAAACATGTCTGTATCAACATCCCATTCGAGAGCCTGGTACTCTGCCATACCTTCACTAAACCAAAGAGGTACGTTGATCGAAATATTATTGGCTATAATATTTTGAACCGACCCGCCGTAAAACATATCGTTCATAACTGCATGAACAAGCTCATGGTGAATGAGATGCCGTAATTTTTTATATGACCCCATGAATTGAATAACAACCCGATTTTTGAATAACTCGGTAAAACCTTCTATCCCTTCGCTTAAATATTGATCGGTGATGTTGGTTTCCTGAAAATCATTTTGCGAATTATAAACAATAATAGCAATACGGTTATTAATCCTATAATTAAAACTTTTTTGAATCGATACTAATGCTTCCTCTGCAGCTTGTGAGGTAAACTCTGCTAAGTTTGCGCCGTTCTGAGAGAAATAAATATCAAAATGTTTTGTTTGAATATAATACCACTTAAACTCTTTATACTGAACTTTATTCTTTCCGAATTGGGCATAACTTACGCCTGGAATCAGAAGCCCTAAAGCAAACAATATTATTATTAACTTTTTCATAGTTGAACTCTTGTTTATTGTGTTATAATAAAATCCAATTCCGACTTTTCATAATCGACGCGGACTAATTTTACCCTTACCTTATCGCCAAGCCGGAATTGTTTTTTTGATGCTCTGCCAATTAAAGAATATTTTTTCTCATCGTAAATGAAAAAATCTCCCTCTATATCGCGCATCCGGATAAGTCCCTCTGCAAGGATCTCGGTTATTTTAACAAACATACCAAAATTCGTAATACCTGATATAATTGCATTAAATTCCTCACCGAGGTGGTCTTTGAGGTATTCAATTTGTTTCAATTTAATCGATAATCTTTCAGCTTCGATTGCATTTCTTTCGCATTGCGATATATGATCGGAAATCTCCTCAAGTTCAGGTAACGAATATTTAGCCTGACCGTTATGATTAAGATAACTATTTAATAATCGGTGTACAATCAAATCAGCATATCTTCTAATCGGCGAAGTAAAGTGAGCGTAATACTTAAAGCCTAATCCGTAGTGACCAATATTATTTATATCATATATTGCTTTAGCCATGGAACGAATAGCCAATTCGTTAATTAATGTTTCCTCTTCGGTTCCTCTTACCCGAAGCATTAACATTTGAAATTGATTTGATCTTGAACCTGCATTCGGATCGAATGAATAGCCTAAAGATTTAACAAATTTTGCAAATTCATTTATTTTTTCCTTATCCGGCAAATCGTGTACGCGATAAACAAACGGCTTTATATTCCCCCTTACAGGTGCTGCAATATGTTTTGCAACGATCTTGTTGGCAAGCAGCATAAACTCTTCAACAAGCATATTGCTTTGCTTTATTTCTTTCTTATAGATAGCAAGAGGTTTTCCGTTTTTATCTAAGTTAAATTTTATTTCGGGAGTAAAGAAGTCGATGCTTCCTTCACGCATTCTTTTTTTTCTGAGGGTTTGTGCAAGGGAATTCAACTGTAAAATTTCCTCTGTAAAATCCCCCTCTTGTTTTTCAATTATCTGCTGAACCTCATCATAAGTAAATCGTCGCTTGCTGTTAATTACCGTTTTGGCTATTTCGTACTTAACAATTTTAGCGCGGGGTGTTAATTCTGCAACAACAGAGTAGGTCAGTCTATCTTCGTTCGGAACTAATGAGCAGATTCCGTTCGAAAGCCTTTCGGGAAGCATTGGTATAACGGTGCCGACAAGATAAACACTGTTGCCGCGCCTTAATGCTTCCTTATCTAAATTAGAGTTTCTTTTTACATAGTGAGATACATCAGCTATATGAATACCCACGCGATAATTTCCGTTATCAAGCAAGTCAAACGACAATGCATCGTCAAAATCTTTTGCATCTTCAGGATCGATAGTAAAAACTGTTCTATCGCGAAAATCTATTCTTTGTTTTAAATCACCTGCGGTTATTTTGAGTTCTATTTTTTCTGATTCCTCGAATGCTTTTGAGTTAAATACGGATGGCAAATTGAATTCTTTAGCTATCGAAAGAATTTCAGTTTCGTAGTTTCCGGTTTCTCCTAAAATCTCTATTACCTCTCCTTCCGGATTTTGCTTTGATGAATTCCAAACGATATTGCCAACAATTACTTTTTCATCTTTTTTCGCACCGTTCAATCTATCTCTATTAACATAAATATCCCTATGTATTGCAGGGTCATCCGGTCTTACGTAGAAAAAAGAATTGGATTTTTTCAACGTACCTATTATTTCGGAGCGTTTTCTTTTTATCACGCTTACAATTTGTCCTTCAATATTTTTCCTTTTTTGAGATGCGAACAGCACAGCTTCTACTATATCGCCGCTGAAGGCGGTACCTAAATTTCTTGCGGCAATAAAAACATCCCCATTTCGCGAATTTTTCATAATGACAAATCCATAACCGCCTTGAGTAATTTGAAGTTCGCCCTGGATACGATTGGAATTTGGTACCGGTATTAATTTATATCGCTTGCCTGTTCTATTCAAAACTCCTTCTGAGGACAGCTTATGCAGCATCGCCTTAAGAGAGCTGTACTCATATTCTGTAATTATACTCAAGAGTTTTGCAACATCTTTAGCTTTAAAAGAGCTTGATGGATTTTTTTTGAATAATGCTAATACTTTTTTCTTCATTAAAATTCGAACCTATATTTTAATCCTAACTCATTTATCATTTCATTTTGGATGCTGCCGGTTTCTTTTAAGGCACTCTTTCTTTCAAGCCGTATTAGTAAATTTCGAACCAGCGGATATTCTATCTTAACATTAGCCTGGCTTAAATCCTGAAATACATCGGTAGTGCCGCCAATAGTGTACCTGAACTGGTTAACCTTTCCGGATAGATTAAACTTAGTTTCCGAACCAACTTTTCTAAGCTCAACACTTCTCACAAAATCTCCCAAATAAGTATTAAGAAAGCCGCCAAGCAGCGAGCCGGCAATAGAAGCTACCTGATCTTGTTCTTGATAGCTTGCATTATCCTTAAACTTTCCTAACATAATAAACATTACGGCATCGGAAGCATCTTTGGAAGGATCCCGAACATTATTGGCGATATTTTCCTCACCGTAATAAACGGCAATATTATCTTCTTCCCTTATGAAGCTTTTATCCAACTCCTGCAATGGTCCGTTTAATTTTACTTTTACCCCGACTAAAACTTCCTTACTTCCCGAAGATGTTCCGCCGTTAGTTGACGAATTATCAAGCGGATAATAATAATCTTTATATGTGGCGGTGATATTTAAGTACGGATTAGCAATCTCATTTTCAAATCGAATCGTTCCCGCTGCCGAGAACGTTTTAAGAAATTCAAGGGTCGATTCATCAAGCAGATTTAGCTCGCCTTGTGCAACCTGCCGCCCGCTAATTCTTTCAAGCTGAAATTTTCCTTTAAGCACAGCAGTTAAATTTTGATTGAATTCTTTTGATAGAACAAAAATTATTGTTGCTTCATCTCTTACTTCGATTTCTATGGAATAGTCGAAGGCTCCCGGTTTAACTGCCTGCGGTCCCCTGCTTGCGCTTCTCTGCTGGGCTATGCTAATTAATTCTTCGAAATCTATGCTACTTGTATCTGCTTCGGGATAATGCTTAAACTTATAAACAAAGTTACGCGAAGAGCTTTCGTAAGCTCCCCGGGATGGAGGAAATGTAAGAGATGCAGATTTTACCAGAATCGGCGCTCTCAAAAATGCACCTTCTTCAGTAGCTTTTAACTCAACGTTTCCCTTGGTCGATATAACTAAACCACCATACAAGGCAGGACTAACAGCTTTACTTGCTTCGCTGAGTACTTTTAATTCTCCGTTCAAAATGAAGTGTGATGATATAAGATTAAATTTATCAAAAATAGCTTTGCCGGAACCCCACATCTTTCCTCCGTCTTTTGTGCCGGGAGAATTTGCAATCAGCAAACTATCCAAAGTAATGGTATCCTTCGAAGCAGTAATTTTAATTCCCATATTATAATCAAGATTATTTGCTTGGGAAGTGAATGATGCATTCTGTATTAACACAAAACCTGAAGGAATGTAGTCCTCGGTAGTTCCGGTTACATCGAGGTTAGCTGAAAAGCTGCCGCTCAATCTGTTTATTCCGGGCAGCATATTGCCGATAGTGCTTAAGTTAAAATTATCGGCAGTAAGTTTTAAAGAAACATTTTGACCATCAGTGAATCTATCTTCAACAGGTGCTAATGCAAGATCTACCGGCAAACTGCCGGCGATGCTTAGCGCAGGATTTAATGAATCTCCCGCAGGAGTTATAAATTTAACATCGGCTGAAAGGTTTTTATCCCTGTAAGCTAAGTAGCTTTTTAATGAGCCAAGATGATTTCCTCTAAAAGTAAAATCGTCAAGCTGAAAATTTATATCCAAAACCGGAAGCTGAAAATCGCCCGTTAAGACTGCGGATAAATTAATCAAAGCATCCAATTCACTTCGCTCTTCTGTATTCAGCAGGTTATTCATTAAATCGTTGGCACTGAAATTATTTAAACTTACAATCAGATTTTGATTACCGGTTTGCATCAAATTACCATTCACGCTTAAAAAGGCATCGCCCCGGTAAAGCGCGAGATCATCAATCTCTATATGATTATCAGTATAACCAATGAACACCGGCTGTTTATTAGACAATGAAAATTTATTAAATCTAATAAAAAGATTTTCCAGGAAAACCTGAATATCCGGATTGGTTAAATCCATTAAGGCGTCTGCAGAAGCTTCAGCATATTCTTCAAGCTTACCTTCAAAATCAAGCCTGAGAATTTGATTTTTTAACTCAGCCGAAATTGAAATATTTCTAAAATCTTCTCCGCTGAAAAGGCGTGAAATTTTCAGTGCCGTTTCAACCGAAACATCCTCTAATGAATTTACGGCAAATGTATTGTTAAGTTTAAACATTAATTGTAAATCCGAGAGGAAGAAGATCTCTTCTCTGCCAAGGTATTTAAAGTGATTAATGTTTGCATCGGTAGTAATAGAAAAATTCTCCGGTAAAATTTTTACATCGCCCGAAATGCTTCCACCCACGTCAAGCCGCTCCTGCCCCAGGAGTTGTGAAATTAAATAAAAGTCTTTTAGATTTATATTGAACGTAAGGTGTGCTGAAGAGTCGATCTCTGTTAAAGAATAATCCGGCACATAGGTATAACTAATATCTGATGTTGAATCTTCAACACCAGGAAAGTATTCATTAACTTTATTGTTAATTAGATAAGACAAGTTTTGCGCTTCATAGGCTAACCGATTAACTGCATTTACAATTTTAAAACTGCCGTTTAAGTTTATATCGACGGCTTCCGAAGTAAAATTAATGTTTCTATCGACTCCGTTCCCGCGTGTTATTTCAACTTTTATTTTTGTGCTGTCGATTTTTTTATCGGCTATCAGAGAATTAAGCAGATTCAAGTTTACTTTCAAATTCAGATTGTCGGGGTCTAAGTTTTGACCTTCCGCTGTTAATAACAAATTTAAGTTTGTTGTAAACTCAGCGTCCTTAATAAATTTGCCTATATCTATATTCTTCATCAAGCAATCGAATTGATAGAGCGGATCATCGACGTAAGTGAAATCGAACGATCCATTCATCCCGATATTTGCTGAATCCATTGAAGTATTAATTTTATACGAGATCAGATTCTCAAGTGCAGAAATATTAATTCTCAGTGTATCAACTCTGCTGCTGTTAATTGTGGAGCCGTCGGCTCTTAAAGTAACAGAAGAGTTTAATTCTTTAAGCGTAAAACCTTTGCCGGTTACGCTGCCGCGGACATTTAATTTCGTCTGGATATCTGTAAAAGATGAAATATCCAGATTTTGCGATGCAAACGTTATGTTATACGCCGGAGGTTTTGCTCTCAAATTCATGCTTATAGCAGCATTCAAATTTCCTTTGGCTGTACGCACAAAGAAGTTTGAGTTAAAATCGATCGAATGTCCTTCAAAATTAAGCGTATCAAAAAATACTTCTCCGAACTCCTCATAGATCGGAATTCCGATTGAAGGCAGCAGCTTATCAATATCGGATTGCGTAACAGAGGTATTATAGAATTGCGCAGTTATGAACATTAAATCCGGATTAAGTGTGTTAAGTATTTTTCCCGAAGTTCTAAGTTTTGTGTCAAGATAGTCAATTTCTATTTTATTCAACGTCAACTCATTCAAGCTTCCGCGAGCCGCTAAATTTGTACTTAACGAACCGTTAAGCAAATCTGTTGCCGGCACGAAAGCATGTAAATCGTTAAAACTAAATTGTTTTGCTTCAAGATTTACCATTAGATTTGCGCTGCTAATATCTTCATCTTCATTTCCGAAGAGATTATACTCCATCGCTGCACTTAATTGCAAGTCCGACTCATTTGTTTGCAATTTTAACTTGTCGGCAAACATTTCGGATTCATTAACGCCCAGCTTTCCCGAAAAATTTTTAAGCTCGAAATTTTTAATATTAGTTCCGAAGAGAAGATTATCAATTTTCACCTCATAATTATTCCGGTTTATATCGGCAAAGGCATCCATTGTTAGATAAAGATTTTCAATTTTAAAATTCCCGGGATTAAATGAATCGTAAAAATCGGTAACGGAAATGTGTTGATAATCCTGCATTAAAAAACTGATATTAGTAAGCCTGAAGTCCGCAAGATGAATTGTAAACATAAATTCCGATGCCGCAGTTGTATCTTCCTCAGCCGGAGGGATTAGTTTTGAGATGTTAAAATTACCCGTGCTGTCCTCCTTCAAAGCAAAATGTGCGTTAGATATTTCGAACTTTCGTACATAAATTTTCTTCAAAAAAAGTTGCAGCGGACTTGTCTTAACTTCAATATCCTTTGCATAAAAGAGTGTATCTTCTTCAATAGTTAAGAGAGTATTCCTAATAATTAAGGAAGTAAAAATTGTTCCGTCGATTTTTTCGATACTCAATTTGCCGTTCAGCGCCAAGTTAACTTCTTCAACTATAGTATTCTTAAGAAACTCTCTAAAGGTAGAAGTTTGACTAACCCCGAAAATGATAACAAGAAGAAAGAACAGAATGAGTCCCGTGTATAAAAATATATTAACTATCTTTTGGAGAAGAGTTCGCTTCTTTACTATTTTATCTTTAACTTCTGGCATACACTACACCGCTAAACATATACTAAAAAAATTTTAAAATCTAACCTGAAAAGAATAGAACAAAGTTAAAATTTTACATGATTTTGCAGCATTCAATGTTGAAGAGCATGATTTGCAATTTGAAATCTTTAACTAAAATCCATCGCACTTTAGAGTGTTTATCGTTCTCTTTTGGTTTAATAATAACATTACATTCGGTCATTAAAAAGGCTAATCAGAAATTTATTCAATAGAATTCCTGGTATTAAAGTCAAATTCCAAATGGATTACCGATGCTGATGATTGTTCTATTACAATTGATTAAAAACTAAGACGCCGGTAGAGTTGTACAAAAGGTGTTATTTGTTGTATCTGTTAAGAATCAGTTCGATTATCCTGGTTGTTGATTGATCAATTTCGAATTTAATCGTTTTCACCTCGCCGCCGTTCGCTTCAACGATATTGCGTCCCACAATTTGATCGGCAGCCCAATCCGCTCCTTTTATAAGCACGTCGGGAATGATTGCACTAATTAGCTCTGCCGGTGTATCCTCTTCGAAAATAACAACGTAATCAACTGCTTTTAAGTTGGAGATTATCAATGCTCTTTCCTTCTGGTTGATTAATGGTCTTCTTGCACCTTTTATGCGACGGACTGAGGCATCACTGTTAAGTCCAACAATCAGAAAATCGCCTAAAGCTTTTGCTTTGTTCAAGTAATCTACATGTCCTGCATGCAGAAGATCAAAACAGCCGTTGGTGAAAACAACTTTTTTCTTTTCCTCCTTAAATTTTTTTCTTAGCTCAAGCAGATCGTTTAACTCAATTACCATGCTCATAAATTTTCTCTTATAACGGTATCGAACAGCTTATTTAATTCGATCGGAACAATACCGACCTCTTCGCAAACCAAACCACCGGCATAATTTGCAAGGAAGGATGCTTCCAAAATATTACTGCCAGCCGCAAGGGCCATGGTTAACGTTGAAATTACCGTGTCTCCCGCTCCGGAAACATCGGCAACTTTTCTCGCTTTCGTGGGCATTCTTTTTTCCTCTTTATGTTTTTGGAATACTGCGATTCCACCTTCACCTAAAGTTAACAGCACGTTTTGCGCATTTACTCTTTCCAAAATCTTACTGCCGGCTAATGAGATATCTTCATCGGTTCTAATCTTGATACCCAAAACATCCTCGGTTTCTTTTCTGTTTGGCTTAAAGACAGTAACATTTTTGTACGAAAAGAAGTTATGAAATTTAGGATCTACCGTAACCAGGATATCCGCTTTATTTGCAAGTGAAGTGATCTTTTCAATCAACGGCGGAGTTAATACCCCCTTATTATAGTCTTGAAGAATTATTCCGTCCAAATCTTTAATTATAGATTCAATATATCTGTAAAGTTTGCTTTGAATCTCCTTGTTGATGTACTGCTTGCTTTCTCTATCGATTCGAACTACATGCTGGTTATGAGCAATTACGCGGGTTTTAGCCGTAGTAGGTCTTGAGTCGTCAACAATAATTCCGGCGGAAGAAATTTTAGTTTCGCTGATTAATGATCGGAAAACAGTACCGTCGTTGTCGTAACCGATAACCCCAATAGGAATAGGAATACCGCCTAACTTTAAAACGTTAAGTGCAACATTAGCCGCGCCGCCGAACCTGTAAAATTCATCTCCTACTTCTACAACGGGAACCGGAGCTTCGGGCGAGATTCTCTTTACTTCACCCCAGAAGTAACAGTCTAACATCATGTCGCCCACAACGGCTATTTTCTTTTTTAAAAAATTTTTCTTTAAGGATTGAATTCGCTTAAGGTTCATCTTAACCATTTATTGCCTCTAAAAAAACTGTGCGAAAAATACGTATAAAATGTATGCTGAAAAAATTCGCGTAGTGTGTAAGTGAAATTATTTCCCCTTTTAAGAGAAAGGATGAAAGGGATTTAGAGCTGCATGTTAACCTGTTGGTTTTAATATCGTTGACCTGACCGGCTGTTTCCTGGATTTCCATCCGGCTAACGGATTATAAATTTGAATTTTCCATAATCCGGCTTCTGTACCGAACCATAAATAAGTACCGTCAAACAACATTGCCGATATTGTTGACGAATTAATATTTGTATCGTTAAGATCGATTTGTTTTACAGTTCCTGTAATCCTGTTGATTAATGCCAGACCCTTTCCGTATTCTTTTTTTTCCTTTTTATCGAATAAATAAAGGGCAGCCCAGATATAGTTGCCGGTTCTTTCTAACGTATAAACACCGTTTGCAGCAAGTCCATTCTGCTTGGATATTCTTTCCCAATTAAGCCGTCTATTGAATCTATAAATACCTCCTACATTAAACTGCGGTTTTTCGGCTGTAATAAATTCATCGGTTGCGAACCAAACAAAGGAAGGTTCAAAACAAAAATCTCTAACCGAAACTGCATCACCTTCACCGTTAAAGCCTCTTTGTTTATTATTGATATACCGCCAGGCGGAAGATTCCTCGGGCTTTTTTCTTTTATTAAAAATATGAACTCCGTTTTCCGTACCAAACCACACAAGGCTGTCGCCGTCGAAACGGATAGAAATGAAATTGTTTGTTTTTGTATCGTTATTTTTTGTTAAATCATAATCGCTGTAACGCTGCCTTGTTACATCAAGAAGAGTCAAGTTTTTGAATCTGCCTATCCACAAAACATTCTCGAGACTGTCATAAGCCAAAGCTCTGATCCAATTTCCTAATTCACCGCCAAGTGCAAATTTTCTTTTAGTCCATCTGTTTCTTTTAACATCATAAATGAATAATCCTTCGCTTGAGCCTGCCCAAACAAAATTTTTACTTGCAGCTATGTTGTAGAAAAAATCATTTTCAAGATTTTTATCCCGTGTTGAAAACGAAATCCATTTATCTTCAACAAGGGAGTAGCGAAAAATACCCTGCCCGTAAGTAGCTATCCAAATATTATTCCCTTCTTTTTGAATGGAAGAAATTCTTGCACCTTTTAAATAACCTTCCGAAACAATTTGAGATTTGGTTAATGAAGCGGTAAGAAGTAAAAAGAAATTTAATAGTATGAAAAATCTTGTCATGGTTTTAAAATATAAAATATCGGTGTGTGAAAATAGGCAATAGCATATTCTGAAGCTTTGTGTAAATACCACCGAAAGGAAATTTCAGATCGCAATGCGTATTAAAGAGAGAATCTGAAAACCGGCTAATAACTTTCATTTTCAGATGGAAATTCGGTTTGGCGAACATCCGAGATATAGTTCTTAACCGCATTGGAAATTTCGTTGGACAAATCCGTATAATACCTAACAAAGCGCGGATGAAAATCTTTATTCAAACCAAGCATATCCGGTGTAACCAATATTTGCCCATCGCATTGAACTCCTGCCCCAATGCCAATAGTGGGAATGTTCAATTGACTAGTAATTTCTTTTGTAAGCGTTGCGGGAATTTTTTCAAGCACAACTGCAAAGGCGCCGGCTTCTTCAACAATTTTTGCATCTTTAATAATTTCTTCGGCTTCTTCCTTATCGCGCCCGCGTTCGCGGTAGCTTCCAAACTGATTTATGCTTTGCGGAGTTAGTCCGACGTGTCCCATCACCGGAATACCGGCAGCGGTAATTTTTCTAATTGTTTCTGCTACGCGTTCACCTCCCTCAAGCTTTACTGCCCCTGCTGATGTTTCTTTCATTATTCTGCCTGCATTGCGGAATGCTTCGTCGATTATTAGTTGGTAGGACATGAAAGGCATATCAACCACTACCATAGCACGTTTTACTCCTCTTGTAACTGCTTTAGTGTGATAAATCATTTCGTCCATCGTTACCGGCAGCGTAGTATCATTCCCTTGAAAAACCATTCCCAAAGAATCGCCGACAAGTATTAGATCTATTCCGGCTTCATCCAAAAGTTTTGCTGTTATAAAATCATAAGCCGTAAGTGCGGTAATTTTTATCCCTTTTTGTTTTAGCAGAGCAAGTGCTTTAGTCGTTACTCTTTTAAAGACCGGTTCGGTGCTCATAAATTTTCTTTCATTGTTAATAATTCAGCTTTAAAAATATCCTGATTTGAAAATCCCGTGCGCATCAATAAACTTTCCAAATCAATCTCTTCAAAAATACAATTAAAAAAAGATGAAAAACCATTCCGTATCGAATATGCCATGCCTGTGTAGTCGACTTCTTTGCTTAATATGGTATTCAACTCAATAGTTGTTTTATAAATATCATTCTCTATTTCACGAATATTATTTTCATTCATATTCAAATATTTAACTATTTTGTTATGGTAAGTGCCGCATAAGATTGATCCATGCTGAAGCAGTGAGTTGTTAAGTTTTCGCTGCGCGCTGCCTGCTAATTTTTTCCCGTTAAATTTAAGCTCGCTTTTTGCCGGTACCGAAAAGCAAAGCGTACTTTTTCCTTCTTTGTATAAATGTGAAAAGTTAGGCTGATGCGTTTCCAACTCAATCAGATTTAGCATTTCATCGTATTTTTTCAGACCCTCAGCAAGAGCTAAATTAATATTCCGATAGATTTCCTTAGCAGAAACGGTGGCGTTTATAGGAATTATTACAGAGTACGTCAATTCTTCCGAATGAAGAATTGCCCGCCCGCCGGTTGGTCTAAATACTACATCGATATTATCTTCTTTAGCTTTTTGAATGTTGATTGAATTGATATTCTGGTTGGCACCTAATGAAATACAGTAAGGCTCCCACCGGTATAACCTAAGGTAAGCTTCATCCGGATTTAGATTCTTCGCGATGAATGAGTCAAGAGCCATGTTGAATTTGCCGGAATTGGCTCCTGTGTAAGAGAAATACCGCTTCACTTTCCTACAATACCCCTTGTACTTTTATCTAAGAATTCCAGCACATTTTGAACGAACCTATTGCCGCTCATTTCCTCGCGGATTTTTTCTTTTGCCTGGGAAACATTTAATGATTTATTATAAATATAAGCGTACGCCTTTTTCAACGTCATTATATCATCAGTCGCAAATCCTCTTCTTCTTAAGCCGATAACATTTATCCCCGAGTACTGCAGCGGTTCATTTGCGGCAAGAATATAAGGCGGAACATCCTGCGTAATTCTGAATCCTCCGCCAATCATCGAATGCTGCCCAACTCTGCAGAACTGATGTACCGGAGTCATGCCGCCTATAATAACATAATCTTCAAGCGTTACATGTCCGGCAAGCTGCACTCCGTTAGCCAAAATACAATTATCGCCCACTAAACAATCATGGGCTACGTGAGAATAAGCCATAATCAAACAGTTCTTGCCTATACTCGAAATACCTGTATCTTTTGTGCCGCGATGGAGTGCTGCGAATTCTCTAACCATAGTATCATCGCCGATTACGAAAATGGATTTTTCGTAATTAAACTTTAAGTCCTGAGGTACATTTGCAACCGAAGCTGCTTGAAAAATTTTTACTCTGTTTCCAATTCTCGCTCCGTCATAAATAACAGCGTGGGAGCCTATGTAGCAGTCATCCCCTATTTCAACATCGTCATGAATAATTGCAAAGGGAGCGACAGTGATATTATTGCCTATTTTTGCTTTTGAACTTACAATTGCAGAAGGATGGATATTATTCATAAGACTCCCTGGTAGGGTAATAGTTCAAATTATTTGAGGGTTAATAGTTTTCGCTTTAATAACTTTTCCCGGTTAAGCCTGATTTTTAGAAGAGATTTATTCATCTATGGATTTCGCTTTATCCGTCAAATTTTGTTCGCGGTCTACTATAGCAGCCATAAACTCAGCTTCGGCAACTAAGATATCATTTACAAAAGCTCTCCCTTTCATCGTAACCACTTTACTCTTCTTATTTGTCAATTCTATTTCAAGAAATAGCTGATCGCCTGGCATAACAGGTTTTCTGAATTTTGCATTATTTATTTGCATGAAGTAAACAAGTTTTTCTTCAGGATTTAAGAACGAGTTTAACAGCAGCACTCCTCCTGTTTGTGCCATTGATTCGATAATAAGCACACCGGGCATAATCGGCTGCCCCGCGAAGTGACCCTGGAAAAACGGTTCATTTACCGTAACGGATTTTACACCAATAACTTTTTTATCAAGTTCAAGATGAATGATTTTATCAACAAGCAAGAAAGGATAACGGTGAGGAAGGATTCTCTGTATAGCGTTGATGTCAAAAACTACTCCTTCTTTTTTTACAAATTGATATTTCCTAACTAACTTTTTCTGCTGATAAAGTTTTCTGATTTGCTTTGCAAACTCAACGTTTGCACGATGACCCGGGCGGGCTGCAAGTACTTGTGCTTTTATAGGGGCGCCTATCAGAGCTAAGTCACCTAAAAGATCCAACAGCTTATGACGAACCGGTTCATTCTTAAATCTCAAAGTTTTATTATTTAAAATACCGTTCTCCCCGAGATTAATAGTCTTCTTGATCCCGATTTTTTTTCTTAACGCTTCAAGCTCTTCTTCACTTAGCTTATGATCGACAATAACCACTGCGTTATCTATATCGCCGCCTTTAATTAGACCCACATTGGCAAGCTGTTCAACCTCGCTTAAAAAACAGAAAGTTCTTGCAGGTGCAAATTCAGTAACAAATTCTTTCTCCAGGTCGAACAAGCCGGTGTGCTGACTGCCCAGAGCCGGATTTTGATAATCCACCATCACGGTAATTCTATAGCTGTCTAACGGAAGCGCAACAATGTCGATTTGTTTTTCGTCATCATGGTACATTACGGTTTCGTCAATGATAAGATAATCCTTAGGGGCTTCCTGCTGCAAGAACTCAGCTTTAAGCAGCGCTTCAACGTAGGGCATTGCGCTGCCGTCGCCAACAGGTGGTTCAATTCCGTCAAGCTCGATTATAATATTATCTATTTGCAGCCCGACGATTGCAGCTAATACGTGCTCGACTGTATGAACTTTTGCTTCGCCTATTCCTAAAGTAGTACCCCTCGAAACGTCGATTACGTTATCGGCATTAGCCGGAATCTCGGGATTGCCGCCTAAGTCGGTTCTAACGAATCTGATTCCGTAGTTTTCAGGCGCAGGCTTAAAAGTCATTGTACAAGACGTACCTGTATGCAGCCCGATCCCGGAGAGTGATACTTCTTTAAGAATAGTTCTTTGTAATTCTAACATTAAACACCTTATAATAATTAAAGAATTAAAATATTTGTATCAAAATTGGTTTTCAAAATAGCAACATAGGTTTTGAAATACAACCGGCGTAATGGGTAGTTATTTATGAAATTTCTAAATGCCCGGGTTATTCAGTGCAAATATTTTATCTGGTTTAGCATAATATTCTTATGAGCGGTACTCTGCTGTTCTCTACCTTTTCATAAGCCTTACGGGCAAGAAAACATGGCGGCAGAATGACGACAATTGTGCATCTCGCTGTTTATGAGTTTTTGAACAAAGATATGCGATTACGAATTATTGAAATCAATTTGCAGCTTTTACATTTCTTTTTCATTTCGAATGAAGTTAAAGATAGATTTATCATTAAATTAAAGGTAATTATAAATCTTTTCAAACGAATAAAAAGAAAGTTATAATTATGTTCAGGTCTCCCGTTCACAAATTTCATATACCGGTAATGGGGTTGGGGTTTTCAATCGATACGCCAATTAAAGTTGCTCATTTCGGAATTGATTCGGTCATTTCAATTATTGATGACGATCTGATTGAAAAAATGAGAAAATTCCACTGCAAAAATTTTGAAGTTCCTTATGAGGCAATTTCAACGAAAGAAGAAGATTACAGGGCGAAGAGAATCACTGCTTATCTTAATTTAGTAAATGATATAGTTCAAGCTAATTTCAATAATTTAAAAAATTCTTTTGGAGAAAAAGGCGGCGCCCTTGATAAATATATTGATATGCTTCCGGATGACTCGGAGTTAAAACTAAAATACGACGAAGCAGTTGCGAATAAAAATCTTTACGAAATTGAAGATTTGGTACTTTCGCAGCTTAGACTTGGAAGTATTGACGTAAACATAATGACAAAGGTAGATAAACCGAATTACAATAAAGATGAACAATTACCGGTAAGATATAATGATGCTCATGCATCGTTACGCGGATTTGCAAATAGTATTTTGAATTCGTCTATTGTCTTATCTGCAGGTCTGAATCCACGGCTTTATAGCTACTTCGAGGAGTTTGAAGACTTCTTCCCTAATGAAAACGGTGAGCTGAATAAGAAAATAATTCTGAAAGTAAGTGACTATCGTTCAGCTATTATTCAAGGTAAATTTCTTGCAAAAAAAGGATTGTGGATTTCCGAATATAGGATTGAATCGGGACTTAATTGCGGCGGGCATGCTTTTGCAACGGATGGATACTTGATGGGACCCATTCTTGAAGAATTCAAACAAAACCGCGAATCACTGGTAAACACCTTACATGAAATTTACATCGATGCACTTAAGAAAAAAAACAAAGTAATAAATAAGATCCCGCGCAAAATAAAAATTACAGCACAAGGGGGAGTCGGTACTTTCGATGAACAAAATTTTCTGCTCGATCATTTTCAAGTTGATTCAGTTGGATGGGGAACACCATTTTTGCTTGTTCCCGAAGCAACAAACGTTGATCAAAACACTTTATCGCTTTTAATTAATGCAACGGAAGATGATCTTTATTTAAGTAGAATTTCTCCGCTCGGAGTTCCTTTTAATAGTATAAAAGGGAATACAAAGGATATTGAAAAATTAGAAAACGCACTTAACGGAAAACCCGGGAGTTCGTGTCCAAAAAAATATTTGCAATCAAATACCGAGTTTAGCAATAAACCAATTTGTACCGCATCACAAACTTATCAATCGAAAAAAATTGATCAACTCAAATCTCAAAACCTTGACAGTGGTCAATTTGAAGCAGAGTATAAAAAAATCATTGACAAAGCCTGCCTTTGTGTCGGATTGGCAACATCAGCGCTTAAAAAAAATAGTGCCGCGGAAAAACTTGATGGAGAGGGCGTATTAATTTGTCCGGGTCCCAACTTAGCATATTTTTCTTCAATAGTAACTTTGAAAGAAATGATAGATCATATTTACGGAAGGATAAATATTATACACAGAAAAGACCGTCCAAATATGTTTATGAAAGAATTAAAACTTTACCTGAACTACCTTAAAGATGAAATTGCCGAAGAGAAAGGCAGTCCGTCCGTTAGCAGGTTAAAATATTTTGATACGTTCCAAAGCAACATATCCGATGGTATTGAATACTACAAGAATTTGTTTTCTTCGACACAAAATAAAATAATAAAAATAGAGAGTACTATTCAGCAAGATATAATTGACCTTGAAAATGAATTTGAATTACTCAAAGAACAAATGAATATTTTAAATTTACTTCCAGTAAGATGTGAAGAATTTTCCAATTCCAGCATTGAAGTACATTAGTAACTGAAGTTACGCAACTAAACCTTTCCCGAACACATTCGGGATCATTTGACGAGACCGCTGACTAAGTTCCGACATAATCGGAATTAAACTACGCATCCCGAGTCGACTAGGGACTTAAATCAGTAAACTTTCCAAGGATCTTTATGACAAGATTTTATAAGTTTTTGCGTAAGATTGAGTTAGTAAATGAAACAAACGATGGCTGCTTAGCGTTTTTCTCTTTCTCTTTTAACCTTTCTTCTTTCTCCTGTTACGCTTTACTTAGAAGGGGAAACGATAGGTTGAATCCCGATTAATAATGTTGTGGTAGGACGGGATGTTATAAATGCCTAAACTTTATTCGTCGAATGAATTCAAAGAAGTACTCTCGAAATCAATTTTATAGTAAGAATTAAAAAAGGTTCTTATGAAAATTTTATACACCCTGAGGCGAGGATTGTTATTCTACTAAGATTCTATAAACAATTTATTTAAGAATGGTTTGAATGCGTTCGCAGTTTTTCTAATTCTTCTTCTAATCTTTTTAGTTGAACTTCCACCTGCTTAATCCTCCCCGCATACTCGGAAAGGTTTCTGAGATGTGCTTCCTGCTTTAAAGCAGCTTTGTGCTCTTTTGATGGAGAACCAAAGTATGCGCCGGGTTTTGTAATAGACTTTGATACTCCTGATTGAGCCATTACTATCACTCCATCGGCTATTTCGATATGACCGACCAAACCGGACTGCCCTGCTAAGATACAGTTTTTACCAATCTTTGTACTACCCGATATTCCGGTCTGTGCGGATATTACAGTGTTTTCACCTACCAAAACATTGTGGGCAACTTGCACAAGATTGTCAATCTTAACTCCCTTTTTAATTACTGTTGAACCGAGTGCGGCTCTATCGATAGTTACATTCGCACCAAGTTCCACATCGTCTTCAATTACAACATTTCCTATTTGAGGTATTTTGTTGTAGATGCCGGTTTCATCAGGGAAAAATCCAAATCCGTCGGCGCCAATTACTGTTCCTGGATGAATAATCGCTCTCTTACCAATTATACATTTTTCTCTAATGCTAACGTTTTGAAATATGAGCGAATCGTCACCAATTTGGACATCTTCCAAAAGGACGGTATTATGAAAAATTTTTACGTTGTTCCCTATCCTGCAATTCTTCGAGATTACAACATTTTTTCCCAATGCAACATTATCGCCAATAACAGCATCCGGGTGAATAAATGCTGTTGAATCAATTCCCTTTAATGGAAATTCGGGAGAGCAATAATGAATCAATAATTTGGAGAATGCTTTGCCCGGGTCATCTACTTCAATATAGGCTATATCATCTCTGCTCTTATCGAAACCGGGTTTAACTAATATTGCAGTTGCTTTAGTTGTGGAAAAATATTTTTGATATGCGGGGTGGTAGAGAAAGGTTAAATCTCCCGAAGCGGCTTCTTCAATTTTAGCAAGGTTTTTAATTACCAGGTTCTTGCTGCCAAAAATTTTGCCGCCGATTAGATCGGCGGCTTCTTTTAATTTTATTTGCATCAAAATATTTAGTTCTATTAAAGCTTCAATCTCTCAATGACTTTATTGGTTATATCGTATTTATCCTTGGCATAAAGTAACAGTATATCTCCGCTGCGGTCAAATACAAAATCGAGGTCTTCTTCTTCAGCAACTTCTTTTATGGTTGTAAAAACTTTATTCTGAACAGGAACCATCAATTCATCCTGTTTTTGAAAAAGCTCGCCGTTTGCACCGAACTTTTTCTCTCTATACTGAGCAATTTCCTGTTCAAGTTTTATCAATTCGCTTTCCAATTCAGCGCGTGTTTGATCGGTCATGATTAATTTTCTTTTTTCATAATCGTCAAACTTTGTTTTCCAATTTTTTTCAAGTTCCGCTAATTCGGTTTGCCATTCTTTAATTACAGCATCCAGCTTCTGCCTGGCATCCTGTGCATCAGGCAGATTGTCCATTATTGTATCCGAATCGACATATCCGATTTTTAATTGGGCATTTAGGCTGACGTTAAAAGAAAGTAAAATACCCACAATAAATAAAATTGATTTCTTCATAAACTCTCCGGTATAAAAAACTTTATTCAAAAAAAACTGTCATTCTAAGAACAAAAATAAATTATCTTTCGAACAGCCAACAAAGTGAAATTATTCTGAAAGAAATTAATTTCCTCTTTTTAGCTTATCCATTACTTTGTAAGTAATATCGAAAGCTGCATCGGCATAAAGCAAAACGATATCGCCGCTTTTATCAAAAACAAATTGCATAGCTTCTTCTTTAGCCACTCTTTCAATCGCATCGAAAATCTTTGTTTTTATAGGATTGAAAATTTCTTCCTGTTTTTTCATCAAGTCGCCACCCTGTCCAAATTTCTGTCTTCTAAAATTGAGGATATTTTGTTCTTGAGCTACCAACTGCTGCTGGGCTGCAAGCTTTTTATCCTCTGCCATTGTAGCGGCTTGCTTTTGATAATCTTCTAAAGCCTGCTGATATTTTAACGTCATGCTGTCTAATTCAGCCGACCATCGGTTTTGCAGTGCATCCAAATCACCCTGGGCTTTTATCGCTTCTGGAAGCTGTGTAAGGATTATTTGAGAATCAACGTACCCGATCTTTAACGGAGCTTGTGCAAAAGTAAGTTGAACGGCTGTTAATAATATGCCTGCTGTTAAAAAATGTTTTTTCACTAGTATTACCTCTAAATTAAATAATGATTAAAATTAAAATCCTCTTCCGAATTGAAAATGAAACAACCAAGCCGGGTCTTTGTCATCTGTAAGCCTTCTATCAAATCCATATCCTAAATCAAACCCAATCAACCCGATTGGATTTATCAAAATCCGAGCGCCAAAACCGACTGATCTTCGTAAATCAAATATATCGGTTTGACTAAAGCTTCTGAAGGTATTACCTGCTTCTGCAAATGCTAGTATATACAACGGAATCGGTTCGAGAGCGACTGCAAATCTGAGTTCAGCGGTATATCGAGTCATCACACGTCCGCCGATAACATTTCCTACGGAGTTTCTTGGACCTACCGTTCTATCGTCATAACCGCGCAAAGGAGCAGTTGCAATTACAAGCCCGTTTCCGCCCATATAAAATTCTTCGAAAGGCTGAATCGGCGTTCCTTTTTTTAGTTCATGCAAATAACCCAAATCGGCAATAGTATAAAGAACTAATCTATTAGTATTAAAGAGCCTACGGTACCATTCGGCTTTAAAACCTAATTTGAAATAATCAACGTCTCCGGGTAAAATTGGACCCCCGGAAATTTCACCGTCTAATACGAATGAAGAACCGGCAGAAGGAAAAATAGGATTATCGATGTTTCTTCTGCTTATTGTTGCACCTAAAGTGTATTGTTGGGTTTTACCTTCGGCATAAAAATTTTGTCCTTCCAGAACATTGTTATATTGATATCTGAACAAACCTTGAACGTAGAAAAAATCGTCCGGCCATTTTAACCTGCGTCCTACGCGCATTGTTCCTCCGGACTGCCGCAAGTCATAAATATATTGCTGCCTGGTATCGAAAACTTCAAAGCCAACCAATGTTGGTGTATCGAATAGCCATGGCTCGGTAAAACCAAGGGTAAACGTTCTGTAAATACTCCCAACCCCGAACTGCCAATTGAAGCTGAGAATTTGTCCGCCCCCAAGAGAGAATGGTTCTGCAATTGAAAAATTTGTAAGCGTAATACCCATTGCACCGCTAAAGCCGAAACTTTCGCTGTAACCGACAGAGGCATTAAGATAGTCACTCGATTTTTCTTCAACGCCGAATGTAATGTTCACGGTGCTGTCGTTTGGCAGCGAATGAGAGATACCCTGAGGTCCATATAATTTTTCCACATTGAAGTATTGAAGGTTGGCAAGCTGTTGAATACTCCGGATTAATAATGCTCTGTTATAATAATCGCCCGGTACTGTATAAAGTTCGCGCCTTATAACTTTGTCTTTTGTTTTTGTATTACCTACTATATCCACTTTGCCAATTTTAAATTGATTTCTTTCCTCAACCCGAATTACAATATCTATAGAATCTTCTGCTGCTTTAAGCTCTTGAGTGGTTAAGTTAAAGGTAAGATAACCGTTGTCTTGATACAGTGCATTAACATCGGATTGACGTTCGTTTCCGCGAAGATTTCTCTCAAACTTTTCAAAATCGAATATGTCGCCTTTAGTAAGTTCCAATCTTTCGGTCAATATTTCGTCGTTGTATATTGTGTTTCCTTCCCACGTAATATTTCTAATTTTGTATTGCGGACCTTCGTAAACATTTATTACAATGTGTAAATCTTTTTTGTTGTTGAAATAAATCAGCGAATCGGACAATATTTCAGCGTCTCTGTATCCGTTCTTTAGATAATATGCAATTATAGATTTTTTATCTTCCTCAAATTTTTTCTTATCAAACTTTGCGCTGCTCCAAAATTTCCACCACTTCGATTCTTCAATTTCATTCATTTCACTTTTTAAATCGCCGTCGTCGAAAGCTTCATTACCTCTAAATTCAATTTTTCGAACAATCACTTTATCGTTCTCTTCAATGAACAGTCTTAGAAGAATTCTATCTTTAATTCTATCAATTAAGCTGGAATAGACCATTTTACTTTTTTCATAGGGAAGCCTGTATTCATCGGAGAGGTCTTTTTCATTACGCCAGGTTATTATTATCTCATCCTTGGTAGTATCGGCAGTAAAGTAAACATATCGTTTGGAAGAAATAACTGCGTTAAGATAACCTTCTTCTTCATAAGCATTAAGAATGCGTTGCTCTAACCGAACGATATCTTGCGGTTTGAGCGTTTGGCCCGGTACGAAGGAAATATTCTTCTCAATATCGCTGTTGCTTAAGGCATCGTTTCCTTCAAACAAAATGCGCTCAACACGAGGATATTCCTGAACCTTTATAAGAAGAAAAATTCCCTCGGAGATTTGTCTTTCCTGAACAATCTGAACATTGGCGAAAATATTTAATGACCAAAGCTGGCGAATAGCGCTTATTGTTTGGTCGCCAGGAATTTGAATTTCATCGCCCACCTTCAGTCCGCTGTTGGCTATAATGGTATTTGCATCGGCAGTTTTATTTCCCTCAACGGAAATTCCTAAAATCTTATAAGTAGATTTTGCTATCTGAGCATGCAAATAGGAAACGGAAAATAACATCAGGATCAATATTAAGATAAAACTAAACGGTTTCTTTAGGAAGGGTATGGGCATGCTTTAAACCTTTATTCTTCTTTTTTATTTGTTCACTCACTTTACCGAACCGGCGTTCTCTTCTTTGAAAATTCTTAATAGCTTCATACAAATGTTTTCGTCTGAAATCGGGCCACAGCGCATCTGAAATAAAAAATTCGGTGTAAGCAATTTGCCACAATAAAAAGTTGCTTACTCTGAACTCTCCGCTTGTTCTAATCAGCAGATCGGGATCGGGAATATCTTTTGTAGTTAAACAATTAGAGAAAAAATGCTCGTCAATTTCAAGGATTTTTGTATTACCTCCGGTAACCAACATTGCAATTTTTTTAACAGCCTCCAGCAATTCCCATCTTCCGCTGTAGCTTAAAGCGAGGTTAAGAATCATACGCTTATTGTTTGTAGTTTTTTCTACTGCAAAATCAAGCTCTTTTTGTACATCAATGGGAAGAGATTTTATATTACCGATAGTAGTTAGTTTTATATCATTTTTATTCAGCTCGTCTGTTTCATCTTTAAGAGCACGAAGCAGCAAACGCATAAGAGTTGAAACTTCATCTTTGGGTCTCTTCCAGTTCTCGGTTGAAAAAGTATAGAGGGTTAGATATTTAACACCCATTTGAGCGCATGCTTCAACTATATCTCTAACGGATTCTACTCCCCGCTTATGCCCTGCAACCCGGGGTAAACCTCTTTTGCGAGCCCATCGTCCGTTGCCATCCATTATAATTGCTATGTGTACGGGAATTTCACCCGAATCTTTAAGCGCACTTTGTAGTTTTACATCGGCTTCCGATTGTAACTTACCCAACTTCAGTCCTAATATTGATAAGGCGTGTAAAATTAAACTTAAGCCCCTTTAATGTCAAGGTAAGTTATTGAAATCTCAATAACTTGCCGCCGTTAGGGCATCAGTTTAAACTACCTAAAACTATACACTTAACCGAATTAATAAAAGGGAAAAATTAGGGTGGAAATTGTAACACTGATAAGCAAAACAATTGCACGAAAGTAATCAATATTTTATTCAATTCTAAGAATTAATCTCACTCAGGATGTTATGTTATCTTTCAGAAGAGATTAATTATTTAGGAGAAAAGAACAGCTTGATTTTTTTTGTTGTCTCGGCGGCGGGACACACTCCTCTCCACTATTTCAAATATTCGAATATTTTTTCTCACATCTTCGGTAAACGAATCAACCAGTGCTTTGGCGTTTTTAACAAGATTAGCCGGAACACCAATAAAAAGCATAACCTTATTATTTGTATATTTGGTCTGACGCGTAGATAGAAATATTATCTTTTCGGCTAACTTCGAATTTTTAAAATCCTCATCGGATAAAGTTATACCTATAGCGTATCTCTTTTTCTGTTTAGCTATGATGTCAATATCAAATCCGCCCACTTTCGAAGGTTCCGGCAGATAAGTACCGAATTTCCGGCTAACCGTTAAATAACCGTTTCTCCAAAATTGCTCTACCAGCAAATCGATATATTTTCTTTTATCTGTACTTAACATGGCTGCCTCCTTTCTTTAGCTTACTAATGAAATAATTGGAATAATCGGGGAAAATTTTTTATTCTCAAGCACTTTAATATTAGCAATTCTTTTATACTCAAATTTTTTAATCTCGCTCGAATTATTTAATCTTCCGTAAATGTATTTCCTTCCGGAACTTTCCTGTGCAATGTAGTATGGATCTAAAACTATCTCGTTTAATCCGTACAAAAATTTAATTTGATTGCGACTGTGTATAGCTCTTGTAAAAATTTCTGTTTTCATTTTAGACTCCGTTAGTTTAATTGAACCACCTTAATACGCCTATTATCTTACCGGCGATTGAAAAGCTTTTTGCTTTGTCGATAATAATAGGCGAATAATTACTGTTTTCGGGAATTAAACGTATTACATCACCTCTCATCTCATAAGTTTTTATTGTTGCTTCATCATCTAAAAGTGCAACTACAATTTCACCATTGCTCGCATTTGACTGTGGCGCAACTATAACTAGATCTCCTTCAAAAATACCGGCATTAATCATGCTGTCGCCCTTAACTTTTAGCGCGAAACAATCCTGCGACTTTTTCATGAATGATGAGTCTATAACAATACTCCCTTCAATGTTCTCGATTGCGAGAAGCGGCATACCGGCTGCAACACGCCCAACAATAGGAATTTTACTAAATAATTCATTTCTTTCAATTACAACCTCCGACTCTGCTGCAGGATTGTCATCTTTTTGAAATGATATTCCCCGGCTGGCATTACTCTCAATCTTCAAATAACCTTTTTTCACTAAAGCATCAAGGTGGCGCTTAACACCAAAAGTTGAGGATATACCGAAATTCTTACCGATTTCGCGTAAAGTTGGCGGGTATCCGTTTTCCTCTTTAAATTGCTTTATGAATTCGAGGATAAGCTCTTGACGTTCAGTTAATTCTTTTTTCATTATAGTGTCCAATTGTTCACTACTAATATAGTGAACAGATGTGCACTTGTCAATATTAATCTTAATTTTTTTTGAGGTGAGATATGAATTAATTAAAACACATACTGAGGATCGATTAGATAGAAGAGTTTTCTGCCAATCATATAATTCTCATAGATCCCTCTGAATAATTCTTCGCCGGGACCATAGGCAAAAACTCCTACCAACTCTGCAGTGTGCCCTTTTGTAGAAAAGCGGAGTTCCAAATTTTTCCCTCCCGGTTCGCCGCCTATAATTGTCATACCGCCTGTTTCATGATCTGCTGTAACCACAACTAATGTGTTTCGATCTTCTTTTGCGAAAAGCAGCGCTTCGTTAATCGCTTCATTAAAATCTTTGATTTCGGATATCAGGTATTCGGGATCGTTTGAATGCCCTGCCCAATCGATTTGTGAACCTTCGACCATCAGGATAAATCCCTCCGGGTTATCTTCCAAATTTGATAATGCTGCTTTTGTTAAGTCTCCTAATGAATAGTTTCTTTCAGAAGCTCGTTCCAATCCTCCTTCACCCAACAGTGCATAAAATTTATTTGATTTATCCAGATGAAACATTTCACTGATTTCTTCAACATAATTGTAACCTTTCTGCTTTATAACGGAACTCAAATCGTACTCATCTTCTCTTATACCACCTTGCTCAATCGTCTTAAAGAATTTGTATCCGCCTCCGATAACTACATCCACATCTAATTGTACTAACTGTTCGGCTATGATTGTTTCTAACGATCTGTCCTCCACTTTTGATATGAATGCTGCGGGCGTGGCATGTGTAACCGAACTTGTTACAACAATTCCTGTTGATTTACCAATCTTTTTAGCGTGATCAAACAGAGTGTAGAGGGGATTTCCTACTGTATCTACTGAAATATATCTAGAGTACGTTCTATACCCGGTAGCTAATGCCGTTGCTCCTGCCCCGGAATCTGTAATTAAATTATCCGCTGATGAGGTAATTGATAAACCGATAGAATTGAACGAACGGTAAGGATCATTTTGCAGCGAGAGTATTGATATGCCAACAGAGTTTATTCCTAATCCGTCTCCTATGAGAAGAATAATATTTTTTGGTTTGTCTTCGCTTTGCGCGTATACTAAATGAATGAAAGTAAAAAGAAAGAGGAATGTTTTTAAAATACTCATTACTTTACAAATTCTTCTTTAGTTTGAACTGGAAATATCCATCCGAATTTATCTTCAACCATTCCGTATTGAATTGAAATAATTTCATCGAATAATCTTAATGCAAGATCGTCGGGGTTACCTCCGTTAATCAGCATAGTTTCGTTTTTATAAGTTAATCTGCCAACCGAAGAAATAACCGCAGCGGTACCGGTTCCAAAGATACCTTTAACATTTCCTTTTTTATATTCAGAAATTAATTCATCAATCGATATTAATCTTTCCGTAACATTCACATCCCAGCTCTTTAATAGCTGAATCACCGAATCCCGGGTAATTCCAGGGAGGATGCTGCCGGTTAGTTTAGGGGTTGCAATTTCATCTTTAAACCGGATAAATATATTCATCGTACCTACTTCTTCAATATACTTCAACTCCACACCGTCTAGCCATAGAATCTGTGTAAAGCCTTTTTTCTGTGCTTCTTCTCCGGCAAGCAAACTTGACGCATAATTTGCCGGTGTTTTACACTCACCAAGTCCCTTTCTGACTGCTCTAACATATTCATCTTGAACTAATATGGACACCGGTTTAAATCCCTCCGCATAATAAGCACCTACGGGAGATAATATAATAATAAATTTATACGTTTGCGAAGGTCTTACGCCTAAGAAAGTATCAACCCCAAGGATAAAAGGTCTGATATATAATGATTCCCCTTTATTTACCGGTACCCAATCCTTTTCAACCGCAATTAATTCTTTCAAGGCATTTAATACAAATTCGGTGTCTACTTCCGGAATACATATTCTTTTTGCCGAGCGGTTTAATCTTTCGAGGTGACTTTGTCCTCTAAAAATGACTACATCACCATCAATATTTTTAAATGCTTTCAAGCCCTCAAAGATTGCTTGTCCATAATGAAAAAACATTGTTGCCGGATGCAGCGATAGATTTTCTAATGGCTTGATAACAGGATTATGCCATCCAAGCACCGTGTCATAATCCATTTCGAAAACATGATCGGTAAATAACTGTCCGAATCCAAGATTTGTCGGAAGTTTTACTTTATCGGTTCGGTTTTTCAACTGATAATTGATTTTTTCCATATAGATTTTATATATCTGTTATTTTTATTTATTTTCCTGCAAATAATACAGTTTAAAAAAATACTGCCCGGTGGAGGGCTACCGGGCATGGGGAAGATTCATTAAGGGGGGGGTAGAACTTAATGAATCAAAGCACTCGGAAATTAATACATTTATAAATTATAATCAATTATATTTTTATATCTTTATGTAGAAATTTTTGCTTATCCCGTAAATTTTTCTAATACTGTAATATTGAATTGTTGGGTACAGACATGATCTAAACCTTTTTTTTTCAATTGCTTATAGGCAAAAAGTCGCAATAAAAAGCAATTTATCAATAATTGTGTGAATTAAAATGAACCAAATATTTTCAAAACTGGGTCTGGCAGTTACTTTTTCTCCAACAGGAAAAGCTCTGTTAAAAGAAACTAAACGTTTGAAAGAGCTATTCTCCGCCGAGCTTGTGCTTATTCATGTGGGAGAGAAAAAACCAGAAAAGGAGGAACAATTAAACCAAATTGTCTCGCAAGCCGGATACGATTTGGATAAAATGGAAGTAATATGGTCAACCGGTGACCCAGCAAACGTAATATTAGAAAAGAGCAAAAGTGCAGGAGTTGATTTATTAATTGCAGGCGCACTTGAGAAAGAAAGTATGCTGAAATATTACGTTGGTTCCGTAGCAAGAAAAATTATGCGGCAGACTGTTTCATCAGTATTAATCTTAAAATCCCCCTCCGAAAATCCCAAAAGCTTTAAAAGATTTTATGTATCAACCGACTTTTCTCCTCAAAGTGAAAGAACCGTTAGATTGGCATACGATTTCGCCTTAAAAGAAAATTGTGAAGAGTTTGTCATCCTTAAAGATTTCTATATTCCTGGCTTGGCAACAACGGTCTTAGACTCAGGCTCAATAGATGAAACCGAATCAATTAGAAATAAATGGCAGGAAGAAGAAGAGGAAAAGATGAGAATTTTCGTGAAGGAATTAAATTTGAAGCCGATTCCGATTAAAACCAAATGCCTTTATGGTAAAGAAGGATGGGAAACGAGCAATTATGCACGAGAAAATAAAGCGGACATTTTTATAGTTTCGGTACCCGCAAAAAAATTCAAGTTTATCGATCGACTGTTTCCGCATGAAGATGAATATTCATTCGAATCTCTTCCCTCCAATCTTCTAATTGTAAGGTAGACGTATGCATCTTAGTTCCGGTCAAGTAGTCATTTTTTTCTTAAGCATCGGTGTTATGCTGCTTTTTGCAAAGCTGTTTGGTGAATTGTTCAACAAGCTAAAACAGCCCGCTATTATTGGGGAGATTATAGCGGGAATAATTTTAGGACCAACTGTTTTCGGAATGCTTTTTCCCGGCATTTTTAATTGGCTGTTCCCTCAAACTAACGAAGTTAAAATTGCTTTGGATGGCATTACTACACTTGCAGTGGTGCTGCTTCTTCTCGTCTCAGGGCTGGAAGTTGATCTTTCTACAGTATTAAGGTATAGGAAAACAGCAGTTACTACCAGCCTGATGGGAATTATTTTCCCCTTCACATTAGGATTCGGATTAATCTATTTCTACCCCAACCTAATAAGCCCTCCTAACGATCAATTGCACTTAGCATTTGCATTATTTATGGGTACGGCAATAGCAATTTCTTCGCTTCCGGTTATTGCAAAAATTTTGATGGACTTAAACATATTCAAAACACAAGTCGGATTTATCATCATATCCGCTGCCATGCTTAACGACTTAATCGGCTGGCTCATTTTTTCCTTAATACTTGGAATGTTGGGCGCAACTACAGGGGGAATAAGTTTCGGGTTTACATTATTATTAGTAATGTTTTTCGTTTTTTTTACTTTGCTTTTCGGAAGAAAAATTTCGAATAAATTTATTTCAGTAATTCAGGACAAATTTTCTTTTCCCGGTGGAATATTAAATTTCATATTGATTGCAGGATTTTTCGGCGCAGCCTTTACCGAATTTATAGGAGTACATGCTATTTTGGGTGCTTTCATAGTGGGGATTGCAATCGGAGATTCGGCACACCTCAAAGAAGAAACCAGATTGGTAATTCAGCAGTTCATAACTAATATTTTCGCTCCGTTATTTTTTGTCTCGATAGGATTAAGAGTAAACTTTATAGCCAACTTCAATCTAACCATTGTAATTATCATTCTGATTTTGGCGATGGTTGGGAAAGTAGCCGGCAGCAGCTTAGGTGCAAGAATCGGAGGAATGGATAAAAAGGATTCCTTAACCGTCGGTTTCGGTATGTGTTCCAGCGGTGCAATGGGAATTATCCTGGGCGTGCTTGCTCTTCAATACGGATTGATTCAGGAAGAAATATTTGTAGGGCTTGTAATCATGGCATTATTTACAAGCATTGTCAGCGCTCCGCTGATGAGCTACTTCATCAAAAAGGAAAAATCATACCGGCTTGAACATTTGATTACTCCCGATATGATTTTATTTTCAAACTCGAACGAGAAAAATGAACTACTGCGGCAATTAATTAACTTAACCGAAAAAACCATTAAAGCAGATAAGGAAAGAGTGCTCAAAGGAATTTTGGAGAGAGAGGAAACGAACCCAACCGGAATTTCAAATTATTTGGCAATTCCTCACGCAAGAGTTAACCTAACAAAACCGGTTGCAGCAGTGGCTGTCCATAGTAATGGAATTAATTTCGATGCTGTTGATGGTCTTCCGACTAAAATTATTGTTCTGCTTCTAACTCCTGAAAATGAAAGTGAGCTTCAGCTTCGTCTTCTTGCCGAAATTGTACGGAAATTTAAAGACAAGAGTAAAATTGAAAATCTTATTGCTATAAAGAGCAAAGAGGAATTTGTTGAGTGCTTTAACAAGCTTTAAATTCTTAATCTTTAGAAATTAAAAGAAAATCTCTTAGATATAAAATTCCTCCAAGGAGTCTCTTGGACAAATCTCAAAAAACAAATTACAAATGCACAGCATGCTTCGCATAATATTAAATCTTCTCCGTAGGATCGTTCCGAAAATATCAATTCCGTAGGATCGTTCCGAAAATCAAACCGCAGAGTAACAAGCTTTTCCCGAACGTATTTCCTAAGGATCGAGACTGTGTAAAAAGTTACCTTAAAAAGGCGAATAAAATTTCTATCGATGAAAAAAAATCATTTCTAAAAAATTTTCTACTATTTTTTTTCGACACAATCCTTAGAATTTGAATATCCATACCCCGAAGCTGGATTATATCGAAAAAAGTCCAATCCTATCTCCTCATATTTAGCTGTTTAATGCTTTAAGTAATCCGGCAACTCCGATTATTGTTATTACTCGTCTGATGTTATAGGCAAGTGTCATTAATGAGATTTCAGCAGTGACCTTTTCTACTCCTCTAAGTAAAAAGTGCGAATATCCCCATACTCCCTTCATCGTTCCGAATGGATGTTCCACTATTGACTTCCTTTTTTTAATTATTTCAGGCTCCGCCTTTAATCGTTGTTTTAATAATTCAATGCTCTTCTCGTTTTCCCATCGTAATATCTGTCTGCCCTTCGGCGATGTTGTGCATAATTTTGCTTTTCCAAAGGATCGTTCCGAAGGACATCCTCTACATGCTTTCGTCTTATATATCCGATTCCTTTTACCCTTCTTGTTTTTACTTGTACAATAATAATTAAGTCTATGTCCCTCGGGACATTGATAACTATCAGTTTGTTCATCATAGGTAAATTTATCATGCTTATATTCCGGCTCAGGTACATTTGTCTTTTTAGGTACACCTTGCTCTGGAATAGAAACATATGGCGTAATCCCATTATCTTCACAATTTTTTATATCTACCGTATCATAGTACCCGGCATCTGCACATGCATTTATTTCATCTACTTCTAAGGTCTCTTTTGCTGCAATTGCCATACTTGATAGATGATCTTTATCGGATGCATTTTGACTTACTTCATAGTCAATTATCAATGAATATTTGCTGTCAACTGCCGTATGCACATTGTATCCGGGCTCTATCTTACCTTTATTATTCATTAATCGGCAATCTGAATCGGTCAGCGATACATACTCCTCTCCGCTTTTCTGAATCTCTTCTTTTGCATCTTTTAGTTTTTCTTTTACTTTCTTAAGAAATGATATCTTCTCTTTGAGTTCTTCTTTTGTTATTGTTGAGTTTGAAGACTGATTTTCTGCATCTTCCTTTTGATCATTCTCCTCTAATTTCTTAAAATATTCAGTGATTGACTCATCTATACGATCAATTGATTTTTCCAACTGTTCTTTGTCTTTTACCATTGCACGGGAATTCGAAGCTTTGAATTTTGTACTGTCAACTGCTATTAGCTCTGCACTAAATAAATCCAATTTCTTGCATAATTGGATAAACTCCTTAAATACCTTACGTATTGCCTCTGTGTTATCTTTCCTGAAGTTGCTGATTGTTTTATGGTCGGGAATCAACTTTTTGAGCAGCCACATTACTTCGACATTCCGTCCAGCCTCCCGTTCTAAATTTCTGCTCGAACGGATTTTATTTAAATACCCATATAAGTTCAGCTTCAGATGATCTTTAGGGTTATATGGTGGTCTCCCAGTTTCTTTTATCTTAGCATACTTGAATCCCATTGAATAAATATCCAACTGCTCAACGAATTCATCGAGAAACCGAATGGGATTCTCAGCATTGATATAGTCATCTACCAATTCTGGGAATAGTATGGTTTGTTCTCTACTACTACCGGCTATATACTCCATTTTTTTACTTCAATTATTTAACGGACTATTTTTTTGTAATAAGACTGCAATTTCTGTTCCCGACTTTTTACACAGTCTCG
>JAGUYG010000101.1 GCA_020061465.1 Ignavibacteriales bacterium
CAATCGACATTATCTCGTCCTGCTTTATCTTAACCCACTGCTCTAACAGCTCGTCCGAGAAAATATTTGCTCTGTGAAGAAAATCGTTATCGGCTTTTATCGCATCTAAAGCTTCTGAAAGATTTCGCGGCAGAAAATGGATGTGATGTTCCGGATCTTCTTTCAAAAAGTTTCTATCGCACGGTCCAAAGCCTTCTTTTACCGGATCTATTTTATTTACAACTCCGTCAATACCGGCTTTACCCATGTTAAAAGATTTTACTGCAGCAGTGAACGATCTAACCGATCCTCGGTTTGGTTAGTAATATTTTTTATTTCATATCGTTTATTGTTACTTTTCAGAAAAAAATCCGGGGATTAAATGATCAAAAAATTATTATTAGTCTTCTTAACATCATCTGTTATTTTTTGTCAAACAGATATACGCCATAAAATTTCTCAAATGATAATGATAGGCTTCCCCGGTAAAACTATAAGCGATACAATGTTAATTAATGATCTTCAAATTAGAGGAGTCGGAGGTGTAATTCTTTTTGCAGGTAATATTGAATCTCCTTCTCAGCTTCAACAATTAACATCACGGCTTCAAAGCTTCTCTCAAATCCCGCTTTTTATTTCTATTGACCAGGAGGGCGGAAATGTAGCAAGGCTGCGGGAATCAAACGGATATGTCAATACAAGTACTGCCTATCAGATGGGAACATTTTATAACAACGAAAACAATACACGAAGCTGGGCTGAATTAATGTCCGGCTGGCTGCAAGATGCGGGAATAAATATTAATCTTGCGCCTGTTGGCGATGTAAATGTGAATCCTTTAAGTCCGGCGATTGGATTAAAAGAGAGAAGCTTCTCTAAAATTCCGGATTCTGTTTACAATCATTGTTATTGGTTTATTGATGAATCGCATAAAAAAAATATTAAAAATACTTTAAAGCATTTTCCCGGACACGGAAGTTCGGCTGCCGATTCACACCTTGGCTTTACCGATATTACAAATACGTGGGCTGATTCAGAGCTTGTTCCTTATCAGAAATTATTTCAATCGGGTTATAAAGATTTTGTTATGACCGGACATTTATTCAACGCTAATCTTGATTCAGTTTATCCGGCTTCCCTTTCGTATAAAATTACTACGGAACTGCTGAGGAATACTTTAGGATTTGAGGGAGTAACAATGACGGATGGAATGTTCATGGGCGCTATAACAAATAATTATACTTTTGATGAGGCTGTAACTCTTGCAGTAAATGCCGGTAACGATTTGCTTCTTTATACAACAAACACTCTTGGCGGAAAATCTCTTGTCGACAGTGTTGTGAATATTATAGTTGATAAAATCAATCAAGGAATCATCACTGAAGATCGAATTGATGAATCATATAACAGAATTATGGAAATGAAAAATGTAACCGGAATTTATTTAGCCGATAATAATCTGCCAGGGGATTACCATTTAATCAATTATCCTAATCCGTTTAACGCTTCAACGCAAATTAAAATTAAAATTCCTGAGTCTGGAAATGTTTCTTTGAAAATTTATAATATAATCGGAGAAGAGAAAGCCGAAATTGCGAACGGTTATTTTAATGCCGGTACTTATCAATTTTATTTTAATGCCAATGAACTTGCATCCGGTGTATACTTAATAAGAATGAAGGCAGGCGGGAAGTATCTAACGCACAAAATTATTTTGTTGAGATAAGGAACGAAAAGTGAAAGTTTAAAAACACTAAGGGCTTTAGCAATTCATATTATCTAAAAATTTTGATTTAACTATTTGTCAAGGGCGCTTTACAAATAGTTATACTATTTGTAAAACAATGTTGACATTTAGTAAACAACAAAATGTGATGGTATATAGAATTTTATTCTTTCTCCATCTCTCTGATTCTCTTCTCCGCATTTTTGTTTTGAGGATTTAGTTGTAATGATTTTTTGTAATTCTCTAAAGCCAGCTTTTTATTGCCTTTGATCATATACGCTTCTCCGAGACTGTCATACGTATTCGCAGCATCGGGAAAACATTTTGTGTTGATCAAGAAAACCACTGCTGCTTTATCTATAAAACCAGAGTTTAATAATTGATCCCCGATTCTATCAATGAAAGAGGCAGGTTAATTAACGAACTTATTAAAGCAAACTTACTTTTCAGCCTATTCTTTCAGGCAAGCAATGATTCAGCCGGGATATTAAATTTTTTGTGAAGGTCTCTTCCAAAGGATCGTTCCGACATCATCTTTGCCGTAAGGTCTCTTTTCCGATTGATTATTTCAGAAGCCCTATTTTTCCCTCCGATAACCTCGGCAATATCAGATTGTTTTAAACCGAGCTGCTCCATCCTAAACTTTATTGCCTTTAGGGGGTTTGGCGGGGGTTATTTTGAAATGCTTTTGTTCATAAGCTTCTACAAGAGTTACTATTACTTCTAACAAGTCACCGGCTTCAGTATTCGGTTTTGCGTTGAACAGCTTGTCTATTTTTTTTAGTGCAGCTTCGTAATCTTTTTTGGTTTTAATTGGTTTGATTTTCATATTAAACTTCCTCCGCATTTATTCTATCATATTCTCTATGAGTGCCGACAAATCGTATGTAGACAATTCCAAAATAATAATTAATTGCTGTTATCAGCCTATAGTAATTTCCTTTTATGTTAAACACTGCACTATTATTTGCTAAAATGCTTGCTGATCTTTTCCAAAGGATCGTTCCGAAATGCCTTTTAATATCATCTGGCTTTTCCAAACCAGCCGATACTATAGCTTAATTAACAAAATAATTTTTAATTATACTTTCATAGCAAAATTAAAAAAACCAGGTGACCCAAGCTAAATTTATCATTCAAATTATTTTTTTGTTTGCATATCACTAACCAATCTGTTTATTTTATTCGGGGCAGTTAATTAAAACTACATTTCTAAACAAACAAAAGGAGCAAAAATGATTTCAATAGCTTCGCTCTGGCTTCCGATTCTACTATCAGCCGCGGCTGTTTTTATTGTGAGTTCCATAATTCACATGTTTCTGGGTTATCATAACTCGGATTTCAAAAAGCTTCCCGATGAGGATCGGGTAATGGATGATCTTCGAAAAGCTAACATTCCTCCCGGCGATTATATGTTCCCTTATACAACCGACAGCAAGGAAAGAAATTCACAGGAATTTAAAGATAAAATGAGCAGAGGACCAATGGGTGTTCTAAGCGTATTTCCCGGCGGCTCGGCAAATATGGGGTCAAGTCTTGCACAGTGGTTTGTTTATTGTGTGATAGTTGGAATATTTGCTGCTTATGTTGCAGGACGAGCGTTACCGGCAGGCGCTGATTATCTTGCAGTATTTCGTTTTGCGGGTGTAACTGCTTTTGTTGGATACGGTCTTGCTTTAATGCAAAACAGCATTTGGTATAAGAAGAGCTGGACTGCAACATTAAAATCAATTTTCGATGGATTGATTTACGCATTAGTTACAGGCGGAATTTTCGGCTGGCTGTGGGTTGCTGCATAGAGTGAAATGGCTTTCGCATAACCTTCGGGGTCTTGAACTTCGCCCCCGGAGGTTTTGCTTAAAAAAAATCTCTGCTCTAAAAAGAATGTGCTGTCCCCTTTCGTTTACCCGACTATATTAGTCAGGCTGGCTTGTCCATTCGAAACGAAGTGAAGGCGGGGAAGGGGCGACCTGTCTCGGCTTCGCCGAGCCAAGACAGAGGGGTGGGTTGATGCTCGTTTATTACAGAAATTAAGTTGACAGTAAAGAAAAAATTAAGCATTAGAATTAACTTCATCTCTGCCTTTAAAAAATGGTGGAGTACAAATTTAAAAAAGTATCTTTATAATTGACTCAATAAATATTTCACATCTTCAATTAACCCATCATTTTTTTCTAAATTTCCTTGTGCGGTGGTATTCTAACGACAGTAAAGAGGGCCACAAATAAATTTCTGACGGTTTAAAAATTTCACGGTTATCAAAAGTGATAAGGTGACCCGCAATATTTTCATTGCTGTGTAATCTTCTGGAAGTTATGATTTTGTATTTATCGGAAACAGAAAGCAATCCTTCATCAAATGTCCAATGGCATAGTTTACACAATGATAATCCGTTCTGCGGCAAGTCGTTATGCGATTCACTCCATGGTATAATATGAGCGCCGTCAACGACTGTATGTCCATCGGGTGTTCTCATTCTTATGCCGCAAAATGCGCATCGATGATTATAAGCAGTTACGACTGCTTTACGAAAACCCTGATCCCGTACTTTTTCTTTATAGTCGTCACCGGCTGAAAAAGCTTCCTTTAACTTATAGTTTTTTCTAAGCAGCTTAATTGAGTAATCGTAAGAATCAACATTTATTTTACTTTGAATTAATAGCTGTTCTCTTATGCTATCGTCAAAATATTTTTCTATAATAATCGATCTGAAAAATTTTCGCTGCTCTTTGTTTAGAACCAGATGAAAAAACTCATCGTCAAACTTTGCACCGATTATCAAATCAAGTAAACGGTAAACAGACGAAATTTCATGCGTTGAGTTAAGTATATCTTCTTTCCCGGGTTTAGGCAGGAGATGCCAAAAGGATTCTTTCCTAAGGTGGAAGAAGGGATAGACAATTTTCCCCTTTTTATCAGGCGGCATTACAATGTTCCAATAGAGTGAAAAAGTTTCACCTAATTCAGGGGAAAGCTCTATTAAATTTTCTTTGATGGTTCTTTCATCTATTAAATCCAAAACCGACAATAGTAATAATGGTTTATGCGGTGCCCTGTGTTTAGTTACGGCAGGATATCTGCTTCTTCCTTTATCGGTATGAAGACTGCTAACAGCTTCTATGTAATATTCAACGGTAGGCATAATTTTAAGTAAATATTGGTGGTATTGTAATGATCTTATTCGATTTGGAAATGTTGCATTTCATACACAGTATGCGCACATTAGCGGCAGTTAACGATGTGCCACCTTTGGAGAACGGCAGATCGTGGTCGTAGTGTAAGTTTTTTATTGAACCGCATTTAACGCATCTGCCCTTGTCGCGTGCCCAGACTTCGACTTTAACTTGTGTTGGTATTAAGCGTGTATGCGGCAGCACTATCTCTTTGTTAAGTGCTTTAAGTTCAACAGGCTGAAGATAAAATTTAAAAACATTTCGTACTCCATTATTTATTATTGTTGCATCAATCAAGCTGAAGAAACCTTTATAACACCACACTCCAGCTTGAATTTTTTCATAAACTTTTACTTTATGCGGATGTTCTACAAGTTTCATTTTATAAGCTTGAGCAGCAGTAAAGAATTTTCCATTTTCTGTTAGTGAACCACTTGGTGTTATCAACGGTTGATCTGCTTCTTTCGAATTTTCAACCCAGTTGCTATATGCATCATGTCCTTCATAGATAAGTGTGTTAGTACTTTCATCCCACTCATCCGTGTAGGGGGCATTTCTTCGAACGGACATAAGAAAGATTGAATAATCGGGTTTGATTTTAAAATTCATTCCCTTTTGGAGATTGATTCTTTCGGCGGCAACTAACTCAACATAAGAAATTATGTCGTCGATTTTGAATGTGGGTTTTGGGAAGAAGGATTTCATGTTGATTTTACGAGTTACCCAAATATTTATTATAGACTAATTTACCTTTACCATTAAACCTAAAAGCTGAACCTATAACATACTCCTCAATAATTTCAACGCTAATCCAATTTCTTTTTAGTTTTTCTGCAATAGATCCGACTACGTTTGAACCTGCAAAAGGATCTAATACTAATTCATTAGGTTTTGTTAAAAATTTGATAAAGAATTCTGGAATCTTATCCACAAAGCGAGCTGGGTGAACAGCTAAACCAAATTCTCTACAAGCTTTAATATAGTCATCAGTACTTTTAGTATTAGCTGCAATAATAATATTGGATGGAATTGATCCACCTTGATCTTTGGACCATTTGCTTGATACTAAATGGCCCGACGGTCTTAGCCCCTGATTGTATCCTTTTCTTAATAGAATCTGCATACTTTTTTTGTATGGCTGCAGTACTCTTCTATTATCAGCTTTTGGGTTTTCTGATTTAGACAACCACCAAATAGTATTTACAGCATCTTTCACTCTTATTCTTTCAATCGTAACCCATTGAGCCGGGGCAGGCATTTTTGCTGGATTGTACCAATAAAATTCCTGTGCCAAGTTGAATAAATTGTCCTCAACACATAATCGAAGCAAAAGCTCAAAATGATATAGGGATCTTGTAGGTATTCCTTCATTCCACGAACCGCCTATATCAAGAACAAAACTTCCTGAAGGTTTCAATATCCTTCGGATTTCTTTAGCAAAAGGAAGGAACCATTGATAGTATTCATCAGCAGAAACATTACCATAGGATTTTTTTCTTCTTAGAGCAAAAGGCGGTGAAGTTAAAACTAAATTTACACTATTACTTTTAATTGTTTTTAACAATTCAATTGAGTCAGCACAATATGCTTTCCCATTCTTAGTTTTATAAACTAATTTACCTTTCATCTGTTCGCTGCATAATAATTCCTATTTCCTCTTTAAATTTATCTTTCAATGTATTGTTTGTTAAAAAAAGAAATTTTATATCGTCCATTGAAAGTGAACTACCACCATGTTCAAATGAGATTCTGTTTTCGTTAACAGAATGTTCAAATATACTTAATATTTTATCAGTTTTGGCTAACTTTCCACTCACTTCAATAGCCGAACTTCGTGGAGAAATTTGCCAAAATGAACATGCATCATGAAAGGTTAATTCCCCCAAATTTTGACCCTTAACCTTTTCAATTGCTCTTGAGGAAAGTAATCTTCTAATTTCATTTTTTATCTCTCTGGCTAAAGTACTTTTTTTTGTAGTAGTTCCCTCTGCAGATCTATATCTAATTATCCTAGCATAATCAATTCCTGCTTCGGTTAATTGATATTGCTTTTCACCTACTTTTAAAAGATACCCTCTTTTTCTAATTGGTTTCGAACCCATAATTTCTGCAAATACTCGGTTTGAATCAGGATGAAGAGATTTTCCCTCATTATCTGTCTGCCCTGCTAAGCCAAATGTTTCCGGAAAAACGTTCCAAGCCTTAACAACCAAATCCTCTGCACTAAAAATTCTCTTCCCCTCTTCATCCAATAAAAATGCTGCCACTATCAGTTTTTCAACAACGCTATAATCTTTAGTTTTCATTAAGGGTTCTCCGTTGGTAAAACTCCTTCAGCGATAAAATTATCTAGATCAACAACCACTGCTGTTTGAATATCTGAAGCTTGTTCCCCCCATTTTAATATCCAATCATTTATTGACATTGAAGCAGGGGTCTCTGGGCTTTGAAGTAAAGCGATTTGAACAATAATATCCATATATCTTTCTAAATGATACATCCTCCATTCCCTTGAATTAGAGCCATAACCTTTATTCTTGTCCAAGTACATTTTTGCTAGTGGTGATGCGCTATTAATCCACCATATGTTCCGTCCAAAATCTTGGGGGTATTGAACAACAGGGGGTTCATCGCTCATGAAATAGCGGTATTCTTTAGTATCAGGATCTCGATCAAAATCGCCTGAAATAAAAATCCTAGGAAATCCTTTACCTGTATTATCCCCCTTTCCTGAGCCCTTTCCTTCCGTAACCTTAATCTCTGCCCCTTCTTTCGACATACATTTATCATCGAATGCAACAACCCTAGTTTCTCCAAGGGCAAATCCAAATACTGTTCCGGCCGCACTGACTCTTGCTATGTTAGGATTATCTTCTGTCCACATAAGAGCAATATTACTAATTTTCACACTTTCAGATAACCAACAAATTGTCTCTAAACTTCCTCTTCCACCTAAACCAATGGTTAATTCAGATGGTTGGATTTCAATTTTATGTATATGAACAACCTCTAAAGGAACTTTATTCGAAATAATTTTGCCCTCAATAGTTTCAGCATAAACATGTGTCTTCCCACAGGAAAAAGTATTAATAACCATCAGATCTTCGTCTACATAAGCGATATTCGTATCTTCTACAATCCATCTGAAAGGAATCGGTCTTATTCTTCTTCTTTCTTTATCATAAAATTTTAGTCTTGGACGAAAAGAAACGCCAATGCCAGAATATTGGTAAGGAAGATCTAATTCGATAAATTTTACCTTTGCAGCAGGCAATGGAGGTGTAACAGGAGGAATTGGTCCCTTCCCTCCCCACATTCCTTTCATATACTCTTTTAGGAATTTATTTTTCCATCTATCTAGTGCTTCATTCATTCTAGTAATGGCATTTTTTTCTTGCTGATTATATTTTCTTCTTTCTTTGTCTTCAAAATCATGTGCATATTTCTGTATTTCCTGAGAAATAAATTTCGTAATTGCTCTCGTTAAAGGACTTGATGCTAGATAGTGTCGATCATTTTGTTTATAGGGTTCTAATGAATCAAGCTCACAATCCCCATAAATTTTGGTACGATATGCAGATTGAATATCAAGTTCATTAACAGAAATATAACCCAAGAAACCAGATTGACCTTTAAAGATAACATTATGTCTTCCCTTCAAACTATAATTCATATTAACCTGAGAAGTTCTCAAGACTAAAATACCACTTGAAAATTTATTATTATTTGTTGTTGAAATTTCATTATCCGTTTCAGGATCTTTTAATTTTTCAGGAATCTTTATTACTCGAGGTTGTTCATTATCAATTGGTTTTATAATTGGTAGCGATATTTCTTTTCCATCATTAAACATTTTTCCGTTCACAACAACATATACTTTGCAGATCTCTAATGTTTTAATCATTTGTGGATGTTCTTGCAAATTCATTATAAGTGAATTTATTGGAATATGATTGTCATATCCTTTAGGATTTACCCCCATTATCAATGAAAAGCCATTCGCCAACTTTAAAGCATCGTGTACTCCTTGTGGGAATGTATTTAAAGAACATCTCATTGATTTCAATATCTTTGTTAATTCGTCTTCTAAATTAGCAACTTGAAAATTTTTACCTTCTTCTGGATTAGGAATGTATCCGAATTTAATTGAACCCCCAGTAACGCCATACTTATTTCCAATATTCTTTTTTACCGTATGTATAAAAGCATACTCATTAAACATTTGTGTCATATAACATTTACCGCCATTACCATGCCCACCTTGAATATTACCACTCTTAATACCTCTAACTGCTGCGTCAGGATCGGCCCAAATTCTGAAATTATTTTCAATCATTTCACTCGTCATTCCGACAAAATCAAGACAACAAATTGATGCAAATTCGTTTTTTCTTCCAAAATCAAAAAACACTATTACAATTCTTTTCTCCTTTACGGCATCTTCTCGCGCATAGGCATCCGACGAATTTTTTATCCATTCTGGTAAGCCCATTTCATGGGACTGAAATGGTTTACAGAGTAATTTAATCGCACCTTCCTCATGCACTTTTGTATCTTTATCTGGTGTATAAGTAAATGAAGACATGTTTTTCCTCACTTTTTAATAATTTAGATCCAAATTATTTTTATTTCATTTTCTAAAGTCTTAAACTCTTTATCACCCGTAACAAGCGTTGCTTTCTTCATCCTTGCCAAAGCAGCGGCATAAGCATCAGCGTAGGACATCTTATTAAATGCTTTGTACTCTGCCGCTTGGAGTGTAAGATTAATATTTGCCTCAATAATATCAATCGGCAGCGCTTTTACAATTTCAAAGACCAGCCTTGCTTTCTGTTCACCGCCAACTCGAAGTGCGTGATAGTAGACCTCACCCAAGTTTACAACGCACATTAGCGAATATTCATCTGCCTCAGCACATTTTTCAAAAATTTCAGCTACTTTATTGTATCCTTCTTCTTTATTTAAATATGCTATTAAAGCATAACTGTCGAGAACTACTGGTTTCATAATTCTCTTTCTTTCTTTTTATCTTCCATCAAAGACTTTAACATTTTACCCTTTTCATCTAGAATCCCGGCAAGTTTATTAAAATATTCCTTATCTAAAGGTTGTATTATTACCTTGTCCCCTTGTTCAATAAATGCAACCTTTATCCCGTTTTTCATTCCGTATTTTCTTCGGATTTTTACAGGTATTACGATTTGTCCTTTTGATGTTATTACTGATGTTTCCATATTCTTACTCCTTTCAACCGCAAACTTACTAAAAACAAAAAGGTAAGTCAAGAATTAATTTGTATTACATATAAATATTGGTGTGATTTTCGGGGGATGGTTTCGTTAGATTATAATGAGATCGTTACTCTTCCGCCGGAGGTAATTTTGAATATTTTCATGATGAAAATTTTTTAAACTTAAAAAATTATGCTCACTAACTTAATTACTATTTGCTGCTGATGAAACAAAAATATCTGTTGATGATTACATGTATGATCCTCAGTGCTATTTTTATGCAGCAAAACAGGATGCGGTAAACTAAAATTATTTGTTCAAAGTTTGAAAGATGATAAATTAATTTGCGCACTCTTTTTAGAGTGCTCATTTATAGACAAAAATGTTATTTTTGTTTAAAGTATTTGGGACTTGCAAGTTTTTATGACAGACCGAGAAAAAAATATAGCTCTGCGAATTAAAAACAAGATTAAAGAAAGAGACTCTTCCGCAGAAATTATCCTTTACGGTTCGCATGCAAGCGGAACTGCAAATGAAGGATCGGATTGGGATATATTAATTTTGCTTGACAGGGAAGATGTTAACTTAAAGACCGAGCAGGAATACAGACACCATCTGCTTGATCTTGAACTTGAAATAGGCGAACCCATTTCGGTCATGGTTTATTCTAAAAACCGCTGGGATGCAAGGCACTCTATAACGCCTTTGTACCGCAGTATAAGCAAGGAGGGAATTACTTTAAATTGACGGACGGAATTAATGATTATATAACCTATCGCCTTGAGAAAGCAAAGCAAAGCTTCTTGCCGATAATAAAAGCTGGAACTCCAGCGTAAACAGACTTTATTACGCATGTTTTTATTCCGTAAGCGCATTACTAACCAAAAATAATTTTGAAGCCAAATCGCACAGCAGTATAAGGACTATTTTCTTCAGAGAATTTATTAAAACAGGAAAAGTTCATAAAGATTTCGGCAAGCTTTATTCCGATTTGTTCGACTGGAGAAATAAAGGTGATTATTCTGATTTTATCGACTTCAGCGCACAGGATGTTTTACCAATATTAGAAAAGGCGGATCAGTTTATTGAGGTGATAGAAAAACTTATTAGATAAGGTTTTCACAGCTCCCTCTCCCTCTTCTTCTCTTCCATAAAAGATTTCAATAGTTTACCCCTCATTCCAAGTAAACCGGCATTTGCTTTTATTTCTTCAATTGTGGCAAGCGGTATTATTTCTATTCTTTCCTTGCTGATGTAAAACTTCACACGACGACCTGGTTCTAACCCATATTTCTTCCGCAATTCAACGGTAATCGTTACCCTTCAGCCGGATGTAACTTTTACTATTTTCATTATGTGTTACTTGTCCCTTCCGTAAAAAATATGTGCTTGCAAATCATTAATGCCTCTTATGAAATATTTTTCTTTTAACTGCAGTAAAATTATACGATGGCATCGTACAAAAAACAAATAATTATACGATGGTATCGTATAGAAGTGTTTGATAAAGTGTGAAAAATGCTTTAGTCTTATCTAATTCCGTACTTTTAAAAGAACGCATGGGGGTTGATATTTTACAGCAAATTTTCTTACAGCGATTAAGCTTTCTACAATAGATTTTTTAAGGGGATTAGGAATCATGCGCGACCAGCTTAATTCCCGTGATAGTGTAACGACAATTGTTTTCCGTAACCAGGCCGCTGGTTTCCTAATATATCTTTATTAAATTCCCCTTGCTGGTACCATATCTACTCTTTCAGCCTCTTTCCCCTCACTCAACCGGGTGAAGATTCAATTCCTTCAAACCGGAGTAAAGCTCATCATCGGTTAATTCATGATCCACAAGCTTTCCGGCAAAGTAATCGCTGTAAGCGCTCATATCAAAGTAACCGTGTCCGCAAAGGTTAAACAAAATTGTTTTTGACTTTCCTTCCTGCTTTGCTTTTTCGGCTTCTCTAAATACCTGCGCTATGCCGTGCGTTGCTTCGGGAGCGGGAATGATGCCTTCGGTTCGCGCAAATTTTACACCGGCGTCAAAGCATTCAAGCTGCTGCATTGCCGATGCTTCAATGATTTTATCTTTAAGCAGTTGGCTCACTATTACGCCGGCACCGTGATACCGCAGTCCGCCTGCGTGGATAGGAGCCGGAACGAATGTATGTCCTAACGTGTACATCGGAAGCAAAGGAGTAAGTCCTACCGTATCTCCAAAATCATAACGGAATTCTCCTCTGGTAAGCTTTGGACATGAGGCAGGTTCAACGGCAATACATCTGATATTTTTTCCTTCGGTTAAATTGTATTTTAAGAAGGGAAAAGATATGCCGGCAAAGTTTGAACCTCCGCCGAAAGGCGCAATAACTATATCGGGGAAATCGCCTGCTTTTTCGAACTGCTTAACTGCCTCCAATCCGATTACGGTTTGATGCATTAAAACATGGTTAAGTACGCTTCCCAATGAGTATTTTGTGTTGGCGCTTGTAGCAGCTCTTTCAACAGCTTCCGAGATAGCAATTCCTAAGCTGCCGGGCGAATCAGGATTTGCGGCTAAAATTTTTCTTCCCGATTCTGTTTTATTCGTAGGAGAAGAAAAAACCTCTGCGCCCCATACATTCATCATCGATTTGCGGTAAGGCTTTTGATCGTAGCTTATCTTTACCATGTAAACTTCAAGTTCCATCCCGAAAGTTTGACACGCAAAAGCAAGCGCGCTGCCCCACTGACCGGCTCCGGTTTCGGTGGTTAATTTTTTCACCCCCTCTGCTTTGTTATAATAAGCCTGAGCAACTGCGGTGTTTGGTTTGTGTGAACCGGCGGGACTAACTCCTTCATATTTATAATAAATTTTCGCAGGTGTGTCTAAAAGTTTCTCCAAATTGTATGCGCGGTACAGAGGGGTGGGGCGCCACATTTTATATATATCCCGTACTTCTTCGGGAATATCAATCCATCTTTCTTTTGATACTTCTTGTTTAATTAATTCCATCGGGAATAACGGCGCTAAATCTTCAGGACCAATAGGCTGTTTTGTTCCCGGATGTAATGGCGGCAGCATAGCATTAGGCATATCAGCCTGTATGTTATACCATTGTTCGGGAATTTCATTTTCGGACAGTAAAAATTTTTTTGTTTTTTTCATAGCATTTAATTATTGTTTGTGAAGTAAGTAGTTTCCTTGCTTGGGCGCAATAATAAGAATTTTCGGAAATAATAGGAAATGGAAGCCTTTGTTTAATCTGCAATAATTAAAAAAAAGCAATTTTCTTTAATCATCGATTTCATGAGGATTAAATTAGTTTCGCAAATTTATCAAATCTATTCATTGCTAATGAACGCTCTTGTTCAATATGGATGAACATCCGGAATGACAGCTTTTAATTGTTATAGAATCAGGCATCAAATGTGAAATGTGAGACGGAAGAATGTATTTGATATTTCATTTTACGTTTACCGTTTGGCTTAGAAATGTTTTGGGTTTGGTGATTAATCTGGTGGGAGAGGCAATTCTTTTTAAAAAATATACTTTTTTCACCAAAGAATATCGATCGGTAATGCAAACATATTTTTCCCAAATGGTATGGATTCTTTACCTGTATAAATGACTATCCCTCTAAAAAACTTTTTGCCGGTTTCATCGGCAAACATTTTTAGATGATTAAAATCCGCCGAAGAAATTTTTGCTGAAGCTTTAACTTCGATTCCTACTAATCTGCCGTCGCTTCGCTCGATAACAAAATCAATTTCATGACCTGATGAAGTACGAAGATGATATAAAGAAAGATTAAATTGACTCCATGATGATTGTTTTAACAATTCTATTAGTACAAAGTTTTCAAGAATTCTGCCCCATGATAAAGTATCGTATAGAATTTTATCCGGCTCAAATCCGATAATATGCGTCAATAATCCGGTATCGCTAATATAAAGCTTGGGGGTTTTAATTAATCTTTTGGATAAATTTCCCGACCATGCGGGCAAAAGATAAATCATAAAAACTGCTTCCAGTAACGCTGTATATCGTTTAAGCGTGGTTTGTGGAATAGCTGCTGAACGCGAAAATTCTGCAAAGTTAAGAAGTGTGCCGGCGCGTGCCGAAAAAATGCTTAGAAGTTTTGGAAGCTCGCTTAGCTTTTCAATGCTGGAGATATCTCTTACATCCCGCTGTAAAATGGTAGTTATATAAGATTTAAACCACGCATTTTGTCTTGAGCGGTCATTTCTTCGCAGCATTTCGGGAAATCCACCTGTCATTACCCTTCTTACAATATCATTTTTCATCGGCTGCTTAAAGGTTGGTTTAAATTCAATATTAAAAACCTCATCAATAAAATTAAAATTGCTGCCTGTAATTTCGTTTTGAGAAAAGGGAAACAGTTGGAGAATTTCGATTCTGCCCGCCAATGACTCCGATACCTTAGGCAGTAAAAGAACATTCGATGAACCGGTAAGAATGTACTTCCCCGCCTTTCGGTTTTTGTCAATAACATTTTTAATTGCTACAAAAATATCAGGTACTTTTTGCACTTCATCGATGATTAGACTGCCGTCATAACCGGTAAGAAATTCCATCGGATTATTTAAAGCAGCGGATAAAATTCCGGGGTCATCACAAGTTAAATATTTTGCAGGGTAGTCGTTTTCAGCAAGATATTTTACAAGAGTGCTCTTTCCGGTTTGTCTCGCACCGTGCAATAGCACTACCGGTGAATCTGATAAAGCAGTAATCAACTTTTGTTTAATTTTTCTTTCAATCATAGTGCAAACATATATTATCAATGGATGATAATCAACCACTATGTGGATGATTATCATCCACCTGGTGGACGATTTGCAAGATTTTTACAGCCATCAATTAAGGAAAGAATGTTTTTGACGGGCGCTTACTTGTACGCTGCAGTTTTTATTCTAACCCTTTTGATGTAAAATGTTTAACGCTTGATTAGAAAAATATAAATATGCTGCTGCTTGTACGAATCTCATCTTGCATAAAATCCTTTTTATCGCAGCAGCCAATATTTTTTTACCCCCCCTGCTGTGAAATTGTATTTGAAAGATTTAAATGCTTCTTATTCAATCTTAAAAATTTCGCGGTAGCCGGTTTCAACTAAATCCATGTAACCCTTTATGATGTCTCTTACTTCCGGTTTTAAAGTAAAACCTTCCTGCTTATCAAAAACAGATAGGCTTTCTACTTCGTATTCAAGAACAACCGTCCAATAGTCTGCCACTGCATCGGTCATGAGCCGCGGTTTTTTCATGTCGGATGATTCCATAAAAGGAAAAGTCTGCTTGAATTTGTTAACAAGCTCTTTTGCCATTCCGGGTTTTGTTCTAAACACGTTGCGGACTAAATACATAACGCCTCCTGATTTATTATTTATTATTGACGATTTGAGCCTTGCGATTTTAAATGGGGGCTGCATATTTAAGTTGTGTTTCATATGAACAAACCTAAATAGCAAACGGCAGATAAATTATGTTAACCTGTATGCTTTGTCAATAATTTTCTGTTATTAAATACAACCATTTGCTAGAAGTGTTGCTGCTGTCACTAAATATTATTGTATTCCTTCTCCATAATTGCACTGGCACTTGCACTTTTCTTCAATTTGATATGAAACTCTTTTTTACTTAAGTTTGCTGCGTGAAAATGAAAAGGCAAATACTAAATATCGAAATACATCATCATCACTTATCGGATTTTTATGCCGGCAGGTGATGAACTATAATTAATTTTAACCATGCACCCCCGGCAAATGTCGGGGTTTTTTGTTTTAAAGGAGAATTAAATGAATGGTAATTTAAAGCTGGCAATACAAAAAAAAGGAAGGCTGACAGATAAATCGGTTGAGCTGTTAAAACTTTGCGGACTTGATTTCGAAAATTATTCCGAGAGACTTTTTGTAACAGCACGCAACTTCCCGCTCGATATACTTTTTCTGCGGGATGACGATATACCCGAATATGTTCAGGACGGTGTTGCCGATGTCGGAATAGTCGGCGAAAATGTTATTTATGAAAAACAAACTGATACACCGGTTCTAGAAAAATTAGGTTTCGGCAGATGCAGCCTGTTGATTGCACATCCCGAAGGCAAAGAATTAAAAACGCTTTCAGACATTAACGGTAAAACAATAGCCACTACCTACCCTGTTATTCTAAATGATTTCCTTGTGAAGAATAATATTAATGCAAAGGTTATTGAGCTGAGCGGTTCGGTTGAAATTGCGCCGTCATTAGGTGTAGCAAATTTGATTTGTGATATCGTCTCAACCGGCAATACTTTGATGCTTAACAAGCTGAAAAAATCTTTTAAAGTGTTTGACTCGCAGGCAGTATTAATTTCCGCTAAAGATGTAAGCGGTAACAAAAAGAAAAATGAAATTTTAGATTCATTATTAAAACGAATTCGTTCAGTACTGAATGCGCGAAGATCAAAATATTTGATGATGAATATTCCTAAAGAAGCGCTGCCGAGAATAAGTGAAATTATTCCATCTCTTAAAAGTCCGACAGTTCTTCCGCTTGCCGATGAAAACTCGCTTGCGGTTCATGCAGTAATTCCGGCAGATCGATTTTGGGAAATTGTTGATGATTTAAAAAGCGCCGGCGCATCCGGTATTCTTCTTTTACCAATAGAAAATATGATATTATGAAAAAATATTATTACAAGAATTTAAATACCGAAATTCGAAAAGCGCTGCTGAGAAGACCCTCGATAAACTTTGATGGTATATTTAATGTCGTAAAACCGATTATTAATGATGTAAAACAAAACGGCTTACAAGCGGCATTAAAATATGCAAAAGAGTTTGACGGCTTTGGCACAACCGAAGTAAAAGTTTCGCCTGCAGAATTTGACGAAGCTGAAGAAAATTTAGATGATGAAATAAAACAAGCGCTAAAAACAGCAGCGGCTAATATCGAAAAATTTCACATTGAACAAATTCTCAAAAGTTACTCGGTTGAAACAATGCCCGGAATAATTTGCTCAAGAGAGTTTAGAGCAATTGAAAATGTTGGACTTTATGTACCTGGCGGCAGTGCGGTGCTGCCCTCAACAATGCTGATGCTTGGCATACCTGCTAAAATTGCCGGCTGCAAAAGAGTTGTGGTTTGTTCACCTGCAAAGAATGGAAGAATAAATTATCCGCTGTTGTATGCAGCTAAGCTTTGCGGCATTGATGAGTTTTATAAGTTGGGAGGTGCACAGGCTATTGCTCTGATGGCTTTAGGTGATGTGACTATTCCAAAGGTTGATAAAATTTTTGGACCCGGTAATCAGTTCGTTACTGCAGCAAAAATGCTTATCAGTATTGATCCGGACGGATGTGCAATCGATATGCCTGCCGGTCCGAGTGAATTGTTAATCATTGCAGATGAAACAGCAAACCCGGCATTTGTAGCTGCCGATCTTTTATCGCAGGCAGAACATGGCGAAGATTCGCAGGTGGTTTTGGTTTCAACATCTGAAAAATTTATTGAACAGGTAAACAGTGAGATAGCCGGGCAAATCCAAATGCTGCCGCGAAAAGCTATTGCTGAAAAATCTTTTGGCGGTTCTTTTATTTTGATTACAGAAAATATTGAACAGGCAATCGAGTTTAGCAATGAATACGCACCTGAACATTTAATTATTAATCTTGAAAATTCTGAAAGCAATCGTGATAAAATTATTAACGCCGGTTCGGTGTTCTTTGGACAGTATTCTCCCGAAAGCGTGGGTGACTATGCTTCCGGAACGAATCATTCGCTGCCTACTTCCGGTTATGCGAAATCATTCGGAGGAGTAACGGTTGAATCATTTATGAAGTCTATTACATTTCAACATTTAACTAAAGAAGGATTGAAGCAAATTTCCTCAGCAGTAGAAACAATAGCTGAAGCGGAAGGTTTGGAAGCCCACAAGAACGCAGTAACGATTCGATTTAAAGAATAAGTTATTTATAAGCTCTGTGAGTATTGATTATTTTTGATTGATTAACAGTTGGATTAATTCAAAAGAAATAATATGGACATTAAATCTTTAGTACGAAAAAATATACTCGAACTTAAACCGTATACATCAGCACGTGATGAGTACAGGTTAGGCATTCTTTTGGACGCGAATGAAAATAGTTTTGGTTCAACTTTTACCGCTATTGACGGATTGAGCTTAAACCGTTATCCCGATCCACATCAAAATGATTTGCGTAAGTTAGTTGGGAAATACTTTTCCATCCCGCCGGAGAATCTATTTTTTGGTGTCGGTTCAGATGAAATAATTGATTTGCTTATAAGAATTTTCTGCGAACCTCAAAAGGATACTGCTTTGATACCGGAACCCACTTACGGTATGTATAAAGTTTCGTGCGATATAAATAATGTTCATACTATTAATGTTTTATTGAATGACAAATTTCAAATAGATTTTGAAGCGATTGAAAAAAATTATGCTGAAAATGTTAAAATGATTTTCCTTTGTTCGCCGAATAATCCCACCGGAAATCTTTTAATCAAAAATGAGATTCTTACATTATGTAAAAGGTATAATACTATTGTAGTAGTTGATGAAGCTTATATAGATTTTGCGGAAGACGGAACAGTTATTAATGAAGTAAAAGATTATCCCAATCTTGTTGTGCTGAGAACATTTTCGAAGGCGTGGGGTTTAGCGGGAATTCGTCTAGGCTTTTGTGCTGCTAATGAAGAAATAATAAAACTTCTTTTTAAAGTTAAAGCGCCTTATAATATCAATACACTAACAAGATTTGCCCTTGAGCAGGCGATTAAAAATAACGAGATAAAAAATACATTCGTTAAGAAAATCATTAAGGAACGTGACAGACTAAAGCATTTATTAGAAACTCTTCCTGGAGTTATAGAGGTATTCAATTCCGATGCAAATTTTTTATTATTCCGATGTGCTGATCCTAAGGGAGTACAAAAGAAGCTTGCTTCAGAAAGAATAATTATACGCGATAGAAGCACCCAGCCAAAACTTGAGGGGTGTCTGAGGATATCTATCGGAACAGAAGCAGAAAATGATGAACTTTGGGATGCGCTTAGAAAAATTCTTTAAGAATTATTCGATAAGAAATCAAACAATACAATAGTAAAATTTATTAAATCATGTTACGCAGAAATTATCGTATATGCGATAAACTCAACCCCCCACGGGGATGTCTCAAAAGTCTAATATTGTCATTTCGACTCCGAATACTTTTCCAAAGTCCAAAGGATCCTCGGAGAACCTACGGTCGGAGGAGAAATCTTATTTTGAATTAAGAACGCAGAAAGATCATTCGGAAAAGATTTCTCCTCACTAAGTTCGTCGAAATGACAGGTACGATACAGCTCCTGAGGGGGATTAGTTCGAGCGTTTTGCGTAAGGTGAGTTATTAAATCATTATTCACAACTAACACAATCAAAAACTGTTAAGAAATGAAAAACATATTCATTGATTCAAAATTTTTCGGTTTGCAATTGCCGCTTTCGCAAGGATTATTAAGCGGATTAAAAAAACTTTCCGCAATGGAATTTAATATTTATACTCAATTAAATGAGAATCAAAACTCTGAAATAATTAATAAGATTTTACGGTTAGAAAATATTCATCTGATAGATGGTAAACCGGACGATGAATTTATTTTAATAGCAGCCGGTAAGACGAATAAAAAAAACTCCATCTCAGTGGTAGAAAAAGGTTCGGTTAAAACATTTGAAGAAGCGGTTTCGGACATCATTAAAAAGCAAAGGTCTTCTTCTATTACAAGAAAGACGAATGAAACGGATATCAAAATAAAAGTTGAGTTAGACGGAAGCGGTTATTCAGATATAAAAACCGGAATTGGATTTTTTGATCACATGTTAGAGCAGATAGCAAGACATGCAAACATCAACCTATATCTTGCTGTAAAAGGAGATTTGCACGTAGACGAGCATCATACCGTTGAAGATACTGGAATTGCCCTGGGTACTGCAATAAATGAAGCCCTGGGAAGCAAAAGAGGAATAAAAAGATACGGCTTCTTTCTGCCAATGGATGATGCGGCAGCGCAGTGTGCAGTTGATTTGGGCGGAAGAGTATATCTAAACTTCAAATGCAAATTTAAAAGGGAATTTGTCGGTGAATTTCCTACTGAACTTACAGAAGAATTTTTTAGAGGAATTGCATCGGGAATGAAAGCTAACATTTACATAAGGGCAACGGGAAAAAACGATCATCATAAAATCGAAGCAATATTTAAATCATTTGCTAAATCATTAAATGAAGCTTGCCGGCTTGATGAAAGAAGCACCGGAACGCTTCCAAGTACAAAGGGGATTATATGATTGCCGTTATAAATTACGGTGCCGGAAATGTTGCATCGGTTGCCAACGCACTTGCCGAGTTAAAGCAGGATTACATTATAACCGATAACGAGTTTGAAATATGTGATGCTAATAAGGTAATTTTCCCGGGTGTAGGCGAAGCATCTTTTGCGGTTAAGCAATTGCACAAACTAAATTTATTTACCGTGCTGCGGATCGTCAAAAAGCCGATGCTCGGTATTTGTCTTGGTCTGCAACTAATGGCAGATTTTTCTGAAGAGGGGAATGTAACTTGCCTGGGAATTTTCCCCGGCAGATCGATAAAGTTTGATAACAAGCTCGTTAAAGTTCCTCACATGGGATGGAACTCAATGGAAATCGTAAAGGATAGCAAGCTTTTTAATGGAATAAAAAACGGCGAGCGCTTTTACTTTGCCCACTCCTATTATCTGCCCGAAACTGAATATACCACCGCGCTTTCGAATAATAATGTTAAATTTACTGCAGCGATGGAAAAGAATAATTACTACGGCGTTCAGTTTCACCCGGAAAAATCCGGCGATGCCGGTCTTCAATTAATTAAAAATTTTGTGATGCTATGATAATAATACCCGCAATAGATATTTACGAGAATAAAGTTGTAAGACTTACAAAGGGAAGTTTCGATACAGTTACTTTTTATAAAAATACTCCGCTTCAGCGCGCAAAAGAATTTGAGGCTTCGGGCTTTACTCAAATTCATGTAGTAGATTTAACCGGATCCAAGACAGGAAAATTTTCTTCACTCGGAACTCTAAGCGAAATTAAAAAGGAAACTTCACTTATAGTTCAGTTCGGCGGAGGGATAAGAGATTTTAAAACTGCAAAACAAGTATTCGATGCCGGAGCCGATTTTGCCATAATCGGTTCGCTTGCAATTAAAAACAGGACTGAATTCGAAGCGGTAATTAATGCAAATACACCGGGAAAAATTATTGTGGCTATTGATGTTCTTAATGAAAAAATTCACATAAGCGGATGGACGGAAACCACGGAGATTTCGCTTAAAAGCCATATAGATTACTGCACTTCTAAAGGAATTAAGAAATTTCTTTGCACCGATATTTCTAAAGACGGTATGCTTGCCGGAACTAATATCGAACTATATGAAAAGATATTAGATCAATTCCCAGACATACAATTAATTGCTTCGGGAGGTATAAAAGATATTGATGAAGTAATTGCTTTAAAAAAACTAAATCCCTATGCCGTTGTAATAGGCAAAGCTATTTATGAAGAAAAAATTAATTTGAAGGAGTTAGCATCACTTGCTGTGTAAAAGAATTATTCCCTGTTTAGATGTAAAAGACGGACGGGTTGTAAAAGGAACTAACTTTGTAAATCTTGTTGATGCCGGCTCACCGATTGAATTAGCAGCGCGCTACTCAAATGAAAGCGCAGATGAGCTTGTCTTTTTAGATATAACCGCTTCAGCAGAAAAGAGAAAAACATTAGTTCACCTTGTAGAAGAAGTAGCAAAGGTATTGAGGATTCCCTTTACCGTTGGAGGAGGTATTTCTGAATTAGATGATATTGATGCCCTTCTAAAAGCGGGCGCCGATAAAGTATCATTAAATTCTGCAATTGTTAAGAATCCTAATTTGATAAGTGAAGCGGCACGGCAATTCGGCAGCCAGGCAATAGTAGCCGCAATTGATGTCAAGCATACCGGAAATGAATACAAGGTCTTCATCAAAGGAGGAAGGGAAGAAACAGATTTAATAGGAATTGAATGGTGTAAGCAGGCAGCAGAGCTTGGTGCCGGAGAGATATTGCTGACATCGATGGATAAGGACGGAACAAAATCAGGTTACGATATAAAATTTTTGAAGGAGCTTACATCGGCTGTTACAATTCCGGTTATCGCATCGGGTGGTGCAGGGAAAAAAGAAGATTTTTTGGAAGCTTTTAATGAGGCGGACGTTGATGCCTGTCTTGCAGCCAGCTTATTCCATTATAATATTTTGCCGATAAAAGAATTGAAAGAATATTTGGATGCCTCAGGTGTTATTGTAAGAATTTAATATTTCATCAATTATACTTTCGTAAAATCGAACATTATATTTTAATCATCTCTTTACTAAGTTTTATTATGATAAACAATTCACTCATTAACATATTGAACTTTAACAAACTCAGCGGATTGATTCCTGCTGTTGTAGTAGATGCAAATAACGATGCTGTCCTTATGTTAGGTTTTATGAATAAAGAGGCTGTAGTAAAAACCATCGAAACTAAGCTGGTTACATTTTACAGCAGAAGCAGAAATACACTATGGACTAAAGGCGAAACATCCGGAAATTATTTGCATCTTGTTGATATCAAACCCGACTGCGATAACGATGCGCTGCTTGTATTTGCCGATCCATTAGGGAATACGTGTCACACGGGTAATTATTCTTGTTTTGGTATATCAAAAAAAACATCGCTGACTTTTTTAACCGATCTTTTTGAATTAATTAAAAGCAGAAAAACCGAACTGCCGGAAAAATCTTACACAACAAAATTGTTTAAAGAAGGCAGTAATAGAATAATTCAAAAATTAGGTGAGGAGGCTATCGAAACTGTTATAGCCGCAAAGAATAGAAACAAGGATGAAATAATAAATGAAACCTCCGACTTGTTGTATCACTTATTCGTTATGCTCGCCGATCAGGAAATTGAGTTAGAACAAATCGTAAAAAATTTAGCCGGAAGGGCAAAGTAGTTTTATCCGTTCAATTAAACCGCAGTTTTTTTTATTTTCGCATCAACATTCATTTATCCGGAAGACCAATGACGTTTATCCGCCGTTTAATCATCTTTTTATTATTAATTTCTCAAAGCCTGTTTCCTCAAAACAGTGCTGAGGAAAATCTTAAGTTCGAATTCCTTCCTGCAGGATTAAACTTTATGCCTTTAAAAGCTAACCATCAAGAAGCAAGGCTCGGAGTGCTTTATTATACTGCAACCTCTAATCTGAAAGTTGATATAGGAAATACGATTGACCTTTTTAGTTTCGAATTTGCTGAAGACGATATTCGAATTACATTAGGAATCGATTTTATGGCGTATGCATTTTCAACAAGCTTTGAAGGCAGGCGTTTGCAGATAGATGCAATCGATGGCTTCTTCGGAGGCAATCTATCGTTTTCAAAAAGATTTCAAAAAAACAACTTGTTGGGACGATTCAGAATAATTCATAACAGCGCTCACTTTGTCGACGGTCATTATGATCTTGACCAAAAGAATTGGCTAAACGATACCGAACCAATTCCATTCACACGGGATTTTGGAGAGCTGACTATTGCACATGAAATCATTTACACAAGTACGATAATAAAATATTATGGAGGATTATCATACTCATCGTTGGTACGACCTTCCGAATTAAAAAGGTTTAATTATCATGCGGGTATTGAAGCTGCATTTGTAAATCTATTTGGAGAAATATTTAATCACAACACAAACATATTTTTAGCACATCACTTTTTACTCGCCGGAGCAGAAAGGTATACCGGCAGCCAGCAAATACAAGCCGGGATTAAATTCGGTAATTGGCATTCGAAAGGAATTGTATTTTATTTATCATATTACACAGGAAGCGATGTGTTCAGTTCTTACTATTACAGGCATATAAAAAAATGGGGAATCGGATTTAACGTTGACTTCTAACAGTTATAAAAATTTCAAGGAAAGGGATTTTTTATGTACTCTGCATTTGAAACGGAAGTGAGAATTCGTCCCGACGATATTGACTTGAATAACCACGTTCACAACACTAAATATTTAGATTACGTACTTGCTGCGCGTTATGACCAAATGATAAACAATTATAAGATGTCTATGGATGAATTTTGGAAGTTAGGTTATAACTGGGTTGTAAGTATAACATATATTGAGTACAAGAGAGCTTTAACTTTGGAAGATCGGATATTAGTGCGCACGCAGGTTGATTCCGTAAACGGCGCACAGTGCCGTGTAAATTTTTGGATTTTAAAAAAAGAAAATAGAAAAGCAGCCGCCGAAGGTTATTTAATCTATACAATGATTTCTACAACCAGCGGAAGACCGGTAAGAGTACCGGATGAAGTAATTGAGAGGTATTCGGTATAATAATAACATATAACGATATTTTGCTTACAAAAAGGAGGATAATTAATTATGCAAGACTTCTTAAATCAAACTTACTTTAACAATACAATACTCAGCTATCTGATTGCACTAGGTGTATTTGTTTTAGGCATCATAATTATAAACATTTTTAAAAGAATAGTATTAAGCAGACTAAAAAAATGGTCAGCCAAAACAGATACAACTATAGATGATTTTCTTATCAAGGGAATTGAAAAATCGGGGATACCGTTGCTTTATTTTGGGTCGTTTTATTTGGCGGCAAAAACTTTAACCATTCCCGATAAAACTTTTCAGATCATCTATGTGCTTTCAGCAGTGCTTATTACATTCTTTGCTATTAAGTTTATCACCTCGTCGATTAATTACTCGCTAAATCTTTATTTGGATAAACAAGAAAAAGCCGAAGAAAGAAAAAAGCAGGTAAAAGGAATAACCACTCTGATAAATTTAATTATCTGGGCTTTAGGGTTTATTTTCCTGTTAGATAATCTGGGCTTTGAAATTACGGCGGTTATTGCAGGTTTGGGTATAGGCGGAATAGCAATTGCTCTTGCAGCACAAACTATACTTGGCGATCTGTTCAGCTATTTTGTTATCTTCTTCGACAGACCTTTTGAAATAGGTGACTTTATAATTGTTGGCGATAAAATAGGTACTGTTGAATACATCGGAATAAAAACTACCCGTCTGCGAAGTCTTAGCGGTGAACAAATTGTCCTTTCAAATACCGACCTAACAAATTCAAGAGTGCATAATTATAAAAGAATGGAAAAGAGGCGTGTTGTTTTTAAACTTGGTGTTGTTTACCAAACACCCGCTAAAATCCTTAATGAAATTCCTGCACTTGTAAGGAGTATTATCGAATCACAGTCAGATGTAACTTTCGACAGGGGGCATTTCTCTTCTTATGGAGATTTCAGTCTTAACTTTGAGTTTGTGTATTTTGTTTTAGGCTCAGATTATGTTAAGTATATGGATACGCAGCAAAAAATCAATCTCTCGATCTATGAGGAATTTGAAAAGAAGGGAATTGAGTTTGCTTATCCTACCCAAACTTTGTTTGTGAATAAAACGGATAGTCAGACTTAAGTGTAGTGAGAAAGATTTATTAAATTTTTTTTGTCTGTATAAAACCACCATTCTTTTGAGGGTGACCAATGGGTAAAAGATATGAATTATAATTGCAAATAATAAAAGAAATCTTTGTAGAGACGGTAATATTCTTAACCGAAACAACCGCAGGTTACTTGTACACCATCAATTATTTTAACTATTATCGAACCTGTAAGAATTATTAGTAAATATTTAACACCTTCAAAGATAAAATGTGTTGAAATTTTAGCATAATCGATATTGCGAGTATACCTTCAAATATAGGAATGAAAGAACTGATAAAGGGCACAAAATTATCCGGCAAAACAGTAAACTTATATAGAATGCTTTGAAATGAATTTATATTGCCTAGTTTTGTTAGAGAGGGAATCAATAAAATTGCAGCAATGAAAGAGATTGATAAATAGATTTTGAGATAAAACGTTATACTAAATATTAAAAAATATTACTATTTAATAACTCCAAAATAGATCAAAACTTGTTCAGTAAATTTGAAAAGGTAAAAATTTTTCAGCACAATGAATAGTTCATTGAAGATCTTACATTGTTCATTATACCGCCGGGGCTAATGGATAAATTATACATTATAAATTATTCATTGTAAATTACAGCGGCAGAAACAAAGCTGTTTACCTGTTTGAAGAATTTTATGATAAAGAGAGGGGAAATAAATTATGGGACTTGGAATCGGAATAATTGGTTTGCCGAATGTGGGGAAATCGACCCTATTTAATGCACTGACAAAAGCACAGAATGCACAAACTGCCAATTATCCTTTCTGTACGATTGAACCAAACAAAGCAGTCGTAATAGTTCCCGACGAAAGACTAAACAAGCTTGCAGAGCTTGTTAATCCTGTTAGCACGATATTTTCGACCATAGACTTTTATGATATTGCCGGATTAGTTAAAGGCGCCAGTAAAGGCGAAGGATTAGGAAATCAATTTTTATCGCACATTAGAGAAGCTAAAGCATTAATTCACATTGTTCGATGTTTTGAGCATAATGATATTGTGCACGTAACGGGTAAAATAAATCCGGTTGAAGAGATTCAAACCGTTGAGACGGAACTTCTGCTTGCCGATATTCAAACTGTTGAAAAAAAATTAGACAAGCTTCAAAAGTTGTTGAAAGGCGATAAATCAGTTAAAGATGAGGTTGCTTGCTGTGAAGCATTACTAAATTTTTTAAATGAAGGCAAACCGGCAATTGTCTTTCCAGATATGGAAAAAGAAACATTCAAACAAATTCTGAAAGAAACAGGGTTGTTAACAGCAAAACGAGTAATTTATTGCTGCAACGTTGATGAAGAAGGATTGTTGGAAGACAATGATTACGTAAAGATGGTGAAAGAGTTTGCAAGCCTGGAACAATTTGAAGCTGTGAAAATATCCGCAAAGATTGAAGAAGAGCTGATAGGATTGGATGAAAGCGAACGAAAGGAGTATCTCTCTGCTTTTGGAATTGAAGAAGGAGGATTAGAAAAAATTATAAGGAAATGTTTTCAAATGTTAGAGTTGATAAGCTTCTTCACAACCCGCTCAAAAGAACTTCGTGCCTGGACGATACCTCAAGGAACCAAAGCACCGCAGGCTGCCGGTGTAATTCATACAGACTTTGAACGGGGATTTATTCGCGCCGAAGTTGTTAGTTATGAAGATTTTATTAAATATGGCTCTGAATCCGAATGCCGTCATCAAGGAATAATGAGAACCGAAGGAAAGGATTATGTTGTGCAGGATGGAGATGTAATACATTTTCTATTCAATGTTTGATTGATTTAAGTAACTTTGAAATACAACTTTCTTTCTATTAGCTTTTTTGTTTACTCGTTAATGCTACATAGAATTTTATTTTTTAAGGAGAACTCAAATCCCAGTTAATCTACCAAATAATTTTGTGTTTTAGTGGCTTGATGACTTATGTTTTTAATTCACTTAACAACCGAAGTGTCTCCCAAGATCCTATGAATATTGCCACGATGTCACAAAGGCTCGAAGAATCACAGCGTAGCAGTCAGACTGATCCTTCGGAAAAGCTACAAACAATCAGACTGATCCTTCGGAAAAGTAGAACTCATCCCTCAAATGAGTCCTTTGGACAACCCTTCTCTTAAGAAGAGAAGGGCTTATTAATAGTGGTGTCTTTTTATTCGCAGTTCTGACAGAAATACAAATACAATGTTAGCACTGATAATAAGTCTCTCTCTTTTTAAGAGAGAGATTATCCCAAAGGGATGCCTTTGGCAGAGAGAGTTTAAAAGTACCGTATATAGAGCAACAAATCAGATTGATCCTTCGGAAATGTTTGCTTAAAAAACAAACTTTTTTAACGTAGTATCACTAAGATTATTTTCGATTAGATAATAGCGCCGTTGAGAACTAATTCAAAATTTTTGTATGAAGTGAGTAGTTCAAATAGCATTTAATAATCCATTTCAATAATTTAACCGGCAATTATTCTTCATTCATTAAAAAATATCTTCATGAAAATTTTAATTAGGACATTTTTAAGCATTACAATTTGCTTTGCTTTTTGCGGTTCAATTTCTCCGCAGTCAAATACTATAGTTTTTAAGGGGGCTTTAATATATCCAATTGCGGGTGGTGAGATAAATAATGGGGTTCTGATAATAAAAGGTGGTAAAATTATTTCAGTCGGAAGTGAAGAGGATATAATCGTTCCTGAAGATGCATCGATAATCGATGTTTCCGGCAAAGTTATTATGCCTGGATTGATTGATACACATTCACACATTGGTGAAGGTGATGGCGGTGATGCTTCATCGGCTGTTCATCCGGAGGTAAGAATACTTGATGCGATTGATCCGCAAAGCGATACATTTAAGAAAGCTCTTGCCGGCGGTATTACAACCGTTAATGTTATGCCCGGTTCCGGACATTTAATGAGCGGGCAAACAGTCTATTTAAAAATGCGCAAAGGAGCAAAAACTATAAATGATCTTCTTTTCTGTGAAAATGTATTAACTGAAATCTGCGGCGGATTGAAGATGGCAAACGGAACAAATTCGCTGAGAGAACCTCCCTTCCCCGGAACGCGTGCTAAGTCTGCCGCAATCATTAGACAACTATTTATAAAAGCTCAAGAGTATAAAGTAAAAGTTGATGCAGCTAAGAGTGATCCAACGAAAAAACCGGAGCGTGATCTTGAGATGGAAACACTTCTTGAAGTGCTTGATGGAAAAAGAATAGTTCACCATCATACGCATCGTGCAGATGACATCATGACAGTAATCAGATTATCGCAGGAATTTGGTTTCAAAGTAGTGCTGCATCATGTTAGCGAAGGATGGAAAGTTGCCGATGAAATTGCAAAAGCTAAAATCCCATGTTCAATTATCTTGATAGACTCGCCGGGTGGAAAATTGGAAGCGGTCGGCTTGAGTTTTAAAACCGGTGCAGTTTTAGAACAAGCCGGTGTTGAAGTTGCATATCATACAGACGACGGAATAACCGATTCCCGTTTATTTATTCGCTCGGCAGCATTCGGAGTTAGAGCAGGTATGTCACGACAAAAAGCTTTAGAAGCATTAACGATTACCGGGGCAAAAATGTTAGGACTTGAGAACCGCGTTGGTTCTCTAGAAAAAGGCTCGGATGCCGATTTCATTATTTTATCCGGCAATCCCTTCAGCATTTTTACACATGTTGAACAAACATGGGTTGAAGGCAAAAAAGTATTCGATCGTTCTAATCCCGACGACTTAAAATATGCTATCGGCGGTTATGAAGTTTTTAGAGGCGATTATCAAGAAGTGCATAACTGCGGAGGTGATCAATGAAAAGTATATTTTTTCTTTCAGTCTGTTTAGGAATTTTCGTTTCAGTATTAGCTTCTGATGCTATCGCACAAATTGCAATCAAGGCAAAAGTAATTTACACTATGTCAGGTGAACCTGTTAAAGAAGGCATCATCTTAATCAATAATGGTAAGATCGAAAATGTCGGGTACGCTTCAGATGTTTTTATACCGGAAAACTATGATATTATTATGGCAAACGTTGTTACACCCGGCTTGATTGATGCACACACAGTTGTGGGTCTTTCGGGTATTTTAAATTACAGCCATGATCAAGATCAACTTGATAAAACCGAAGCTATTCAACCTGAATTAAGAGCTATAGATGCTTACAATAACCGTGAGGCATTGGTCGAGTGGCTCCGTAATTTTGGAATAACTACAATTCATACCGGTCACGCTCCGGGTGCACTTGCAAGCGGACAAACAATGATAGTAAAAACATACGGCGAAAATTTAACCGAAGCTATTATCTCTCATTCAAAGTGTGTTGCATTTAGTTTAGGTTCTACCGTATCAAGAAATTTCAAAAAACCCGGCTCACGTTCAAAAGGAATTGCAATGCTTCGTCAGGAATTCCTAAAAGCAAAAGATTATTTAGAGAAAAGAAATCAAGATAAAGAAGACAAAAAACCAGCTCGCAATCTGCGTTTAGAAGCATTAGCCGATGTACTCGAAGGTAAGCTTTATGCATTATTCACGGTGAATCAAGCAGTTGAAATTATGGGGGCACTTAGATTAGCCGAAGAATTTAACTTTAAGCTGATTTTAGACGGTGCCGCTGAGGCTTATCTGTTGATAAACGAAATCAAAAAAGCCGGTGTGCCAATAATTTTACACCCGACTATGGTTAGAAATTACGGCTCTTCGAAGAACGCTTCCTTTGAAACAGCTAAAAAATTGAAAGAAGCCGGAATCACTTTTGCAATTCAAAGCGGGTATGAAAGTTATGTACCAAAAACCCGTCTCGTGCTATTTGAAGCCGCCGTAGCTCATGCGAACGGTTTATCTTTTCAAGATGCATTAGCTTCCATTACGATTGATGCAGCAAAGATATTAGGTATTGAAAATAGAGTGGGTATGATTGAACCGGGTAAAGATGCCGACGTGGTTTTGTTTGACGGAAATCCGTTTGAATATACAACTCACGTCTGTCAGGTAATCATCAACGGCGAAATCGTTAAAGAAGATTGTTATTAATTCAAGTTTCTGTAATCGATTGTAAATTGTTATGTGCTTATTATTAGTTGCAAAAAATTCTCATCCAAAATTCAAGTTTATTTTAGCTGCAAACAGGGATGAGTTTTATAACAGAGAATCCTTACCCGCATATTTCTGGAAAGAATATCCTTCTTTACTCGCAGGGAAAGATTTAAAGGAAGGCGGCACATGGCTGGGTATCACTAAATCGGGAAAGCTTGCCGCAATTACTAATTACCGCGACATACGAAACTTAAAAAATAATGCGCCTTCACGAGGTATGTTAACTTTGAATTTTTTAATAAATGAAATTTCACCACAGCATTATTATGAAAAATTAGAAAGTAACGGCAGCAACTATAACGGCTATAATTTGATATTCGGAAACCTTAATCAGCTTTTTTATTTCTCAAATGTATCGAAAGAATTTAAAGAATTGCAAAACGGAATTTATGGATTAAGTAACAGTCTGCTCGATGTACCCTGGGCTAAGGTTGAACAAAGTAAGGAGAGATTAAGTGTATTGTTATCAAAACCATCATTTGAGATGAATGATCTGTTTGACATTTTATTCGACGAAACCACGGCAGATGACGATACACTTCCCGATACGGGTTTAAGCATTGATCTTGAGAGAATTCTTTCGGCAATATTCATAAAAACGCAGGGTTACGGAACCCGTTCTTCAACTATAATATTAGTTAACAAAAAATCTGAAGTTGCTTTTATTGAAAAAACATATCATCCAGAATCGGATAATTTTACAACCAAGGATTTTAACTTCACTCTCGATTTAATTTGATATAAAAAATTGAATGCTCATCAAGCAAATATGGAATTAGACATCAAGCATGATAAAAAGAATCAACGCTTTTATGCAATCCTAAACGGAAAAGAAGCTAAACTTGATTACAGTTTTGTTGATGAAGAAACTATTAATTTTCGATTTACTTATGTGCCGCTGGAATTAAGAGGGAAGGGTATCGCCGCAAAAATTGTAGAAGAAGGATTGAGATATGCAATTGAAAATAATTATAAAATTATTCCGTCATGCTCTTATGTTGATTTGTTTATCGAACGTAATGAAAAATATAAGAATTTGTTGCTGTGATTAAAAAAGAAAGATGACATCTTTTTGCTTACGGCTCACTTCGAAAGATGTCATCTTTCACAATTTATTTCAGTTTGGCATTTAAAATAAATTCTGTTCCTGTTAATGCTTTAGAAACAGGACAAGTACCCTTTGTTTCACCTGCATGTTTGAGAAAATCGCTCTCGCTTATTCCTTCGACATCGCCGATAGTATTAATTTCAATTTTTGTTATCTTAAATGCGCCTTCGACTTTTTCTATAAAAACATTATCCTCGGTTTGAATTGAATTAACTTTGAATCCTGCTTTTGATAAACCGTTTGCAAACGCCATTGAAAAACAGGCAGCATGAGCTGCACCCACCAACTCTTCGGGGTTTGTTTCATTTCCCTGTTCAAATCTTGATACAAAATTGTATGGAATGTTTTTCAACACTCCTGTTTCGGTCGAAATATTTCCGCTTCCATTTAGTAGATTGCCTCTCCATTCAGCATTGCCTTTTCTTACGGGCATAAGTAATCTCCTGTTGTGATAAATAATATTTTAGTAACGGTCGAAAATTTAATCAAATTGAAAATGATTTACTTGAAATTGGAGCATACTAAAATTAAAATGTGATAGAGATTTGTTCTAATCCAAATTGGAATAAAATCTTATTCCAATAGCGGCATCGGCTGACGACCCAAAATCAGGTGAAAACCCGATCAACATTCCTATTTCGAAGAAAAGTTCTAACGGAGTATTTTCAGGAATAACATTTACGCCAAAGACACCGCGGGCAGCTATACCAAGTTCGCTTTTTTCTCTGAAATATTTGCCTTTGTACCAGAAACCATTTCCTTTGCCTATACCCAAAGCACCTCCGGCTCCTGCATAAAGGTTCGCTATCCTCGATCTAAAAGCATCGAAGTGCCAAAGATAATCTACACCAATGCGCGGGCTGCCGAAATATGAAGCTCCCACATCAACAACAAATGCGTTTGCGGCGGCAGTCCAAAACTTTACCGTAGCCCCGCTGGGGTCTCCCAAAATAATTCCGAAGCCAAAATTTTTCCCCTCGGGACCCTGCGCATAAATCATCGAAATATTAATTAATACATTTAAAATGATTATAGTAAAAACTGCTTTTAGCATTTTTAATTCTCTTTGTTTTATCTTTAAATATTAAATAAGTAATTTCCATGCCCCATAGTCAAGCCAATAATTTTTTGTGCTGAGGTTTTTTTAATTATGGAATAGCCTTTCGAAGCCCGAGTATGGCATCAATGGAACTATGTCGAATGTAATTAAATTTTCTTGAACAAGAGGAAGGGTGTCAAGATGTTTTTCTGCCTCTTCTAAACTCGTACATTCAAGAATGATTATGGCAAACTGCTCATCCGTAAAATAAATTTCCCGTATAACTCCGCTTTTATATAATTCCCATACCCTTAAAGCTTCCGACTTAAGAAAAGGTTGATAATTTGTTTCCTTCACACCGGGAATTTCCCTTTCAATTGCAAGTAATTTCATAATGAAAATTCTCTCTTTTTTTACTTTGTGATTTGGTTGTTGAATAACCTGATTATTTAATTGAAGATTTCATATTCGTTTTTTTTAAGTACTCAAGTTGACCGTTTATAATTGAGTAACTCATCTAGTATGACTTCAACAACCTTCTTTATTCCAATATTAAAATTTGCAATGGATTCTTCTCTTGAACCAAAAAATTTAATTAGTTCAAACGCCTTAACATTTGAAGGCAGAACATTTCGTATTTCATCATCAATAATTCCGCAGC
>JAGUYG010000081.1 GCA_020061465.1 Ignavibacteriales bacterium
AGAGACGGGACATGTCCCGTCTCAACTCAAAGTTTACGACATACTCGGAAGAGAAATTGCAACACTCGTTAATGAAGAAAAACCTCCAGGAACTTATGAAGTAATTTTTTCCGTAGGATCCTTTGGAGATGCGAGTAATCTTTCCGTTAAGGGGTTAGCGTTGACAAGCGGGATCTACTTTTATGTTTTAAATGCCGGAGGAAAAACATTTAGTGGTAAAATGTGTTTGCTCAAATAACGACATTTGTTAAAATAAAAGATTTGCGGCATGCTGCACCTTCATGCGGATACCCTGGATATAATGAAAGCAATAACGCAAAGCGACAAATATTTGAAAATGATATGCTTTATAAAAGGAATAAGATGAAAAAAATTACTTTAATTATTGTTCAATTATTGGTACTGGTTATAATTATCAGCCCTCAATCGCTTACCCAAGAGGTAAATGATTTCAAAATAAGTACAGACAATATCCCTGCTACATTTATTCAACATACGCCACGATTATTGTATACGGAAAATAAAAGATTTTTAACTAGCTGGATCGACTATCGTGAAGGTGCGGGCTATACCTATGCGCAGTGGTTTGATTCTTTGGGTAATTCAATTTTGAGTAATTTCAAAATAAATGTTAACGGTAAATTTGCTTTCCATAAGAAAGATTATTATCTGGGTATTAAAGAATCCGGTTTTACAACAGGTATAGATGCTTATCTTGTAAATCTTTCAGGAAATTTTTACGATAATAATAATAATAGAATTATTTGGCGAACTATAATAGACGGAATAGATGTTACCCTTTATGAAACAGACTGGTTCGAAAAAGGTTACGATATAGCATGCTCATCGGAAGATTATATTTTTTGTGCTGCCTATCGTGGAAATAGATATCTATCAAAATATAGTACTTCAGGCGAGCTTAAAAAACATATCCCTTGGAGCACTTATACATTTCCCATCAGCAGTTCAGTGCATGTTAACAAGAATGATGAATATATCTTAACATATTTTAATGGAAGTGATAATTTTAACCAGAGCATTTTTCCTCCTGGAATATATGCGTCTTTTTATTCTAAAGACGATTCAATTATAGCTAAAGACGTGGTGGTAGAAGAATTTGAAGATTTAGAGGGAAATTATTGGTTTAATCAGTCAGATTTACCTTCTATAAAAATTGTAAACGTAGAGGACTCACTTTTTCAGGTGTTTTGGATTTACAAAGACTCTGTTGACTTAAACTTTGCGAAATTTGATAGTCATGGGAACCGGATCGGAAGCACTCAACAAATAATTCTGCCTCATTCGGATCTTGCTGTTAATGAGCGAAGATTGATCCGGAATTTCACCCTTTCAAATTTTAATAATAATCAGTTTGCGCTGATAATCTCATTATCAGAAGGGAAGAGTGATTCGCTCAGATACAGCAACACACTGTTTTGGTTCGATGACTTCGGAAATATCATTTACACTAAATATGACCAGTCAGAATTTCTTTCACCCGGAAATCAAATATTTTATTTTGGGGATAATAATTTCTTTTCGGTAAAAGAAGATTCTAACGATATATTTCTTTTGGAGCTGAATGATTTTACAATTACAGGACAACAGAAAATAAATGATGATCAAGTTGGCAGCAGCGATATTAATCCTCAAATTGTATCTATCGATGCCGAAACAAATTTTGTTACCTGGGATACCGAAACAAAAATTATCGGGCAAAAAGTTGATTGGTCGGGAAACCTGATAGAACCCCTAATTGAATTACCGGGGAAAAATTGTGCCTTTGCTGATGACGGCAAATGTATTAATTCATGGAAAATAAGAGCCGCAAATGATTTAATGCAGATAGGGTATTCAATATTTGATAAGAATTGGAATTTATTAAAGGATACAATATTAAACTCCTCGAGCGATTTTTATTCACTTGAAACTTCGATAACAAAGGTTAACAATACTTTTTTTCTTAAATGCATTGAATATGGAAAACCCACCAAAATAATAGCGCTTAACAATAATTTTGAGTTGATAAAAGAAATTTCTTTTTCAGGGAATCAATATACCTCATTAAGAATATTTAAGAATGATAATGAATCAATCTGGTTTGGTTTTTCCGGTGTGGTGCAATTATATTCGAACCATTTAGAACCGCTCTCACCAGAATATAAAATTTTTACGCATCTTTATCTTGGTGATCAAAAGTTTTTATATACGTTAAATACCAAGCCCTATTCAGGTTATCCGATCTATGCAAGAGACGAAGTTATCGGAAGAATTATCACAACTTTGGGAGAGGTGATTAAAAATGATTTTAATCTTGCAACTGATGTTGATGAGTATGCATTAGCCTTTCTGTCGAATAACGATTTTCTTTTCGTTTTTGTACAGAACAACAAAATATTCGCTCGTGTTTTTTCAAATGAAGGAATTGTCAGAAGGGATTCAACACTAATTCACTCAAATATTCAATCAATTAGAAAGCAGCCTTCAATTACTTTAAATGAAAATAAAGTTTTCTTTGTTTGGGCTGATACTCGAAATACGGATTTTGGTTACGATATATACGGTAGTGTACTGGATATCGCAGCTATTGTTAACGTTGATAAGACTGAATTACAGGAGATTCCGAAAATATTTTTCCTGTTTCAGAATTACCCAAATCCGTTTAACTCAACCACAAAAATTAAATTTACGATTCCATTTGTAGAGACGGGACATGTCCCGTCTCAACTCAAAGTTTACGACATCCTCGGAAGAGAAATTGCAACACTCTTTAACGAAGAAAAACCCCCTGGAACTTATGAGGTTATCTTGGATGCAAGCAATCTTTTCCCAAAGGGATCAATTCTGACCAGCGGTGTTTACTATTATCAATTGCGCAACGGTGGATATATCGAAACAAAAAAAATGATACTATTGCGCTGATTATTTTTAAATTCCCTCTTCACTCAACAAATAAACAAGTATTGCCATTGCCGCCGAACCTAATTCCATTTCTCTCGGATGAACCGACTCAAAAGTATCATTAGCCGAATGGTGAACGTCAAAATAACGTTGGTCATCAGGTACGTAACCGATTAATGCCTTTGCAGATTTAATAAAAGAAATATCCACTCCGCTTCCGCCTTTCTCGACCCATTCAATCCTTGCATGTTTAAGGTACGGCAGCCAGGATTTAATTTTATCAATTACAGATGAATCTGCATCAACAGAGAATCCTCTTGGTGTAAAAGCACCACGATCGGATTCGATAGCTGCGATATGTTTTTCTGGTGTGCTTTCAGCATATTTGCCATAAACTCGTCCGCCTCTTACTCCGTTTTCTTCATTTATAAAGAAGACGCATCTGATTGTTTTCTTCGGTTTGATATCCAAACGTTTAAATAAATCTAGAACTTCCAATGCTTGAATACAACCTGCACCGTCGTCGTGTGCACCGCATCCAACATCCCAGCTATCGAAGTGCCCGCCTACTACGATTACTTCTTCCGGATGTTCCGTTCCTTTCAACTCACCAATAACATTGTATGATTGTGCATCGGGTAAAGCTTTGCAATTCAATCTCAGTTTTATTTTTAAATCCGGTTCTTGCTTTAAGGCTGCACTTAAAAAATCGGCATCTGTGTAACCGATTGTAACGGCTGGAATTTTCGGAAGTGTATCTACGTATGACAATGAACCGGTATGAGGAACGTTATCATACTTTGTAGTTACTGATCTAACGATTACACCAACCGCGCCATATTTAGCTGCCTCAATTGCACCGCGCGTACGTTGATTAACCGCGCCTCCGTAACCGGCAAATGTATTTAGTAATCTCTGATCCAACGAACGGCTGAAGAAAATTATCTTTCCTTTAACTTCTTCTTTTTGTTTTTCAAGTTCTTCAAAATTTTTTACTTCCAAAACATGTGCGATAATACCATTAGACGGAGTGGGAATGCTTCCCCCGATAGCAAGGATGTTAAGACTTTTTCCTTCGCACAATTGAGAGTTTTGTATTACAGCTTCTTCAATATTGCCGCGAACCCAATGAGGAACCATAACGGGCTGCAGCCATACAGAATCAAAGTCTAATTCCTTCATCTTTTGTTCTGCCCATTTTATTGCTTTTAACGATTTTTCGGAGCCGCTAAGCCGGGGTCCTATTTTGCACAGCTCTTCTAATAAGAAATATCCCTTCCAATCGTTTAATGCCTTTGATACAATTCTTTTTGCGGTGTCGTGAATTTCTTCCCTTAGTTCTGTTGGGGACGATTGAGCCATAGATTGAGAGCCGTTTCCGTGTAAGACAATCAGAGCTAAGATAATCATCAAAAAGAGAAAATTTGTTTTCAATTTATGCTCCATAATTTATTCATTATTGGTTTTCTATAATTTCATGATACGGTAATTGAAATCGATAATCAATTAAAGAATTTAAGTTATACTGATACTTATATCAGTTCTAACAATGTGAGTTCAAAATGGACAGCCGCAATAGGCAATTAATAAATTACTTTCATCTTATATCCGATTGAGTTAGCTTTCATTAGGCATCCGTTCAAAACTTCGTCATTCGGACAGAGAATCGACAGAAAAAATGAAAAAAATCATTTTTCTGACTTAAAATTAAAAATAATTGTTGATATTTTTAATAGTAGTATATACTTTTGAGTTAAATAAAATAAATAACAAAGCACCTTAAACATTTCAATCAAAATACCTTAAGGAGAGGAGGTTATTTTTCAAGGTTCCATAACAAATTCTTAAATACCGCTTAGCTGAGATTCCTCGATTAATCTGATTTTCCCCTAAAGCGGTTATTGAAGAAAGTTAATTACTCATAAATAAAATCAAATCATTTCAATAAAAGAGAAAGGGGAATTAAATGTCAACCACTGATTTAAAATTGGAAGCAAAAGCAAAACTAACCTTAGAAGATAAGGAATATGAACTCCCTGTAGTAAAAGGGAGTGAAAGTGAAGTCGGAATTGATATCACTAAACTCAGAAATATTTCCGGCGCTATTACTTTAGACAGCGGTTATGCTAATACCGGCTCCTGCCAAAGCGCTATTACATTTATTGACGGCGAGAGAGGAATATTGCGTTACCGCGGATATCCTATTGAGGAGTTAGCCGAAAAATCGAATTTCATCGAAGTAGCTTACTTGCTCATTTACGGTTTCCTTCCTACAAAAGCACAGCTTGACGATTTCCATTATAAGCTTACACATCATAGTTTGCTGCATGAAGATATGAAAAAATTCTTTGAAGGATTTCCTCCGACCGCTCACCCGATGGGAATTTTATCGGCTATGGTAAGTTCTCTCTCCGCATTTTATCCCGAAGCCGGTTATAATGCAGATATAGAGCTAAATATTATCCGGCTTATCGCTAAGTTGAACACTATTGCAGCATTCTCATACAAAAAATCGATAGGACAGCCGTATGTATATCCGCAAAATCATTTAAGCTATGCGGCAGATTTTCTACACATGATGTTTTCAGTTCCAACCGAACCGTACGAAGTGCCGAAAGCTCTTGAAGACGCTCTTGACTTATTACTGATTCTTCATGCAGACCATGAACAAAATTGCAGCACTTCAACAGTAAGAATGGTAGGTAGCAGTGAAGCAAATCTGTTTGCATCAATATCTGCCGGTATCTGTGCTCTTTGGGGTCCGCTGCATGGCGGAGCTAATCAGCAAGTTATTACTATGCTACAAAAAATTCAGGACGACGGCGGCGATTATAAGAAGTACGTAAATTTAGCTAAGGATAAAGAATCGAAGTTCAAACTCATGGGATTTGGACACAGAGTTTATAAGAACTTTGATCCCAGAGCAAGGATATTAAAACATGCTGCAGACAGAGTATTGAGTGAACTTGGAATTAAAGATCCTATGCTCGATATTGCAAAGAACCTTGAGGATATCGCTCTGAAAGATGATTTCTTTGTAGAACGTAAACTTTATCCGAACGTCGATTTCTACAGCGGCATTATCTATCGTGCTATGGGAATTCCGACGAATATGTTCACCGTGATGTTTGCATTAGGACGTTTACCCGGCTGGATTGCTCAATGGAAAGAAATGAGAGAAACTCCGGGTGTTAGAATTTACCGTCCGCGTCAAATATTTATCGGAGAAACTCAACGAAGCTATGTTCCTATCAGTAAAAGATAATTGTTTAAATTCATGCTCATTTAAAGCGCATCCTTTGATGCGCTTTTTTTATAAAACATTTTTCATTTCAAAGTTACAATTCCGATGCACCCAAAAGCAGAATACTATATAAGGCAGTTAGATTTGAAGCGCCATCCGGAAGGCGGGTATTTTAAGGAAATATATCGCTCACATGAATTCATTGAGCAAAATGCGCTGCCTTCAAGGTTCAGCGGCAGAAGATCATTCTCCACTTCTATTTTTTTCTTATTAGAAGGAAAAGATATTTCAACTTTTCACAAATTGAAATCGGATGAGCAATGGCATTTTTATGACGGTGTTCCCATTAAGATTTACCTTCTCAATAAAATCCGCGGTTTAAACGAAATTGTTTTGGGTAGTAATATTGAAAAAGACGAACAGTATACAGCGATAATTAAAAAGGGAACATGGTTTGCTGCAGAGTTAGCAGATAAAAACTCATTTGCTCTAATTGGGTGTACAGTTGCACCGGGATTCGAGTTTGACGATTTCGAAATTGCTACCCGGCAAAAACTGATTGAAGAATTTCCGGCTTATAAAAAAGTAATTTCAAGACTTACACATTAAACGAGTGAATTTGTATTCACTATTAGTTACATAGCTCAGATGATATTCTAATGAAAAATAAAAAGCAACACTTTTTATATGGCTAAAATTTAATTTTCTTTCCTCACTTACCGTTCGCTTCTCCCAAAGGGATTCATTTGGAAAGCGAAAGGACCAACGAATCCCAGAAAGCCCTCAATAAGCGTTTTAAGCTTCAAATCCGTCGGTTAAAACCGACAGTAAGTGATAATTTTTTTCTTATTCAACTTGTATTGATATAAAAATCTTATTGCAATAAAAAATAAAAGTAAAGCTTTTTATAATGGCTATAGCCGATGGAAGCAAAATAATTTATTTCACCTAGTCACTTGTCGTTCGCTCTAAAATCAAAATTCAATTATTTCACTTACCGTTCGCTTTTCCAAAGGGATTCCTTTGGAAAGCGAACGGATTAACAACTCCTAAAAACACAAAAGGACTTAAGTCTAAAAAATATTTATTTTTGTGGTTATCCATAGATCCTCAGGAAAGCCAGAGAGGTCTTTTTTATTCTTCATCCGTCAGCTAAAGCAGACGGTAAGTGATGCTTTTTATATAGCCTAAAATTGAACAATCAATAATAAGATCATTTTCTTTCGTATCAATTGTGTTATGAACAATAAAAAAATAGAATATAAAGTGATTAAATTTTACCTTAATTCGTTATGCTTTATGCAATAGATTAGACTTGTAAATTTGAGAAATTGATTTTTAGTCGTATTGATATTAAAGGTTAATTTATCTAATTTTTTCGCACAAAAATAAATTTAAGAGGAGAATTATAGATAATTTTTTTACGGTTTGATTTCTTTGTATTATTTCTTTTAAGGTTTATATATCAGACAGAAAAAATTAAATCTATTTAAGGAAGCTGCCCGGTTATTTATTGCCTCAGCAATTATCTTTTACGCGGCAATAAACATCGGATTTAATTCTCCTTTTAAATCTCAGGTCAATCAATCTATCTGGTTTGAAGCGTGTTTTCTTTATGCTTCGAACAACGAAATTGATTTATCCCATCCGGACCTTCAAAATGAATTTTCAGATGAGAGTTTATCTGATATAGCTGTGGGCTTCGATATCACCCTGCAAAGCGATTCTGCTAGCAACATTCTTACTCTAGATTCATTAGAATTTATGGATGATTCCACTCATCATTTTGCAGATTCATTATTTCTTCATCCCGATTCTTTGAAGCAAGAGGACACTGTAAAAATTGATCCACGCACACTCGACTCAACAGCCAGGCTTGAGCACTTCCGATACAGCCGTTCCGAAGTTCCTTATGTGGAATTAAAAAGAAAAAAGGAATCAAAATTTTTTATCCCGCTTAAAGACCTTAGAAAACGAACTATAGAAATAGATTCCACAGGCACTTATGTTGAAATCCGGGAAACGACTGTTGGGCATGAATCAAAAATATTGCTGCGAATGACACTTGAGGATTACATCAACTTAAAGCTGGCTTTAAAAGAGAGAGAAAGCTGGGAAAATATTGCGTACAAGTATGAGTTGATTTCCACCGAAAAAGGATTAGGCGATTTAATAAAGGACATCACCGATTTTGAAATCCCTCTGCCGAGCGTTGGCGTGTTAAGCATTTTCGGTGAGCCTAAAATAAGTCTGCGCATAGGAGGGGCGGTAGATATTCACGGCGCATGGAGAAGCGAGACGACCGAAGGTGTAACAGCATCACGACTTGGTAATACAAGAAACGAACCCGACTTCAAACAAACAGTTCAAATAAACGTAAGCGGAACCATCGGCGATAAATTAAACATTAATGCGGACTGGAATACTGAGCGTACTTTTGAATATGAAAATCAGCTTAAGATAAAATACACGGGTTATGAGGATGAAATAATTCAAAGTATTGAAGCAGGAAACGTTTCGCTGCAAACCTCTCCGCTTGTCGGCGGCAGCGAAGCTTTATTCGGAGTTAAAGCTAATTTCAAAATGGGTCCCTTTACTTTAACTACTTTAGCGAGTCAGAAAAAAGGAGAAGTAAAAGAAGTTTCAGTAAGCGGCGGCGCAACATCCCAAACTTTTACTGTTCGAGCTTATGATTATTCTATAAACCATTATTTCCTTGACGAAGTTTATGCCAATACAGATGAGTCCCTGAACTTGTTTAATCGTTATTACGGCAGACCAGTACCGGATGTTATTCTGGATTATTCAGTTGTTGATATTGAAGTTTGGAAGTCCATCAATACGATAGTAACCGATCCTTCAAGAGAAAGAAGTGCAAATGCCTACATTGAACTTCCGCCTCTCTCAGCAGGACAGAATTATGATGATGTAGACCCAACACTAAGAGGTGAAATTGAACCTGTGCCCGGTACAAAAGAAACCGGTAGATTCGTTATTCTGCAAAAAGATGTGGATTATACATTGCATCCCGAAACGGGTTTTATAACTTTCAGAACGCAAATTCAAGACCAGGATATGATTGCCGTTGCTTATCGCGCCGAAAACAGTCCCCTAACTGCAACGGATGATTCTTACTTTGGTGAATTTGTAAAGACTGCTCAATCGGATACTCAAAAGCTCGTGCTCAAGCTGGTAAAGCCCGCTTATTTAAAACCCCAATATAAAAAAGCATGGAGGCTTCAACTAAAAAATATTTATCCTGTCGGCGGAAGAAATCTTAAGCAGGAAGGATTTGAGTTTCAAATAAAATATGAGCGAGAAGGTGAAGAACCCGTAACCGACATTGGGACAGTTAGACTGCTTAACGCATTCGGTTTAGACAGAGTTGATGCAAGCGGTTCGCCAAACCCGGATAATGTTTTCGATTGGGAGCCGGGCAAAACTATTTTACCGCTAACGGGCGAAATTATTTTTCCATTCCTTGAACCATTCGGAAATAATCTGCCGTCGGGTATTCCTGAAACAATGGGATTCAGAGCGGTTTATGACACAACACAAACTATTGCAAGGCAGGATAAAATAAAAGATAAATGGATAATGATAGGTAAATATTCGGGTGATGCTTCGGCAACTTACCAATTGGGGTTTAACATTGTAGAAAACTCTGTTCGTGTTCTGCTCAACGGAAGGGAATTAACCGCCGGAGTTGATTATACGGTCGATTATAATATGGGGCAGCTTACAATTAGAAACGATGCAGCGCTTGTTGCCGGTGCCGATTTGAAAATTACCTACGAACAGAATGATTTATTTCAGCTTGCATCTAAAACATTAATTGGCGCAAGGGGATTACTGGATATTTCGAAAAAAACTAAGCTTGGTTTTTCGATGCTGAATTTGAATCAGCAGACTTTAAGCGATAAGGTTCGTATCGGTGAAGAACCGTTAAATAATACAATCTATGGATTAGATTTTAGTACTCAGGCAGATCTTCCTCTAATTACAAAAGCATTGGACAATATTATTTCTACACGCGAAATGTCTTCATTCAGACTTTCTGCGGAATATGCGTACATCAATCCCGATCCGAACACAAAGAAAAGTAGTATAGAATCCGATAAAGGAAAAAGCATTGCCTACATTGATGACTTTGAAGGAGCTAAACGAATTATTCCTGTCGGAATTTCCTATACTTCCTGGAAAGATTTAAGCGCTCCCGATTCGCTTCAATATTTACCCGGTTTAACGTATAAAGAGAAAATGGACTTCAAAGGGAAAAGCTTTTGGTTTACAGCAACACCGTCGGATGTATATGTTAAGGACATTTGGGGCGATAGAAAGAAAGTTGCCGATACGGAACAAAACATAACCGTAATGGATTATGTATTCTTACCCGATACACCTGGCACTTATAATTATACTCCACAGCTTTTGGATAGAAAGAAAGTGTGGGGCGGTGTAATGAAATATCTTTCTTCTACCGCAAGCAACTTGATTGAAGAAAATATTGAGTTCATTGAATTTTGGGTTCATGTGGGCACTGCTCCATCCGATGCAAAAATTTATTTAGACCTGGGCAGAATCAGTGAAGATGTTATTCCTAATCGTAAGTTAGATACCGAAGACAGACCTCCGTACAATAATGCGATCGATGATCCTTCGGAAGACACCGGGCTTGACGGTTTATTAGATGCCGAAGAAAGAATTGAATTTAACAGCACAAAAGCAGATCCGAGCGGTGATAATTTTTATTTGCCTGCCGGATTAAATAGAACTCTCTTTGATTATTTCAACATCAATGGTACTGAAGGTAATGCTGTTAACTCTGATATCGGAAGGCTGCCCGACACTGAAGACCTTAACCGCAATGGAAACCTTGATTTGGTTAACAGCTATTTCAGATATGAAATCCCGTTGGATACTAACGCTTCTACTAATAAATATATTCAAGGCGGCGGTGATAATGCAGGCTGGTACCTTTTTCAAATTCCCTTGAAGGACACATTACTAAATATCGGAGATCCTACTTTTGCCAACGTTGAATTTATAAGGCTATTTGTTCAGGGGGTTGAAAGCATGGTTCACCTAAGGCTGGCAGAATTTAATCTTGTCGGATCGCAGTGGCAAAAAATTAAGCAGGAAGATACGGTGCTTGCAGTTTCCGTTATTAACTATGAAGATAATCCCAATTATGAAAGACCTCCCGGTGTTTTCCCAGAAAAGGATAGAACAAGACCCGATCAAAATATTTTACGGAATGAACAATCGCTTAATTTGATTATCACCGGGCTGGAAGATGGAGATCATCGCGAAGCAGTAAAGTATTTATTCCGTCCGCTCGATGTTTTTAATTATTCCGAAATGAAATTATTCATCCATGGCGATAAGAACACCGGACCCGGTTCGATTTCGTATGTGGATACGGCTAACAATCTTTATTCCGCCGATGTTTATTTCAGATTCGGGGCGGACACAAATAATTATTACGAGTACCGCCGTCCGGTTACCCCCGGTTGGAATGAGATCAGCATTCTATTCAATGAGATAACTGCCATTAAGCAGGCGCGGGGAAGCGATTCGGTTAATATAGTAATAGAAACTCCCGTTCCGGGTTTGGATAATCATTACTATAGGATAAAAGGAAATCCAACTCTGACCGCTGTAAAATTTTTATCTGTCGGAATATTAAATAGAGATGATCCTGAAATTACCGGACCGATCTCAGGAGAAGTTTGGATCAATGAGTTGAGAGTAATTGGCGCAGACGAAACGCCGGGGTGGGCTTACAGTCTTTCTTCGTCATTAAAATTAGCCGATTTAATGACACTCAATTTTAACATGAGCCATACCCAGGCAAGTTTTCATAAGCTTGCAGATAGATTCGGTTCGAGAAATGAGACGAAGAATTGGAGCGCCTCTGTCGATTTGGATGTTATAAAGCTTATTCCTTTCAATATGCCTGAGAGTAATTTAAGAATTAATTATTCACATACCGAATCTATCGGAAAACCGGTTTACCTGCCAAACACTGATATTGAAGTTGAAGCTGCAGCCAAACTGCAGGATATAATTAAAGACACGTCTTCAAGTCCGCTCGTAAAATCTGGTGAGCAGTTGAAATCAGAAGTTCAAACAATAAATATTTCCGATACCTGGAGTGCGGCGAATATCCGGTTGAAAATTCCGACTTCCTTTTGGCTTATACGAGATTCATTTAATGCACTCTCGTTCGGGTTTAATTACAACAAAACATTTAGCCGCAACCCTGCAACGCTCTCCAATAAAACCTGGGTGTGGAATGCGAATATCAATTACGGAATTAATTTAAGTCCCGAATATTTTTTCTATCCGGCGGATATACCCATAATCGGCACCGTTATTTCTTTATTAGCTGATTACAGAAATGCAAAAATCTATTATACACCGCAAAACTTTACTGCAAATATGTCAGCCAGAAGGAACAGAGGGGTTAGTGTTACAAGAGAGAGAGTAAACAATCCTTCTCAGATGAATATATTAAGAGACTTTACCGCCACGCGGGGTTTTGCATTTGGCTGGAAAATAACAGAAGGCGGATTTCTTAACCTCAGCACAAGTTATAGTGTGAATATTAGTTCCTCTTTGCTTCACCTCGAAACTGACACCGCAGGTGTCCAGCGAGACGAAAACCAAATTTGGCGTGATATTTTTGCCGGCGAAATGTTCGGAAGGGATAATAGATATGCTCAAACTTTTGAACTTCGTACTAATCCGCGTTTACCTTCTCTGTGGGACATAAACAAATTCATAAATATAACTGCAAATTATTCTGTCGGTTATCAATGGGATTTCGATTTCCGGCAGGAAGAACTTGGCAGAAGCGCCGGTTATTCTTCTAAAACAACTTTAGGATTAACGCTGAGATTAAAAGCACTTATGCAGCCGTTATTTCAAGAAGAAATAAAACCCGGAGCTCCTACACAAACGACTCAGCCCCGCGGCAGAGAAAGAAGTTTTGAAGATGTTGATAGAACGCAGCAGCCCAAACAACCGGAACCTTTTCAGCCGGGTATTCAACAGGATTCATTGGGAGTTGATTCTTTAGCCGCACAGCCTGCTCCTCAGGATACTATTCCGAAAGTATCGATCTTTGAGAATACGATTTCTTATTTGAAAACTTTTGTTCGTGTTGTTCTTTTCGATTATGAATCTATCTCAATTAATTTTTCTAATGATAATACGCTGACGAAGACAGGTATTCGAGGTTACGGTACCGGTTTCTATAACTTCTGGGGAATAAAAGATAACTTTGAAAACGGACCTTCGAGAGGATTTATGTTTGGGTTTAGCGATAAAGTTGGACCAAGAGCCATAAACGGAAATTTATCCGATGCGTTTTCACAAAGAAACAATTTAGATTTTAAGACTTCGCGCCCCCTTTGGGAAGGTGCTAAGATAGATCTTACCTGGAAAGTAAATTGGTCGATAAATAAAAGCACAAGAATATCTACCGACACGGCTGGTGTTGCATCGTTTTTACCCACTACATCAACCGGTACATTATCTCGCAGCTTTCTTTCAATTCCGCCGATATTCTTCTTTAAGAATCTGTCAGGAATTACAAAAGTATACGACCTTTTCAAAGATGAAGAGCCAACCTCCCAAAACTTATCGGCAGCATTTACCGAGGGATTTGAAACGCTTCCATTATTAGGCAAGCTCGGATTCCTAAACGAGTTTGCTAAATACATTCCGCGTCCAAATTGGAGGATACAGTGGGATGGACTTGAAAAATTTGAAATCTTTAAATCCTTCACTAAACGAGTTTCGTTAGATCATGGTTATAACTCAAGTTATACGGAAGGATGGAAAATCAATCCGGATGGTATTCAGGAAACTCAAACACAAAAGGTTGAGTACGGATTTGCACCGCTTGTTGGATTGAACATAACATTCGCAGAGTTGTGGGGAGGTAATTTCAACAGCAGCATAAAATATTCTGTCAGAACAAATTTTGATCTTGGTACTTCCACAAAAAGTATCACAGAAAATTTTTCAAAAGATATTGGAATTACAGCCGGTTATTCTAAATCCGGTTTCGAAATTCCGCTGTTTGGAATTTCACTTAAGAATGACGTTGAATTCAGCTTCTCTTACACAAGCACGCACAATTCAACCATAATTTACGACATGGTTAGGTTTAATGAGGAAGGAACACCGCAGGATGGAACAAAGCGAGTTACCATAGAACCCAGGATTAAATATACCATTTCTTCTAAGGTGCAATTATCGGTATTTTACAAACGTTCTACAGTTGAACCTGAAGGTGCGGCAAGAATTCCTCCTACAACTACTAACGAAGCCGGTTTAGACGTGCACATCTCCATTGGTCCGTAAAGTTTATGTAATCAGTTCTAATTAAGTAAAAAGGATGTATTGAATGAAACCAAAACAAGTGTTATGGGTTGATGATGAAATTGAGCTTCTTCGCTCGCACATCATTTTCCTCTCCGAAAAAGGATACGAAGTTGATACCGTTACAAATGGTGAAGATGCAATATCGTCGGTAACTAAAAAAGAATATGACTTAATTTTCTTAGATGAGATGATGGCAGGAATGGGCGGACTTGAGACTCTTTCAAGGATAAAAGAAATTAATTCAAGTATTCCGGTGGTGATGGTTACTAAAAGCGAAGAAGAATCGCTGATGAATGAAGCTATCGGAAGTAAAATTTCAGATTACTTGACTAAGCCGGTAAACCCCAGCCAGGTGCTGTTGGTTTGCAAAAAAATACTTGAGGGGAAAAAGATATCGGGGCAATATGCCGCCAAGGATTATCTCGAAGATTTCAATGAAATATCTCAGGCACTAATAAATAAGTTAGATTATTCGGAGTGGGTAGATATCTATCTGAAATTAGTCAATTGGGATATTGAATTGGATACACATCCGGATATCGGATTAAGGCAGTCATTATACGACCAAAAGAAAGAAGCGAATAAAGAATTTTCCAGATTCGTAGAAAAGAATTATAAAAGCTGGATAAGCGATGAATCGGATATCGACACACCTCCTTTAACAACTTCAATAGTGAACAACTATGTAATAAAACATTTAAATGATGACAAGCAGTCAGTATTCTTTTTTGTAATAGATTGCCTGCGATTGGATCAATGGCTTGTAATGGAGAAAGTCCTTAGGGATTATTTCAGAATAGAAAAAGAGTATTACTACTCAATCTTACCTACTGCCACGCCTTATGCAAGGAATTCCTTGTTTAGTGGTTTGTATCCGTCGGAGATCGAAAAATATTATCCCGATTTATGGAGTTCCGGCGATGACGATGAAACGAGCATGAACAGGTATGAAAAGGAACTTCTTCAATTGCTGCTTAAGAGAAAAAAAGTGCAGCTTAAGAATGAATTTAAATACATAAAAATCATCGATCCCGAAGTAGGCAGAAGCTTTGAACAAAATATTCTTTCTTATCAAAACATTCAGCTTACGGCAGTAGTAATTAACTTCTTAGATATGATAGTACACGGCAGATCAGATTCAGAACTGCTTAAAGAAATCGCTCCGGATGAATCTGCATTCAGGTCTCTGACAAATAGCTGGTTTTCACATTCTTCATTGCTTGCTACATTTAAATCATTATCCCGGCTTAACAACATAAAAATTATAGTAACTACCGATCATGGAAGTATCCGAACTATGCGGGGTGCTAAAGTGTTAGGCGATAGGGAAGCTTCAACTAATTTAAGATTTAAATACGGCAGAAACTTAAAAGTAGATGAAAAGCACGCGATTTATATAAAGAATCCATTAGACTACAGACTGCCCAAAAGGGGTGTTACAATAAATTACATTATTGCTAAGGAAGATTACTATTTTGTTTACCCGACAGATTATCATAAATATTTAACTTACTACAAGGACACGTTCCAGCATGGCGGCATCTCGATGGAAGAAATGATTCTGCCTATTATTACTATGGAACCTAAATAGAAAATGGATTATCCATATACTCAGTTCATAACAAGCGAAGAAGAAACCGCCGCCTTAGCGAGAAATTTTGCGAAGCAGTTAGAGGGGGGTGAAGTAGTATCGCTGACAGGCAGATTGGGTTCTGGAAAAACTTTTTTCGTAAGACATGCAGCGAAATATTTTGGAATTGAAAATGTAACAAGTCCTACGTTTGCAATAATAAATGTTTATAACGGCAAAAAAGTTATAAATCATTTCGACTTTTACAGAATTAATAAAGCTGAAGAGTTATACGAAATAGGTATCAATGATTATTTCAACGATTCTGAATCCATTACTTTTATTGAGTGGGCAGAACTATTTCCTGAAGTACTGCCTGCCAAGAGAATTAATATAACAATCAAGTTGAACGATGACTTCACGAGAGAAATAACTATCAACACGTTAGGATAAGATTTTGAACGACGTTAAACCGATTTTGGCAATTGAAACTTCCGAAAAATTATGCAGCACTTGTGTATATTTTTCGAAAGATAAGTATTACGAGGCAAACGCTGTTTTGAAAAATTCACATGCCGAAATTCTCTTTGACCTAATAGATTTTGTGATAACCAAAAGCAAAGTTGAGCCGAAAGATTTTAACTCGGTTGCCGTTTCTGCAGGACCCGGATCATTTACCGGACTTAGGATTGGAATGTCCGCAGCGAAAGGAATTGCTTTAGCTGCTTCGCTTCCAATCATACCTGTTCCATCGTTCGAAGCATTAGCATTACAATTAAAAGATACCTTACCTATTGACAGTGAGTTTTGCATCGCAAATAAGGTTAACTCTGATGAGGTTTATTATGCAAAGTTTAAACTTACTGCCGATAGTTATATATTTGCGGAGAGTCTACGGATTTTGAAGAATAATGAGCTAAAAGATAAGATTGCAAATGCTTTAGTTTTTGGAAATGCAGCTGCCGTAGCAGACGAACCAAATGTAAATATTTTTGCTCCACACGCAAGTTATGTTGCAGAATGGGCTAAACAATTCGGTGATGAGCGCCGTACAAAAGATTTTGATTTTATTGAACCGGACTATCTAAAAAATTTCATTATAAAGGATAGAAAAAATGTTAAATAAAATTTTTTCAATCGTTTTGCTGTTATTTTACTCAGCCTTAGCACAATATGCTTCTCCCAGAGCTGTGATGAGCAGTCTCAATCATGATTTTGGAACCATTGTGCAGGGAGTTTCAGTTACACATAATTTTGTAATTAAAAACTTAGGCGGGGAGGTGCTTCAGATACAAAGCGTGAAAGCTTCCTGCGGATGCACTGCAGTCTCTCCGAGTAAAAGGGAATTATCGGCAGGTGATTCTACCGTCATAAAAGTTGATTTTAATTCAGCCGGAAGAAAAGGAAAGCAAACAAAATACATTAATGTAGTAACGAATGATCCGGCAAATCCGAGCATCAGACTTACTATAACTTGCAACATAATTGAGCCGTCTGAAAAAAATAAGCAGAGTGCACTGCCTAAAATTCAATTAGATACTACAGAATTTGATTTCGGCAAAGTAAGCGAAGGAAAAATATATGAACACACGTTTTCTATCAAGAATGCAGGCAGCGGGACACTTGAAATTAAAGATATAAAAACTTCATGCGGCTGCACCGCCGCTCTAATAAGCAGCAAAAAAATCAATGCAGGAAAAACAGGCACTTTAAAGATAGAATTAGACACCGCAAATCGAAGCGGTAAACTAAGCCGTACAGTAGTAATCAAATCCAATGATCCGGTTGAACCGGAAAAAATTCTTACAATTCATGCCGATATAACAGGCGGAGCAAATTAATGGCTTGGTTTAAACGCTCTAAAGAAAACATTTCCCCCGATACGCAAAAAATAGAATTACCCGACGGTCTGTGGGAAAAATGTCCTGAATGTTCAGAAATAATTCACAAAAAACAGCTCGAAGTTAATTTGTGGACATGCGCTAAATGTGGTTATCATTTCAGGATCGGAAGTCATGAGTATATTAAGATACTGATTGATAAAGGGAGCTTTAGAGAGTTAGATAAAAAAATGAGGTCGGCGGATCCGCTGCAATTTACAGATACAAAAAAATATACCGATAGAATCGACGAGACAATTTTGAAGTTGAATTTGTTTGATGCAGTTAAAACCGGTACCGGAAAGCTTAACGGACTAAGCATTGCATTCGGCTGCATGGATTTTAAGTTTATCGGCGGCAGCATGGGATCGGTAGTTGGTGAAAAAGTTGCAAGACTGGTTGATAAAGCATACAAAAGTAAAATACCTTTGATAATCGTTTCATCAAGCGGCGGTGCCAGGATGATGGAAGGCGCATTCTCCTTGATGCAAATGGCTAAAACAAGCGCAAGGCTTGCCAGGTTAGCGCAGGCAAAAATTCCATACATATCGGTTTTGACAGATCCTACTACCGGTGGAACTACGGCAAGTTATGCTATGTTAGGGGATTTCCATATTGCCGAACCGAAGGCTTTAATCGGCTTTGCCGGACCAAGAGTTATAAAACAAACAATCGGGAAAGATTTACCTGCCGGTTTTCAGAGATCCGAGTTTTTATTGGAACACGGTTTTGTAGATATCATTTCTCCGCGCAAAGAACTTAAAAGCACCATTTATAATCTTATAACTTTAGTTAGTTGAGGATTTTATTCGCACCATCACTACCGTAAGGGAGATGCAGCAGGTTTCCGATCAACTCAGATTGGAAGCAAAAAAAATCGGATTTGTACCTACAATGGGTTTCCTTCACAAGGGGCATCTTTCATTAATTTCTAAATCTAAAAATATTGCGGATATAACCGTTGTTTCAATTTTTGTCAATCCCACTCAGTTTGCTCCGAACGAGGATTTTAACAGATACCCTCGGGATATTGACAGTGATAAAAAAATATTGGAAGAGCTTGGAGTAGATTATCTTTTTCTTCCTTCTGCCGATGATATTTACCCATTTAGCTTTCAAACGTTCGTAACAGTCGAAGAACTTTCAAAAATAATCGAAGGTGAGTACAGACCGACTCATTTCAAAGGTGTAACCACAATCGTAAATATTTTGTTTAACTGTGTAAAACCTCATTTTGCAATTTTCGGACAGAAGGATGCACAGCAAGCTGCAATAATAAAGCAAATGGTAAATGACCTTAAAATGGATGTGGTAATTGTAGTTGAACCTATGGTTCGTGAATCCGACGGTTTGGCAATGAGTTCAAGAAATGTCTATTTATCAGAAGAAGAAAGGAATAGCGCCCGGCTTTTATACAGTTCTTTGTTAACTGCCGAAAAATTTGTGCAAGATAAAGAAATAGATCCGGAAAGAATTAAACGAGAGATGAAAGTAATGCTATCGGAAGACAAAAACATCCGGCTCGATTATATAAAAATTGTCAATGCAGATACATTTAACGAAGCGCTTTTTATCGAGGAGGGGAATGTATATTACGTACTCATCGCCGTAAGAATCGGTAAGACAAGATTAATCGATAATATTTTAGTGAGACCGGGAAGATGATGTTTGATATCCTCAACAATATTTTCGTCCCGCGGAATGGGAAATCGCAAACTCCATTTTTTCGGGTCAAGATTAATATTGTAGTCTGAAGCCAGCTAAAAAAGATGCTTTGTCAGTATTACATATTAAACCACCCTTTTCCAAAGGATCAACTGACATCCCCTCCCGAGAGGAGACAACGCTCTATCTTTGAGGTAATAACAAAACACTTGAAAATTTAAAACATAGTATTAAAAATTTAACAAAACATTTACCTAAAAATTTCTTCAAAAAAAGCGTGTTGTCCCCTCTTGAAAGGGGCGAGGGGTGTGTACTATTCTTCGCTGTTTTCTCGCGAGATCTGCTTTTATAAATTTTTCTTTTTAGTTCAGTGCTTTTAACACATCCCTTCTTCCCTTCTTTCAAAGAATCCTTCGGACAAGAAGGGACACTGCGCTTTGTTTTTTAAAATAATTTGTTTCTATTTTAAAAGATGAAATTGCATAGGAGTGAATCATTGCATTTAAATCATCTTCTAAAAAAGCGTTTCGTCCCCTCTTGAGAGGGGAGAGGGGTGTGTAAAAAACCGTTAAGTATAAATTCTTTCAACATTCTTTGCTTGCCAACCTTATGTCGGTAAACAGGCTACGCCGCGCTAAGATATTGTCAAAAATATCTTGCCAAATTTGGTCAAGATTAATACTGTAGTCTAAAGCCAGCTAAAAAAGATGCTTTGTCAGTATTACATATTAACCCACCCCTTTCCAAAGGATCAACTGACATCCCCTCCCGAGAGGGGACAACGCTCTATCTTTGAGGTAATAACAAAACACTTGAAAATTTAAAACATAGTATTAAAAATTTAACAAAACATTTACCTAAAAATTTCTTCTAAAAAAGCGTTTCGTCCCCTCTTGAGAGGGGAGAGGGGTGTGTAAAAAACCGTTAAGTATAAATTCTTTCAACATTCTTTGGTTGCCAACCTTATGTCGGTAAATAGGCTACGCCGCGCTAAGATTGAGATGGTAAATTTCTTTAATACCAATAAGCACAATATTTTCTTCATACTGATAATCAAACTTCAAATACTTATTGATTGCATTAAATCCTCCGCCGGTAATATAAATTTTAACTTTTCCAGCTTTTCGCACATCTTTTAGATATTTAACTGTTTTTTCAACCAAGCCCAAGGTTGCTGTAATTACACCGCTGGCAATTGAACTCTTAGTTGAATGTCCAATAATAGATTCGAAATCATTGAACTCGATGATTGGCAGTTGTGCAGTGCTATTGTGGAGCGAATTCAACATTAACTCGATACCCGGCGCAATAATCCCTCCCGAAAAAATCCCTGGCGGTTCAATTAAATTTATAGTTGTAGCAGTTCCGAAATCGATAGTGAGTAAATAAGTATTTGCTGGAAGAGAGCTTAGCTCATTTGAATTTTTAAATAAATAATATGCACCTTCGCAAGAGCAAAGTCTGTCTATCCCCAATGTTTCAATAGTTGAATAATTAATTTTCAAATTGAATTTGGAAGAAGTGGTTATAACAAACGGCTCAACACTAAATCTTTCCCAAACGAAATTGATTACTGGATTAATTTTTTCAGGTACAACGGATGAAATTGCGGCACCGGAAATTTTTTCTGTGGTTAATTGATCTAATTCGTGAATCTTATTCATGTAGGCACTGCTTCGAAGTTTATCTCCTCCAAACACTCCGGCTTTAATGCGTGTATTTCCGATATCTATTGTTAGAAGCACGATGATAATCCTATCTGATAAGATAATAGAAGATATTCTTGCTTTAGATAAAATCTATTATGTCACCGCAAGCTAACGTCGCCATAGTGAATTCTCTCAATTCCTTTTTTGGATTTCAGAAGCAAAAATCCGTCGTCATCAATATCTTCAAATATTCCGTAGCGGCTTTCATTTCCTTCTGCAATGGAAATCTTTTCTCCTATCATACGGCATCGTAATTTCCAATCATTCATAGTAACGGCTGGGTTTAATAGCGATTGCTGCAGTAACTCTTCAAAAATATTTAAAATATCTGCTAACAGCCGTTCACGTTCCACCGATTCGCCAAACTCGAGCTTTATTGAGGTAGGTTCAATGCTGAATTGACCTTGAAATAAAGTTTGATTTACATTTAATCCGATGCCTGCAACCAATCTTTCAATTTTAGAACCGGCTGAAATTGACTCGAAAAGAATGCCTGCTATTTTTCTTTTATTAACCAATACATCGTTTGGCCACTTCAGTTCGGTTCTTAGCTGAAACATATTTTCAATTGCTTCTGCTACTGCCAGAGAAACTGCAAAATTTATAGTGTTCAAGCTCTTTCCAAAATACCTCTTATCTGCTAAAAGAATTGACAGGGTTAAATTTTGTCCCTTGTTGCTGTACCAGCTTCTATCTTTTCGCCCTCTGCCTCTATTTTGTTTTTCCGCAAGAATTACGGTTCCATCTGCTTTTACTTTATTCGATTTATTTAATAGATAAGAATTGGTAGAGTCAATCTCTTCTACGTAAATAAAGTTTCGTCCGATAAAATCCGTATTTAATTTTATGTCAAAGACCTCAATGTTGAACAATTTTCCCACCTATTTACTGATTTAAGAACGGCAAAATGTGTCAGAATTATTGACATTTGCTAACTGATACTGTCAATTAGTCCTAATCGACGACATTGTGCCAATATTGAAAAAATATTTGAATAAGTACAATCCTTTGAAATAAAAGAACTTAGTAAGGTTTCCTTTGCTGGCATGATCATTGATTTTGTAAGAGCAACATATCAGTCTACCATTTTATTATAATTAGGAGAATTACATGACGTTTTTAAGATTCGAACCCGTTAAAGAATTTGATACGTTCAACAATCGTATAAACAAATTTTTTAATGATCATCCCGGAATTATGACTGAGCTTACACATTTATACAATCCAAAAATAGACATTTCCGAGGATGAAAAAAACATATATATCGAAGCGGAATTACCCGGCGTTGGCAAGGAAAACGTAAAGGTTTCACTTCAAGAGAACATATTAACAATCTCCGGTGAAAAAAAGTTCGACGAAGAAAAAAATAAAGGAAGAGATTTTTGCCGGAAGGAGAGACTATTTGGCACTATTTCCAAGAGCATAAACATTTTTGAGGAAATTGCCGCAGATAAAATTGAAGCAAATTTTGAAAACGGAATTCTAAGCTTAACCGTGCCGAAAGCAATTAACAATTCCCCCAAAGAAAGAGTAATTAACATTAAATAAAAATAAGCGTTAAACAAGCGCCTAAAAGAAGGAGAAAGCAAAATGAGTAAAATTATTGGAATCGATTTAGGAACTACAAACTCGTGCGTTGCGGTAATGGAAGGTAATGATCCTGTTGTTATTCCTAATTCAGAAGGGGGACGGACAACCCCTTCTGTAGTCGCATTCACAAAATCCGGGGAAAGATTGGTCGGACAACCGGCGAAAAGGCAAGCCATTACTAATCCAAAAAATACTGTCTTCTCGATTAAAAGATTTATGGGAAGATTTATGAATGAAGTTTCTACCGAGATGGCGGAAGTTCCTTATGAAGTAATTTCAGGTGAAAATAACACGGCAAGGGTAAAAATTGGAGACAGGATTTATTCACCTCCGGAAATCAGCGCAATGATACTTCAGAAGATGAAAAAAACTGCTGAAGAATATTTAGGACAGGAAGTTACCGAAGCCGTGATTACCGTACCGGCTTATTTCAACGACTCACAACGGCAAGCTACTAAAGATGCCGGTGAAATAGCAGGCTTAAAAGTTAGAAGAATTATAAATGAACCGACTGCCGCCGCACTTGCATACGGCTTGGATAAAAAGCACAAAGATAGTACGGTTGCTATTTACGATCTTGGCGGCGGTACCTTCGATATCTCTATTTTACAATTAGGCGACGGTGTATTCGAAGTTAAATCTACTAACGGTGACGGTCACTTGGGCGGAGACGATTTCGACCAAAGAATTATAGATTATCTTGCCGATGAATTCAAGAAGACCGATGGGATTGATTTACGCAAAGATCCGATGGCACTACAAAGATTAAAAGAAGCATCAGAGAAAGCAAAGATTGAGCTTTCCTCTTCATCCTCGACTGATGTAAATCTTCCGTTTATTACGGCTACTCAAGATGGACCGAAACACATGAACATCACTTTAACGCGGGCTAAATTCGAACAGTTAATAGATGATCTTGTGCAAAGAACAAAACAGCCGTGTGAAAAGGCTATTAAAGATGCCGGTGTCTCACAGTCTGATATCGATGAAGTAATCCTCGTTGGAGGCTCCACCCGTATTCCGATGGTACAGGAATTAGTAAAGAAACTGTTCGGGAAAGAACCGCATAAGGGTGTTAACCCGGATGAAGTTGTTGCAATAGGTGCGGCAATCCAGGGCGGCGTTTTAGCCGGTGATGTAAAAGATGTGCTTCTGTTAGACATTACACCACTCTCACTCGGAATTGAAACTCTTGGCAGTGTTATGACAAAGTTGATTGATGCTAACACGACTATCCCCACACGTAAAAGTGAAATTTTTTCTACTGCTTCGGATAATCAACCTTCGGTAGAAATTCACGTTTTACAAGGTGAACGACCGATGGCAGCAGACAACAGAACGTTAGGAAGATTTCACCTTGATGGAATTCCGCCGGCACCGAGAGGCGTTCCGCAAATAGAGGTTACTTTTGATATCGATGCAAATGGAATCTTAAATGTAGGCGCGAAGGATAAAGCTACGAATAAAGAACAAAGCATCAGAATTACCTCTTCGAGCGGATTGAGTAAAGAGGAGATAGAAAAAATGAAGGTTGATGCTAAGGAACATGCTGCCGAAGATAAAAAGAAGAAAGAAGCAGCCGATTTACGGAATCAAGCTGACAGCCTAATCTTCCAAACTAAAAAGCAGATGGAAGAGCTGAAGGATAAGATTAGTCCTGATCAAAAATCCAAACTTGAAACCGAAATCAAAAAAGTTGAAGATGCACTATCTACAAGCAATACTGAACAAATTAAATCTTCAACCGAATCGTTGAATAAAATTTGGAATGAGATAGCAGCGCAGCTTTATGCTCAAGCGGGTGCACAGCATACCGAGAAATCAACTGCTTCATCCGATAAGAAAAAAGCTGAAAAGGATAACGTGCAGGATGCATCTTATGAAGTTGTTGACGATGAGAATGACAAGGATAAAAAATAATTGAGCAATGCCGGTTTTTATAGCTAAAAGCCGGCATCTTCATATTTTTTAAAAGGTTTTATAGAGGAAAGTGATATGACTGCCGGCAAAGAGATTATTAAAGTCGGAAACAGCACGGAAACTTCGTGGGAAGAGAAAATCATTAATGAACCAAATTATCCGCCATTTTTAGATATTTATGAAACCGATGACAATTTCGTTTTGATCGCAAATCTACCCGGTGTTTCAAGAGAGAATGTAAAGGTTAAATTAGATGACGATACCCTATTGATTTTCGGTAGAATTAATTATCAAGAGGCTATCAGAAGAAAATACATTGTAAATGAAAATGATTTAGGAAATTATTTAAGGCGGTTAAAGGTATCGAATGGCATCGATAAATCGAAGATAGAAGCGAAGTATGAAAACGGACAGCTCGAAATTATCCTTCCGAAACATGAGAAACTAAAATCGAGAACGATATATATTAGGTAAAGAAAACGCATGATAACCGACCCGCCCTTTGGCGGGTCTTTTTTATTTCAGTTGATATTTAATAAGTCACCTCACGCAGAAAGACCGGTGCGTAAAGATGTCATCTTTTTGTTGTGCGTAAGGTGAGTTAATAACTTACCCAATGCAAATTTCCCTCAATATGTTTGAAATAATTATCAAATTATTTAATTGGTTATGTGTTATACTGTTGTAGAGACGGGGTAACTTGTCCCGACTTGTTGAGATGCCCCGCCTTTACCAATTCTTTCACTTCGTTAAAAAACTCCGCTGATATGTTTTATTTATTTTATTAGGAATGATTATCTTAAAGGTGTAATGAGCAAAAATTATTTTTGTTTTCTCAATTCCCGATGACGCAAAGCTCAAAAAAAAATAGAATAATTTTCATCGACCTTATGCGCGCTTTTGCAGTATTACAAATGGTGCAGGGTCATACTGTAGATGTTTTGCTTGCCTCCGAATATCGGGATATTGAATATCCGCTTTATGCTCTTTGGTTTTTTATGCGGGGAATGACAGCCCCAATTTTTTTATTCACTGCAGGTACAGTATTTACTTATTTATTCAGATTGGTCAAAGAACCATTTGATAAAAATCCTCGAGTATGGAAGGGAATTAAACGAGTCGGGTTATTAGTTTTTTTAGGCTATATGCTTCGATATCCTACTTACACTATTTTGGATTTTTCTAAGGTAACAGAAACACAGTGGAGAATATTTTTTTCTGTTGATGTACTTCATCTTATCGGTGTAAGCTTATTATTCGTGATAATATTGGCATGGTTCGCTGAAAAAACTAAGCTTGGAGATTACACAATATTCGGTTTTGCAGCATTAGTCTTTTTTATATTATCACCCACAATGGAATCGATCAGTTGGCTTAACTATTTTCATGCACCCGTTGCCGCCTATTTCAATAAAGATGCAGGTTCGTTATTCCCTCTATTTCCGTGGGCAGGATACGTTCTAAGCGGTGCTGTGCTCGGAAGTTATTTAGCTAAAAATCCCATGATATTCAAAACATCCATTTTCAGTATCCGGTTAGGATTTATTGGGATCGGCTTTATCGCCATTGCATTCTTGATTGCTTACGTAGGGACCGTAAATTTTGGATCGGTACGAATGTGGAATACAAGTCCTTATTTAATTTTTTTAAGACTCGGCATAGTATTAATGTTTAATTCAATTGTTTCTTATATCTCCCATAGTGTAAATTCAGTTCCAAAATTTATAATTCTTGTTGGAAGAAATACATTACTCATTTATATAGTACATTTGCTGATATTATACGGAAGCGCCTGGAATCCGGGACTTAATAATTTGTATGCAAAAAGTTTTGATACATATATGACAATTACTTCGGCACTTATAATGATTATTCTAATGACAGGAATGGTTTTAATAATCAATCGTTTGAAAATCAAAAACAAAGAACTTGTAACTTGAAAAAAAGTATATGAGAAAAACTACGGTTATTGATCCGGTTTTATCCGAAGAGGATAAAAAATTCGAACAGTCTTTACGCCCGCTGGTCCTAAAAGATTTTATGGGGCAAAGCAAGCTTACTAATAATTTAATCGTTTTCATAACAGCAACAAAGAAAAGGAAAGAAGCATTAGATCACGTGCTTCTTACCGGACCTCCCGGCTTAGGTAAAACAACGCTTGCTCACATAATCTCAAATGAGCTTGGCGTAAGGCTTAAGGTTACGTCTGGTCCGGTATTGGAAAAACCCGGTGACCTGGCAGGCATATTAACTAATCTTGAAGAACATTCTGTTTTATTTATTGATGAAATACACCGCTTAAGTCCCGTTGTTGAAGAATACCTTTACTCTGCAATGGAAGATTATAAATTGGATATAATGATAGATTCGGGTCCGAACGCACGCACAGTTCAAATTAGTCTTCCGCCCTACACATTAATCGGAGCGACAACAAGAGCCGGCATGTTAACCTCACCGCTTCGTGATAGATTTGGTATTAAATTTAGACTCGATTATTATGAGGCGGAAACTCTTCAAAAAATCGTAGTTAGGTCTTCAAAAATTCTTAACATAAAAATTAACGAGCCTGCTTCTCTGGAAATTGCTAAGAGGAGCAGGGGAACACCACGCATAGCAAACAGACTATTAAAACGAACACGCGACTTTGCCGATTTTGACAATAAGAATTTAATCGATTTCGAAATATCTCAAAAAGCATTAAGTGCACTCGAAGTAGATGAGTATGGTCTCGATGAAATGGATAAAGATATTATTTTAGCGATAATTGAAAAATACAATGGCGGTCCGGTAGGTCTCGGCACTTTAGCAGTTGCCGTAAACGAAGACCCCGGCACAATTGAAGAAGTTTATGAACCTTTCTTAATTCAACAGGGTTTTATTCACCGAACTCCGAGGGGGAGAGAAGCTACACAACTTGCTTATAAAAGATTTGGAAAAACAAAACATTCATTAAATCCTGGAGAATCGCTATTCGATGATTAAGGGAATTTTCTTCTAAAGACTTATACCCACAATTTATTCTAAAGAATATTTAAGGATTATCAAATGAAACTTCGTATAATTTTCAGTTGCTATCTTTTGACATCATTTATAACGATGTTTTTCTCATCGACGGTATCAGCTCAGAACAATCTCTACACACCGTTGAATATTAAAGCAGCTTATGATAAAGGAACGAGATCTTTCGATGGAATGCCTGGTAAAAATTATTGGCAAAATTATTCCGATTATAAAATAAAGGTGCAAATATTCCCAGAAGAGCGTCTTATTAAAGGAATTGCAACAATTAGCTACTACAACAGTAGTCCCGATACATTAGACTCTATAGTTTTACGACTTTATCAGGATATTCACAAAAGTAATGCAGTCAGAAATTTTTATATCAGCCCGGATTTGATAACCGATGGAATGAAGATAACAAGATTAGTATATCGCAATACGGAGCTTTCGATCGTGGATAAAAAGCAATTTAAAAGAACTTCAACAAACTTGATATTATTACTTAAAGCGGATCAAAAGATAGCGCCTAATTCCTCTGCTGAAATGGAAATTGATTGGAATTTTACATTACCTGAATCGCCGTCAATTAGAATGGGTGTATATAAACCGGGTACGATTTTCATTGCTTATTGGTACCCGCAAATTGCAGTTTATGATGACATTGACGGGTGGGATTTGTTCGATTATAACGGTGAACAGGAATTCTATAACGATTTTTGCAATTACGAAGTGGAAATAACCGTTCCTAATAATTTTGGTGTTTGGGCAACAGGCGTTCTTCAAAACTCTGAGCAAGTTCTTTATAAAAAATTTAATGAAAAATATCTAAATGCAAAATCTTCCGATGAAGTAGTTAATATCATTCATAAAGATGATTTAATTCATGCACGCATTTATAATGATACTGAAGTCCACAATAGCTGGAAATTTATTGCTGACAAAGTTCCCGATTTTACCTTTGCGATAAGCAATAATTACCTATGGGATGCCACAAGTATCGAGGTTGGTCAAGAAAAAAGAAGAGTCTATATAGCAGCAGTTTACGATGAGAATTCCAAAGATTTTTATGATGTTGCAGCTATATCGAAAAAAGTTCTCCAGTACTATTCTCAAGAACTTCCGGGAGTGCCATATCCTTATCCTTCTTTAACTGTTTTTAATGGTTCAGGCGGAATGGAATTCCCCATGATTATTAATAACGGTTCAGAAAAGAGTCATGAAGATGCTGCAAGCCTCGCCGCCCATGAAATTGCTCACATGTACTTTCCTTTTTATATGGGTACGAATGAAAGGAAGTATGCGTTCATGGATGAAGGCTGGGCGGTAATGATGCAATTTAATTTTATGCAAAAAGATTTTCCTTATGTTGAACAATTAAAAAGAAGAGTACGGGAATTTGAAACTTACAG
>JAGUYG010000043.1 GCA_020061465.1 Ignavibacteriales bacterium
ATTTAACATATTTAATGTAAAAGTATATTGATATTAAACTAACGAATTCCATAAATAATTCGCTTAATTCCGGCTAAGATTAAAAAACAAAATTTTTTTTACTACTTAATTAATAGTGTAAAAATGTGCGTTCTCGGAAAATTTTTTTAAAAAAACTTTATTTTTTTTATGAATGAGTCCGTTCAAATAGGTATGGCATATAATTTTTCGGCTGCGATTTAGAATTATACTCTTATGATTTGAACGCAAAAATACCTTTTGAGAGTTGCTTCATAAATTTATTACCGTTCATCGCTGAGATTAAAACCTGTGGTTTGAATTTGGCTAAATGAAGTTTATTTGAAGAAAAATTCGGTTCTTAGGTGAACTAACCTTTATACAAAAAGCTTATTCTTTTAAATTGACTGAATGAGGTAATCTCACCTCAACCAAAACTATAGGTAATGCAAAAATAATCAAGGGGAGATTTAAGTTTTTTTAATTGCATTAATTTGTAGGTCAACTTGACAAGTTGACCTACAATAAATTATTTCATCAATGTCATCTTATTCTTAAATATTTTACTCCCAGCATGAAGAGTATAAATATATACACCGCTTGTCAAAACTGACCCCTTTGGGGAAAGATGCTCTGCATTAAAAACTATACTGTGGTAACCTGAAGATTTAAATTCATTATTTAATAACACGGATACTTCTTCGCCCAATAAATTATAAACTCTTAAGCTTACAGTTGTTGGTTCTGCAAGCTGGAATGAAATGGTGGTAGAAGGATTAAATGGGTTTGGATAGTTTTGATTTAATTTAAACTCAAAAGGTAATCCACTTATCTTTTCATTTGCATCGGTCGCACCGGTTGTTTTGATACTGTCATAACAGATAGTGGTAAAGCTGTTTTTAGAACCTTCGCCTGGAGGTGAAATAAAAAATATATGCTCATTCGCATTTTCAAAAAGAATAAGATTACCTGCCGCATCTAATGCTAACCCCGATCTTGCATTGATGTTATCATCACCGCCGTATAATTCTATCTCCGTAATTATTTTAACAGGCACAGCGAAGAATGAATTAATATCATCTACTCTCCAAATTCCGTCGTCATTATTTCCGGCATCGGCACGTGTAGCGTAATAAAGTATATCGTCGCCATTTGAATTTCTATCCTGACCGTAATCGAATTGTAGATCCGAAATTTTGTGAGATGCCGAAGCGTCAATTCCCCACAATCCATTATTCTGGTGTACAGGCAAAGTTCCGCTAAGCGGGAATTTAAATAAACCTGCACCGTCAGCATTTAAGTTTGCCGCCTCGGTTCGAAAACTCACGTATAAATTTCCTTCATCGTCTAATGCAATACACCTCGGAATCAGTCCTTCAAATACTCCCACTTCTTCCGGGAAACCGGCAAAGGTATCATCGTCACCTATCTTAGCTCTTAAAACTTTATTATCGGTGCAATAGTAGATAGTTCTTTCATCACCGGTACCGTCGATAAATAAACCTAAAGGATTATTCAATCCACCGATAATCGTAGTTACCGAGTAATCTAAATTCAATCGTCTAATCTCACCTAACTGTACACACGAAACGTAAAATCTTCCGAGGTCGTCGAATACTCCGCTTACCATTGCATCGGCACTGTTGCCCCATTCGATTGTTCCGCCGGAGGAAACATCTTTAGCAACAAGAAAAGGATCGTAAGGCGAACCATCGGGATTATGAATAGTAATTCCTTTTCCAAGAGGTCCGCCGTTGTTTGGTGCATACATCAATCCAAATAGCGGACTCGACATATCGGTAATAACGTCTAAACCCCTTGAATAAATATCTACTCCGCCCGAATCAAAAAACATAGTCCATTCCGTACTGGAATAATTGGGTTGCGAGGCAGTGACTTCGTATATATAAACTTTGCCCGGAGTGGTTCCGCTGCCATCCCACATTATTGCATGAGTACCACGTTCAAGTGCGCCGGCATCTATCTCAGTAATTGTTGAGCCATCCGATGCATCTTTAATCCTGATAATTACAGAAGAAGCGTTATCATTTAATATGAATGATAATTGAATGCCTGTTCCGTCTGTAAAGCTGCCGTCGAATGGAGAGCCATCCGGATTGCTTATCCTCAGTTGTGAGGCATAAACGTTGGCGTAAATATTTTGAGTCATTAACAAAGTAAGAATGACTGCTGCGAAAAAAAGATGTATATGTTTGTTCATTACTGCTCCTTAAGATTAAGTGTATAAATATTCTAATCCCCGGGAAAATAAATTGTAAATGTTAATAGCCTTTATAAGAAGAGTTAATTCTGAAGTGAAAATTCTTCAGAATTGGGAGAGAAAATTGGCAAAATAATTTAGAATGTCAATAATAGTTGCAATTTTTTTTAATAAAAAAGCCGGATCGTGTGAGGATCCGGCTGCTTAGTTTTGTAGCACAGACTAATAGTCTGTGCTACGGTTTTTTAAATATTACTTAATTAGCAGCATCTTCTTTGAAACTACATTTTCTCCGGCTTGCAGTCGGTAAATATAAGTTCCGCTTGCTAAACTGGAAGCATCGAACGGAACGTTATAAGTTCCTGCCGATTTAATTTCATTGTTGAACAATACAGCTACCTGTTGACCCAATACGTTGAAGATTCGCAAGTCTACGCTCATTTCAGTAGGCAATCCGAATCTAATCGTAGTAGCAGGATTAAACGGGTTAGGATAGTTTTGATCAACAAAGAATTCTTTCGGGATGAGCATATCATCAACACTGCTCGGGACAGCCCAAATATAAGTGATGGAAACTGTATCAACACTCGGAACAATTGGTTCAGTAGTACCAACACTCTTTGTTCTTAATGTGAATTTAACAGTAACGGTATCACTCGCCGTTCCCATAATATTGTTTCGAAGAACGGTAGAAGTAACTATTGCATCGGTTGCCGCTCCGTTGTTGTTCGATAACTGCTCTCTTTTAACAGTAGTGCCTACGATGGCAACAAGCTGATAAATCAGAGGATCATTATTTAAATCGATAGCAGCATGCCAACTAAAGCTATGCGTAGTGGCTGGATCGGTGATAGTTACTTCCGTGCCATCTAATGCATGAGTTGCATCCGTAAAGAAAAAGAAAGGTGAAGGATTAGCCGCAACATTCTGAGCAATGTCAGCATAATAATTTGGACTTATCTGATAACCATCATTATAGACAGCAGCGGCGGAAGTATATTGAGTAGCAACGCCTTTAATATTTACCGGATATGTTGGCTCGGTATTGTTATCCAAGTCAGTATCCTGGTCAACTCTCAAGATTAATTCGTAATAGCCATCCCAAATCATCATGTTGGCATCAGAACCGGCAACGGGCCAGGCAGGTGAAGTTGCAGTTTTGGCAACTCCATTAATTTGGATAAATCGGCTCTCATATCTTTCGGGGTCGGCTAAATATTGAGGGATTGTAAGAACTATAGGGTTAACTGCATTACCTTTATCCAATAAAATTACATCTGTATCGAGGTCTGCAATTTCTAATTGCGGGGTACCTCTGAAATGACCGAGTACACCTGTAACCATTAATCTGTTGCCAACAGCATAAACGGGACCTCCACCGGTAACACTGCCTTTTGTGATATTGATACCTGCATTTTCATCCTGGATATAGTAACTGAATCTGTTTGCACTTGCCGTGAAGTTAACAGAATTAACTATACCAATAACTGTGAATGTTTGTCCAATGTTATCGGGAATAAAATCACCATCAGCATCGAGTCTTACTGTAGAAATTGGAGTTGAAGCAACTTTCTGCAGGTCAAGAATTACTATAGGCACTACAGTTCCTCCGCGCGGGATCCCACTGTAAAGAACTTCTAAGTCGGGATCATCATCAATATTAGCAAGTTTAACAGCATCCAATTGAGTAGCTGCCGGAAAAATTTCTTGGTCAATTATTTCGGATGTATAACTTGTTGGATCGTGAATGTCTCCGCCAATGTATTTAATTCGATAAATTGAGTTTGCAGGATTAGAATCGCGTGAACCCAAAATGATGTCTATTTTACCATCGCCATCAATATCTCCGCTCGCTGCACCGTTAAATCTGGCTGCACCGAGCGATGCAAGATCAGCTATAACGCTCGCTTTCAAGCCGCCATTTACTAATTGCAGCACTCTGACTTTTGTTCCGTTCCATTCACCTACGATAATTTCATCAACACCATCGCCGTCTATATCTGAAGTAGTTGACCCTAACCAAACGCCGGTTGGTGTAATACCGTTTAACCTTGGCAGAACTTGCCATCTTTCATTTTCATATTTGATAGGATATGCATTACCCGAACCATCGAAAAGGAAAACATAATTATCGACTATGGCAATGTCTTGTTTACTGCCTCCTACTATTACTCCATCGCCATATTTAAGAACACCGATTGGAATCGGTACACTGCTTCTTGGTATTCCGGAATAAAAGACTTCAGATTTACCATCCCCATCCATATCTCCAACGCGAACAATATCATATTGTCCACCGGCGTTTAGAATTCCATGGTCGATAATAGATTCTTCATAGCTGTCAGGATTAGTTATATCTCCGCCTAAATATTTCAACCTGTAAACAGACCCAAGAGGGTTGGAAACGCCTGTTCGTGAGCCGAAGATGAAATCTAATTTACCGTCTCCGTCTATATCTCCTGAACTTCCTCCGTTAACGTAAGTTGCGCCCAAAGCAGCAAAACTGCCTATCACAGTAACGGTTAGGTCATCACCGGTTGGTTGAGCCAGGTAAACATTACCGGTACCGCCGCTCCAACCGCCAATAACGAATTCTTTTGTACCGTCAGCATCAATATCAACTACAGAAGCAGTTTTCCATGAGCCTCCTGGAAATTTACCGGAAAGAACAGGTTTTGAAACAAAAGCGCCGCCTTCATATTTAATAGGTGTAACATTTCCGTTGCTGTGTATCAGATAAATGTATGGATCTATAATCGCGAGGTCATAAATGGTTCCGGCATCAATGGTCATACCGGCATCTCTGCCTGATGCTTTCAGTGTCCACGTTTCTGAACCATCTCCATTATCTGGAATATTACTAACAGAAATTACTCCAAATCTTAATGTACCCGCGCGAGCACCAAAAATGATTTCGTCATTTCCATCGCCATCTATATCATGAATCAACCACTTGAACGGACGTTCGTTAGCATTATCTTCAGGAACGATTGTCCATTCTGCATTTGGTTTATAGTTGCCTGTTCCATCAGGTACTCCCAATACATCGCTTCCATCTCCGGCAACTTCAAATACAACAATACGCGGAACATTGGCTGGTGTGGTCGCATCGATAAAGTTAACGGGACCCCACACTATTTCTTTTTTGCCGTCTTTATCTAGATCAGCTACCGCTAGTGCGGGCCAGGTATTTTGTTTCGGAATATCAAGAATAGCACTCCAAACCATTTTCCAATATGTTCCTGTGTATTCATACTTATAAATTCTCGGGATTAATTCATCCGGTGCATCATTCCAGTTGTCATTAACGGCGTAAATTTCGGGAAGACCGTCGCCGTCTAAATCAACGCCTGCAATAATATTACCAAAGCCGCCTATTTCAATCGGAGGGACATCAATTTTTGCAGTGCGAACAACCCCCGGAACAGGAACTTTTCCACCGAACTTGAGCGTCCAGGTTTCGGAGCCGTCCCCATTATCGGGAATATTATCGACAGAAATAACGCCCATGTGCATTCCATACCCGCTAACTTGACGATCGGCAAATACTATTTCATCTTTTCCATCGCCGTCAATATCGAGTACTTCCCACTTTATCGGACGCATGTTTTGATTGTCTCCTTCAACAATAGTCCACTGTGCGTTAGGTTTGTAATTACCGGTACCATCCGGTACGCCTAATACATCGCTTCCATCACCGGCAGCTTCAAAAACTACAACTCGTGCCGGTGCAGGATTTTCTGCACTCGTAAAATTGACCGGTCCCCATATAATTTCCTGCTTACCGTCGTTATCCAAATCACCAACGGCTAAAGCGGGCCAGGTGTTTTGCAGCGGTATATCGAGAGTTGCACTCCAAACTTCTACCCAATCTGTTCCGTCGAATTCATATTTATAAATTCTTGGAATCAGCTCGTTGCCTGCATCTGTCCAGTTATTATTAACGGCATAAATTTCAGGTTTGCCGTCGCCGTCCAAATCAACACCCGCAACAAAATTTCCGAATCCGCCGTTTTCGATAGCGGGAACAGGAATTACCGATTTACGCACAAATAGATCTTGCGCTAAAAGCAGAGGGGTTAGAATAAGAAGCGTTAAAATTAAAAATGTAATTCGGGTTGGTTTCATTTTACCTCCAATTATGTTTATGATTGACATTAAGTTTATTTCAGCAAGCTCATTTTTCGAACTAACTGACGACCGTTGCTTTTTAGTTTATAAATATAATTACCCGATGCAAGTTTCGATGCATCAAACGTAACCTTGTAATTACCTTTTGAAAATTGCGATGATTTAATCAATGTTGTAATTAGTTGACCTGTCATACTGTAAACTGATAAATCTATTTCCGAGTCTTCATCAAGAGAAAATTCTATTATTGTAACCGGGTTAAACGGATTCGGATAATTTTGAGAGAGTGTAAAAGAAAATGGTTCAATTATCTCATCTCTTTCAAGACCAACAATTGTTAAAGGTATTGTGGGAAGGGTGCCCGTATAAACCCATTTATCGATGGTCCACCCGTAATATGAATTAACATATACGTTGAAGTTTTCATCGAAATCTGCATTATAGGTTGAACCATAACCGGACACATTACCGGGTGCATTATTGTTGTAAACACCGGTTTGTGCTCGATTCCATTCAGCCACATCGATGGTATCGAGCTTTTCGCCGGTATTGGGATTAACAAGATAAACTCTGCTGAAAGAATAACCTAACAAAGTATTTGTGAAATTAGTTGAATGTGCAACAAAGAGGATGTTCTTTTCCGGCATTAGCTGGAGCCCGAATGGTCCTGGATAGAGAGTGTCAGTTCCATCAGTAACGATATCATCAACGGAAAAATTAAAGCCGGTATAAAGAGTATAACCTGATGACGGATCACCCAAATAGCAATAAACTTTTCTTGTGTGAACATTTGATACATAAATAACTGTTCCATCATCATTAACTGTAATGCCGCGGGCTTCACCTGGTTCCGGGAGGGTAATTTCGTGCTTTGGAGTGGTTTGGTAAACTGTACTCCAGGCAGGGTCATCTGCCGGACCATCGTAAATTACGATAGTTCCCGGGGTAGTTTCAGTTCCCGGTCTTGTTAAATATACTCTTCCTTGTTTGTCTATATCGATTGCCCAGATATACTCTGTACCTGTCGATAACCGCATCGGATAGGATTCTATTGAGTCACCTGTAGCTTCAAAGACGAGTATATTTCTTGCCTCATCGTTATTGGCAACAAAAACCAAATGCTTCCCATCCATATTGTAATATGCCATATCGTTCGGGTCATTTAGTGGAACCTGATCGAAAAAATACAACCAGTTCATTATATTATTTGATCCGGCATAAGGATAATATCCCAATCTTCCATTTACTGAATCGGCATCTTTATACGCGACTAAATAGAAGTTAAAAGTTGGTGGACGATTAACTAATGCAACGAAATCATTTTCGCCATATACGGCAACCGAAATTGTTCTGTTACCGGTTGCATTTGGTTGGTCGTCTATTGTAGCGTAAGCACAATACCACTCGCCGTCAATAGTTTGAGGAAAGAATTCGGCGGAGAAAAAGAATACCATCACTGTTAGAATATTCACTCCAAATATTTTTTTCATATTTGAACTCCCTTTTTATTTTCCTCTTTAATTTAATTTTCTGTCTTATGAACAGATTGTTATTTCATTAATGTCATTTTGTTTGACAATACTTTACTACCGCTTTTCAGAGTATAAATATAAGTTCCGGATGCAAGCTTCAACGCATCAAAAGCTAATTTATAGTTTCCTTTTGTGAAGTGCGAAGAATTAATTAGGTCTGTAACTAACTCACCTGTGATTGTGTAAACCGATAAGCTGATTTCGCTATCTTCACTCAACGAGAACTCGATGGTGGTTATTGGGTTAAATGGATTCGGATAATTTTGAGATAAAATAAATTCATTCGGAACCGGCGAATCTTCCCTTCTAACACTAACAATTGTTAATGGAATTGTAGGAAGGGTTCCTGTGTAAGACCATTTTTCAACGGTCCATCCGTAATATGATTGTGAGTAAAGATTGAAATTCTCGTCAAAAGAAACGTTGTATGTAGAAGTATAACCGGAAGCATTACCCGGAGAGTTTCCACTTAGTCTTGTATTATATGCACCTGTCATTATAAAATTCCAATCAGCAACATCTATGGTATCCAACATTTCCCCGGTATTTGGATTCAAGAGATAAATTCTCCCGTATTCATAACCGACTCCTAATCTAAAACTTACATCGCAGGCAACAAATAGGATGTTCTTTTCGGGCATTAAACCCAATCCCCATGGACCGGGAATTAGGGTATCAATCTGGCTTGATGCGATTAATGTATCGGTTAACGTAAAATTAAAACCACTGTTTAACTGATAATTATTTTCATTTGGATTACCTGTGAAAGCATAAATTTTACGATTGTCGAAATTGGATACATAAACCACAGAACCGTCGGTACTGGGTCCAATACCCCGGACCAAACCGGTATCGCCTGTTTTTTCAAGAATATCAATCACGCTTATTGGTTCGGCTAAATGAGTTCCACCCCACTCAGGTTCGTTTGCAACCGATTCATAAATGAGAATTTTGGATGAAGAAGTTGCCGGATAATAGGCACTGATATAAACTCTGCCCGCAGCATCGGTTGAAATAGCCCATATGGAATCGGACTCTGTAGCTAATCTGTAATCAGAAGATTCCACAGAGTCTGCACCTAGCTTAAATACTAAGATATTCCTTGAGGGATCATTATTAGCAACAAATATCAAATCTTCATGAACGGCAACATCAAAAGCTTGATACATTTCAACTGCATCAAAACCACTAGACCATAGCTGACGATCACCGCGTCCGCCATAGTGTGTTCCCATTCTTCCTTTTGCAGAATCGGCATCTTTATACCCCACTAAAAAATTAGTAATACCAATAGTTGCAGAAGGGACCCGGTGAGATAAGGCAACAAAAGTATTTTCGCTAAATGCGGCAATCGAGATGCAACTTTGAGCGATAGCATTATCATTAACATCAGTATCGTATGTTGCATAATCGCATTTCCATTCGCCGTCAAATGTTTGAGAAAGCGAAGTAGTTGATAATGTTAAGATTATAGAAATGAAGGAAAAAATAGTAAGCCCACGGATCATAACTGCCTCCTAGATTTATGTTTCAGAAAAAGGTATATAACCTTAGAAAAATTTGGTTAAAATGTCAAGAATATTAGTAAGCCAAATGCTCTATTTCTAATAATAATACGCAAATAGCAAAATTATATACATTTAAATCTTAACTGTTTTATTGATATTTAGGTAAATTATTTTAATCGAAATAATCTTTTCATATTTTAGCAGCCAATGAATTTTTTACCGCACAGATCTTACTATAAAAAAATACTCCGTATAGCATTACCGGCTATTGCAGGTTTATCAACGCAAATGGTTGTCTCCCTTGTAGACGCTGCAATGGTAGGAAGATTGGAAGAGGCACAGTATGCACTTGCCGCAATGGGCTTGGGAGTATTGGCTACGTGGGCATTAATCAGTTTCTTTTCCAGCTTAGCCACAGGTACACATGTAATTGTAGCAAGAAAATTCGGAGAGGAAAATTATATAGAGTGCGGAGTAACACTTAATAATTCTTTAATAGCCGGTTTTACGATAGGAATTATAGTTGCCGCTATCGGGACTTTTTTTGCATTTAACATATCACATTTTTTTGCTGCTGATCCGGTGGTAGGGCAATATGCCGGTGAATATATCTTCTATCGATTCCTCGGTATCCCGTTTTTTCTTATTTCAGTTTCATTCAGAGGCTTCTTTTTCGGCATTAGCAAAACAAAAATTTTCATGTTTTCCGGCTTGTTGACCAATTTATTGAATGTCATTTTTAATTATATCTTGATTTACGGCAGCTTTGGTGCACCAAGAATGGGATTAGCCGGTGCCGGTTTGGGTTCAACATTAGCTACATTTTTCGATGTAATATTTTACTTGTTTGTAATACTTCTGCCTTATAACAGAAAGCGATTTTCAAATTTTAAACACTTCAGAATTGACTACGCCATCCTAAGAAATTTATATAAACTATCCCTACCCGTTTCCTTTCAAAATATTTTTATTTTAATTGGCTTTTTAATATTCGTTGCGATTATAGGAATCATTGGCACTGTAGAGCAAGCGGCAACTCAAGCAGTTATAAGCGTGTTATTTATGTCCTTTCTTCCATGTTTCGGATTTGGGATAGCAGTTCAAACTTTAGTAGGGAATAATCTAGGCTCACACAAATTTGAACTTGCAAAAATTTACGGATTCGAAACAGCAAAAGTAGCTTCATACTACACTTTACTGCTTGGTATCATATTTATTTCGATTCCAAAGATTGTACTTCTTCTAATCACTAATGATCAAATAATAATTGAGACTGCTGCACCTGCCCTGCGCATTGCAGGGTTTGCTCAAATATTTTATGCAGTGGGTATAGTTCTCGCAAACGGATTGCAGGCTGCAGGAAAAACGCTGTTTGTTATGACGGCAGAAGTTATTACAAATCTATTAGTCTTCGTTCCTTTAGCTTATTTTTTTGGAGTGTATTTGGAGCTGGGATTAGCATGGGCATGGCTGGCATTGCCTGTTTATATTATTCTATACTCATTGATAATTTATTTAAAATTTCTTTTCGGAAACTGGTATCCGGATTAATTTAATCTTTCAGCGTCAGATAAGAAATAAATATCATTACAAAGAATACCAGCCCCGTTAATAAAAATGAAAATTTTAATCCGATTATACCTACCGAGAAACCGCCGGCTATTGGTCCAATAATATTACCCAAAATTTGAAAGCTTGATGCAACTCCTAAAACGCCGCCTCTTCGTTCTAATGAAATATTTTTACTGATTGATGTAAATAGAAGCGGAAGAAGCGCTCCGAATCCAAATCCGAGAAGCATTCGTACAGGTATGAGAGAGTAGGGATCGTTAATAAAAGTATGAATACAATACATCAAACCTGTAATCAAAGATGCTATGACGAGATTCTTTTTTATTCCGTGTTTTTCTATCCGCTTTCCCCACCAGACAGATGAAATAGTTGAGAATATTCCTACTATGCTGTATAAAGCTCCGGTAATTGTTGGTAAAAATTTTGTGCTAATATTCAAAGTCTCAACGTAAAGAACGAAGATTGGTCTCACGAAGGAAAAACCGACTGAAGTAAGAGCAATCATTGCTGCAGAGTATCTCAATATTTTATTGCTGAGCAGGAATTTCCAATTCTGTACGAATGAATATTTCTCATTATTATTAACTTTCATTTCTTCTTTAACAAAAAACAAAACCAGAAATCCGGTAAGGAATAGGAGTGCCGATACCACAAAAAAAACATTTCTAAAACCAATTAAATCGGAAATTACACCTCCAATTAAAGGACCTAATACCATTCCTGCCGAAGTTGACGATTGAAGGAGTCCCAATGCATAACCTGTTTTTTCTTCGGGAGTATTTGAGGCAACTAGAGCCATTGCAGCAGGTAAGAATCCGCTTAATGCACCTTGAAGCAATCTGCCCACGAATAAATGAGTAACATCCTGCGAAAATCCTATTATTAGTTGTGAAAGAGCCAAACCGAAAACGGCACGGAGTGTCATTATTTTTCGACCGTACTTATCCCCCAAACTGCCCCAAATGGGGGTAAGGAAGAATGAAATAAAAAATGGACCTGCGAAGACTAATCCGCTCCAACCGGCAGTTTCTTCAAGATTAGTTACCCCTAATTCGCGGACAAACAGCGGAAGAAATGGCACAATTGCGCTCATTCCGACCATCGCTAAAAATTGGCAGATCCATACTATCAATAAATTCTTTTTCCAGAAGGTCATTTAGAGCGCTTTTCCCCTTTTTTACACCTTATTCTTTTAGATAATTTTACTTTAGTACAACTATCGAACATTACAAAGCCAAAATTGCAAAAAAGAAGTTTGAATAAAAAACTTGACATTCACCTAAAGGCAAAATATATTTTGACCATGAAAAACAGCCTTTTAAAAATATTCTTAGTTTTTTTCATCAACAGCCTTGCTTTGGGCGGTGCATTTATGGAATATTTTCACGGCTGGACTGAATCCGAAAATGTTCGGCTTGAATGGAAAACTTCAGAAGAAAATAATCTAAGGCATTTCATAATAGAAAGAAAAACCCCGCAAACTTCTTACATTGAAATTGCTACAATTAAACCCAAAGGAAGTAATTCAATATATACTTATATCGATGAGACGGCTTACAAAACAACTGACTTAATTTTTGTTTACCGTATCAAAATCGTTGATAACAGCGATGTAGTTTCTTATTCTATGGAATTATCAGTAACTCCCAGTATATCAGGCGTAAAGAGAACTTGGGGCAGTATAAAAGCAATGTTCCGTTAAAAAGTTCTTCAAGGACCTTTTCAATCGATTCCTTAAAAAATCCATCCTCAAAAATCTCTTTCTATATTAGTTCTTATCTTGCATTAAATTTTCTTCGGTGTTCAAATGGCGGTTAGAATATTTTTGATAATTCAACTTATAGCTCTTTTAATTCTTTATTTCGGCTGCTCGTCGAGTAGAAAATTTACGGTAAACGAAGATGATACATCAAAGGGAATTATCATAAGAGTGCTAATCGAAGAAAAAATAAATCAGACGGCATTCGACATTAATAATTCACTTTATTTAAGAAACGATCAAAAAACAATTGCAATTATTTATGCAGGCAGCCGGGTTAAAATTACTCTAAAGAACAACTTACTAAAATTTCAAATAGACGATAGAGATTTTAGCTCACCCAATTTTGAAATGCAGCCTGTTGATAGAAATGAAATAATTCAAATTAATAATAAGCGTTTTAGAGGATCGTTAAAGATCGTTAAGCAAGGAGATGCGATATTTATCATAAACTATCTTCCTTTAGAAGAATATTTAAAAGGTGTAATACCGGCTGAGATGCCACTCGGCAGAGACAATGAATATTATGAAGCTCTAAAAGCATTCACCATTTGCGCTAGAACTTATGCATTAATAAAGCTAAAAGAACAAAAAGAATTTTTTGATGTTTACTCTGACACTCGTGACCAGGTTTACGGCGGGGCAGCTATTGAGGCTTCAATTTCAAACCGTGCAGCAATTGAAACCAAAGATATCATACTGATGTTCGGAGATAAACCGGCTATAACATTTTACCATTCAACCTGCGGCGGTACAACTGAAGATGTTAAGAACGTCTTCTCTGATGAAGGACTTCCTTATTTAATGAGCCATGACGATGGTGATGAACCTTATTGTAGTATCTCTCCGAATTTTTATTGGGAAGAAAATTATAAATTACAAGAGTTTACCAACAGACTTTTTACAGCCGGATTGATTGACGATAACAATGTAACAATTCATAGTCTCCAAGTTATGAGTCGATTTCCATCAGGCAGAATAAATGAATTAAGAATAATTTTTCAGCGGCAATCGGGATTGGATTCGCTGAGCATTTTCGGCAATAACATAAGATTCGTTATAAGAAATACAAGCAATACAGGCATACTAAAAAGCAATAACTTCGAAATTAAATTTGTGTCAGACGATAAAATTACTCTATCGGGTAAAGGATACGGACACGGCGTTGGCATGTGTCAGTGGGGGGCATTGGCTTTATCAATCCGGGGGATTAAATATCAAGAAATATTAAATCACTACTATCCGGGTACACATTTAAGAAGGATAACGCACCATGGTCCAATTTGATTTGCCGGTTTATTTGGCATCAAAGTCGCCCAGACGGAAAAAGTTTTTATCACAGCTTAATTTTCCCTTTAAAACAATTGAAATTCATGTTGACGAAAAAATTAATAACGGAGAAAAACCTATAAAAGCCGTAAAACGTTTAGCGGTAGAAAAATTGGAAGTTGCCAAACAACGGGTTCGGAGGGGGATAATAATAACAGCAGATACAATCGTAGTGCTGAACAAAGAAATTATCGGGAAACCTCGCGATGAAAAAGATGCAAAAAATATTCTTAAGAAATTAAGTGGTAATACACATGCAGTTTATACAGGCTTTGCGGTTCATAGTACAAAAAAAGATTTAACTATTGTCGATTATCAAAAAACTTTAGTAACATTTAAAAAATTAAATAATGAAGAAATTGACGACTATATAAAATCCGGCAGTCCGATGGACAAAGCCGGTGCATACGGCATTCAGGACGATTTTGGCGCAGTGTTCGTGAAGAAAATTAATGGCTGTTATTACAACGTGGTCGGGCTGCCTCTTCCAAAATTATACTTAGCATTGTTGAGGCTTGCCGATTGATAGAAAAGATAAAAAATAGACTTATCGTAATCACAATAATTGCCGGTATTTTATATTTAATTTTAACCATCTACGGTGATATTGAACAAGTTTTAATTGCATTCCGAAGTTTTAATTGGCTCTTACTCCCCTTGCTCTTACTTCTCTCGCTCATGAATTATTTAACTCGGTTTTACAAATGGGATTATTATTTATCAGTGCTTAACATCGAAATAAAAAAAATTGATTCATTATCAATCTTTGCTGCGGGATTGGTTATGAGTATTACACCGGGCAAAATGGGGGAGTTGTTAAAATCGTTTCTTGTTAAGCAAATCAATGGCACCCCGGTTAGTAAAACCGCACCGATTATTTTCGTTGAAAGGATAACTGATTTTGTTTCCTTGATAATTATTGCCTTACTAGGTGCATTCATTTATGATTATGGAAGAACCATAGTTCTGATTGTAGCGGCATTTTTCGTTGTTCTTTTAATTATCATTGGAATCAGACAAATAGCTCTGTCCATAATTAAATTTTTTGAAAAAGTACGGTTCTTCAAAAAACATTTGGAAAAAATTCATAATGCTTATGAAAGTTCATACCTTCTGCTGCGTCCTTTGCCGCTGTTTTATATGACACTTATTAGTCTGCTCTCCTGGTCATTCGAATGTTTGGGATATCACATTATTCTGCTTAATTTTGGAATAGACCTCGGAATTTTTTGGGGAGCTTTCAGCTATGCCTTCGCCACTATTGTAGGGGCAATTACAATGCTGCCTGCAGGATTGGGAGTAACAGAAGGTTCGTTAACGTTTCTAATAATCAATGAAGGTTTCTCAAAAGATATCGCTGTGGCATCAACTTTTATAGTAAGAGTTGTAACCCTTTGGTTTGCAGTCTTAGTTGGTGTTTTCGCAGTTGCACTTTATCAAAATAGATACGGAAAAATTACAATCGATTCCGTTTCCAACAAGTAACAAGGAGTAAAAAAATGGCAAAATTTAATAAAATTTCAATTCCTTCCGATGGAGAAAAAATCAAGTTTGAAGAAGGGAAATTAATTATTCCTGATAATCCTATAATCGCTTTTATTGAAGGCGATGGAACAGGACCCGATATCTGGCATGCAGCTAAAATGGTTTTCGATGAGGTAGTTGAACATGCTTATAAAGGCAGAAAGAAAATTGCCTGGATGGAAATTTTTGCAGGAGAAAAAGCCCTAAAGGTTTACGGTAAAAATAAGTGGCTGCCTGAGGAAACCGTTGAAGCTATCAAAGAATTCACTGTTGCGATTAAAGGACCTCTAACAACCCCGGTTGGCGGTGGAATAAGAAGCTTGAACGTTGCATTAAGACAAATTCTGGATTTATTTGCCTGTGTTCGTCCGGTTAAATACTATTCCGGTGTTCCAAGTCCGATGAAGAGACCTCAAGATTTAAACATCATACTCTTCCGGGAAAATACTGAAGACGTCTATTCAGGTATTGAGTTTAAATCCGGTACAAAAGATTCGGAAGACCTAATCAAGTACATCAACAAAAAATTCCAAAAGAAAATTAGAATACCATCGGGCGTAGGCATTAAGCCGATAAGCCAATTCGGAACATCGCGTTTAGTAAAGAAAGCTATCGAGTATGCGAGAGATAATAAAAGAAAAAGTGTGACTCTAGTACACAAGGGAAACATAATGAAGTTTACCGAAGGCGCCTTCAAGGAATGGGGATATGAAGTAGCAAAAACTGAATTTAGAGATTTAATCGTTACTGAAGATGAACTTTGGTCTCAGTACGGCGGTAAACTTCCGGATGGAAAAATTTTGATTAAAGACCGTATTGCCGATAGTATGTTTCAGCAGCTATTACTTAGACCTTCAGAATATGAAGTGGTTGCAACTCCTAATTTGAACGGTGATTATCTTTCGGATGCCGCTGCAGCTCAAGTGGGAGGTTTAGGTATTGCTCCCGGTGGTAATATGAGTTATTCAACCGCAATTTTCGAAGCTACTCACGGCACCGCACCTAAATATGCCGGACTTGATAAAGTGAATCCGGGTTCCCTTATACTTTCAGGGGCGATGATGTTAGAGTATATTGGCTTGGGTAAAGCTGCCAAACTAATAGAAAATGCACTCAAGAAAACTATAAAATCTAAAATTGTAACTTATGATTTTGCAAGGTTGATGAAAGGCGCAACTGAAGTTAAAACATCGGAATTCGGTAAAGCCATTATTCAAAACATGAGTAAATAAATCGCTCATATTTTAGGTAAAAATACGTCATTTTCTTGATTTTCAGATGGTCGCTTCTTATATTCAAAGCGCGTAATTATACTAAAAAAGGAGTTCGATATGTCAAAAGAAAATGGAATAGGAAAAGGTTTAATCATCGGCTTTTTTGCCGGCGGCGTAGTAGGCGCAGTATTGGCTCTTCTTTATGCTCCGAAATCCGGAAAGGAATTACGGGGTGATATAAAAGCAAAATCGGAAGAATATTTCGAAGAAGGTGAAAAATATATTTCCGAGGCAAGAGATAAAGCCAAAGAGCTGATAAATGAGGGGAAAAAACGTTCTGAAAAACTGATTCAGGATGCTAAAACAAAATCTGACGAACTGTTAAAAGATGCCGAGAAAATTTTTCAAGACGCTAAGAGTAAGGCTGATGACCTTTATGCAACCGGTAAGGATAAAGTAGAGAGCGAAAGCACAAAGCTGAAGAGTGCAGTAAAAGCCGGCGTTGATGCTTATAAAGAAAGTAAGAGTTCGTAGTAATGGATATTCTTACAATCTTTTACATCATTCTGTTACTCTCTGCATCAGCTTTGTGTATTGCGCTTATCATTTATGTAAAAAGGATCACTGCGTCCATTGTGGAGATTGAGAATGACATCAAGGAAATGTCTTCTCAATTAAAACCTTTATTAATCTCCAGCACAAACCTCAGTGATAAATTAATCTTTCTTTCCGAGCAGGCAAAAGAGCAAATCCATGTAGCAAAGAGTATTGTAACCGATGTAAGAGACCGCGTAGACAAAATACTTTTACTGGAAGAAAAACTACGGAGAGGTGTTGAGGAACCCGTAACGGGTTTGATCAAAAACCTCTCCGCAATATTTAACGGGGTTAACTCCTTTTGGAAGACCTACAAGAAACATTGACAAAATAATATCAAAAAATAAAATCTCACCTTGAATTTAAGGAGGAAAACTTTTGAAAGAATATGGAGCTGAAGCAATAAAAAATATTGCGTTTGTCGGTCATGGAGGAAGCGGAAAAACTTCGTTATCTGAAATATTACTTTACACTGCCGGTGAGATAAACCGCATCGGTACGATATCCGAAGGAAATACTGTGTCCGATTATTTAGAAAATGAAATCGATAAACAAATTTCCATACAAACGTCATTGATGCATATAGAATGGAACAACTTTAAGCTGAATTTCCTGGATACGCCCGGTTATACCGATTTTATCGGAGAGGTTAAAGCTTCAATGCGAGTATGCGATACAGTTGTAATGCTGCTCAAATCTGCCGAAGGAGTTGAAGTAGGTTCAGAGATAACGGGAAGATATGTGAACGAATATGGCTTACCTTCAGCACTAATTATTAATAAAATAGATAACGAACATTCCAACTACTTTGGAACTTTTGAACAAGCTAAAGAGAGATTAACATCGGGGGCGGTAATCGTAACCTTTCCTGCTAATGAAGGAGTAAATGCCCAAACAGTTATCGATGTACTAAAAATGAAAGCTTATACTTATGGAGATGCAGGCAGCAGAAAAGTTACCGAATCAGACATACCATCCGAATTTTTACCTGATGCAGAAAAGTATCATACGGAACTAATCGAAAAGGTTGCTGAAACTACAGAAGAATTGATGAATAAGTATTTTGACGAGGGCACATTATCTGCCGACGATCTAGAATCTGGAATTAAGCTTGCGTTGCAAAAAAGAAATTTCACACCGGTATTTGCTGTCTCTGCAACTAAAGCAATCGGTATAAATAATTTTCTTGATTTTGCCGCTAAGTATTTTCCATCGCCGTGGGATCGGGGTGGTGAAGAAGCCATTTTAGCCGGTACCAATAACAAGATAAAAGTTGTACCCGATGTTAACGGGGAACCAGTTCTGTTTGTATTCAAAACCATTTCCGAACAACATGTCGGTGAACTTTCGCTGTTCAAGGTATTCTCGGGTAAAGTTAACGCCGGACTTGATCTTGTTAACCTCAGCAACAGCAAGACTGAAAGATTAAGCCAGCTTTCTATACTGAACGGACATAAAAGAAAAGAAGTAAATTTTCTGTCTGCAGGTGATTTGGGTGCAGTTGTAAAATTAAAGGATACTCACACTAACGACACCTTAGCTTCCAAAAATTTCAGCGCAGTCATTTCTCCTATAGAATTTCCCAAACCCATTATCAGAGGTGCAATCGTTCCTAAAGCAAAAGGAGACGAAGACAAAATTGCTTCAGGCTTACATACGCTGCATGAAGAAGATCCCTCTTTCAAAGTTAAATTTGATCCTGAAGTATCGCAAACTATAATCTCGGGGCAGGGAGAACTTCAACTAGCGTTGGCTGTGAAAAGATTGAAAGAGCGTTATGGTGTTGATGTTGACCTTGTTGAGCCAAGAATACCATACAGAGAAGCGATTAAAGGAAAAGTTGATGATGTTGAACATAAGCACAAAAAACAATCCGGTGGAAGGGGGCAGTACGGTCACGTTCACTTCAAAATGGAACCCCTGCCAAGAGGCTCGGGTTTTGAATTCGTTGATGCTGTTGTTGGCGGTGTAGTACCTGGCAGATTCATCCCTGCTGTTGAAAAGGGTATTATAGATACAATGCAAAAAGGCGTTCTTGCCGGCTGTAAAGTTGTGGATGTGAAAGTAACTTTATTCGATGGAACTTACCACACTGTTGATTCGGATGAAATGTCTTTCAAGCTTGCCGCTGCACAATGTTTTAAGAAAGGTTTTTTGCAGGCTAATCCCTGTTTGCTAGAACCGATATATAACGTTACCGTTACCGTTCCCGAAGAATATATGGGTGATGTTATGGGTGATATTTCGAGCAGGCGAGGTAAGATTTTAGGAATGGACTCTGACGGACGTTTCCAGGTGATTAAAGCTTTAGTGCCTCTTGCCGAATTGTATAAATATTCTTCGCATTTAAGAAGCTTAACTTCAGGACGAGGGGCATATAAACGCGAGTTCTCTCATTACGAAGAAGTGCCAAAAGAAGTTGAACAGAAAATAATTGAGGATTACAAAAAGTCTAGAGAAGAAAATAACTGATCGTGAGAAATAGAGGCTGATCGGTATATTCGATTTCATATCGATCAGCTTTATCATCTTGCCTGAAATTTATGGAAAAACTTTGGTCTCCCTGGCGAACTCAATACATCGAATCCTTTCAGGATAAAAAGGAAAACAGCGGCTGTATCTTTTGTGAAATGGCTAAGCTGGAAGTAACAGACCACAAAAATCTTCTTATAAAAAAGAGTACTTATACCTTTACACTTTTAAATCTATATCCGTATAATAACGGTCATTTAATGATTGTCCCTTACAGACACATAGGTGAATGCGAGCAGCTTACCGATGAAGAAAATCTTGAGATAATGCAAATGATTCAGTTAGCTTCCAAAGCCTTAAAAGTTGTTTTCAAGCCTGAAGGATTTAATATAGGTGCTAACGTAGGTAAGGTTAGCGGTGCAGGGATTGATGAACATATACACATGCATATCGTTCCGAGGTGGAGCGGCGACACGAACTTTATGCCTGTGTTAGGCGAGGTAAAAGTAATCTCTCAAGATTTGTTGAGCACTAAAGAAAAATTACTGGATGCATATTCTCAATTAAAGTAAAGTCATTCGATTATGTCGAAACTTTATATAGGTACTTGCAGTTGGAAATATGATTCATGGCGAAACATCGTTTATTCGGATAAAGAAGAAATTAACTATCTGAATGAATACTCGAAGCATTTTAACACAGTTGAAATCGATCAGTGGTTTTGGTCATTGTTTCCGTGGAAAAAACCTGTGCTTCCCAATCCCAAAATCGTTTCAGAATATATTCGCTCGGTACCGAAAGATTTTACCTTCACGATAAAAGTTCCAAATTCGCTAACTCTAACACACTATTATTCAAAAGACGATTCTTATGGTTTAGTAAAAAATCCATACTTTTTATCCATAGAATTATTCGAACAATTTATACAATCCATTTCGGAAATGATTGATAAGACGGCGTGTTTGATGTTTCAGTTCGAATATCTCAACAAATCAAAAATGTCATCTCTCTCGGAGTTTCAAACCAGATTTAGAGAATTTATTGAAACGGCAAATTTCAAAGTACCAAAAATCGGAATTGAGTTACGTAATTCGAACTATTTAACTGAATCCTATTTTAAATTCTTAAACTCCCTCGATTTAGCGCATATATTTTTGGAAGGTTATTATATGCCCTCAGTTGTTACTTTATATCAAAAATTTAAAAATTTCATAAAGAGCTTTACAGTGATTAGACTTCATGGTATCGATCGCGGAGGAATTGAAAAACTTAGCGGAGGTAATTGGAATAAAATATATGTAAATAAAGATTTAGATTTGAAACCTATAGCGGATATGATAACCGAATTGCAATCAAAGAATGTTGATTTATATCTGAATGTAAACAACCACTATGAGGGAAGTGCACCCTTAACTATTCGAAAAATAGAATCATTGCTACAAACATGATTGCGGCACAGTGCTGTTTGCCCGCAGTTAAACCAACTTTGTCAGAAACGCAAACCCATTAATTGGCTAAAGCAAATGATATAGGCTTAATCCCCTAATGAGATTCTTTAGATTTCTTGCAAAAATATAATCAATACTCTATATTTACACGCTCAAAATGAAAAGAATTTTGCCGGGGTGGCGGAATTGGTAGACGCACAGGACTTAAAATCCTGTGGGTGTTTACACCCGTGCCGGTTCGAGTCCGGCCCTCGGTACAAACATTATAGGATTTAAGAACCATTAAACTTTTGACCATTTTTAACATAAAATTAAATTTTTACGTTGGTTCGGGTTCTTAGCTCAGTTGGTTAGAGCGTCTGCTTGACGTGCAGAAGGTCATAGGTTCGAATCCTATAGAACCCACTTAGCTCGGAGATTACTCCGATTTTTTTTGTTATAAGGAATATGGAAAAAATTAAAATTACTTTTCCTGACGGAAATTTTAAAGAATACGATAGCGGTATTTCCGGTTATCAAATAGCCGATTCGATTTCACCGCGATTAGCTCAAAATGCATTGGCTATGGAAGTGAATGGTATTGTTAAGGATTTGAATGCACAGATAAATTCTAATGCAGTAATCAAGTTTTTAACCTTTGACGATCCAAAAGGACGTGAAGTGTACTGGCATTCAACTTCTCATTTGATGGCTCACGCTATACAGGAAATTTATCCTGAAGCCAAGTTTGGTGTTGGACCGGCTATCGAATCCGGATTTTATTATGACATCGACATAAATTCTCATCTTACCGAAGAAGATTTAGTCAAAATAGAAAAGAAAATGATCGAGTTGTCCGAACAAAATAGTTCGTTCATAAGAGAAGAATTATCAAAAATAGAAGCAATTGAATTCTTCAAAAAGAAAGGTGATAATTATAAACTTGAAATTCTATCGGGGATAGATGAGAATTCCGAAACCATTAGTATTTATAAAGAAGGCTCTTTTACAGATTTGTGCACCGGTCCGCATCTTCCTTCAGCAGGAAAGATTAAGTACGTAAAACTGTTAAATATATCCGGCTCTTACTGGCGCGGTGATGAAAAACGAAAACAACTTCAGAGAATTTACGGTATTTCGTTTCCCAAAAAACAAATGTTGGAGGATTATCTCCGCTTTCTTGAAGAAGCTAAAAAACGCGATCACCGAAAACTTGGTAAGCAGCTCGATTTATTCAGTCTCCATGAAGAAGCCGGCGCCGGTTTAGTGTACTGGCACCCAAAAGGCGCAAGGATTAGAATTGAAATCGAAAACTTTTGGCGAGAAACTCACTTAGCAAACGGTTATGAACTTTTATTCTCGCCGCACATGGGAAAAAGCTGGTTGTGGGAAACTAGCGGTCATTTAGATTTTTATCACGAAAGTATGTACTCCGAAATGAAAGTAGATGAACAGGACTATTACATTAAGCCGATGAACTGTCCCTTTCATATTATGATCTATAAAACTCATTTAAGATCGTACCGCGATTTACCACTGCGGTGGGCTGAGCTTGGCACTGTTTACCGTTATGAAAAAAGCGGAGTGCTGCATGGTTTACTTAGGGTAAGAGGATTCACCCAAGATGATGCACACATATTTTGTACTCACGAACAAATAGAAGCTGAAATCATCGAAGTTATTCGCTTCGCCAAGATGATGTGGCATGCATTCGGTTTCGATCAATTGAAATTTTATTTGTCCACAAAACCTGAAAAAGCAGTGGGAGAGGATGCTTTATGGGAAAAAGCAATTCATTCGCTTCGCACAGCACTTGAAAAAGAAAATTTACAATTTGAATTAGACGAAGGAGGCGGTGCATTTTACGGACCGAAGATTGATATTAAAGTCAAAGATGCTTTAGGCAGAGAATGGCAAATGAGTACCATTCAATTCGATTTCAATCTTCCCGAAAGATTTGACATGAAATACATCGGTGAAGACGGAAAGGAACATCGTCCGTTCATGGTTCACAGAGCTTTGTTAGGTTCGCTCGAACGTTTCTTTGGAGTCCTTATTGAACATTACGGCGGTGATTTTCCGCTTTGGCTTTCGCCTGTTCAAACGGCAGTAATTCCGATATCTCAAAACTTTATTGAGTATTCAAAAACGATAGATGAAAAGCTTCGCACGCACGGGATTCGTTCGGAACTGGACAACAGGAACGAAAAGATTGGTTACAAAATTCGTGATTGGGAAATGAAAAAAGTTCCTTACATGGTCATTATCGGTGAAAAAGAATTAAAAAACGGAAGTATTTCCCTTCGGCAGCATAAAAAGGGTGACATTGGTTCACTCCCGCTTTCGGAATTCTTATCTAAATTAGAAGAAGAAATAAAAAACAAATATTACACAACAAATTAGAGAGGTTCTCATCGCTCAAAAAGATAACGTTAGAGTTAATGAAGATATAAAAGCTTCAAGAGTGCGTGTTATTGACTTCGACGGAAAACAATTAGGAATATTTCGTGTAGATGATGCAATCAAACTCTCGGTTGAACGAGGATTAGACCTTGTGGAGATTGCACCTCAAGCCGATCCTCCTGTTTGTAAAATTATTGACTTTGGTAAATTCAAATACGAACAGCAAAAAAGGGAAAAGTTTCAAAGAAAAAATCAACAGGTTTCGGTACTTAAAGAAATTAGACTGCATCCCAATACAGATGTTCATGATTTTGAATTTAAGACAAAACATGCAATAAATTTTTTAGAAGAAGGAAATAAAGTTAAAGCCGTTGTGTTTTTTAAAGGAAGAGAGATGGCTTATACCGAGCAAGGTGAAGAGTTGCTTAAAAAGTTTATTGAGCGAACTGAAAATTGTTCTAAGGTGGAAACGCCTATTAAAATGGAAGGCAGAAACATGAACGTTATTCTTGTGCCTGACAAAACGAAGATAAAAAAAAGTAAATAAAAATAATAGGATTAAAAATGCCAAAGATGAAAAGTAACAGAGGAGCCGGTAAAACTTTTAAGAAGACCGCTTCGGGAAGGTTTAAAAGAAAAAAAGCTTACAAAAGCCATATTCTCACTTCCAAATCCACAAAGAGAAAAAGAAAATTAAGACAGGCAACCTTAGTTGCTAAGTCCGAAGAAAAACGTGTTAAAATAATGCTTCAATAATGAAAGAGGATACCTAAAATGCCACGTGCAAAAAATAATGTAGCGTCACGCCGAAGAAGAAAAAAAATACTCAAGCTTGCAAAAGGCTATTGGGGAGCGCGAAGTAATGTATATACCATTGCAAAGAACCATGTAGAAAAAGGATTGGTGCATGCTTACCGTGACCGTAAACTGAAAAAAAGAACTTTCAGGCAATTGTGGATTGTTAGAATTAATGCAGCGGCGAGACAAAACGGTACAACATATTCTAGATTAGTTCATTCGCTTAATGAAAAAGGAATTGCGATTAACCGTAAAGTTTTAGCAAGCTTAGCAGTCGACAATCCTTCGGCATTTACTGAGTTAGTAAACTATTCAGCTAATTAATTTTTACCCTCTTCAAAATTATTTTTTGAAGAGGGTTATCTATTACGGTCAAATCTCAAATGCTTGAAGACAAAATTAACCGGATTTATTCTGAATTCGAAAAAGACATTGATGGAGTAAACGACCTTAAAAAGCTTGAAGAAATCAGAATAAAATATCTCAGCAGGAGCGGACTTGTAAATGGTCTATTCTCAGAGCTTAAATCTGTCCCAAAAGAAAATATCCCTTTCGTAGGTAAACAGCTCAATTCATTAAGACAGAATGTTACCGATCGTTTTAATTCAATTAAGAGTGAAATTGAATCCCAAAAAACTTCCACAGATAAAGATTTTGATTTAACGCTTCCGGGTAGCGAAATCCGGTTAGGCAGCAAACATGTTCTGACCCAAACGCTCGATCAAATTAAATCTATCTTTAAAGGGCTTGGTTTTTCGGTTTTCGAAGGACCAGAATTAGAATCAGACTATAACAACTTTGAAGCACTTAATTTTCCCGCTGATCATCCTGCAAGAGATATGCAGGATACTTTCTTCATCAACCCAAAATTTTTGCTGCGTACGCATACATCACCGGTTCAAATTAGAGTGATGCAGGCTTACCAACCGCCCGTAAGAGCAATTATGCCAGGCAGAGTCTATAGAAATGAAGCAGTTAGTTCCAGAAGTTATTGCATGTTTCATCAAGTTGAAGGATTGTTTGTGGATACCGATGTGACCTTCGCCGAACTAAAAGGAACTCTTGTTGCTTTCGCTCATCAATTTTATGGAGAAGAGCTAAAGTACCGATTCAGACCAAGTTTTTTCCCGTTTACAGAACCCAGCGCTGAAATGGATATAACATGCTTTCTCTGCAAGGGGAAAGGATGTAAATTGTGCAAACAATCCGGCTGGCTCGAAATTTTAGGCTGTGGTATGGTTGATCCAAATGTCTTTCAGCATGTAGGATACGATTCCGAAAAATATACCGGTTACGCTTTTGGAATGGGAATAGAAAGAATAGGTCTGCTCAAATACGGAATTGACGACATCAGAATTTATTTTGAAAATGATCTTAGATTCTTAAAACAATTTTAAGCCGGAGTACATGAATTGAAAATCTCATTAAACTGGATAAACGATTTCATTGATCTTTCGGGGATTCCTGTAGATGAAATAGTACACAAGCTTACAATGTCCGGTCTTGAGGTTGAAGATGTTATTGACGAACGAAAAATTTATAAAGATTTTGTTGTGGGTTTCGTTAAAGAAAAAAAGAAACATCCTAATGCCGATAAACTTTCAGTATGCACAGTTTGGGACGGCAAACACGAGCTTCAAGTAATTTGCGGCGCACCCAATGTTGAAGTAAATCAGAAAATCGTTTTTGCTTCGATCGGTACAATTATTGCGCAAGGTCAATTTAAATTATCTAAAGCAAAAATTAGAGGTGTTGAATCCTTCGGTATGATTTGTTCAGAAGCGGAACTTGAGTTAAGCGATAATCATGAAGGTATAATGGTACTGAATGATGAGCTTAAACCGGGTGAAAAAATTACTTCTGCACTCGGGCTTAATGACGTTATTCTTGAAGTAGCAATTACACCTAATCGTCCCGATGCCTTATCACACATTGGAGTTGCAAGGGATTTAGCAGCAATTTTCAACATACCGTTAACTGTTCCGGCAATTAAGATAGAAGAGACCGCCGGAAAAATTTCAGACATCGCTTCCGTTGAAATAATTGATGTGGAAAATTGCCCGCGTTATTCGGCAATGGTGGTTCAAGAAGTTGAAATTAAAGATTCACCGGAATGGCTGAGCAGCCGGTTAAAAAAAATAGGATTAAGACCAATTAACAATGTAGTTGATGTTACCAATTACATAATGTATGAAACAGGGCAGCCGCTTCATGCTTTCGATTTGGTAAACCTTGAAGGAAATAAGATAATTGTAAGAAGCACAGATGAAGAATCGAAGTTTGTAACGCTCGATTCAAAGGAAAGAGTGCTTCCTAAAAATTCATTGTTGATTTGCGATGCAGTAAGACCCGTAGCAATTGCCGGAATCATGGGCGGCGAAAATTCAGAAGTAACCTCTACTACTAAAGATATTCTTATCGAAAGCGCTTATTTCTATCATTCCAGTATCAGAAGAACATCAAAATCATTAGGGCTAACTACAGAATCTTCTTACAGATTTGAGCGTGGTACCGATCCATCAAACACGCTATATGCCGCACAGAAAGCAGCTCAATTAATTGCTGAACTAAGCAGCGGAAAGATCGCCGAAGGTTTTATAGATGTATATCCTAATCCCATAAAACAAAATGAAATTAAGCTGCGTTACTCGAGGATTACAAAATTGTTAGGTTATGAAATTCCGCAGGAAAAAATCTCCGAGATTTTATTTAGTTTGGGATGCGAAATTAAACACTCCGGTCAAAATGAGGTATTACTTTTGATACCGACGTTCAGACCTGACATCGAGCGTGAGGTAGATTTGATTGAAGAGATAGCAAGAATTTATGGTTATGATAGTATCCCAACAATCGAAACCATATCTGTTCCTTTAGATATAAAGCATGATGAATCATACTTTGTTGATAATATAAAAAATATTGCTTCGGGATTAGGATTTTATGAGATGATAAATAATCCTCTTCAAAGCGAAAGTGTTGCATCAATTACGGGTAACAAAATAAAAATACTTAATCCACAAAGTCAGGATATGGCTTACCTCAGAACCTCGTTGATACCGGGTGCTTTACAAACAATTGCGCGAAACATAAGCGTAGGTGAAAAAGATTTATATCTATTTGAAGTAGGAAATGTCTTCAATAAACATGTAACCGATGAAATTGAAAGCTTTGATGATTTTAGTGAAAACCAAAATTTATTATTTATAATAACCGGTAGAGCAGCAAAAAAAAGTTGGTTAACGGAAGAAACTCAAAGCGATTTTTATATTCTTAAAGGTATAATACATAGTTTTCTTATAAAAATTTCGCTTGACAATGTTTTAATAGATTCATATTATAATGACGGAAAAAGTTTGTTCGATTATTATTTCGTTAAATCGTATAATAAAAGAGTTGTCGGCACAGGCGGAAAGGTTAATAAAAACGTTCTTAAATTTTTTGACATTAACCAAGACGTATTTTGTTTTGAATTCAACCTTGATGAATTAAAACAAATCCCTATTGACGAAAAGCGGTATAAAGAGTTATTAAAATATCCAAAAGTATTTAGGGATTTTGCCTTCATTTTCGACAGAGAAGCTAAGCACAACGAAGTGATAGAATTTATTAAACGTGAAGGCTCAAAGTTACTGAAGTCAGTCAGGTTGTTTGATCTTTTTGAGAGTGAAACTATAGGTACCAATAAGAAAAGCATGGCATTTGCACTTGAATATTATGATGTGAATAGAACATTAACTGAAGAGGAAGTTGATAAAGAATTTACTAAATTAATAACGGCAGTTACAAAAAGTTTTAATGCAAAATTAAGAGGCTGATAAATGCCCGAATTAACTAAATACGATTTGCTGATTAACGATTTAAGCGCACTCGAGACACAAATCTCGATAATGAAAAGCAAATGCAAGGATACATTAGAACGAAATGCCGATTTACAGCATCAGTTAGATGAAATAAGAAAAGAAAATAACGTACTGGTTCAAAGAATACAACAGTTGGAAGAAGAAAATGAGGGGCTGAGAACAGAAACCGAACAGGCTTTATTTAATACATTAAATCTAAAGGAGAGAGAAAACCTAAAACTCAAACTACAAAATTTAATTTCAAGGATAGATAATCAATTAAGTTCTTAATTTTATTGAATGTTTGATGGAATAGACATAAATGACCGATAAAAAGAAGCTTAAACTAAAAATATTTGACAAAGAATATTCACTGCTTGTCGAAAATGAAGAAATAGCTAAAGAGTTAGCCATTTACGTTAACAAGGTTATGGAAGAAACAAAAGATGAACTTCCCGACCAACCTGCGCAAACAATAGCTATTATTGCTTGTTTGAATATTGCATACGATTTGTTTCTCGAGAAAAATAAAAATCGAGAATTTTTAATCCAGGCTACCGACAAGGTGAAAAAATTAAAGCTTCTTGTAAATGATCCGACTATGCCTAACCCATCATAAAATTAATTACCGCTCTGTCAGCCCAATAAATAAGAAAAACTAACATTAAAAAATAGGGAGTTTGACTTAACGCGTCTATTGCAGGCCTCAATCCGTTTTTGCGGATTCCTGTTTTTTCGGGACGGTGGAAGCAAAAAACGCATTAGCGGATTCCCACACTGTCTACATAGGGTTTTTCCTATATAGCCAGAGCTGACAGATGCGGTATAATATTTTAACCCTGCGTTGGAGGAAAAATGGACCCTATATTGCTAATACCTATGGTTATAATAATAGTTGCATTATTTTTTTATTTGGGGTGGATGTTTAATTCCAAACTCGGTAAGAAAAGTTTAGTAGCATCCGAAGAAAAAGCTAAACAATTAATTACCGATGCTCAAAAAGAAGCAAACAATATTAAGAGGGAGAAATTATTAGAAGTAAAAGATGAATGGTACAAAAAGAAATTAGAGTTCGACCATGAAGTAAATCAAAAAAGGATAAAACTTGCGAATCTTGAAAAACAACTAACTATTCGTGAAGAAAATATCGAAAAGAAATTCGATATTGTTATAAAAAAGGAAAAAGAAAATCGTCAGTTCGAACGTGAACTAAACGAGATTAAAAGAAGCATCGACAGTAAGCTGTTAGATGTTCAAAAGTTGGAATCCGAACAAAATATCCGTCTCGAAAAAATTTCAGGATTAACCTCTGAAGAAGCTAAAAAAATGCTGATGGAAAATATGGTTAATCAGGCAAGAATTGACAGCTCCCACCTAATTAAAGAAATCTACGATCAGGCCAAAAGCGAATCAAAGAAAGAAGCCCAGAAAGTTATAGTTCAGGCTATACAAAGAACTGCCGCCGATCACTCTATCGAAACAACTGTTTCGGTAGTTCAAATTCAAAATGACGAAATGAAAGGCAGAATTATTGGAAAGGAAGGACGGAATATCAGGGCATTCGAAGCTGCTACCGGTGTTGATGTGATTGTAGACGACACTCCCGAAGCTGTAATCCTTTCTTCTTTCGATCAGTTTCGCCGTGAAGTTGCAAGAGTATCATTAGAAAGATTAATTGCCGACGGGAGAATTCATCCGGCACGAATTGAAGAGGTTGTTGAAAAAGTTCGGCACGAATTGGAAGAAGAAATGGTTAAGGAGGGCGAGAATACCATCCTTCAGTTAGGCTTACACAACATGCACAGCGAATTGATTAAGCATATCGGAAAGATGAAATATCGCTCAAGCTATGGGCAAAACTTGCTTCAGCACAGTATTGAAGTTGCATATTTAACAGGAATAATGGCTTCGGAATTGGGTCTCGATGTTATCCTTGCTAAGCGTTCCGGCTTGCTTCACGATATCGGAAAAACGGTGGACAAAAATGTTGAAGGTCCTCATGCACTCATAGGATACGAATTAACAAAAAAATATAAAGAACATCCGATTGTGATAAATGCTGTTGGTTCGCATCATGAAGATATTGAAATGGAGCATCCTATCGCTCCGCTCGTGCAGGCAGCCGATGCGATAAGCGGTTCAAGACCAGGTGCTCGAAGAGAACCGCTTGAAGGTTACGTAAAACGCTTGGAGACCCTTGAAGCTTTAGCTAAATCTTTTGAGGGTGTTGCCAAGACCTACGCAATTCAAGCCGGCAGAGAAATAAGAGTAGTAGTTGAACAGGAAAAAATTGACGATGTTTATGCCGACAAGCTTTCGCACGATATAGCATCAAAAATTGAAAGCGAGATGGAATATCCAGGACAAATAAAAGTTACTGTTATTAGGGAAGTCCGGAAAATCAGTTACGCGCGCTAATTATCTTTTTGTACAATAAAAATGCTTATGGATAATGCCTTACTGTTGAAAGAAAGCTTATGGGACGCAGCGTATGCCTTCTAAAAAAATTAAGGTTGCCGTTACGGGCAGCATAGGTTCCGGTAAATCCGCTTTCTGTTCATACTTACGAGAACAGAATTTTCGTGTGATTGAAGCCGATGAAGTTTCAAAAGATATATTAAGTTCCGATAGATCTGTACATGATAAAATCCGTAAGGCATTTGGGAATGAATCATTTGTGAATGGAAAGCCAAACAAAAAGTATTTGGCTAAGAAAGTTTTTTCAAATTCTCAGAACGTTATAATTATCAACTCAATTCTCCATCCTAAAGTAATTCGCAACATCGAACAAATAATTAAACAAGAATTTATCAAGCGTAATTTGGTTTTTGTTGAAGCTGCATTAATTTATGAAGCCGAGATGGATAGGATGTTTGATTTTGTTGTGTTAATTACCGCGGATAAGCAAATACGTTTCGAAAGGAAAAAGAAAACCGATAATTACTCACTCGACGAATTTGAGAGAAGGGACAATAATCAGGTTCCGGATGAAGAAAAGAAAAAGAGTGCGGATTTTATTTTCGAAAATAATTCAGGGCTTGAAGAATTATATTCTAAAGCAGATTTACTAATAAAAATATTAAACGGAATGTTGTTGAAATGATAAAAGTAGCTTTCCAGGGTGAAAGAGGTGCGTTCAGTGAAATTGCTGCCAAAAAATATTTTAACAAGGCTATAGAAGTCTTGCCTTCATATTCCTTCTTAGAAGTATTCACAAAAGTGAAAAGAGGAACCGCTGATTTTGGAATTATCCCAATCGAAAATACGCTTTACGGAAGCGTGTTCGAAACGTATGATCTTTTGCTAAAATACTCTTTAAGCATAACCGGTGAGCTTAATCTTCAAATAAACCATCATCTGATGGCAATAAAAAAATACAGCTTAAACGAAATCAAAAAAGTATACTCGCATCCGCAGGCTTTAGGACAGTGTTCGAATTTTTTAAGAGAATTAAAAAATGCCAATATTTTTCCTGCTTATGATACTGCAGGTTCGGCTATAATTTCCCGTGAAGAAAAATTAGAACCAACTGCGGCAATTGCGAGCGCCGAAGCTGCAAAAGTTTATAACTTAAAAATTATTAGAAGGAATATTCAGAACAATAGACAGAATTATACTCGTTTCCTGATAATTAGTAAGGGGAAATCCATCCGAAAAACTAACAATCCGAAGTCATCAATTTGCTTTGAATTAAAAAGTATTCCCGGCGCTCTGTTCAAGGCATTAAGCGTATTTGCGTTGCGTGAAATAGACTTAGTAAAGATTGAATCGCGCCCGATTCCCCAAAAACCGTTTCAGTATGTTTTCTATGCGGATCTTGTCGGCAGCTTGGAAAACGCAAAAATAAATCTGGCTTTAAAAAACCTTGGCGAAATTGCAATTAACATCAAGAAATTTGGTACTTACGAATCAGGCAAAACCTTTATTAGCTGACAAATAATTTTTGTTATGATAAAATCAACTATCAATCTTGAAAAATAATCCGGGGAGATTAAATTGTCCTTTTTTAATAATGTAATTGTTGTGGCGGCTCAACTTCTGCCTAAAAAAGTGATTAAATTTTTTTCAATGAAGTATATTGCCGGTACAACTCTGGAAGCTGCCGTAGATACAGTACGCAACCTTAACGATAGAGGCATATATGCTACGGTGGATGTACTGGGTGAATCCATAAAAAATAAAGCCGAAGCCATTACAGCTAAAAATAAAGCCGCTGAGGTACTTGATGCAATTTCTTTGCATAACTTGATGTCTAATCTATCAATCAAACCTACGCAAATGGGATTAAGCATCGATGAAAATTTTGCCTATGAACAAATTAAAGAATTAGTACAGAAAGCAAAGGAATTAAATAATTTTATTCGCATCGATATGGAAGATTCGCCTTACACCGATGCAACATTCAGAATATTCAAAAAGCTGAAAGAGGACTATGACAATGTAGGAGTTGCTGTTCAAGCATATCTGAAAAGAACTTATAACGATACGGTGATTTTAAATAAGCTCGGTACAAATTACAGGCTTTGCAAAGGAATTTATATTGAACCGGCAAGTATTGCATATCAGGATAAGCAGGTTATCAGAGAGAGTTTTCTTAAAGTGCTCGAAACAATCTTTAAAGCAGGAAACTATGCAGGTATCGCAACTCATGATGAATACTTAATAACAGAATCATATAAGATGATTGAACGAATGGAAATTACCAAGGATAAATATGAATTTCAGATGCTGCTTGGAGTGAAGGAAAAACTCCGCGATAAAATAAATGCCAACGGAGATAAAATAAGAATCTACGTTCCTTTTGGTGAAGATTGGTATCCGTATTCAATTAGAAGACTAAAAGAAAACCCTAATATTGCCGGATATATTTTTAAAAATATTTTTTCGCTTAAGAGATGAATGTACTAGGTATAGAAACTTCATGCGATGAAACTTCGGTTGCTGTAATATGCAATGAAAAGCTTACCGCAAATCTTATCTCTTCTCAAAATTTTCATTCCAATTACGGCGGTGTTGTGCCGGAGCTTTCCAGCCGCGCACATATTCAAATTATAACTCCTTTGGTTAAAGAAGCATTAAGCAAATCAAATTTGAAGCTGGAAGAATTAGACCTTATTTGTGCTACTGCAGGACCAGGTTTGATCGGTGCACTGTTAGTCGGGTTAACATTTGCAAAAGGTTTAGCATTTACACTTAAAAAACCGTTCGTAGGAGTAAACCATATTGAAGGTCATATTTACTCCGGATTTTTAATGAAGGAGAAACCTGAGTTTCCGATTCTTGTTTTAGTAGTTTCCGGAGGGCATACTCTTTTACTGCGTGTAAATAGTTTTACCGCTATAAAAAAGATTGGCTCAACCGTTGATGATGCCGCAGGTGAGGCATTTGATAAAGTTGCTAAAATGCTTGGTTTAGGTTACCCGGGAGGTCCCAAAATTCAGCAGGCAGCTTCAATGGGGAATCCCGATAAAATTAAATTTCCCGTAGCCGAACTGAAGGAAAAATATAATTTTTCATTCAGCGGACTTAAAACTGCAGTGCTTAGATATATCCAAAAAAATTATGCCGATGCTGTTGAAATTTCCCTGAGCGATAAGAATGATATTGCTGCTTCATTTCAGAAAGCTGTAATATCGGCACTCGTGAGAAACACAAAAAAAGCTTTGGAAGAATTTGAGGTGAATTCATTGTCATTAGTTGGTGGTGTAGCAGCTAATGAATCGTTACGTACCTCATTCATAAACTTAGGCGAGAGATATAACAAGAAAGTTAGCATCCCACGAATGGAATTTTGTGGAGATAATGCAGCAATGATAGCTTTTCGAGGAGAGAAGCTTTTTGAAGCGGGTATAACGTCTCCTTTAAGTCTTAGCCCTTACCCGGGTTTATCTGTGGCGGATTTTTCTGGATGAACAATTCTAGTCTATATAAGGTTACTCAAGTTGAACGTTTATAATAGGAAACCGTTAAAACGGTTTAATTCCCAGGATTTGGCTTTCAGCAGCCCACGACTTAAGTCGTGGGTTGCTTAACAAAACATATTATCCGAAGGATCGTTCCGATTTACTAACCATTTTATCCGAAGGATCCTATGGAATGGTTTTCAATGTAATATTAAACCAGAGCGGTCAACTTGAGTAAGGTTAATTACTAAAAACCATCTTTTCCAATTCTAAATGGTAAAAAAATAAAGTGTTAGTGTTGAATTAAACAAAAACTTTTAAGGCATATATTACTCGTACAGATTGGCATCCGGCAATCTGTGCATGACAAACTATTATTTTTAATTCTGTATACCTTGAAGTGAAACTGTTCATTTGTTTATCTTTAATCAATGGAAAACATCTATAAAAAAATAGAAACGGAGCTAAATACTTTAAGTTTTCAAGAGCGTGAAGAAATCTTAACAAAGCTGCGTACAGAAGTAGATTTAATAGATAAAGAAATAGTTAAACTATTAAGCAGCAGAACTCTACATTCTGTATTGATAGGTCGGGTTAAGCGTTCGATGGGGCTGCCAACGTACTCACCGAAAAGAGAAAAAGAAATAGCTGAAAAAATTTCCAACTATTTTAAAGAGCCGTTAAGTCGCGAAGCATTGCTTAGAATCTATGAAAGAATAATTGACGAATCACGAGCGATTCAAAGAGAAGAAGCAAACCGCGGGAACATTTTCAATATATCGAGTGCATTCGTGAAAAAAGGTTTCGGCAAGCTGTTCAATAAAAAAGAATTGCTCCTGGTGATTTTTTTCTTCATAATAATTCTTACGCTGCTTTATTATACCTTTTTTACATCAAACTATTACAGCGGTAATTCTCCGGTAAGATTTGAAATAAAAAGAGGTGAAACATTTAACTCCGTCGTTGAAAAACTTTATAATGAAGGAATAATTCCAAGCAAATTCAACATGAAAACAGCCGCTTTCATATACAGTGCAGAGAAGCGTATACGAGCTGCAAGATACGATATTCCTAACGGCTTGAGTTATCTCGAACTAATAGATTTATTTGTGAAAGGCGATGCTGATTTTCTGGTACAGGTGAATGTATACAACGGATCCACTTTACCCTGGCTTGCATCAAGACTGCGCCGGGAAGCAAGAATTGATTCGGTTTCATTCATACAAAAAGCAATCGATAAAAACTTTGTTCAATCGCTTGGACTAAATGCCAATACCGTGGAGGGGTATCTTTTCCCTCGTGATTATTTTTTGTATGAACGCTCGAATCCCAAAGAAGTAATTGAATTATTTGTAAACGGTTTTCGTAATTTCATGACAGACAGCCTGATTAAAAGATCGGAATCATTGGGCTTCTCAATTCACAAAATAATTACTCTTGCTTCAATAATTGAAGGCGAAACAAATAAAGTTGAGGAGATGCCGGTTATTTCAGGAGTTTATCATAACAGATTAAAAGCCGGCATGAAGCTTCAAGCAGACCCGACCGTTCAGTATTTACAGATGAATGGTTGGAAAAGACTTTTATACAACGACTTGCAAATTGATTCACCTTATAACACATATAGATATCATGGATTACCTCCCGGACCAATTAATAATCCGGGAAAAGCGGCAATCCTTGCCTCGCTATATCCGCAAAAGCACAATTACTTTTTTTTCGTGGCAGACAGCAAGGGAGGACATAAGTTTGCAGAAAATTATGCGCAGCATTTGCGCTATGTAAGAGAGTACAGAGAATGGTTAAGAAATCAAAAGAACAACTAACTAATACAGCGCTGATTTGCTTCGGATTATTTTTATCCGGCTGTGCTAATCAATTACCGCCGGGAGGAGGTGACATTGATCGTATACCGCCGGAGATAGCGGAAGTTTATCCGCCTGATGAAACTATTAACTTCAATGACAAATATTTTGAACTTGGATTTTCGGAGTTTGTCGATAAAAGATCTGTAAAAGATGCAATCTTCATCTCTCCGGCATTCGACGGAGAACCTGAATTGGATTGGAGCGGAAGGTATGTAAGAATTTATTTCCCCTCGAAACTACGCGACAGCACTACTTACATAGTAACAATCGGCACTGACGTTGTCGATCATAACAATAAAAATCGAATGGCTGAATCATTCACATTTGCCTTTTCAACCGGCGATAAAATTGACCGCAAAATGATCACAGGAAGAGTATACGATGAAAAACCCGAAGGTGTTATGCTGTTCGCATATAAAGTAACGGGTAATGAAATAAATCCCTCCGATACAAAACCGGATTACATTTCACAAACCGGTTTAAACGGACAATATCGTCTTGCCGGTTTAGCTGCCGGCTCTTATAGAGTTTTTGCAATTCAGGATGAGTTTCGCGATTTGCTTTATCAATTAGAGCAGGATAAATATGGCGCACCATACAAAGATGTATATTTAAGCGAAGAAGATACTCTTTTTGCTGAGCTCAATTTCTTTTTAACACCGGGAGATACTTCGGCTCCGGTACTGCAAAGTGCAGTAATGACGGATCAAAATCATATTTTGCTGAACTTTAGTGAACCGATTGATTCCACCATAATAAGATCAAATAATTTTTGGATAATGGATTCAACATCAAATCAAAAATTTAATCCGCTCTACGCTTATAAGGGAAATACTAAACCGCATGAGCTAGTTTTAAGCACTAACCGTGAAATCAAAGCAGAAAACAAAATGTATGTTTTTGTGGATTCGTTAAAAGACAAGAGAGGCAATTTGAATAAAAATAATTTTGCAGCACTTACAGTTTCCGATTTACCCGATACAATTAAACTCGATATTAGCAAAACAATTCCTGTTAATAATAGCGACCGGGTAGATTTTCTTAATCCTAAAATATTTTTCCAATTTAACGATGGAATCGATTCGCTTGAGTTGAAAAAGAATATTTCTTTCAGCGATACCGGTGGAACAAACATATCATATCACGTTAATTTTTTAGATGATGCTTCCTTCATCATTGAGCCTGCTGCGCGTCTTTATCCCTTGAATCATTATGTAATTCAGATAAATCTCTCAAATCTTCAGGATGCTGCGGGAAACAAAATAGATTCGGTTTATAAATTTAAGTTTAAGACTATTTCAGGGCTTGATTTTACCGGCGTCTCGGGAACGCTGCTGGATTTTGATGAGGAGAAAAATCCTTTAATAGTGTTAGAATCGATTGCAGAAAAAAGGCAGTTCAAACAAAAAATAAGCAGCAAAGGTAAATTCAATTTTGAACGTATGGATGCCGGAAAATATTTATTGTGGACTTTCTACGATAAGGACAGTTCAGGAGTATTTGACTATGGCTGGGTAAATCCTTACAAGCCCTCTTCACAGTTTTCTGTTTACCCCGATACGCTTGATTTAAGACCGCGATGGTCGGTAACGGATTTGAAATTCAGATTCGACAGGTAATAAATTTTTCTCAGTTTTGTTTTTTCAGAACAATTTTTCTTATCTCCATACCTATTGTAACAAGCTGACGGTTTTCAGTAACTACACCGAGAGATAATTTTCCTCCCCTTACTTCAATAATTTCGATTGTTGAAATTCTCTTTTCGCTTATTCCTAAAAATCGGTTTGAAACAGGATCAAACAGTGAATCGCTTTTAGCGTAAATAAATAATTCTTCGCCCTGCTTAAGAGCATCTTCATCTCCTAAATTTATAAACGCCTCACCGGTAGAATTATCATACGTAAGTATTTTACCTTTAAGCACTTCTGATTTAATTGCGATCGAATCTAGCTTATGATCGGTAATTTTCTGCTTCAGAGATTTGTGGGTATCTTTCTTCAAAATTTCTTTCGAATTGCTTTTTATATCCGCAGAAAGATTCTCGCAAAATTGAAACATTGTTTCTCCCACAATCGTTTTGCTGAATTCCTCTCCGCCAAACCTAATAGTATTCAAGGAATAAAATTGAATCTTCTCTTCAGTTGGTTTACCGAATAAAGTAAGCCCTAATCCTCGGTTTGCAATCTTGGAATTAATATCGTTAAAATATTCCATTGAATTTGAAACGAGATTATAAATTTTAATTTGGCAATCAATTTCACAACTGAAGGATTCGTAGCCTGCAAGAATGGGTTCACCTGCAGTAAAGCGGATTATGTCGAATGTTTTTATACTTCCCATTACCACAAATTTAATTCCGTATTTCTCTGCAATGTTTGAAATAAATTCAAGGTCGTCGTAGTCCGATTCATTCTCGGAAATTTCAGCAGCTAAGGAATTAAATACAGTCGAAGAAAGTACATCGATGGAATGAAATTCTCTAAAGTAGGCTGCAATATAATCGGGTATCTCGGTAGATAGATTCCAGGCACCTGAATAAGAGGACTCATTCTCAAAAGGAACGAATAACATCTGTGCGGATGCAGTTGCAACAGAGATGTTACTTATACAAATAATATTTAGCAGAAAGTTTTTTAAATTCTTCGGCATCTTTATTAAGGAAATTATTTACGTCTTCAAACTTCATGTTTTTGCTGAACATTTCTCTTACCTTTGAGGTACCGGCAACTTTATCAAACATTGCCAGGCGGGCTTCGGCTGCAAGTTTAAATGGATTTTTCTCCGGGTATAATTCGGCTAAAACTTGCATAAACAAGAATTGAATGCTCATCAAATTAATTTTTTGATAATCTGTTATATGAATCTGAACACCGTGCATTTCTTTCTTTGCATCTCTCCCATAGAAGGGACGATATGTAATCGGTCTAAAGATTATTCCGTTCAAACCAAGTTCATTCATCTTTCCGCTCAGAAGATCGGAATCAACGTCCTCCATTCCTAGAATTTGAAAGGGGATAGTATATCCAACCCCTTCGGATGCCACGCCTAATTCACCGAGTACGCCTGAGGCAACGTAATATTTTGGCGAATCTTTGTGAGGAATGTGCGGGGAGGTCGGAACCCATTGTAAACCGGTTTCTTCAAATGACATCTCACGTTTCCAATTTTTCATGCTGATAACTGTCAGTCTGCATTTCAAACCGCCTGCTAACATACTTTCATTATTCAGCATTAAAGCCAGCTCGCCGCAAGTTAATCCATATACGTAAGGAATTTTAAACTGCGAAACGAATGATATAAATCCGTCTTCAACAACATTGCCTTCTACTTTAATTCCGCCTAATGGATTGGGTCGATCGAGCACAACAAATTCAATATTATTTTCTGCGGCGGCTTCCATTGCAACACCCATCGTGCTGATATAAGTGTAAGAGCGGCATCCGATATCTTGAATATCATAAACTAAAACGTCGATATCCTTAAGCATTTCGGTAGTTGGTTTTCTTGTTTTTCCATAGAGGGAAAAGACACGTAAATTTGTTTTAGAATCGATATAAGATTCGATATAGTCACCTGCAGCGTAATCGCCCCTAACTCCGTGTTCGGGACCAAATAGAGCAACCAGGTTTACCACGGGCGATTCAAACAAAATATCTATTGTAGATTTTAATTTTGAATCAACACCGGTTGGATTAGTAATCAATCCCACGCGTTTTCCTTTTAGAATACTGAAATCGTCCTCTCGTAAAACTTCAATACCCGTTTTAATAACCGGAACTTGAGCTTCAAGTGATGAAAAAATCAAAAGAGAAACGACTGCTATCATCATTGATTTCATAATTATTGCCCCATTAGAATTTTTAAAATTTAATCTGGAATAGATTGAAATAAAACTACGTACTTGAATCGTAAATTATTTCACCATTCTTGATTGTCATACAATTTAAATTTTTTCCGACGTTGTAAATTATTTCTGAATAATCTTCTGAATCGAATATGGAAAAGTCAGCTTTTTTTCCCACTTCAATGCTGCCTCTATCTGAAGATAAGTTAAGAGCTTTTGCAGAGTTAATGGTAACCGCCGAAATAATTTCTTCAAATGTCATTTTCATTTTTATTGCTGCAATGCTCATAATTAAATTTAGATTAGCAATTTGAGATGAACCCGGATTATAATCGGTGGCAAGAGCAACGATTGCATCATTGTCAATTAGTTTTCGGGCAGGGGCATAAGTATAATCTAAGAAGAATGATACTCCTGGAAGTAGAACTGCTACCGTTTCAATGCCGGAAAATTTAGTAACATCGCTATTGAAAATAACTTCGAGATGATCCACACTTGCTGCATGATGCTTTAATGCTATATCCAATCCTCCAATATTATTGAATTGTTCGGTATGAAGTTTTGGAATCAATCCTAATGCTTTAGATTTATCAAATATCAAATCAACTTCAACTGCGGTAAATGCGGTCGATTCACAAAAAGCATCGCAAAAGACCGCAAGTTTATTTGCTGAAATGTACGGAAGTAATTCATCCGTTATGAGTTTTAAATAACCTTCACGGTTCTGCTTAAATTCCGGAGGAATTGTGTGTGCTCCTAAGAATGTAGGAATAATATCGATAGGGAAAAAACCATTTAATTTTTTTATTATCGAGAGTATCTTTATCTCATTTTCAAAGTCTAATCCGTATCCGCTTTTGATTTCCAGCGTGGTAATTCCTTGCGAAATATAATATTTAATTCGCGGTTTGATTAGCTCGAACAGCTCATCTTCGGAAGTATTTCGTACAGCATTTACGGTAGAGATTATTCCGCCGCCTGAATTGGCAATCTCTTCATAACTTTTACCTGTTAATTTCTGTTTAAATTCGTTGGCTCTTGAACCTGCAAATACTGTGTGCGTGTGGCATTCGATCAATCCCGGTAAAATTATTTTCCCGCTTAAATCAATTTGTGAGTCAAATAAAATTTTATCGGCGTGGCTGTTGGTAACGATATCTTTAATTCTTCCGTCTTCGGTAATAATTGAATGGTCGGTTAAAACATCAATCTGACTATGTTCTTTGCCGCGCTTATAATTTTTACCGTTTGTATTTACAGTAATAATTTGAACGGGATTTTTAAATAAACGAATCATTAGCAGAAATTAGCGTTTTAAGTTCACTAATTCACTCACTACTCTGGCTTCCGAATAACCCATTTGATTTAGCTTGAATACCAGGGAGTTAGCGTCTGAGATATTCGTGAAGTCTCCCACTTTAACCTTGTAAAACGGTGGATCAAAAATTATATAAATGTTTTTGTGATTAGTCTTAAAATAAATTTCTGCCCTGATTTCATTAGCTTCGTCTAAATCGTCTGTTGTTATTACCTGCACCCGATATCCTTCAACTTGAGAAATATCCTGTGTTGATGAGTCTTCGGATGGAGTGCTCTCTGCCGGATAATCATACCAAACATCATTGGAGACTACGGGGCTTTGATTGGCGGGTTCATTTTCATCGATTGAAATCTTAGTCTTATAGGGTGTTATGTCAAAGTCTTCGATAAGTTCTCTTTTATCTCTTTCTGCTTTTTTATCGGCATCACTTGTTTTTGGAGTAGTTTCTTTTTTTTCATATCTGCTTCCGGTTGAGGTGCCGCATGAAGCAATTGCTGCTAAAAGAATTAAAGTTGTTATTGCGGATGCTATTCTTTTCATTCTTAAACCTAATAAATCTAAAAACTTACTCTTCAATATAACGTTTAATGAGCTTGTTAAAAAGTGAAAAGAAGCGATAACATAGCGATATCAATCAAACAAGAGTTTCACATTATCTGTAAAAGAATGTTCAGCTTAAATGTTGTAAGTTCAATTTGAAAGAATTGGGGAGATAGATAACCTCTTCTCAGATCAGCATTCGTTCTTACATTAGGTTAATAGTGGATTTACACTTAAAATTCAACAATATGATTTCTTTGAGATGCTCAATTATTTGATTAAATTTGAGCACATAATAAAAAAATACTTACAAAAATGCCTTCAAAAAAATTTAAGATCCTTTTCGTATCCTCTGAAGTAGTTCCTTTCGTAAAAACCGGTGGATTGGCAGACGTTTCGGCGGCTCTGCCTCAAATGTTGGCAGAAATGGGGCACGAAGTTCGGATTGTTGTACCAAAATATGGCGCAGTCGACAGCCGAAAGTTCAAAATTCATGAAGTCGTTAGGCTGAAAGACCTGCAGATAAATATAGCAGGCAAAGAGGTTATCTTCTCCCTTAAATCGTGCTTCTTACCTGGGCAGAAAGTTCGGGTTCAAATATATTTTTTAGATAACCAGGAGTATTTTGGCAGCCGAACTAGTTTGTATGTTGATCCTATGACAGGCGAGGAATATCCGGATAACGACGAGAGGTTCGTCCTTTTATCTAAATCGGTTTTCGAACTGATTTCAAAATTAGGCTGGATACCGGATATCATTCATTGTAATGATTGGCAATGCGGATTAATCCCGGCATATCTTAAAACAATTTATAAAGATGAACCGAATTTTTCTTCATTCAAGACCCTTTTCACAATTCACAACTTTGCATATCAGGGTGAATTTCCGAAATCGACTTTTGAAAAGACAGGTCTGCCGAAAGAGCTGAATTCGGAAAAAGGAATAGAACACAAAGGTAAAATTAATTTTTTGAAAGGCGGATTGTTGTTTGCAGATGCCATTAACACAGTAAGTGAAACCTATGCAAACGAAATTAGAACCGATGACGAAATCAGTGGTGGTTTAAAACCGCTGCTCATTAAACGAAAAAACGACCTTTACGGTATCATTAATGGAATTGATACGCGTGTTTGGAATCCTGAAAAAGATAAGCTGCTTCCGAAGAAGTTCTCTGTAAAGAGTTTAGAACTTAAACAAGCAAATAAAA